>CAVSAI010000029.1:0-274648 GCA_963725825.1 Candidatus Aminicenantota bacterium
TTACAAGATCAAGGTCGGCACCAAGGACGACCGCAAGATCATCGATGGCATCAGGGCCGTGACGTCCAAGCCCCTCCGGGTCGACGCCAATGAGGGTTGGAAGACGAAAGAGGAGGCCCTGGAGAATATCAATTGGATGGCCGGCATGGGGATCGAGTACATTGAACAGCCCATGCCCGCCGACAGGATCGAGGATTTCGCCTGGCTCAAGCAGCGCTCCAAGCTCCCGCTCTACGCCGACGAGAGCCTGATGAAGGCCTCCGACATCCCCCGCATCGCCCCCTACTTCGACGGCCTCAACATCAAGCTCATGAAGTGCGGTGGCATCCAGGAGGCCGTGCGCATGGTGGCCATGGCCCGGGCCCTGGGTCTCAAGCTGATGATCGGCTGCATGGTCGAGACCTCGCTGGCCATCTCGGCCGCCGCGGCCATCACGCCGCTCTTCGACCACGCCGACCTCGATGGCAACCTGCTGTCCGCGACCGACCCCTTCAAGGGCGTAAAGACGGTCAAGGACCAGCTGGTGCTTAACGACAGGCCGGGTCTGGGGGTCGAGGGGGATCTGCCCTAACGGGGGCGGGCGGTCAGGAGGTCTTGCCGGCTTCGATAACGAGCTTCTGCCCGACGGCCAGGATGTCGGAGGCGAGGTTGTTGGCCGCTCTGATCTTTTCCACCGTCGTCCTGTAGGATTTGGCGATCTGGAAGAGATTATCCCCGTTTTTGACGATGTGGGTCACCGTCTCGCCGGGCTTGGCCGCCGGGGCCTCGGTGGCAGAGGGCGTTTCGACCCCGCCGCGCGAAGGGACGCGGAGGACCTGGCCGGGCCGGATGAGGTTGCTGTTGAGCCCGTTGAGACGCTTGATGGCGTTGACCGACGTCCGGTAGCGGTTGGCGATGGCGCCCAGGGTATCGCCGCTGCGCACCGTATGACGGTCCGTGACCACGTCGGGCGGGATGTATTGGGGCAGCGAGGCCATGCAGGCCAGGCACTGTTCCCCGTATCCGGCCGGGACGCGAAGATCATAGGGGTAGTTCGGCGTCGAGTCGTGGCGCAGCTCGGAATTGAGGCTGACGAGGAGCGCCGCGTCCAGCCCGAGGCTCTGCGACAGGGTGGCCAGCTTGACCGCGGCGTTGACGCGGATGGACTCGCAGGCGACCGGAGGGTCGGGCGTGGGCAAGTCGAAGCCGTACTTGGCCGGGTTGCCCACGATGAGGAGCGTCGCGATGAACCGCGGTACGTGCCGGGCGGTCTCGAAAGGCAGGTTGGCGAAGATGTCCCAGAAGCTGTCGAAATAATCGACCTTCTGGGCCCGGATGACCCTCTGGACCTGGGCCTCGCCGCAGTTGTACGCGGCGATGGCCGTCGTCCAGTCGCCGAACATGTCGTGGAGCTCGATCATGTACTGGATGGCCGCCCGCGTCGCCTTGACCGGGTCCATGCGCTCGTCGACGTACTTATCCTGCTTCAGACCGTAGCGATAGCCGGTCGAGCGGATGAACTGCCACATGCCCAGGGCCCGGGCCCGCGACAGGGCCCGCGGCCGGAAGGCGCTCTCGATGAGCGGGATCCAGGCCAGCTGTTCCGGCAGGTGCTCCCGGCGCAGCTCCTGGAGGATCATGTCCCTGTACTGGCCGGACCGCTTGTACGATTCCTCGAACGCCCTTCGCTCGACCGTCTGGAACGACTTGATCTCTCTCGCGACCCACTGGTTCTCGATGAGAGGGATGGAGCCGTTGACGGACGAGGCCAGGGTGGTCCGGGAGACCGAGATTTTCAGGACGCGCTGGGCGATGAGGAGGCGGAGGTCCTGCTTCTCCTGGAGAAGAGGGGAGTCGGCCGGAACGTGCATCTTCAGCAGAAGGCCGTAGGCCTCGTCGAGCTTGATCAGGGCCCCTTCCATATCCTGCCGTTCGATGGCCGCCTGGGCCTCTTCATAAGCGGTGAAGGCGTCCTCGAGGAGGGTCGCGGCATCCTTGTCTATCGATTCGTCCCTGGGAGAAAGGGCCTGGGCCGCTTCCTGGGCCTCGCGGGCTGGACGGGAGGGCTCCTCGACCGCGGGAGCCGGCTTGTCGACCCGGGGCTTATCCGCCTCCGCGGCGGGGGGTGGGACGGGTTTGGGGGTCGTCCTGGCCGGCTTGGGAGAGGAGGAACAGGCCGCCAGCAGGAGGAAGATCAGGGTGATAAAGACGCGAGCGGGCGTGACGTGCTTCTCAAACTTCATTTCGAAAGTCTTTTATACCACATCGTGCCGGAGGCCGTCAACCGGGAAAGGGGGCCGGACGGTCTCAGCCGGCCTGCCGGTGCCAATTCCAGGCGGATTCGACGATCGTCTCGAGCGAGGACAGGCGGGTTTTCCAGCCCAGGACCTTTTCGGCCCTAGCCTTGGACGCGAGGAGCACGGCCACGTCTCCCTGGCGCCTCGGGGCGATGTCATAGAGGACGCGCCGTCCGGTCACCTTCTCGGCCGTCCGGATGACCTCGAGGACCGAATGTCCGATCTCTGTGCCCAGATTGATGACGTCGCCGGCCCCGTCCGCCAGGAGCGACTTCAGCGCCAGGACGTGGGCCGCCGCCAGGTCGGTGACATGGATGTAATCCCTCAGGGCGGTTCCGTCGGGCGTCGGGAAATCCCCGCCGAAGACCTGGAGACGCGGCTTTTTCCCGAGAACGCTGAGAAGGACGTTGGGAATGAGGTGCGTCTCGGGGTCATGGCATTCGCCCGTCGTCCCGTCGAGCGCGGCCCCCGCGGCATTGAAATAGCGGAGCGAGATCGAGCGCAGGCCGTGGGCCCGCTCGTAGTCCCTGAGGATGTCCTCGACCATGAGCTTGGCCCGGCCGTAGGGGTTGGCCGGCCTCGTCGGGTGGCTCTCGGGGATGGGCGTTTCCAGGGGTTCGCCGTAGACGGCGGCGGTCGAGGAGAAGATGAGGGCCTTTGTCCCGGCCTCGAGCATGGCGTCAAAGAGGTTGAGACTTGTCTCGAGGTTGTGGGTATAGTACTTCCGGGGATCGAGGCACGATTCGCCGACCTGGATGAGCGAGGCGAAGTGGAGGACGGCCCCGATCTCGTTCCTTTGGAAGATCTGCCGCAGGGCCTCCCGGTCGAGAAGGTCCGCCTTGACGTGGGGGACGGCGCCGATGAGCTCCGGCCGGCCGCTCGAGAAATTGTCGAGGACGAGGACTTTGAAGCCCTCCCTGACAAGCTCCTTGACCGTATGCGAGCCGATGTATCCGGCGCCGCCGGCGACGAGGATGGTCATGGGGCCGTCCTTTTGATCAGGCGCCGCGCCCGTGCCAGGCCATCCGCCTTGGTCTCGAAAGCGTTGTCGAGCTGGGCCTGATAGATCTTCCTGAGCAGACTGCCCATCTCCGGCCCGGGCGGGACGCCGAGCTTGATGAGGTCCCGGCCCATGACCAGGGGCTTGATCGTTTCCCGATTGACCTCGAGCTCCTCGAATTTCCTGACCAGCCAGCAGGCCTGGCGGTCGAGGCCGCGGACGAGGCGGGACCGGCGGCCGGCGCGGTCGGCCGCGTCGAGAAGGACGAGGAGATCGATCTCGCCCTGGACGTCGGCGGCCAGGCGGTTGAAGGCCTTCTTCGTGACCTCCCGGCGGTTCGCCCAGAGCTCCCCGGCCCGGTGGTGGGTGCGGATGAGCAGGGGCACCATGCGGCCGATGTTGTAGCCGCCCCAGGTCTGGACCTTGAACCGGACCAGGACGCGGCGGGCCGCCCGTTCGCTCTGGACATCGTGGCCGGCCGAGGTCAGGGTCATCCGTCCGCGCTTGAACTCCCACCGCGTCGTCGTCGCCTTGCCCAGGTCGTGGTAGAGAGCCGCCAGGAGCAGGGCCAGCCGCTTCGGCGCCGGGAGCCCGGCTATCCGGGCCAGGGCCCCGGCCTGGTCGACGCTGAGCTTGGTGTGGGCCCAGACCGTGTGATGGCCGAAGGCGTCCTTTTCGGGGTGGAAGACGGCATCCTGGATGATCTGGGTCAGGGCCTGGATCTCGGGGAACCACTGCTCGAGGACGCCGAGGCGAAACATCTCTTCGAGACCGACGGACGGCCGCGGCGAATCGAGGAGCATCTTGAACATCTCGTCGTTGACCCGTTCGACGCTGAGCCCGGAAAGGTCGACCCCCCGGGCGGCGGGGTAGATGGCCGGGTCGACCTTAAAGCCCAGGACCGAGGCGAAGCGGGCTACCCGGATGACGCGCAGGGGGTCATCCGGAAAGGCCGAGGGGTTGGTCAGGCGGATGCGTTTGGCCCGCGCATCTTTGCAACCCTCGAAGGGATCGATGAGGATGCCGTCCTTGAGCCGGAGGGCCATGCTGTTGATCCGGAAGTCGCGCCGCTCGAGGTCCTTTTCGATGGGCAGGTCCGGGTCCGCGGCGACGACGATGTCCTTGTGGCCGCGCGGCCCGTCGACCCCGGCCCGGTCGACCCGCGGCAGCGCGATATCGGTCGTCCGGCCGCCCCTGCTGAACTTGATTATGCCGAAGCTCCGGCCGACGAGGTCGACCCGGCCGTGCTTTTCGAGCTTGCTCACGATCCTTTCGAGGGGACGGCGGGCGACGAGGAGATCGACCTCGGCGGAGGGACGTCCGAGGATGAGATCGCGGACGAAGCCGCCGACGGCGTAGACGTCGCCGCCGAAGAGCCGGACAAAGAGCGCCCGGTCGGGGAGGTCGAAGGTCCGCTTGGTCATTCGGCGGCCGGGAATTTCTCCAGGACCTCCTTGACGGCGTCTTTATGGACCATGAACATCAGGCACTTCAAGCGGATGTAATCGTCCTGGTAAAAGAAGTAACCCTTGGCCTTGCCCCACCAGGCGTTTTCCCAGGAGTCCTTGATCATGTACCAGTTCCCCTTTCCGGACTCGAGATAGCCGACACACTGGACGGCGTGGTCGTCGGTCGAGGTGCCGTTCGCGAAGCGGAGCTCGCGGCTGGATTGGTCGATATAGGCCGAGGGGATGTCGAAAGTGGGCACCATGGCCACGTCGCTCTCGCCGAGATAGCCCGGCTCGGTGAAGTCGACGGCCAGGGTCGCGCTGTAGCCCTTGCGCAGGGCCCGGAGCAGGGCCAGGGAGAATTCGTAGAGCGGCAGGTTGCGGTAGTCGCGGCTGTGCCACCAGTTGTCGGGGACCTTGTATTCGCCTCGAGTGTAGAAGGGCAGGTACATGAAGCTGATGAAGGAGACGTAATCGTCCGGCACGAGCCCGAGGGAGGCAAGATACTCGAGCGGCGTCAGGGACCGGCCGTCGACGTTGATCCGGTCCGGAGGGCGCCCCAGGTGGCGGTCGAGGATGGCCCGCACGCCGGCGAGGCCCGAAGTCTCGTCCCAGGCGTTCTTGGCGGCCAGGCCGGAGAGAAAGTCCCGCAGCTCGCGGAAGAGCGGACCGTGGTCGTGGACGGTCTTGCCGTCGAGCAGACCGGGGTAGTCCGATTCGCGGACGAGCCCGTACTGCTTGATCCGGGCCAGGGCCGAGTTGGGCTCGGAGCCCTGGCCAAGGAAGGAATTCCCTTTCTCCCTGAGGAAGCGGCGGGCCTTTTCGACGTATTCCCAATAGGCCGTGTGCATCTCGGAGAGCTTGACCACGGCCTTTCCCTGCCGCCGCAGCTCGGATTCGAGGAGGGACGTCGCCGCGAACGACCAGCAGGTCCCCGTCTTGCCCTGCATGACGGGCGGCAGGTGGAAGATCTGGGTGAACTCGAGCGGGTCGGTCGGGTGGGGGAACGCCGAGAGATCGGCCGCGAGAAAGGTCGAGTCCTTGCTTTCCGGCGTCTCGCGGGTGTAGATGGCTTGGTCGTGCTTGGGTTGTCCCGGAGCGGTCCCAGCCTGTCCGGGCCCCTTTCCGCTGCATGAGAGGGTGAGTCCCCCGATGACCATCAGAGCTAGGCCGAATACGGCGATTCGACGCCTTTTCATGGCGATCCCTCCTCCCGGAGATTCATGCCCGGGCATGGACCCCCATTATAAGGTCGGCGGACCCTAACTGCAATGGCCGGGGAAAGGGGACGTAGGCATTTTCCTTCCTTGTCAGTTGTCCGGCTTTTGAGTATCCTGTAGGGAGGTCATGAACGCATACGGACGCTCGGCGGGATTGGCGCTCGGCGCCGCCTGTCTCGGGATCTGCCTCGCCGGCTTCGCCGTTCCGGCCGCCTCGGGACCCGCCGCCGGGGCCAAGGACGAGATCACGCTCGAGCTGAGGCAGAAGGTCATCAAGAACCTGAGCTCTTCGGGCCTCGTCCTGGCCTTCCACATCGCCGTCGTCAATCCGGCTCAAGCGCCTCGCGAGCTCGTCCGCTACCGTTATCGCGTCAGGATCGACCAGAAGGAGTACATCAACACGACCGTCACGTTGGCCCAGCCTTTGGCCGTGCCCGCAAATGGCGAGACCCTCATCGCCCTTCCGGTCAAGATCACCTACGACCTGCTCCGGCAGGCCATCGGTCCGATCGAGGGCCAGGGGCTCTGCGACATCGTCGGCGAGATGTACTTCTCGAACGAGCGGAACAGGGAGCAGAAGGTCTCGTTCGCCTTCAGCGGCGAGTTCCCCATCTTCAAAGACCCGGAGGTCGACCTGCTGCCGCTCGATGTCGTCGACCTGACCGTGGGCGGGGCCGATGTCGTCTTCCATCCCCGATTCCGAAATCCCAACGGCTACGACCTCATCGTCGAGGCCATCGATTTCGAGCTCACTTTCAGCGGCCGCGTCGTGCTCTCAGGGTCCATTGCGGGGGACAAGAGCCTGCCCCAGACGGGCGAAAAGACGTTCTCCCTTCCCTTCCTGGTCGATTTCTTCGAGGCCGGGGACGACGTCCGCGCCGGCTTCGCCAAGCCCGAGTTCCCCTGCCGGTTCAGCGGCCGGATCACGATCGCTTCGGTCTGGGGGCCGCTCGTCATCCCCTTCGACACGGCCCGGCCCCTGCGCCTGTCGAAGAAATCCTGACCAGCGCAAAAAAAAGGGGCCAGCCTGGCGGCCGGCCCCCTTGTGCCGATCGGAAACTTAGGGTCTAAAACCAGTAGCTGATCCCGGCGGTCAGGGCGAGGCCGCCGAGCTCGAAGTCATCGAAGCCCTGGAACAGGCCGCCGAGACTTCCCTTGGCTGAATGATAACGGGCCTCGGCCTCGATCGTGGCCCGGTACCCGATGGGGAACTGGATGCCGCCGAACGCATGCCAGCCGAACGCGGTGCCGTGTTCACTGCTGAAGACGGGCTCGACGGGAAAGACGTCGACGTCGCCCAGCACGGGGTCGGTATAGATGAAGGGGTCGGAGAAATTGACCATGTCGCCGAACATGCGGGCGCCGAAGAAGACCATGCTGGCGCCGCCTCCGACATAAGGGATGATCTTGGCCCTCCGGCCGAGCGGCAGGAGCTTGACGGAGATGTCGATCGGGGTGATGCTCACGCGGAAGGAGTGGACGATATCGCCGCCCTCGAAGAACTCGAAGGGGAAGGCGAAATCGCCCTCGGTGAGGGTGTTGACCACCCAGTCTCTGTAGAAGCCGACGTTGCTCTTGTTGTAGGCGTCCGCGCTCAACGCCAGGCTGATGTTCTTGCTCAAGAAGTAATCGTAGCTGATGCCGACCGTCCCGCCGCGATAGTTCTTCGGCAGGAAGCTCATCTGGTCGAACTCGATCGTCCAGAGGCTGTCCGGGTGGGCGCTCAGATAGGAATTCGAGATGGCCTTGGGGAAATAATAGCCCAGCCTCAGCGTAACCGAATCGGAGAAGGCCAGGGACGGGACGAGAAGGAGCAATCCAACGGCGATAACAGTCAGCTTTTTCATGTCTTTCCTCCAGTTCACAAGTCATTATAGCAAAAAATATGCCAGGCCGGGCCTGGTTTCCAACAGGCCGGAGATCCCTGAGGATGTGCCCAAAACAGGTCAGGTGTCCTCCGGGCCGGGGACGGCCGCCCTGTTTGACTTTTGGACATGGGGCGATTAACATCCCGGTCGGGGAGGAGGCCGGAATTGATCGAAACCCGCATCGTCCGTCTCGACCGGACTGCGGCGGATGTTCCCGGGGTCGGGGATGTCGCCGCGGCCCTCCTCTCGGGGGCGGTCGCGGCCTACCCCACCGAGACGTTCTACGCCCTCGGCGCGGCGGCCCTTTCGAAGAAAGGCGTCGACAGAGTTTTCCGGCTTAAGAAAAGGGACCCCTCGAAGCCCCTGTCTTTCATTGTTTCCGACATGGACATGGTCAGGGACGTCGTGTCCTCGCTGCCCCAGGCGTTCTCGGTCCTGGCCGCGGAGTTCTGGCCCGGTCCTCTGACCGTCGTCCTTCCGGCTGCGGCCGGTCTTCCGGATCGCGTTCTCGGGCCTGGCCGGACGATCGCCCTGCGGATCCCGCCCTTGACCTGGCTGAGATCGCTCGTCCGGGAGATGAGCGAGCCCCTGACCGCGACGAGCGCCAACCTGTCAGGAGAGCTGGAGCTGGCCGATCCCGCCGAAGTGAAAGCTCTGTTCGACGGTCAGGTCGATCTCGTCCTCGACGGCGGTCCCGCGCCCGGCGGCCGGCCTTCGACGGTCGTCAACCTCGCCGGCGACCGGCCGCGCATTCTCCGGGAGGGGGCGATCCCCGCGTCCCGGATCGAGGCGGTCCTCGGCGAGCTTACTTGACGATCGCCCCGGCCTGGATGTCGCGGTCGAAGAAGGGGATGAGGGCCTTGTTGTCGGGGGTGATGGCCGCCAGCAGCATGGCCTGGGATTCGATGCCCCGGATGATCGCGGGCTTCAAATTGACGATGACGATGAGCTTCTTTCCGACGAGCTCTTCGGGCGCATAAGTCTCGGCGATCCCCGCGACCATCTGCCTCTGCTCCGTGCCGATGTCGATCTTGAGCTTCAGGATCCTGGTCGCGCCGGGCACGCGCTCGGCTTCGAGGATCTGGGCGACCCGGAGATCCATCTTCCTGAATTCGTCGTAGGTGATGATATCCATGACGTTCGCTCCCTTCGTGATCGGTTCAGGCCCCGCGGCCGGTGCCGCGGGCCCGGGCCCGCCGGCCTCTTCGCCCAGGAAATCCTTTAGCGCCACCCTCGGGAAGAGCGCCTGCGGCATCCCGACCTTCCGGCCGGGACCGAAGCCGCCGAAATCGAGCGATTCCCAGCCGACGTCCGCGGGCTTCTGCGGCTCTCCGAGGAATCCCCAGACCTTCTCGACCGACCGGGGGATGACGGGGTAGACGAGGTAGCTCGCGCCGCGGATGGCCGCCGCGGCCTGGAGCAGCACGCGGGCCAGCCGGGGCCGCCGGCTCGCGTCCTTGGCCATGATCCAGGGCTCGTTATCGGCCAGGTACTTGTTGACCATGCCGATATAGGCCCAGACCTCCTCGAGGGCCCTGTTGAGGGCGCAGGCCTCGTAGAGATCGTAGACGCGGCCCTTGAGCTCGCCGAAATCCGTCCGCACCCGCGCGTCCTCGGCCGTCTCCTCGCCGGGGGCATCGATGGCCCCGCCGAAGTAGTTGCCGATCATGGTCAGCGTGCGCTGGACGAGGTTGCCGAAGTCGTTGGCCAGGTCGGAGTTGACCCTGTGGAGGAAGGCTTCGTGGGAGAAATTGCCGTCCTGGCCGATGGGGATCTCGCGGAGGAGGAAATAGCGCAGCGGGTCCGGTCCGAAAACCTTGAGAAGGACCTGCGGATCGAGGACGTTGCCCTTGGATTTGGACATCTTGGTGTCGTCCTTGAGCCACCAGCCGTGCCCGAAGACCGTCCGCGGCAGCGGCAGGCCCGACGCCATGAGGAAGGCCGGCCAATAGACGGCGTGGAACCTGAGGATGTCTTTGCCGACGAGCTGGATATCGGCCGGCCAGAACTTCTCGTAGCGGGCCATGTTCCAGTCGTAGCCGATGGCCGTGACGTAGTTGTGGAGGGCGTCGAACCAGACGTAGATCGTGTGCTTGGGGTCGCCGGGGACGGGGATGCCCCACTTGACCGTCGTCCGGGTGATGCTCAGGTCCTTGAGCCCGCCGCGGACGAAGCTCGCGACCTCGTTGAGGCGGCTCTGCGGCCGGACGAATTCGGGATGCTTCTCGTAAAGCTCGAGGAGCCTGTCCTGGTAGGCCGAGAGCCGGAAGAAGTAGGTCTCCTCGGAGACGAGCGACGCTTTCTTGCCGCAGTCGGGGCAGGTCTTACAGGACTCGGCCTCGAGAGGCACGTCCTCCGGGAGAAAATTCTCGTCGGAGACGCAGTACCAGCCCTTGTACTCGCCCTTGTAGATATCCCCCTTGTCGAGCAGGACCTGGAAGAGCTTCTGGACGCCCTTCTCGTGGATGTCCATGGTCGTCCGGACAAAGAAATCGTAAGAGATGTCCAGGGCCTTCCACAGGTCCTGGGCCCGTCCGACGACCGAATCGGCCAGGGCCTTGGGCGTCAGGCCCTTCTCGGCCGCGGCCTTCTCGATCTTCTGACCGTGCTCGTCGGTCCCGGTCAGGAAAAAGACCTCCTGGCCGGCGAGCTTGTGGAAGCGGGCCAGGGTGTCGGCGATGATCGTCGTGTAGGCGTGCCCGATGTGGGGCACGTCGTTGACGTAGTAGATCGGCGTCGTGACGAAAAACGTTTTCTTAGAATTCGTTGACATTGCTGGGTCCTCCCCGGATGAGCATCATGGCCTCGGCCCGCGTCGCCGGGTTCGTCCGGAACGAGCCGCGGACGGCCGAGGTCACCGTGATCGACTTGGGCTTCTTCGCCCCGCGCATCGACATGCACATGTGCTCGGCTTCGATCACGACCATGACGCCCAGGGGCTCGAGGTGCTTGTCGAGCAGGTCGGCGATCTGCTTCGTCAACCGCTCCTGGACCTGGAGCCGCCTGGACAGGGCCTCCACCACCCGGGCGATCTTGCTCAGGCCGACGATGCGCCCGGATTTCGGAATATAGGCCACGTGGGCCACTCCCGCGAAGGGGAGGAGATGGTGCTCGCACATCGAGTAGAGGGGGATGTTCTTGATGAGGACCATTTCGTCGTGCTTTTCGTCCTCGATGACGCGGAGGTTCCGCGTCGCCTCGCGCTCCGAGCCGCCGAGGATCTCGGCCAGCATGCGGGCCACGCGGCGGGGCGTCGCCCGGATCCCGGGCCGGCGGACATCTTCCCCGACCCCCTCGAGGATGAGGCCGACGCCTTTCTCGATCTTTTTGATGTCCATGGTCGTCCTTCCGCCAGGCTCGGTCAGCGCTTTTTATGGAATTCGCAGACGGCGCGGTGGGCGATCTCCTTGAGGGGCGTCCCGGTCTTGCGGGCCGCCCTGAGAAGGTCCTCGTACTCGGGCTGGATGTTGACGATCCTGCCCCCGAGGGCCGCGACCTTGATGCCGACCTTTTCGCCGTCGACCCGCACCGTCCGGAAGTCCCGCTCGAGGACGCGGCGGCCGACCGGATAGAAGCGGACCCCGATCGACGTCGTCTCCTTGAACACGGCCTCGATCAGGGCGTCGATCCGCGCGCCCTCGACGAGGAGCGAGAGCTTCGTTCCCAGCCGGTTCTTCTTCATGACGACGGGGGAGAGGGTGGCGTCCAGGGCGCCCTCCTCCAAGGCCCGCTCGAGGAAATGGGCCAGGAGCTGCGGCGAAGCGTCGTCGACGGTCGCCTCGACGATGAAGACGGCCTTCTCTTCGTCGACGCGGGCCGCGTCGCCGTAATAGATCCTGAGAATGTTGGGGATCTCGGGGAATTCCCTGGTCCCGGCGCCCCGGCCGATCCTCTCGTAGACGAGCTCGGGCAGCTTCATGAATCGCTTGGCCAGGGCCGCGACGATGGCCGCGCCCGTCGGTGTCACGAGCTCCGATTCGACCCAGGCGGCGTAGACCGGCGCCTTCTTAAGGAGCTCGGCCACGGCCGGAGGCGGGACGGCCAGCCGGCCATGGGAGGTGTTGACCCAGCCAGAGCCGACGTTGAGCGGCGAACAATAGACATCGGTGACGCCCAGTTCGTCGAGGAGAAAAGCGGTCCCGACGACGTCGACCAGGGCGTCGTCAGCCCCGGCCTCGTGCAGGTGCGCTTCCTTGAACCTTCGTCCGTGGACTTTGGCCTCGGCCTCGAACAGCCGCTTGAAGACGGTGAGGGCCCGGTCCTTGACGGCTGGGGCGAAGCGGCTCCTGGCGATGATGCGCTCGACGTCGCCGAAGGTGCGCTCGACGTGCTCATGACCCTTGATGGCGACGTCGACCTTGAGGGCCGCGAAACCGCCGCGGCGGACCCGCCGGACCGCGATCTCCACGGGCAGGCGCAGCCAGGCCATCCTCTCCTGGAAGAGGGCCTGGTCGACGCCCAGATCGAGGAGGGCGCCGAGGCACATGTCCCCGCTAACCCCCGACGAGGCATCGAGATAGACGTACTTCATGGTTTCCTTAGGATATCGTTTTTAGCTGGAAAATGCAAAGACGTCGGAGCAGGGGATTGCCCTTCGCAAAAGCTCAGGACTATCCCTCGAACGGCGAATTGCTGGCGGGCGGGGGATTGACTTGGCCTCGCGGAAAAGGGTATATGGAATCGAGGAGGATTCATGGCCGGGAACAAGACGACCAGACCGCCCACGGCGACGATCGGCATCCTGGGCGGGACCGGGCTCTACGAGATCGACGGATTCCGGAACAAGAAAGAAGTCCGCCTCCGCACGCCCTTCGGCGACCCGTCCTGCGCCTATGTCGTCGGGACGCTCGAAGGCCGCCGTGTGGCTTTTCTGGCCCGTCACAGCAAGGGCCATCGGCTCCTCCCGGCCGAGGTCAACTACCGTGCCAATATCTTCGGTTTCAAGAAGTTAGGGGTCGAACAGATCATCTCGGTCAACTCCGTCGGCTCGCTCCGCGAGGACATTCACCCGCGGGACATTGTCCTCCCGGACCAGTTCTTCGATCGGACCCGGCGTCCGAACACGTTCTTCGGCGGCGGGATAGTGGCCCATGTCAGCCTGGGACAGCCGGTCTGTCCATCTCTTGCGAAAACCCTGTACGATACGGCCGTCGGCCTCGGGCTGAGGGCCCATCGGGGCGGGACCTACATCTCGATCGACGGACCGGCCTTTTCCACGAAAGCCGAGTCGCTGGCCTACAGGACCTGGGGATGCGACGTCATCGGCATGACAAGCGCCACCGAAGCCAAGCTCTGCCGCGAGGCCGAGATCTGCTACGCGACCCTCAGCCTGGCCACGGATTACGACGTTTGGCATGAGACCGAGGAGCCCGTCACGGTCGAGCTCGTGCTGCAGAACCTGTCGTACAATATCGCCAACGCCAAGGCCGTCATCAAGAAGGCCCTGGCGGAGATGGGGAAGAAAGAAGCGCCGGGCTGCGACTGCGGTTCCGCACTCAAGAACACGATCGTCACCGCCCCGTCCGCCATTCCGGCCGCGACCCGGAAGAAGCTGGCCCTTCTCGTCGACAAGTACCTGGACTGAGGACGCGAGAAAGCACGCCATGAGTCTGGTCATCGTCGGTTCTGTCGCCTTCGACACCATCCGGACGCCGTGGGGCGACCGGGAGAAGATCGTCGGCGGGTCGGGGACCTATTGCGCCCTCGCGGCGAGCTATTTCACCCGGCCCCGAATCGTCGGCGTCGTCGGCCGCGATTTCCCGCGCAAGACCCTGACTCTCCTCCGCTCGCGCGGCGTCGATCTCGCCGGGCTCAAGGTCAAAGCCGGGAAGACCTTCCACTGGGAAGGGAAGTACGAGGACGACCCCAACCGGCGGACGACCCTGCGGACCGAGCTCAACGTCTTCGCCGATTTCCGGCCGGAGGTCCCGGCGCCCTACCGCGGCTCGCGCATCGTCTACCTGGCCAACCTCAACCCGGAGCACCACGAGTTCGTCCTGCGGCAGTTCCGGAAGCCGGCCCTGGTGGCCATGGACACGATCCGGCTTTGGATCGACACCAAGCGCGAATCCCTGCTCAAGGAGCTCGGCCGGGTCGACATCTTCTTCGCCAACGACGAAGAGGCCCGGCTCATCACCGGGGAGATGAACCTCATCAGCGCCGGCAAGGCCCTGGTCGCGCTGGGCCCCTCCCTCGTCCTCCTCAAGAAGGGCGAGCACGGGGCGCTCGTCTTCGGCCGGGATTTTGTCTTTGGCGTCCTGGCCCATCCGTGCGAGCACGTCGTCGATCCGACCGGAGCGGGGGACAGCTTCGCCGGCGGTTTTCTGGGGTATCTCGACAAGACGCCGGGCCTGGCGCGCCGGGACGTGCGCCGGGCCGCGGTCTACGGCAGCGTCATGGCCTCGTTCGCCATCGAGGATTTCGGGATCGGACGGTTCCTGTCGCTCGATCGGGCCCTGGTCGAAGCCCGGTTCAGGCAGTTCCGCAAGCTGACGGCATTCTAGGACATTCACGTCCCCGGAACGGGTCCTGGGACGGCCAGGGAGGATACGATGGCAGATATCAAGCCGCCCATGGAGCCTTTCCGCATCAAATCGATCGAACCGCTGCGTCCGGTCTCCAGGCGGGAACGGGAACTGCTCCTCAAGCAGTCTGGCCTCAATATCTTCGGCCTCCCGGCCGAGAAGGTCACGATCGACCTCCTGACCGATTCCGGCACGTCGGCCATGAGCGACGACCAGTGGGCCGGCATCATGACCGGCGACGAGTCCTACGCCGGGGCCCGGAACTTCTACCATCTTGAAGAGTCCGTCCGCTCGGTCTTCGGCTTCAGCAACGTCATCCCCACCCACCAGGGCCGGGCGGCGGAAAGGGTCCTGTTCGGCTCGATCGTCAAGAAGGGGGACAGCGTCCCCAGCAACATCCACTTCGACACGACCCGGGCCAACATCGAGGTCCTCGAGGCCCGGGCCGAGGACCTGGCCGCCGCGGCGGCCTACGATCCCGACTCGGACCAGCCGTTCAAGGGCGATATGGACGTCGCCAAGCTGAAGAAATTCATCGACAAGCGGGGCAAGGACAAGATCCCCCTGGTCATGATGACGGTGACGAACAACAGCGGCGGGGGCCAGCCCGTCTCCCTGAAGAACATCAAAGAGACGAGCGACGTCTGCGCTCATTACGATATCCCTTTCTTCCTCGACGCCTGCCGCTTCGCCGAGAACGCCTGGTTCATCAAGAAACGCGAAAAGGGCTACGCCAAGAAGAGCGTTCTCGAGATCGCCCAGGAGATGTTCTCGTACGCCGACGGGGCGACCATGAGCGGCAAAAAGGACGCCCTGGTCAATATCGGCGGCTTCGTCACCCTCGACGACGACGCTCTGGCCGAAAAGATCAAGAACCTGCTCATCCTCAGCGAAGGGTTCCCGACGTACGGCGGACTGGCCGGCCGCGACCTCGAAGCCATGGCCCGGGGCCTCAAGGAAGGGCTCGAGGAAGACTATCTCGAGCACAGGATCGCCCAGGTGGCCTATCTCGGCGGGCTCCTCGACCAGGCCGGCGTTCCCGTCCTCAAGCCCTTCGGGGGTCACGCCGTTTATCTCCTGGCCGACCGTTATTTGCCGCACATCCGCCGGGCCCAGTATCCCGGCTGGGCCTTGACCGTTTCCCTTTATCGCGATTACGGCATCCGGGCCGTCGAGATCGGCGGGGTCATGTTCGGGCGCAAGACGGGCAAGGGGAAGGAAGAGATCTTTCCCGAGCTCGAGATGGTCCGGCTGGCCATTCCGCGGCGGGTCTACACCGCGTCCCACCTCCGGTACGTCGCCGATTCGGTCATCGAGCTCCACAGGAACCGCGACAAGGTCAAGGGGCTGCGCATCGTCCGCGAATCGCCGGTCCTGCGGCACTTCACCGCGCGATTCGAAGAAGTCTAGGTCAAAAGGAAAGCCTGCGCGAAGCAGGTTCCGGAGTTTTTGCCAGACCGGTCGCGGAGGGTCCTCAGGGATCGTCTCCGCTCGCTGCGGTGATTTGAAACGCCTTCCCGCTCCGGAGCCGGTTAAAGACTCCGCGTCTCCGTCCCGTGAAGGCTAAATCACCGCTCTATGCTCACTCCGACGATACCCTTCAGCCCCTTCTTCCGCGACCTCACTGCGATTCTCCATGCACCATCCAATCGCTTGGCGCAGGCGCTCTTTTAGATGAGGTCAGGTCTTGATCAGGGAAGAGGGCTCGCAGGTGAGGTCGAGGCTGCCGACGCCGGCATCGATATCGACCTCGATCGTGACGGGGCTCTTGCCGTAGGCCTCGTTGACGTACGCGCCGGCCTGCTTGGACAGGCCGCGCGCGTCGACCGAGCCGAGGCCGCCGTCGACCTTGACCCGGACGCCGACTTCGGAAGGCAGGACCAACCTGGCGCTGCCGACGCCGCCGTCGATCTTGACCATGAAGCCCGAGGCGTGCGGGCCGCGGAGATCGAGGTTGACCTCGCCCACCCCCATGTCGATCTCGACCCGTTCGAGCTTGAGGCCTCTGAGGTCGAGATCGCTCCGGCCGGCGCCGAGGTCGATCGTGAGGTCGAGCGGGACCGCCTGCCCCAGGGTGAGGTCCCAGCGGTTCCGGGCCGGGCCGAAGTTGATGCCGTGCCGCCTGGTGTGCCGGACCTCAAGGACGCCCTTGTCGCCGGAGAGACGATAGTTGACCTCGGGACGGTTGCGCTCCCGGTTGAACTCGAACGAGGCCTCGAGCAGGGCCGCCTGTTCGGCCCCCCGGAGATGCATCTCTCCGGCGCCCAGGCGCAGCCCGACCTCGGCCCGGGCCGCTCCTTCGAGGGCGACCGTCTTCGTTTCCGTCATCATGTTCCGGGATTCGTCGCAAGCGGCGGCGAGACCGAGGAGCAACAGGGTCGCGCCGACGATCTTCATTCGCTTCAGGGACATGGGGGCCTCCCTCAGTTCAATTTCTCTTCCGTCCCTATATACGAATTCACCGGCCGCCGGGTTCCCTTATCAGGGGGTCCGGATCTTTTTGGCCGGAAGGTTCTGGCCCCCCTGGTGGAGGACGAGTCCGGTCACCCGGCCCGCGGCGTCGAGGATGAAGTCGATCTGGGCGTCGACGACCTTGAGGAAGAACCGCGTCTCCGATTCCGGAAAGATCTGGACCTCGGGCTGGCCGGTGGCCTTCGACATGAGCTTGTCGCCCCGCCCGACGATGGTCAGGATGAAATTGGGCGCCAGCTCGTAATCGCCGGTCAGGCGGTCATAGAGCTTCGGGTCGACGGTCGCCTCTTTGCGCTGGGCGGGGAGGGGCTTATCGGTTTTCGTCAGGACCTGGGCCGGCCCGATACGGGATTTGATCTCGAGGCCGCTCACGCGGCCTCCGGTGTCCTTGACGAACACGAATCGGGCCGGGTTGTCCTTGAGGAAGAATTCCGCCGCCGAAGCCGGAAAGAGCTCGTTCTTCGCGCCGCCCTGCTGTTGGGCGAAAAGCCTGTCGCCCTCGCGGCTGACGTAAAACTCCCGCTTGCGTTCGTCGGCGTAGACGCCGGCGAACGCTTCGAGGTCCCGGGCCGGGAGCGCGATGGCCTCTCGCTCGGGCTCGGGCAGGCCGAGCGCGAGCCGGGCGATCTTGACCGCGCGCGGCTCCGGGTCGCGGCCGGCGATGGCGCTATTGGCCAGGATGGCCAGAAAGATGCGGTCCTCCGGGAAGGTCATCTCGTAGGTCGTGAAGCCGTTGATGCCGCCGCCGTGCTCGATCGAGCGGTGGCCGTCAAAATCCCCCACGAACCAGCCGTAGCCGTATCCCGTGGATCGGCCGTTCATGAGCTTGTAGGGCGTGAAGGCCTTGTCGAGCCACTCCTTGCCGACGAGCTTCCCGGCGAATACGGCGTCGCTCCAAACGGCCAGATCGTCGACCGTCGACAGGAGCGAGCCGGCCGCGTAGGGCTGGGTCATGCTGAGGTACGGGGCGTTGATGACCCCTTCCTTGCCCGTCTGATAGCCCGGGACGCGGCGGGGGATGATCCGCTCGGTGCTGCCGTAGGAAGAGCCCTTCATGGCCAGAGGCTTGAAGATCCTCTCTGTGACGAACTCCTCGTAGGTCTTGCCCGAGGCCTTTTCGATGATGGCCCCGAGAAGGATATAGCCGGAGTTGTTGTAAGCCCAGTTGCGGCCGGGCTCGAACTGCATGGGCTTGTCCTTGAAGAAGTCGACGAGCTCCTTGACCGTGAAGTCCTTGCGCCAGAGCGGCAGCCACTCGGGCATGTCCGTATAGCTCTGGATGCCCGACGTGTGCGTCAGGAGGTGCTCGACCGTGATCCGCTTGCCCTGCGTCGGGTAGTCCGGCAGGAACTTCGTGATCTCGTCCTGGAGCCCGAGCTTGCCGTCCTGGGCCAGCATGAGGACGGCGACCGCCGTGAACTGCTTGGTGATCGAGCCCAGACGGAAGACCATGTCGGGCTCGACCGCGACAGAGAGCTCGAGGTCGGCCATGCCGTAGCCTTTGCGGAAGATGGTCTGGCCGTCCTTGCGCACGATGATGGCCGCCCCGGGATCTCCGGGCTTGTAGACGCCGGCCATGACGGCGTCGATCTTTGCGGCGAGGTCGCCTTGGGGCGCGGGACGGGCCGCCAAAACCCGGACGGCCGGGACTGCCAACGCGACGGCGAGCAAGGCGAGAAGAGGCGGAGGGATTCGTCTGGTCATGGGTTTGCGGACCTCCTGAACATCCGAGGATACCTTAGTACAATACGGCGGCGGATGGCAACATGTCCCCCCGGGCCGGCCCGGGCCCGCTAGGCCTTTCCGCCGTGGCCGTTCTTGGCGTAGGCGCTGATGTCGAGGAAGCCGTGCCCGCTCAGGTTGAACAGGATCGTCCGCTCGCGCCCGTCCGCCTTCGCGGCCAGCGCCTCGTCGACGGCGACCGAGATCGCATGGGAGGATTCAGGCGCAGGCAGGATGCCTTCCGTCCGCATGAACAGGACCGCCCGGTCGAAGACCGTCTTCTCGTCGACCGCCCGCGGCTCGACGACGCCCATGGCCGTGAGGTGGCTGACGAGCGGGGCCATGCCGTGGTAGCGCAGCCCGCCGGCGTGGAGAGGGGGCGGCACGAAATCCATCCCGAGCGTGTACATATAAAGGAGCGGGGTCATGCCGACGCTGTCGCCGAAATCGTAGCGCAGCGAACCCTGCGTCAACGAGGGGCAGGCTTCCGGCTCGACGGCGATAAACCGGGTCTTCCTTTCGCCGCGAAGGCTGTGCCGGACGAAGGGGAAAGCCAGGCCGGCGAAGTTCGAGCCGCCTCCGACACAGCCGATGACCGTGTCGGGGACGACGCCCATCTCCTCCATCTGCTTTTCGGCCTCGAGCCCGATCACGGTCTGGTGCATAAGAACGCTGTCCAGGACCGAGCCGAGGGCATACTTGACGCCGGGGTTCTTGACGGTCACCTCGACCGCCTCGGAGATGGCGATGCCGAGGCTCCCGGGATGTTCGGGGTTCCGGTCGTAGAACTTGCGCCCCGCCTCGGTCGTCGGGCTGGGGCTCTCGAGGACACTGCCGCCGAACATCTCCATGATCACGCGCCGCCCGGGCTTCTGGCGGAAGCTCGATCGGACCATGAAGATCCGGGTCTCGATGCCGAAGCGCGAGCCGGCGTAAGCGAGGGCGGAGCCCCACTGCCCGGCGCCCGTCTCCGTGGCCAGCGTCTTGACCCCGTCCTCGGCGGCGAGGTAGGCCTGCATGATGGCCGTGTTCGTCTTGTGGCTGCCGACCGGCCCGACCCCTTCGTACTTGTAGAAGATCCGGGCCGGTGTATCGAGGGCCTTTCTCAGGGCGGTCGCCTCGATGAGGGGCGTCGGCCGGAAAACCGAATAGGCCTCGAGGACCGGTCCGGGGATGGGGACGTACCGGTCGGTCACGCCCTCCTGGCGGATGAAGCTCTTCGGGAAGATGATTTCGAGGTCCTCGGGCTTGAGGGGTTCTTTGCTCCCGGGGTGGAGGGGAGGCTTGGGCGGCGTGGGCAGGTCGGCCTTGATATTGTAAAAGGCCCGAGGCAGGAACTCTTGGTCTCGCGATGCGAAGCGCATGATGGTCGATGTCCTTTCACGACGTCTCTACCGTCGCGTCTGAGGGGTCCTTGGCCTTAGGAACAGACGCCAAAACGATGGGGATCTGCGTACTCGTCCCTAAAAGGGGAATGGACTGGGGGAACGGACTTATCGGGCGGTTGGGACCGCCCGCCAGTTCCAGAGCAGGGAGGACAGCACGACGGCGGGCTTTTGACGATCGATGGCGCTGTCCATGATCGGCGTATCATAGGCCCCGCCCCCGGTCTTGTCAAGTCCCCGGCGGCAAAACAGAGGACAGGTCATGTGGGGGCTTGTCCCCAGCCCCTGCTTGCTTTTTTCGCGGCGACGGCATAAGAAGCACTAGAGAGATGGAGGAATGACGATGATCAAGAAGCTCTTCAGTCTGATGGCCGTTGCAGGGCTCGTCACAGCGACGGCCTCCGCCCAGGACCTCGAAAGCCTCATGAAGCTCAGGCCCGGCCGCTCGCGGGCCGTGACCTCGACCGACCCCAGCTTCCACGGCAACGCCGACCGCCTCAAGTACATCGCGCCGGGGGAGACCAAGGTGCTGGCCGATATCAAGGGCCCGGCGGTCATCCGCCACATCTGGCTGACCTTCAACGAGGCCCGTCCGAACTGGCTCGAGTCCGGCGGTTCGGCCTCTCCCGACGAGATCGTCCTGCGGATGTACTGGGACGGGGCCAGGGAACCGGCCGTCGAGGCGCCCCTGGGGGATTTCTTCGGGGCCGGCTTCGGCCGCCGGTTCGAGCTCGTCTCGGCGCCCGTCCAGGTCGAGGCGGGCGGCGACGGCTACAATTGCTTCTGGCCCATGCCCTTTTTCAAGCGCGGCCTCGTGACCGTCACCAACGAGGGATCGAGGAACGCCCGTTCCTTCTATTATCAGATCGACTACGACGAGGATCCGGACCTCGCGCGCGGCTCAGCCTATTTCTGCGCCCAGTACAATCAGGCTTTTCCAGAGAAGCTCGGCCGCGACTACACCGTCGCCGCGATCGAGGGCGAGGGCCAGTACGTCGGTACGGTCATGTCCATCCGGGCGCGAAGCCCGATGTGGTTCGGAGAGGGCGACGCCCGGTTCTCTATCGACGGCGAAGCGAAGCCTTCGATCCAGGGCACCGGGACCGAGGATTATTTTTTGATGGCCTGGGGCATGTCGCTCGGCCAATATCCCTATTTCGGGTGTGTCTACTGGAGCCCGGAAGGCGAGATCCCGGGCACGGAATATTGCATGTACCGCTGGCACATCGCCGATCCGGTCCGCTTCGGGAAGTCCCTCCGCTTCGACATGGAGCACACGGGCTGGATCTCGGCCGACGAGACGGAGAGCGGCAAGATCGAGGGCCATGTCGAGCGCGAAGACGATATCGCCACCGTCGCCTTCTGGTACCAGAAGGGGCAGCCGAAACGATTCACGACGCTGCCGCCGCTCGCCGAGAGGCGCTTCCCGAACCTCGACATCGTCGTCGAGGGGAAGGCGCTCCTCGCGGCATCGCGGAGGACCCGGGGCACGGCCGAGCTCCAGAAGGGCTTCGATTGGACGGGGGAGGGACAGGTCTTTTTCCGGCCCTCTGGCGATAAGCCGGCCCTCGAGGTCGAATTCGATGTGGCCAAGGAGGAATACAGGGCCCTCGTTCTCCGCATGACCTACGCCGACGACTACGGCGCCTACCGCATCCTTCTCGACGGCAAGCCGGTCCCTCTGGGCGAAGACGGGACGCATCCGGCCTCGAGCCCGGTCGTCGATTTCTATTCGCGGGACCTCGCGGTCAAGGACGTCTATCTCGGGAGCCTGAAGCTCGCCGCTGGGAAGCACACGCTCCGGTTCGAGGCCGCGGGCCGGAACCCGCTGGCCAAAGGCGCTGCCCTCGGTCTGGATTCGGTGAGATTGCGCGAGCGCTGGGACCGGAAGCGGAAGCTCCTGACCTGAGGCCGACCGGAGCGAACGGTAGTGAGCGGAGGGCAGAAGGACGGCGGAGTGACTCGGAGCCGGACTTCTGCGAAATATCTTAGTAGACCTTCCGGCCGGGCCGGGCCGTCCAGGCCTCCAGAAGCTCCCGGCACTCGGTCCGCATGAATCCCGCGACGAGCCTGATCTTGCTTCGCCCCAAGGCTTTCATCCGCGCGTTCGAGATCCGGAGCTCGTGGAACCCCGCTTTGGCCGCGTCGCTGATGCCGGTGCCGTAGCGCACCGTGCCGATCCGGGCCCAATGGATGGCCGCGAAGCACATCGGGCACGGCTCGGTCGTCGAATAGATCTCGCATTCGCCGAGGTCGAACGTGCCGAGCCTCTTCGAGGCCTTGCGGATGGCGTTGACCTCGGCGTGACAAGTGGCATCGTTCTTGAGCACGGTGTTCCGGGCCGCGGCCACGACCCGTCCGGCCTTGACGATGCAGGCGCCGAACGGTCCGCCGTCGGGCCGGACGAGGTTCTTACGCGCTTCGCGGATGGCTCTGATCATGAAACGGGCATTAGGCGGATCCGGCTTTGTCGTCATGGTGCCTCCCCGCCGATTATACCCGGTTGACCCCCGCGGGAGTAATCTGTTTAAATAGCCATCGGAGAACCAGACGTCTCAGGAGGACCCATGAGTGAAGAAGGCAAGAACCAGAGCCGGAGGGATTTCCTCAAGATCGGAGCGGCGGCCGGCGTGGGCGCCGCGGTGGCCGGCCTCGGCCTCGAGGCCAAGCCGAGGGGCCTTGACGGCGAGGCCAGGTCGCAATTCCGGGCCCCGGCCATCCCCATCGTAAAGGTCGGTTTCGTCGGCGTCGGCGGCATGGGCTCGGCCCACGTCCAGAACTACCTGAACATCGAAGGCGTCGAGGTCAAGGCCGTCTGCGACATCCGCCCGGCCCATGTCGAGCGGGCCCAGAAGTGGGTCGTCGAGGCCGGGCGGCCGAAGCCCGCCGGCTACTCGAACGGCCCGCGGGACTATGAAAGGATGTGCGCGACCGAGGACCTCGATCTGGTCATGACCGCGACCCCGTGGGAATGGCACGTGCCGGTGTGCCTGGCCGCGATGAAGAGCGGCAAGCACGCCGCGACCGAAGTGCCCGCGGCCATGTCCCTCGAGGACTGCTGGGCCCTCGTCGAGGCGGCCGAAAAGCACAAGAAGCATTGCCAGATGATGGAGAACTGCTGCTACGACCGGATCGAGCTTATGACCCTGAACCTCGTCCGCAAAGGTGTCCTGGGCGAGGTGCTTCACGCCGAGGCCGGCTACCTTCACGACCTCCGCGAGGTCAAGTTCTCGAGCGAAGGCGAGGGGCTGTGGCGCCGGGCCTGGTCCCAGAAGCTCAACGGCAATCTCTACCCGACCCACGGCCTCGGGCCCGTGGCCCAATGCCTGAACGTCAATCGCGGCGACGCCTTCGAGTACCTGGTCTCCCTGAGCAGCCCCTCCCGCGGCCTCCACGAGTACGCCGTGGCGACGTTCGGCGCGGATTCGCCCCAGGCCAAGGAGCGCTATGCCCTCGGAGACGTCAACACGAGCCTGATCAAGACCAAGCTCGGCAAGACGATCATCCTCATCCACGACACGAACCTGCCGCGTCCCTACACGCGGATCAACCTCGTCCAGGGCACGCACGGGCTGGCCCACAAGTGGCCGGACCGGATCTATATCGAGGGCAAGGCCGAGAAGCCGCATCAGTGGGACGATTTCGAGAAGTTCGCCGCCGAATACGAGCACCCGCTTTGGAAGGCCATCGCCTCGAAGGGAGAGGGGAGGGGCCACGGCGGCATGGACTATATCGAGGATTACCGCCTGATCCAGTCGCTCCGCAAGGGCGAGCCGCTCGACCAGGACGTCTACGACGCCGCCGCCTGGAGCGCCATCGTCGGCGCCAGCGTGCAAAGCGTCGCCGGCAAGGGCAAGCCCGTGGCCATCCCCGATTTCACGCGGGGCAAGTGGAAGACGAACCCGCCGCTCGGCATCATCGAAGCCTGAGCGGGGACGTGCGCCGGCGGCGCGCATTCCCGGCCAGCGAGAACTCGGCGATCTGTTGACAGGAAGGGATTCCGGACTATAATGAAACTGTGAAAACCAATCGAGTTTCCACAGTATCAAAGCCGCCCGCCCCATCCGTCCTGACGCTGCGGCCGCGCATCATCGGGGCCGCCGGCGCGCTGTTCTTGAGCCGTGGCTTCGTCGCGGTCACCTCGGCCGATATCGCTTCCCGCCTCGGCATCAGCAAAGCGACGCTCTACAAGATCTTTCCCGGCAAGGAAGCGATCCTGCTCGAGGTCATCCGCGGCGTCATGAACGATATTCTGGCCGGGGTGGAGCGCCTCATCGATGACTCTTCCCTCGGCTTCGGCGAGAAGCTGGTCGCGCTGCTTTCGTTCCTCGGGACCGAGCTCGCCCGCTTCGAGCCCGTCCTCATCCGCGACCTCCAGAGGTGCGCCCCCGAGATCTGGAGGGAGATCGAGGACTTCCGGCGGGAGAAGATCCTCAAGAACTTCAGGGTCATCCTCACAGACGGCCGCCGCGAGGGCGTCTTCCGCGACGACGTCGACCTCGACCTCCTCCTGGCCATGTTCCTCGACCTGGTCCAGGAGTTCGTCAACCCCGCGGCCATCATGAGGTCGGGGCGTTCTCCGGCGACGACATTCCAGTCCGTAATCAAGGTTTTTTTCCAGGGTATTCTGACGGACAAGGGGCGAGCGGACTTCTCGTCCCGGACCCCGGCCCTGTTCGTGCCCCGGAAGGAGGGCCCACGATGACAAGGAAAGCCGCAACTCTCATCCTGATCGCCGTCTGCGGTCTGGCCTGCGCGTCCAAGGCGGACAAGGGCGTCATCACCGCATCGGGGACGATCGAAGCCATCGAGGTCGACGTCGCGTCGAAGGTCGCGGGCCAGGTCCTGGAGCTGGCCGTCGACGAAGGTGCGCGGGTCAAAGCCGGCGACGTCCTGGCCACGGTCGACCATGCCACGGCCGATATCCAGCTCCGCCAGGCCGAAGCCGGCGTCCGGCTGGCCGACGCGCAGCTGGCCCTCCTCGTCAAGGGCTCCAGGCTTGAAGACATCCGCCAGGCCGAAGCGGTCCTGGAACAGGCCCAGGCGACCGTCAAGGTCGCGGCGGACGACGCCCGAAGAATGCGCGAGCTCGTCCTGACCGGAAGCGTCACGACCAAGCAGCGCGAAGACGCCGACGCCAAGCTGACCGTCGCCGAGGCCCAGGAGAAGGCGGCCTCCGAGACCCTGAGCAAGGTTCGCCGGCTGGCCCGGCCGGAAGAGATCCAGGCGGCGGAAGCCCGGTCGGCCCAGGCCCGGGCGGCCGCCGACCTCCTGGCGAAAGCGATCGCCGACTGCACCATCACCGCTCCGGCCGGCGGCATCGTCACCCACAAGGCGGTCGAGGCCGGCGAGCTCGTCACACCCGGTTCGACCGTCGTCACCTTGACCGAGCTCGACAGCGTCTACGTCATGATCTACGCCTCAGAGAAGGAGATGGGACGGGTCAGGCTCGGCGACGGGGTCGAGGTCCGGATCGACGCTTTCCCGAACAAGGTCTTCCCCGGCAAGGTCACCTACATCTCGCCCGAGGCCGAATTCACGCCCAAGAACGTCCAGACGAAGGAGGACCGGATCAAGCTCGTCTTCGGGATCAAGGTCGAGATCGAGAACAAGGACGGGTTCCTCAAGCCGGGCCTGCCCGCGGACGCCCTCATCCGGGTCGCTCCCGAAAGTCTCTAAGCCATGGCGACGCCAGCCGTCGAGACGCACGGGCTCGGCCGGACCTTCGAGACCGTCGAGGCCGTTCGCTCCCTCGACCTCTCGATCGGGGAAGGCGAGATGTTCGGCCTCGTCGGCCCGGACGGCGCCGGCAAGACGACGACCATCCGCATGCTCTGCGGTCTTCTCCGGCCGACATCCGGCCGGGCGTCGGTCCTCGGATTCGATGTCGTCAAGGACTCCGGCCGGCTCAAGAGCCGGATCGGCTACTTCTCCCAGAAGTTCAGCCTCTACGGCGACCTCACCGTCGACGAGAACATCGAGTTCTTCGCCGAGATCCATCTCGTCCGGGACTTCCGCCAGCGCCGCGAGGAGCTCCTGGAATTCACCCGCCTTACGCCCTTCCGCGACCGGCTGGCCGATCGGCTCTCGGGCGGGATGCGGCAGAAGCTGGCCCTGGCCTGCGCCCTCATCCACACGCCCCGGATCATCTTCCTCGACGAGCCGACGACCGGCGTCGACGCCGTCTCGCGCCGGGACTTCTGGAAGATCCTCTCCAACCTCCTGAGATCCGGCATCACGATCGTTATGACGACGCCGTACATGGACGAGGCCGAGCGCTGTTCCCGGATCGGGCTTCTGGCCGGGGGGAGGCTTCTCGCCGCCGACACCCCGCAAGCGGTCAAGGGGCTCATGCGCGGCACGGTCGTCGAGATCATCTGCCCGGACATCCGCCGGGGCTTCGCCGTGCTGAAGACCATCCCGGGCGTCACCGAGGTCCAGCTCTTCGGCGATCGGCTGAACGCCGTCGTCTCCGATCCGGCGAGAGAGATCCCGCGTATCGAGGCCGCCCTGGCCGCGGCCGGGATCCCCGTCCTGCAGCGGCGTACTCTGGCGCCGTCGCTCGAAAACGTCTTCATTTCGGTCACCGAATCCGCGTCTTTGGAGGCCGGCCATGCGTAAAATCGTCAGCATCGCGCTTGTCCTTCTCCTCGTGCCGCTGGCGGTCCGGGCCCAAAGGAGGCCCCTGTCACTTGACGAGGCCATCGCCGCGGGGCTCGAGGCGAGCCCGGCTCTGCACGCCTCGCGGATGAAGGCCGAATCGTCGTCCGCCAGGACCCGCGAGGTTGCCGCGGGCCGGCTCCCGGCCTTCAAGCTGGGCGCCGGCTACACGCGGCTGAGCGAGGTGCCGCCCTTCGAAGTGACGCTGCCCATCTCTCCGAATCCCATCATCGTCTCCCAGAACTATTTCAATAATTGGAACCTGAGGCTCTCGGTCCAGCAGCCTCTCTTCACCGGCTTCCGCCTCGAGGCCGGGACGGAATCGGCCAGGATGCTCGAGCGATCGGCCGGCTTCGACTTGGCCAAGGACCGGTCCGAGTTCGTCTTCGCCGTCAAGAACGCGTACTGGGGGCTCGCCCGGGCCCGGGAATTCGAGACCGTCGTCGGCGAGACGGTCCGGCAGGTCCGGGAGCACCTCAAGGACGTCCGGGCCTTCTTCGATCAAGGCCTTCTGACAAAGAACGAGGTGCTCCGGGCCGAGCTGCAGCTTTCGACGACCGAGCTCATGGCCATCGACGCCCGCAACGCCGTGGAGATCGCCCGGACCTCGCTCCTGAATCTCATCGGCCTGCCCGTCGAAACAGAGGTCGAGCTGACCTCCTCGGCCGATAGCGTGGTCTCCCGGGCGCCGGCCGCCGGCGGGACCGGCGAGGACGCCGCGGCCGCCAATTCCCTGCTCGGTACCGCCCTGAGCGGCCGCCCCGAGCTCAAAGCGGCCGAGTTCCGCATCAAGGCCTCCGAAGCCGGGCTCAAGGCCGCCCGTGCCGGGTGGTATCCGCAGGTCTCCCTCGCGGGGAACGTTTATTATATCCGTCCCAATCCCCGGCTCTTGCCGGCCCAGGACAGATTCTACGGAACCTGGGACGTGGGCATCGCCGTCTCGTTCGATCTTTGGAACTGGGGACAGACGAAGAGCCAGACCGACCAAGCCAAGGCCCAGTTGGCCCAGACCCGGGACGCCCGCAAGCTCCTCGAGGACCAGGCGGTCCTGGACGTCACCCAGAGCCGACTCGCTCTGGCCCAGGCGCGGGACAAGATCAAGGTGGCTGGGGAAGCCGTCGGGCAGGCCGACGAAAACCTGCGCATGGTCACCGATCGTTTCCGGCAGGGCGTCGCGCTCAATTCCGACGTCCTCGACGCCGAGGTCTTCCTGCTCCAGGCGAAGATGGCGCGGACCCAGGCCGGGATCGATCTCGCCCTGGCCCAGGCCCGCCTGGAAAAGGCCCTGGGGAACTGAGGTCCGGAGAGAGGGCAGGCGCGCCGTGGCCGAACATTCGATCGAAGTCAGGTCGCTCACGAAGCGATTCGGCGATTTCACGGCCGTCGACGCGGTTTCTTTCGATGTCGACCGCGGCCGGATCTTCGGCTTTCTCGGGGCCAACGGCGCCGGCAAGTCCACGACCATCCGCATGCTCTGCGGTCTCCTCGACCCGACCTCCGGGACGGCCACCGTCGGCGGCTTCGATATCCGCCGCGAGCCCGAGCTCGTCAAGCGGACGATCGGCTACATGTCGCAGAGGTTCTCTCTCTACGAGGACCTGACCGTCGTCGAGAACATCAGGTTCTTCGGCGGCGCCTACGGCCTCGCGAAAAAGACCGTCGATACGCGCCTCGCCTGGGTCCTCAAGATGGCCGGCCTCGAGGGACGGGAGCGGAGCCTGACCCGGACCCTCTCGGTGGGTTGGAAACAGCGCCTGGCCCTCGGCTGCGCCGTCCTCCACGAGCCCCGGATCGTCTTCCTCGACGAGCCCACGGGCGGCGTCGATCCGGCGTCGCGGCGGCGTTTCTGGGAGCTCATCAACGATCTTTCGGAGCAGGGGACCACCGTATTTGTGACCACCCACTACCTGGACGAGGCGGAATACTGCAACGACATCCGTCTCATCCACGCCGGCCGGATCGTGGCCGGCGGCAGCCCCCAGGAGCTCAAGACCAATACCATCCGCAACCCGATCCTGGAGGTCTCGAGCGACAGGACCGTCGAGGCCATGGAGATTCTCCAGAAAGAGAAGTGGGTCCTCGAGACTTCCATCTTCGGAACGTCCCTTCATATCAGCGTGGCCGACGAGGACGAGGGGCGCAGGCTCATCCTCGAGCGGCTCGGCCGCGAGGGGATCGCGGTCCACCGCATCGATCGGATCATGCCTTCCCTCGAAGACGTTTTCATCCACAAGATCGAGGAACAGGACAGGAGCGCCGGGGCGGGGAAGGCGAAGCCGTGAAGCGCCGCGCCTTCTGCTGCCTGCGGCCCGTCATCAAGAAGGAGTTCCTCCAGATCCGCCGGGACTCCCGTTCGCTGATGTTCTTGATCTTCCTCCCGGCCTTCATGCTCGTCATGTTCGGCTTCGCCCTCAATTTCGACGTCAAACACATCCCCCTGGCGGTGGTCGACGAGGACGGCAGCCGGGCCAGCCGAGATCTCGTCGACAAGTTCCGCACGACCGAATATTTCGATCTCAAGGCCGTCCTCCCGAAGACGGCCGCGATCGACCCGCTCATGGCCCGAGAGGATATCCGGGCGGCACTGGTCATCCCGGTGAAGTTCGCGGAGGACCTCCTGGCCGGCCGGAGCCCCTCGGTCCAGGTCCTCGTCGACGGCTCGAACGCCATGAGCGGCACCACGGCCGCTGGCTACGTCGGTGCCATCGTCCAGAGCTATTCCCAGGGGATCACGCTCAAAATGCTTGCGCGGCGCGGCCTGACAGTCGCTTCACTTCCCCTGGCCGCCGAGGTCCGCGTCTGGTACAACCCCGAGCTGCGCAGCGCCATGTTCCTCATCCCCGGCCTGATGGCCTTCATCCTCATGGTCATCGTCACTGTCTCGACGGCCTTCTCCGTCGTTCGGGAGAAGGAGCGCGGGACCATGGACCAGCTCAGGATCTCGTCTCTGACGCCGTTCGAGCTCATCCTCGGCAAGATCATCCCCTACGTCGCGATCTCGATCGGCTCGGCCCACCTCGTCCTCCTCTTGGGCCGGCTGCTTTTCGGCGTCGGCATCCGGGGCAGCTACCCGCTGCTCCTTTTGGCCATGGTCCTGTTCGTGACCGGGGCGCTGGGTCAGGGTCTCCTGATCTCGACCATCACCCGGACGCAGCAGGTGGCTTTCCTCATCGCCCTCCTGACGACCATGCTGCCGACCTTCATCCTCTCCGGGTTCGTGTTCCCCATCCGGAACATGCCCCCCGTCGTCCAGGCCATCACCTATTTCGTCCCGGGCCGGTATTTCCTGGCGGCTCTCAGGGCCATTATCCTGAAGGGCGTGGGGCTGGGCGCGGTCTGGGACCAGTTCCTGCTGCTTGCCGGATTCGCGGCGCTTTCGCTCGGGGCCAGCGCGCTGAGGCTGGGGAAGGGCGAGAACGAGAAGCCGCGCCGGAGCAGGGGACCGGCATGAGGGCCATCCTGTCCATCGTCTGGAAGGAGTTCCTCCAGCTCCGCCGCGACCGCCGGCTCTTTCCCATTCTCTTCGTCTCGCCAGTCCTCCAGCTTCTCCTCCTCGGCTATGCCGCGAATCTCGACCTGCGCGACATCCCGTCCGTCGTCTGCGACATGGACCGTTCCGCCTCCAGCCGCGAATTCATCGACAGGTTCGTCAACTCGGGCTATTTCACGATCAAGGCGCGGGTCGGGCGCATGGAAGAGATCGACCCTTTCCTCGACGACGGCAAGGCCGCCATGGCCTTTGTCATCCCCCGGGAGTTCGGGGACAAGCTGGCGGGCGGCAAGCAAGCCTCGGTCATGATCATCGCCGACGGCTCGGAAAGCCAATCGGCGACGATCGGCGTCAACTACGCGACCGTGATCGCCGGCCGGTACGCCCAGCGCGTCATTTTCGAAAGGCTGGAGCGGACGTTGGGGGGAGGGACGAAACCGGCCCTCGTCAACGCCGAGGTCCGGGTCTGGTACAACCCGGAGCTGCGCAGCCGGAACTTCATGGTCCCCGGCGTCCTCGGCCTCATTGTCATGATCATGACCATCTCGCTCGCGTCCCAGGGCATCGTCCGGGAGAAGGAGGCGGGGACCATGGAGCAACTCATCGTGACGCCCATCCGTCCCTACCAGCTCATCATCGGCAAGCTCACGCCGTTCGTTGTTATCGGCCTGGTCGAGGCGACCTTCGTCCTGATCATCGCCCGGGGCTGGTTCGGCATCCCCATCCGGGGCAGCCTGGCCCTCCTCTATGTCCTGAGCCTGGTTTTCATGCTCAACACCCTCGGCATCGGCTTGTTCATCTCGACCATCTCCCGGACCCAGCAGCAGGCCATGTTCACGACGACCTTCTTCATCATGCCGATGATGCTCCTCGGCGGCTTCGTCTTTCCGATCGAGAACATGCCCCCGATCTTCCAGCTCATTTCTTACGCCATCCCGACCCGCTATTTCTTCGTCATCATCCGGGGGATCATGCTCCGCGGCGCCGGCTGGCCGGAGCTCTGGGACCAAGCGGCGGCCCTTCTGATCATCGGCACGATCCTCTTCACCCTGAGCGTTCTTCGCTTCCACAAGAAGCTGGATTGACAATTCGGTCGCGATGACCTCTGGGTGAGATATCGTTTGTGAGCTGCGAGCCATGGGGTTATCATGGGATTCCAGGAGCTGGGAAAGCCATGAGAGCCAGAGACAGTTCGATTTTCGCCATTCTGGTCCTGTTAGGTCTGGCGGCCTGCGCGCCCGACCGGACCGGCTCGGTGACGGTCACGGGAGAGCCGGGTGCGGACCGGCTTTGGTATCGCCAGCCGGCCGGGGATTGGAACGAGGCCCTGCCGGTCGGCAACGGACGGCTCGGGGCCATGGTCTTCGGATATCCGGACCATGAAAAGCTCCAGCTCAACGAGGAGACCGTCTGGGCGGGCAGCCCCATCGACAACAACAACCCGGCGGCGCCCGAAGCCTTGCCGCTCATCCGGAAGGCCCTCTTCGAGGGCGACTATGCGCAGGCCGCGGCCCTGGCCGAAAAGTCCCTGCTCGGCACCCCGCCGCGGATCCGGTCCTACCAGCCGCTCGGCGATCTCTTGATCGACCTCGAGGGCGTGCGGGCCGGAGCGGAGTATCGACGGGCGCTCGACCTCCGGGACGGCATCGCATCTGTCGCCTGCGAGACGCCGGACGGCGTGAGGATCGAACGGGAGGCCTTCTCTTCGGCCGCGGACAATGTCCTGGCCGTCCGCATTGCCGCAGGCCGCGGCGCTTCGATCACGGGAACCGTCAGGCTGACCCGGGCCAAGGACGCATCGACCCGGGCGTCATCGAGGAACGAGCTCGTCCTCTCCGGGCGGATCGTCGATCAGCCGGATCCCTTGAGCGGGCCGGGAGGCGAGCACATGCGCTTCGCCGCCGCGCTCAGAGTCCTCGCCCAAGGCGGTCGGGTGAAGGCTGCAGGGGAGAGCATCCGGATCGAAGGCGCGCGCGCGGTGACCCTTCTCTTGACCGCGGCGACGGATTACGACCCGGCCCGGTTGGACTTCGACCCCGGCCTCGATCCGGAGGGGAAGGCCTTGGAAACTCTGTCCAAGGCCCGCCGGTCCTCTTATGCGAAGCTGCGGGCCCGCCACATCGCGGAACATCGGGCCCTTTATGACCGGGTCGTACTCGACCTCGGCGGCTCGCCGGAGACCGCGGCCCTTCCGACCGACGAACGGCTCGAGAAGGTCAAGGCCGGAGGCGAGGACCCCGGCCTGGCCGCGCTCTACTTCCAGTACGGCCGCTACCTGCTCATGGGCTCGTCGCGCCGGCCGGCCGCGCTTCCGGCCAACCTTCAAGGGATCTGGAACCAGGACTTCGAAGCGGCATGGAATTCTGATTTTCATACCAACATCAACCTCCAGATGAACTACTGGCCCGCCGAAGTCGCCAATCTCCCGGAGACCGTCGCGCCCCTCTCGGACTTTGTCGGACGCTTGACGGTTCCGGGCACGCTCACGGCCCGCAAGACTTACGGAACCCGCGGCTGGACCCTGCATCACCTGACCGACCCCTTCGGCCGGACCGGTGTCGCCGACGGCATCTGGGGCGTTTCGCCGATGGCCGGGCCGTGGATGACCTTCCCGCTCTGGGACCACTACGAGTTCACGGGGGACACGGCCTTTCTCAGGAACGTCGCTTACCCGATCATGAAGGGTTCGGCCGAATTCGTCGCGGACTTTCTTGTCCCGTCCCCCGAAGGATGGCTGGTGACGGCGCCGTCCCATTCGCCGGAGAACGCCTATATCGATCCGAAAACGGGCCAGTCCGAATCCCTGACCTACGCCGCGACGATCGACGTCGAGATCGCCCGGGCCCTGTTCGAGAACTGCATCCGGGCGGCCGGGATCCTGGGCGTCGACGCGGAGTTCTCGGCCCGGTTGAAAGAGCTCGAATCCAAGCTGCCGCCATTTCAGATCGGCAAATTCGGCAATCTCCGGGAATGGATCAAGGATTACGACGAGGTCGAGCCGGGGCACAGGCACATGTCCCATATGCTCGCCCTTTACCCGCTGGCCCAGATAACACCTGAAACGCCCGAGCTCTTCGAGGCGGCCAAGCGGACGATCGCCCGACGGCTCGAGCACGGCGGCGGCCAAACCGGTTGGAGCAGGGCCTGGATCGTCAGCTTCTACGCCAGGCTGCTCGAAGGCGAAACGGCCTATCAGAACCTGCTGACGCTTCTTCGGAGATCCACCCTCAAGAACCTTTTCGATACGCATCCGCCCTTCCAGATCGACGGGAACTTCGGCGGGGCGGCCGGCATCGCAGAGATGCTCGTCCAATCCCATCGGGGATTCATCCAGATCCTGCCGGCCTTGCCTGCGGCCTGGGCCGACGGCCGGTTCAAGGGACTCTGCGCCAGGGGTGGCTTCGAGATCGACGCGACATGGAAGGCTGGCCGCGTCGTCGAGCTCCGCGTCCGCTCGAAAGCGGGCGGGAGGCTCCGCCTTCTTGATCCCTTCGGCGGAAGGGAGATCAAGGTCGCCGGCGCGGACCCGGCGAGCGCCGTTCCACGGCAGGGGATGATCGAGATCGAAACGCGGCCCGGCCAGGAGATCGTCTATTCGATGATCAATAGGTCGAGTTGACAGTCTCCGCGGCCGCGGTCTATGATTCGCCCATCCGATCACGGAGGGAGCAAACGCCATGCGCAAGACCGTCCTCCTCTCGACTTTGGTTATTTTGGCCGCCTGGGGGTGCCGGGGCGACCGGGGGCCGGGGGCCGCAGCCAAGGGCGATGACGCGGTCTCCAGCGCTCCGGCCGCGGCTTCGTTCGTCACGGTCAAGGACGGCCGCTTCCTGCTGTCCGGCAAGCCCTACTATTTTGCCGGGGCCAACTTCTGGCAGGGGATGAACCTCGGGGTCGATGGGCCGAGCGGCGACCGGGCCCGGCTCCTGCGCGAGCTCGACCGGATGCGCGCTCTCGGCCTAACCAACCTCCGCGTCATGGCCTCCTCCGAGGGACCGAACACCGAGCCTTACCGGATGGTCCCGGCCCTGATGACCTCCCCCGGAGAATACGACGGCAGCGTCCTCGACGGCCTCGATTTCCTGCTGGCCGAGATGGGCAAGCGCGGGATGCGCGCCGTCATGGTCCTCAACAACTTCTGGCAATGGTCGGGCGGCATGGCCCAGTACGTCTCCTGGCGCGAGAAAACGCCCATCCCATATCCGGGGAATTTCGAGAAATTCGTTAATTATTCGGCCAAGTTCTACGACTACGCGGAGTGCCAGGGCTGGTTCCGAGACCATATCGCCATGCTCCTCGGGCGGACCAATCCCTATACCGGCATCAAGTACCGGGACGACCCGGCCGTGTTCTCCTGGGAGCTCGGGAACGAACCGCGTCGCTACCCGCAGAGCTGGATCGACGACACTTCCGCCTACATCAAGTCGCTCGACCCGAACCACATGGTCACGACCGGGTCCGAGGGCGAACCGCCCGGCGAGCCCACCCAGGATTTCGTCAAGACCCACAGCGCCCCAGGGATCGATTACGTCACCATCCACATCTGGCCGCAGAACTGGGGCTGGTACGACCCGAAGAGGCCCGCCACCTACAAGGCCGCCGAGCCGCTGGCCACAGCGTATTTCCTGAAGCACGCCAAGGAAGCGGCCGCCATGGGGAAGCCTCTCGTCCTCGAGGAGTTCGGCCTGGCCCGCGAGTGGCTGCCTCGCAAGAACAATCTCGACCCGGCCTCGCCGACGACGAACAAGGACCTTTATTACGCGGCCCTTTACAAGCTCGTCATCGACTCGATCGCGGCGGGCGGGCCCGCGGCGGGCGATAATTTCTGGGCCTGGGCGGGGGAAGCCAGGCCGGGCATGTCTTGGGTCGGAGACCCGCCGCACGAGCCGGCGGGGTGGTACTCGGTCTATGACACGGATGCCTCGACGCTGGCCATTATCTCCGATCACGCCCACACGGTCGCGGCGTTCATCAAGTAGGGATCTGCGGGGCGCATCGATCGGGAGGAGCCGGACGGAGAAGCCATGACGGGAATCGGATCCAGGACAAAGAAAGGCAGGCCCGGGACATCCGCGAAAGCGGCCCTGCGGATCATGATCGCCTCGGATTGGGCGCCGATCCGCGCGTTCGAGCCGGTCATCTCGCGCGATCCGGAGGCCGTCTATGGCGATATGCTCCCGGCCCTCCGAGCCGCCGACCTCAGGATCGTCAACTGCGAGTGCGCCCTGACGGGGGCCGGCAAGCCGGTTTGGAAGAGCGGCGCGGTCTTCAAGGGTCTGCCGGCGCATGTCGCCGGCCTGACCTCGGTCCCGTTCGAAGTCGCCTGCCTGGCCAATAATCACGTTTTCGACTATGGCCTGAAAGGCTTCCGGGAGACGCTCGACGTCCTCTATGGGAACGGCGTCCGGACGGTCGGGGCTGGGCTCAGCTTTGACGAAGCCATTGCGCCTTTGACGCTCGAGGCGAAGGGCACGAAGATCACGATCGTCAACTTCAGCGAAGGCGAGGACCTCACGGCTTCCCGGGGCGGCCCCGGCGTCTGCGGCTGGGAGATCGACCGGATCGCCGGGCTCATCCGCAAGGCCAAGAGGCGGGGCGACTTCGTCGTCGCCATCGGACATGCCGGGCTCGAATATATCCCGTTTTCCCCGCCTTACGTCGTCGAGGCCTTCCGCGCCTTGTCCGAGGCCGGGGCTGACTGTGTCGTCGGCCATCATCCCCACGTCCCCCAGGGCCTGGAGGTCCGCGATGGCCGGCTCATCGCCTATAGCCTAGGCAACTTCGCCTTCTTCCAGCCGCCCGAGCTCTATTACCGCCGGACCGGATTTTGTCTCTCACTCCAAGTGCGGGCCGGCCGGCTGGCCTCGTACGGGATCCATCCTTACCGGATCACGGACAAGGGGCTCCGACGGCTCGGCAGGGGAGAGGAGCGTCTGTTTCTCGACGACCTCCGCCGCGTCTCCCGCCCGCTCAGATCCGTGCGGGGCGCCGCCGAGGCCTGGCAGTCGTATCTCGCCTACTACGGCCCCGACGGCTTCAAGAAAGAGGTCCTCGGCATCCTGGAAAAAATGGATTCGGAGCCCCGAAAGGGCGCGGCCATGTTCCGCAACCGCATCACCACTCTCCAGCACTCCGAGCTCTGGCGGGACGCCCTGACGCTTTTCATGTCGGAGAAGCCGGCTCCCGTGCGGCCGGCCTGGACCCGCCTCATCGAGGAGTGGCTCACGCGGCCTGCCCCCCGGTAAAGGCCTAGAGCCCGTATCGCCGTCCGGCCGCTTCGACGATCGCGCCGATCAGAGACCGGTAATCCTCGCCCTCGCCCTGCGGCGAGCCGTGGTAGAGCGTGTAGATCTGGGGCGCCCAGCTCTTGTGGGGCTTGAGCCCGGGGATGCCGTTGACCTCGATGATGCGGAGCTTGCCCGCCCTGTCGACCCGCATGTCGATGCGGACGTGGTCCAGGCAGCCCATGGCTTCGGCCGCCGCGTCGCCGAGCACCCGCGCCTCCTCGGTCCTCGCCCCGGCCAGGCCGATGCGGGTCAGGCCGACGCCCCGCAGATCGCTCCGCAGGATGCGATAATTCCTGTAATGGGTGTCTTCGACCGTGACCAGCCCGGGCAGGCATTCACGGGTCTTGCCGTTGCCGAGGACGAGGGCCGTGTACTCATCGCCCGGCAGGAACTCCTCGACCAAGGCCGGCTCATCGAACTCCTTCTCGATAAAAGTGACACGCCGCCGGAGCTCGTCTTCGTTGTGGACGACGCTTTCGTCGGAGATGCCGACGGATCGAGATTCGCAGATGGGCTTGACGAAGGCCGGATAGGCGACCCGGCCCGCGTCATCGCTCGAGTGGAGAAGGACGTGGGCGGGGACGGCGACGCCCGCGGCGGCCAGGATCTCGTGGGTTTCGAACTTGTCGATCATGGCCTTCATCGTCCGGCTGTCCGAGCCGATGTAGGGGATCTTCCGTTCGTCGAGGACATCGGCGACCCAGGTCCCGGCGGCGTTCCGGCCGATGAAGGCTTCGTTCGGCGTGATGTGGTAGAGGGCGCTCCAGACGATGTCGAAATCGGGCCGTTCGAGGAGGCGGAAGAACTCCGCCTCGTCGGCGACAAATGCGATCCGCGTCGGATGGCCGAGGGATTCCATGGCTTCGCGCATCGATTCGGTGACCTTGATATCGCCCCAGCCCTGGGCGTCACCGCCCGGGCCGGTCAGTAGTAGGACTCTCATGGTGCTTCTCCCTCAGAAGAGATCCGATATCCGGCGGTATTCAAGAAGAGCGCGGGCTGTTGCGGCAGAGACGGACTCGATGCGCCGGGCCACCGCCCGACGCTGGGCCTCGGGAAGCTCGACCTTGGAGACGACTTCGACGGAGGCTCTCTCTCCTCCTTCTGCGGCCCGTCGCGCGCTCAGGCCGCGCGTCAGGTCGTCGACGAGGCGGTCCCCCGGGTCAAGGACCTCGACCTTTACCCCGCGATGCCGGCCGAGCGTCTTCCGGAATGCTTCCGTGACATAGGCATAGTGGGTGCAGGCAAGCCCGGCGTAAAGCGGGGCGCCGGCGGGGAGCCTTGGCAAGACCCGAAGGACGCAGTCCTCGACGAGGCCCGGCACGGCCGCCGAATCGGGGTCCTTGTCGATGGCCGCGGCCAGGCCGTGGCAGGGCTCCGCGACGATGCGCCGCGGGTCGACGCCTCGCTCGGCCAGCCTGCCTATGTGCACGCCCGAACCAATGGTCGTCCGCGTCCCGAACAGCACGAGGACGCCCTCCGGGTCCCCGGTCAGGGCCTCGTGGAAGAGATCGGTCCCCACGTCGAGAATGCCCGTCACGGGGACGACTGGCGTCCTGCTGAACGCCGTCGTTTCATAGACCACGGACAGTGTGTTGCAGGCGACGAGCACGAAGTCGGGATGAAAGGACGTCATCGCGGCGAGAGCCCTGTCGAAGACCGCGGCGCGGGCGGCCAGGTCCGGCAGGTCGTTATAGCCGTGGTGAGCGTCGGGCCAGGCGTTGACGTAGACGAGGCGGACGGCCCCGCCGCCGGCGGTCCGCCGCAGCCGGCGCTCGAGGTCGGCGCAGACGAGGAGGCCGCCGAGGCCCGAATCCGTGATCACGACCGTGATCGCGCCGGACTTCCTGCCGAAGTCGAGAAGGCTTCTCATGCGATCGGAGGCCTCAGGCGATCCCTTCCGGCGCGGCTTCGGGCTTAGCCAGAAAATCCGCGCGGATCCGGTCGAGCAGGGCGGGTTCGGTCAGGACGCGGGCCGCGGCCGAGGCCAGGAAATAGACGCCGTCGAGAAGGGCGCGCTCGCCCCCCGCGGCCACGGCGTCCCGGGCGAAGCCCTCGGTGTGGATGGGGAAGTCGCTGGCCTTGATCATCGGCTCGATCGTCGGGACGACCCAGGAGACATTGGCCAGGTCGGTCGAACCATAGGTCTCCCGGACCTTGGCCGGATCGGTCCGGCCCCGTTCCTCGAACAGGTCGGCGAAGATCTCTTCGAGGACCCGGTTGCGGCGGAAGGTCGTGACGCCGGGTCCCGGCTCGGTGATCTTGGCTCGACACCCGGTCTCTGCGGCGGCCTTTTCGGCGAAGCACTTGACTTCAGCGACGAGGCTCTCGAGCCTGGACATGGTGTCCGAGCGAAGGGAGAACCGGCCGCGGGCGTAGTCGGGGATGATGTTCGGCGCCTCGCCTCCGGATTCGATGATCCCGTGAAAGAGCGTGCCGGGCGGGAATTTCGTCCGGGGCAGGGCGGCCGAATAGTAGAAGAGGACAAGGGCGTCGAGGGCGTTACGGCCCTCTAGGGGCGCTGCCGCGGCATGAGCCTTCTTGCCGAAGAACTCGACGACGAGCGTCCTCCGGGCCAGGGCCTGCCCTACGACGGTATCGATGGAGTGCGGATGGATCTGGAGGACGACGTCAGAATGTGCGAAGACCCCATCCTGGATCATGCGGACCTTGCCGCTGCCTCGTTCTTCGGCCGGCGTCGCGATGACTTCGATCGTTCCGGGGAGATCGTGACCGAGAACGGACTTCAGCACGATAGCGGCGTAGGTCCCGGCCGTGCCGATGATATTGTGGCCGCAGGCATGTCCCAGGCCGGGGAGAGCGTCCATTTCGGCCGTGAATGTCACCCGTGGCCCTTTTGTGGAGGGATCGTAGACGGCCCGGAACGAGGTCGGCAGCCCTTCGGTAGCCGGGGAGAGGTCGAAGCCCTCGGCCAGGAGGACCGTTTGGAGCAGGCGTGACGTGCGTGCCTCTTCGAAGGCGAGCTCAGGATCAGCATGGATGCGCCTGCTCAGCTCGAGGATGGCGGTACGCCGATCCTCGACGGTCTTGGCGATCCTGTCCTTCATATCCATGGTCTATCGGGGCCTATGATAATTCAGAACGAAAAAAATTGTCAAAAAAGGGGTCCGGACAGCCGGGGCGATTATGATAACATCACGGACGGAACGAAAGGCCGAAGGCCGCAAAACGAACGGTCAGGCCGGGAGTCCGAGGAACATGATCGCGAGAAAAAAACAGCTCATCGCCGTCCTCTGCGGCCTTGGCCTGAGCGCCGCCGCGCAGGCCCAGCATGTCTACAGGACGCCGGGCTTCGCCATGGAGATCAACGGCCGCGGAGAGATCGTCAAGCTGACCGATCTGAAGAGCCAGCGGAACTACGCGCCCGATGGCCGTCCCGGTTATCTCGTCCGGGTCAAGAGCATCGGTGGCGCCGAGATCCTGCCGACAGCGTTCAAAGCCAAAAAAGGCCTGCTGACCTTCGCTTTTGATGGCGGGATCGAGCTCACGGTCCGGGCCGCTCAGAAGCCCGAATACCTGAGGTTCGAGCTGATCGAGGCGGCGCACCCCGAGAAGATCGACGCGGTCTTGTGGGGCCCGATCCTGACGACCATCGACGAAACCGTCGGCGAGGTGGTCGGGGTCGTGCGGAACGCCGATTTCGCCATTGGCATCCAGACCCTGAATTCGAAAACATGCGGCGGCCGGCTGGTCAACGACGAAGGCACGACGGGGGGAATGACAACGGCCGCCAAGGAGGAGTCTGGATCGAGCCTTCAGGCTTTCTGCGTCAACCAGGCCCGGGACCGGGTCATGACGGTCTGGCATCAGCACAAGAAGGTGACGGTCAAGGCCCTGCCGGGATTCAGCCTGGTAGGGAGCGCCCTGGTCGTTTTTGGCTCCGCTCCGGCCGAGGCGCTGCCCTTGATCGGCAGGATCGAGCTGGCCGAAGGCCTGCCGCATCCCATGATCGAGGGCGAATGGGTCAGGACTTCAGGGGCAACGGGCCGCCCCTATCTCATCTCTAATTTCAGCGAAAAGAACGTCGACGAGATGCTGGAGTATGCCCGGCGCCTGGGATTCTATTCGCTTTACCATAGCGGACCGTTCAAGACATGGGGGCATTTCGACCTCTTGGAGGACATGTTCCCCAACGGACGGGCCGGGCTTAAGCAGTGCGTGGGCAAGGCCCGGGCCAAGGGCATCCGGATGGGGGTCCATACACTGACGAATTTCATCACCACGAACGACCCCTTCGTGACGACCGCGGCCAACAAGGGGCTGATGGCCGCGGGCATCGCCGCACTGCAAAAAGACATCGATGCCGCCTCGACCGACATCGCCGTCGACCGCGACGATTATTTCCGGCAGGAATCGACCCTCAACAGCGTCCTCATCGGCACGGAGATCATCCGTTATCAGGATGTGACCGGGAGCGGGCCTTACGTCCTGACGAACTGCGTCCGGGGGGCCTTCGGGACAGCCGCCGCGGCCCATGCCAAGGGCAAATACGCCAAGAAGCTCATGGACCACCCCTATAAGACCCTTTTCCCCGATTGGGCCATGCAGGAGGAGCTCATCCGGAACCTGGCCGCGCTCTTCAACGAGACCGGGGTCTCCCACATGGACTTCGACGGCCACGAGGGCACCTGCTACCTGGGCCGTGGAGACTACGGCCACGATCATTTCGTCGAGGCCTTCCTGTCACAGGTCGATCACCTGGTCGTCAACGGCTCGAGCAACATCGGTCACTTCTATTGGCACATGAACAGCTATATCAACTGGGGCGAGCCCTGGTACGCGAGCTTCCGGGAGAGCCAATCCGAGCAGCGGTTCAAGCACCAGCCGTTCCTGGAACGCAACTACTTGCCCAACATGCTCGGCTGGTTTCTCATGACGCCCGACACGCGACTCGAGGACATCGAGTGGATGCTGGCCCGGGCCGCGGGCTATCGGGCCGGCTACGCCTTCGTCGCGGATCCCGAGGCCTTCGGGAAGAACCCCGATACGGACGTCATCATCGCCTCCATCCGGACTTGGGAAGAGGCCAAAGAGCTGGGCGTCTTCAGCGACGAGCAGAGGACCCGGCTGAAAGATCCCGAGAAGGACTTCCACCTTGAGAGGCAGGAAAAGAACCGGTGGGCCCTTCGGAATTACGAGAAATTCCGCTTCGAGCACACCAGAAAAGTCCTGCAGCCGGGACAGCCGACTCAATCGGAATGGCCCTTCGAGAACGCCGCCGAACCTCAGCCTCTGCACCTCCATCTCCTGCTGACGGGAGGGGCCGATGCTCAAGCCCAAGGGATCGAGGTCGAGGTCGATCGCTTCTTCAAGATCAGTGTCCCCGCGACTCTGAACAAGGGGCAATCCCTCGTCTGGGACGGCTCGGACCGTATGATCATCTACGACGAGAAGGGCCGGAAGATCGGGGCGGTCGAGGTCGGCAAGAGCCTGCCGCTCCTCCAAAAGGGAAAGCACACGATCGCCGTCGAGGCCAAGCTCGCCGGGGACGGCCCGGTGATCAGAGGGACCGTGAAGCTCATGGGGGCCGTCGAGGCCATCGAGAGATAGCGGTCAGATCAGAAGCATGCAGTCGCCGAAAGAGAAGAAGCGATAGCGCTCGTGGACGGCCTCACGGTAGGCCCGCATCACCAGCTCGTATCCGGCGAAGGCGGAGACGAGCATCAGCAGGGTCGACTGGGGGAGATGAAAGTTCGTCAGCAGGCGGTCGACGACATGGAATTCGAATCCCGGGCGGATGAAAAGGGCCGTCGATCGCCGGCCGGAGCGGACCGTGCCGTCCTGCCAGGCGCTTTCGAGCGTCCGGACGACCGTCGTGCCGACGGCCGTGACAGGCCGGCCCTCGGATTTTGCGGCGTTGATGGCCTTGGCCGCGGCCGGCGCGACGGCGCACCATTCTTCGAGCATCTTGTAGTCGTCGACGAGATCGACGCGGACCGGCTGGAAGGTGGCCAGGCCGACGTCGAGTGTGACCCGCCGGACAGCGACGCCCTCGGCCTTCAAAGCGCGGAGCATGTCTTCGGTGAAGTGGAGGCCCGCGGTCGGGGCGGCTACGGCGCCCTCCTTTTTGGCGAAGATGGTCTGGTACCTGAGGATGTCCCCGGGGCGCGCCTCCTCGTCCTGCCGGGCTCGTTTGATGTAAGGCGGAAGCGGGGCGTAGCCGAAATCGTGAAGAAGGGCGCGGACGTCCGTCTTCCCGAAATCGAGGATGCGATGGCCTTCGTCCGCGAGCCCCGCCACTTTGGCCCTGACCCCGGTCGCGAAACGGACGGAATCTCCGGCGCGGACCCTTTTCGCCGGCCGGCAGAGGACTTCCCAGAGGCCGGGCGAGATCTCGCGGACGAGCAGGAACTCGATCTTCGCATCGCCGCTCGTGCCCCAGAGCCGCGCGGGCAGGACCCGGGTGTCGTTAAGGACAAGGACGTCGGCCGCGCTCATGTACCGCGCGAACTCGCGGAATTGGCCGTTCCTGATCGTGCCGGCCTTCCGGTCGACGATCATCATCCGCGAGTCGTCGCGATGGGGGAGGGGATGCTGGGCGATGAGCTCCGGCGGGAGATCGTAGTCGAAGTCCGAAACGCGGAGGGGTTTGCCGGAGGTCATGGCCGGTCGAAAAGTATCCTCAGTCTTTGAACAGCTTCTTCTGGCCCGACGGCCGGGCTTTGCCGCGCTGGCCGGGCTCGCGATAATCATACCCCAGGTGGGCGTAAGCTCGCGGCGTGATGACCCGGCCCCGGATCGTCCGGTCGAGGAAGCCGATGCGCATGAGAAAGGGCTCGTAGATGCTCTCGATCGTGTCCTTTTCCTCGTCGATGGCGGCGGCGATCGTGCCGACGCCGACCGGCCCGCCGCCGAAGTTTTCGATGATGGTCGAGAGGATCTTGCGGTCGACGTCGTCGAGGCCGAGGGCGTCGACCTCCATCATGTCCAGGGCCCGCTGGGCCTCTTTGGCCGTGATGACGCCGTCGCCTTTGACGTCGACGTAGTCGCGGACACGGCGCAGCAGCCGGTTGGCCACGCGCGGCGTCCCCCGCGACCGCAGGGCGATCTCGCCGGCCCCGGCGTCGTCGATCTTGACCTTGAGGATCCTGGCTGAGCGCTGGATGACCTTCTTCAGGTCTTCGTCCCGGTAATAGTCGAGCCGATGGATGATGCCGAAACGCCCTCGCAGGGGGGCCGTGATGCGTCCGGCCCGCGTCGTCGCCCCGATCAGGGTGAACTTCTTGATCTTGAGCTTGTGGCTGCGGGCGCCCGGCCCCTGGCCGATGACGATGTCCAGGCTGAAGTCCTCCATGGCCGAGTAGAGGATCTCCTCGACCGAGGGCTGGAGGCGGTGGATCTCGTCGATGAACAGGACCTCTTTGGTCTGCATGTTGGTCAGGATGGCCGAGAGGTCGCCCGTCCTCTCGATGACCGGCCCCGCCGTGGGCTTGATGCCGACGCCCATCTCCTTGGCGATGAGGTAGGCCAGACTCGTCTTGCCCAATCCCGGGGGCCCGTAGAGGAGGACGTGGTCGAGGTGCTCGTCGCGCTTCTTGGCCGCCTCGATGAAGACGCGGAGGTTGGCCTTGACCTTCTCCTGGCCGACGAACTCGTCGAAGGTCCTCGGCCGGAGGCTGTCCTCGAAGAGGATATCCTCTTTCGTCCGGATAGGGCTCAGGATGGCAGGCATCGTTGTTATTTTACTCAACGGGACGGGGAAAACAACTAGAGCTTGGCCAGACGTCTCAGCCCGTCGCGGAGGAGCTTCTCGAACTCCGTGCCGGGTTTGTTCGCGGCCAGCGTCTGGTCGACGGCCCGCTCGGCCTCCTTGCGCCGGAAGCCCATGTTCTGGAGGGCCGAGAGAAGGTCCTCTTTTTCGGGCGAGCCCTTGGCCGCGAGGAGCTTCTCCTTCTTCTCCAGCTTGTCCTGGAGCTCCATGGTGATGCGCAGGGCCGTCTTCTTGCCGATGCCCGGCACGAGCGAGATCCGGGCCAGGTCGCCCGCCCGCACGGCGTCCTCGAGGTCCGCCGGCGCGATCCCCGACAGGATGTTCAAGGCCAGCTTGGGGCCGATCCCGGAGATGCCGATGAGCTTGAGGAACATGTCCTTCTCTTCGCGCGAGACGAAGCCGTAGAGGGCCAGGGCGTCGTCGGAGAGATGGGTATGGATGAAGAGCTCGACCGTTCCGCCGATCTCGCCGAGCTCGACGAAGGACGACACGGGGATGGCGGCGGCATAGCCGACGCCGCCGGTGTCCACGACGACGCGGCCGGGCGTCTTGTCGATGAGCGTGCCCTTGAGGTAGGCGATCATGCCGGCTCCTTGTCGTCGACCCTGAGCTGGTAGAGGCGGGCGTTGAGGTGGCAGATGGCGGCGGCCAGAGCGTCCGAAGCGTCGAGGGGGACACGGTCGTCGTCGAGGCCGAGAAGCGAGCAGACCATGGTCAGGACCTGCTCCTTGTCCGCCTGGCCGTAGCCCGTGACCGCCTTCTTGATCTCGAGCGCCGAATATTCGGCCAGGCCGCAGCCCGTCGCGGCGACGGCCACGAGGATCGCGCCCCGGACCTGGCCGAGGAGCAGGGCCGTCTTCATGTTCTGGGCGTAGAAGGGATTTTCGATGGACGCCTCCGCCGGCGCGTAGGTCCGGATGAGCTCTTCGAGCTCGCTTTTGATATCGGCAAGCTTCAGGTGGAGGGGGAGCTTGGCCGTGGGCTTGATGACGCCGTAGGCGATGGGAAGAAGGCGGCCGGCGCTCTCCTCGACGATCCCGAATCCGGTCGACCGGAGGCTGGGATCGATGCCGAGGACCCGCATGGCTTCCGCCGGGCCTCACCCGGCCTGGGAGTAGCTGGCGATCTCTTCTTCGGTGATATCGAAGTTGGAGGACACGGAATTGACGTCGTCGTGCTCTTCGAGCTCGTCGACGAGCCGGAGGACCTGATGAGCTTCCTTGCCCTCGACCTTGACGTAGTTCTGGGGCAGGAATCCGACTTCGGAGGCGGCGATCTCGATCTCGGCCTTCTTGATGGCCTCGAGGACGGCCTCGTACTTCTCGGGCGAGGTCGTAACCTCGAACAGGGAGCCTTCGTCCTTGAGATCGTCGGCGCCGGCGGAGAGAGCGAGATCCATGAGGATGTCTTCCGACGCCTTGGCTTTCTCGACGTCGATGTAGCCCATGCGCTTGAACATCCAGGCGACGGACCCCTTCTCGCTCAGCTGGCCGCCGTTCTTCATGAAGATGTGGCGGATCTCCGAGACCGTCCTGTTCTTGTTGTCGGTCACGGCCTGCAGGAAGATGGCGACGCCGCCGGGGCCGTATCCTTCATACGAGACTTCCTCGAAGGCCGCGCCTTCGAGCTGGCCGGTGCCTTTCAAGATAGCCCTCTTGACGTTGTCGGCGGGCATGTTCGCGGCCTTGGCGTCGTTCATGGCCTTGCGGAGACTGGCGTTCTTGTCGGGGTCCCCGCCGCCGGCCCGGGCGGCCATGCTGATCTCGCGGATGAGCCGGGTGAAGATCTTGCCGCGCTTGGAATCGGTCGCGGCTTTTTTATGCTTGATAGACGCCCACTTGGAATGTCCGGACATGGTTGTCTCCTTGTCTTTGAGAGCCAAAATAGTAGCACAAAGAGGCTCCTGACGCAACCGCCGCGGCTAATCACTAGTAGGTTGCTCGGAATTAAGATAGACTCAAGAAAGTGCTATAATTCGCGTCGTTGAGAGGAGGCCTCGATGAAGAAGAACATGGGACGTCTGGACAGGACGATCAGACTCGTCTTGGCGCTCGTTTTCATCCTTCTCGTGATCGCCCGGGTGGCCAAAGGGACCGCGGCCATCGTCCTGGTCATCCTGGCGGCGATCTTCGTTTTGACGACTTTGCTTGGATTTTGCCCGCTCTATGTGCCGCTCGGAGCGTCGACCAAAGAAGGCCAAAAGGGAGGCACCCCGCGTATCGACGCCTGAAGGGCGTCGGCGTTTTTGGCGGGCCGTCAAGCCTGAGGAGGCTTGAGAGATGAAAATGAACACAAGGCCGGAATCCGCGAAAAGAAAGCGGGACAAGACGGACGGGCAGAGAGTCGATCTGGCCGTGACGGGCATGAGCTGCGCCGGCTGCGCGGCCAACGTCGAGAAGGCCCTCAAAGCGCTCGCGGGCGTGCTCGAAGCCAACGTCAATCTGGCCACGGCCAAGGCGACCGTGCTCATCGATCCGGGGATCGTCTCCCGGGCCGACCTCGTCCGGGCCATCAGGAGCGCCGGGTATGGCGTCGCCGTCTCGGCCGATGCCGCCGGGGCCCGCGCGGACGAGGAGTACCGTTCGCTCCGGAGGTCGGTCGTCTGGGGCGGGGCGCTGGCCCTGATCATCTTCCTCGGGAGCATGCGGCACTGGTTCCCCTGGATGCCGGCTCTTTTTCGGAATTTCTTCGTTCTCTGGGCCCTGGCGACGCCGGTCCAGTTCGTCCTTGGCCTCAGGTTCTACCGCGGCGCCTGGAGCGCCCTCAAGCACGGCTCCGCGAACATGAACACGCTCGTCGCCGTGGGCACGTCGGCCGCATACCTTTTTAGCGTCGCGGCGACGGTCCTGCCAGGGTTCTTCCGGGGGGCCGGCGTCGAGCCTCAAGTCTATTTCGACACCTCCGCCGTCATTATCGTCCTTGTCCTCTTCGGGCGAATGCTCGAAGCCGGGGCCAAAGGCAAGACGTCCGACGCCATCCGCCGACTCATGAGCCTGCGCCCGCGGACGGCCCATGTCGTTGACGGAGAGGTCGAGCGCGAGGTGCCCGCCGAGGACGTCAGGGCAGGCGACGTCATGATCGTCAGGCCGGGCGAGAAGATCCCGGTCGACGGCCTCATTCTCGAAGGCCGGACGTCTATCGACGAGTCCATGATCACCGGGGAAAGCCTGCCGGTCGACAAGGGCCCCGGAGAGGAAGTCGTCGGGGCGACGCTCAACAAGTGGGGAAGCTTCCGCTTCCGGGCCGTCCGGGTCGGCGAGGACACGGCCCTGGCCCGGATCATCCGCATGGTCGAGGAGGCCCAGGGGTCGAAGGCGCCGATCCAGCGTCTCGCGGACATCATTGCCGCGCGGTTCGTGCCGGCCGTCATCGCCATCTCGGTCCTGACCTTCCTCGTCTGGGCCCTCTTCGGCCCGGCGCCGCGCCTTGTCTTTGCCCTTCTCAATTTCGTGGCCGTCCTGATCATCGCCTGTCCCTGTGCCATGGGCCTGGCGACTCCCACGGCCATCATGGTCGGGACGGGCCGGGGTGCAGAGCACGGCATCCTGATCCGGAGCGGCGAAAGCCTCGAAACCGTCCAACGGGTGGACACGTTCGTCTTCGACAAGACCGGGACCCTGACCAACGGGCGCCCGGAGACGACCGATATCCTGCCCGTCGCCGGCGGCAGCCGCGAAGCGCTCCTTTCGCTGGCCGCCTCCGTCGAGAACGGCTCCGAGCATCCCCTCGGTCAGGCCGTCGTTCGCCGGGCCAGGGCCGAGGGACTGGCCGTCGGGACCGCGGAGGGCTTCCGGGCCCTCGAGGGCATGGGCGTCGAAGGGGTCGTCGGGGGGAAGCGCGTCCTGGTCGGCAGCCTCAGGCTCGCCGCGGCCGAGGGGATCGATGTCTCGCCGCTCACGGAGCCGGCCGGCCGGCTGGCCGGGGAGGGGAAAACGGTCGCCTTTGTCGCGGTCGACGGCCGTCCCGCCGGGCTCCTGGCGCTGGCCGATACGCTCAAGCCGGGCGCCCGGGAGGCCCTCGACAAGCTCCGGAGATCGGGCCGGCGCGTGGTCATGCTGACGGGAGATAACGCGCAGACGGCGCGCGCCCTGGCCGCCGAAGCCGGCATCGACGAGGTCCAGGCCGAGGTTCTGCCCGGCGACAAGGCCGAAGCTGTCCGCAAGCTCCAGGCCGAAGGACGTCGGGTGGCCATGGTCGGCGACGGCATCAACGACGCGCCGGCCCTGGCCCAGGCCGACGTCGGCCTGGCCCTCGGGACGGGCACAGACGCGGCCATGGCCTCGGCGGACATCACGCTCATCTCCGGCGACCTGGCGGCGGTCGTTTCCGCCGTCGAGCTCAGCCGGCGGACCATCCGGACGATCCGCCAGAACCTTTTCTGGGCCTTCGTCTACAACGTCGTCGGCATCCCGCTGGCCGCGGGCGCTCTTTATCCGTTCTTCGGGATCCTGCTCAATCCCATGATCGCGTCGGCGGCCATGGCCATGAGCTCGGTGTCGGTGGTGAGCAACTCGCTCAGGCTGCGGCGGGCGAAGATCTGATCGGAGTTTCGAGCGATCAGAAGACGAAGCGGAGGGCCAGGCCGGCGCGGAAATAGGAGGGGTCGACCCTCAGGCTTCCCAGCCCGATCGTCGACTCGATCTCGTCGATCGGCACCGTGATGATCGGGTCTGCGACGACATGCATCTGCAGGTTCGTCTTCGGCGCGCCGTACCAGCGCAGGTCGACCGCCAGGATGACGTGGCGGAACGCCTCATAGGCCGCCTCGATGCCCGCGTTCATGCCGAGCCTCGACTCGGGCCCGAAGTCGACGACCAGATGGTACGTGCCGCCGGAGAGCTGGTAGACGCCATCGACGAGCGCAAGATCGAAGGAGGTGTAGCCGATGTGCCCGGCCTTGCCCTCGAAATAGAAAATGGTCGGTCCGGACGAGACGTTGAGAGAGAGGTTGTCGGCGACGCGGAACCGGGCCAGGGCGTTGAGGCTGAACGTCGTCTGGGTGAGGTTGCCGGTCGACTTCTCCCATTCGGTCGAATTCGAATAGGTCTCGGGGACGTCGCCGAAAGCCAGGAACTGCATCTGGACCGTATAAGGCGCGTTCGCGCCGCCGAACCCCGGACGATGGTAGTCGGCCAGGATCTGCATGCCGAGATTATCCGTGAATAGGACATTGAAGAACCCGTTCATGCCGTAGGTCGTCCTGGCCTTGAAGCGGACCGTCTGGTCGGCCGAGCTCGTGACATAGCGTTCCGGAGGCGTGAGAGTCGGCTGGTACCGGTTGACATAGGTCGCGTTCATGAACGGTCCGACCAGCGTCCAGCCGAAGCCGAGCTCAAAGCGGATATCGGCCGCGGCCAGGGGGGCGACAGCGGAGAGAAGCAGGCTCAGGGCGAGAACCGGCGAAAGCTTCCTGATCATGATCTTGGCGCCTCCTGCGAGGGGGAACGTAGCACGGCCGGGCCGGGAAGTCAACCCCCTGGGTCGGCCAACTCTTTTAAGATCAACCCTTTTCGGAGAGCAGCGCTCAGCCGAAAAAGACCTTGGCGATGTCGTAGAGATCGGCGTCGACGGTCTTCGGCTCGGCCAGCGCCTCCTGGAGGGGGACGGCCACGATGCGGTTGCCGCGCAGCCCGACCATGAAGCCGAACTTCTCTTCCTTGACCAGATCGATCGCGGCGATGCCGTAGCGGGTGGCCAGGATGCGGTCGAAGGCGGTCGGCGAGCCGCCCCTCTGGACATGGCCGAGGACCGTGACCCGCGTGTCGATGGCCGTGCGCATCTCGATCTCGCGAGCGATCATGTTACCGATGCCGCCAAGCCGGACGTGGCCGAAGGCGTCCTTTTCGCCCGACTGGAGGATGAGGCTCGCGTCCTGGGGCTTGGCGCCCTCGGCGACGACGACGATGCTGAAGAGCTTGCCGCGCTCCCGTCGCTTCAGGATCTGGGTGCAGATCTCGTCAAGGTCGAAGGGGAACTCGGGGATGAGGATGATGTCGGCCCCGCCGGCGAGGCCGCCCTCGACGGCGATCCATCCGGCGTGGCGCCCCATGACCTCGACGACCATGACCCGGTGATGGGCCTCGGCCGTCGTGTGCAGCCGGTCGAGCGCCTCTGTGACGACCGAGACGGCGGTGTCGAAGCCGAAGGTGTAGTCCGTGCCGGAGAGGTCATTGTCGATCGTCTTGGGAATGCCGACGCAGCGCAGGCCCTTGTCGCAGAGCTTCTTGGCGACTCCCAGAGTGTCCTCGCCGCCGATGGCGATGACCGCGTCGAGCTCGAACTTTTCGACCTGCGAAAAGATCTTGCCCACGCCGTCATCGACCTTGAAGGGGTTGGTCCGCGAGGTGCCGAGGATGGTGCCGCCGCGCGGCAGGATGCCGGAGATGGCGTTCAGGTCGAGGGGGTAGATCTTGCCCTCGATGAGGCCCAGCCAGCCGTTCTTGATGCCGAGGATGTCAAAACCGTAGTAGACAATGCCCTTGCGGGTCACGGCCCGGATGACCGCGTTGAGCCCGGGACAATCGCCTCCGCCGGTCAGGATGCCGACTCTCATGGTGGGGAACCTCCGATCCGATATTGGTCATCTCCGGAAGGTCGCGGAAATTATACGCGCGACCCCGCGTCATTTCAAGCGCGGCCCTCCGGCCTTGACCGGGCCACGGCTTTTGTTTAAGGTAGGGGAGACGTCGATCATGATCGCAGAGGAGGACCAGATGCCGGCGACGATCATCAGCGGCAAGGACGTTTCCTGCCAGATCCGCGCAGAGCTCAAGGACCGCGCGGCCCGTCTCAAGGAGAAAGGACACGTGCCCGGGCTGGCCGTCGTCCTCGTCGGCGAGGACCCCGCCTCGGTGTCCTACGTGACGGCCAAGGCCAAGGCGGCCGAGGAGATCGGCATCTTCGAGACGACGATCCGGATGGCCCCCGACTCCAGCGAGGAGGAGATCCTCCGTCAGGTCGACAGCCTCAACCGCGACGAGCGTTATAACGGCTTCCTCGTCCAACTGCCCCTGCCGAAGTACGTCAGCTCCGAAAAGGTCATCAACCTCATCTCCCCGGACAAGGACGTCGATGGGTTCCACCCGGTCAATGTGGGCAAGATGCTGCGGGGCGAGCCCTGCCCGTTGCCGTGCACCCCCTACGGCGTCGTCCAGCTCCTTGTCCGCGGCGGCTACGGCCCGGACGGCAAGCACGTCGTCATCTGCGGCCGGAGCAACATCGTCGGCAAGCCGCTGGCGGCCATGCTCATCCAGAAGAGGAAGGGGGCCAACGCCACCGTCACCGTCTGCCATACCGCGACCCCGGACATCCGCAAGTTCACGCTCCAGGCCGATATCCTCGTCGCCGCCATGGGCGTGCCGCGGGCGATCAAGGCCGAGATGGTCCCCGACGGCTGCGTCGTCATCGATGTCGGCGTCAACCGCGTGCCCGACGCGACGGCGGCCAAGGGCTTCCGCCTCGTCGGCGACGTCGATTTCGAGCCAGTCAAGGAGAAAGCCTCGGCCATCACGCCCGTCCCCGGCGGCGTCGGGCCCATGACCGTCACCATGCTCATGATGAACACGATCGAGGCGGCCGAGCGTGCGGCCGGCCTCGCGCCCTGATCCGCCGGGACCGCGCATGAAGATCGGCAAGATCGACGAAGCCGACTTCCGGTCGCTCGTCATGGGCAAGTTCGGGCGGCGCGACCCGAGCGTCCTCGTGCCGCCGATGACCGGGATCGACGCCGGCGTGGTCGATCTCGGCGGCGGCCGCGTTCTCGTCATCGCAGAGGACCCCATCTTCACCATGCCCCGGCTGCCCCTGGAGATGTTCGGCCGGTTCACCGTCCACATCGGGGCGAGCGATGTCGCGGTCATGGGCATCCGGCCCCGTTACATGACCTATTCGCTGCTCCTGCCCCCTGACACGGTCCGCGACGACATCAAGCGGATCATCGATTCCATCCACGCGGCCGCGCGCGGCCTCGGTATCGCCATCGTCGGCGGCCACACGGGTTTCTATCCTGGCTTCACCGCGCCGACGATCGGCGGCATCACGGTGTTCGCCATCGGGCGGAAGCGGGACCTGGTGACGCCGGCCGGGGCCCGGCCGGGCGACGAGATCATCCTGACGAAAGGCCCGGCCATCGAGACGGCCGCCCTGCTCGCGGCCCTTCGCGAAGAGGAGCTTCTGACGAGGTTCCCCTCATCCCTCGTGGACAAGGCGAAATCCCTGGCCCGGGCGATCACGGTCGTCGAGGACGCGCTGACAGCCGCGGCCGCGGGCGGGGTCACGGCCATGCACGATGCGACGGAAGGGGGAGTCATGGGCGGGCTCTTCGAGATCGCCGCCGCGAGCCGGGTGGGGATGGAGGTCGACGAGCGGCTCTTCGTCTATCCCGACGAGGTCCGCATGGTTTGCGAGGCCTTCGCCATCGACCCGGTGAGGGCCATCGCCGAAGGGAGTCTCCTCATCACCGTCCGGCCCGGGAAGAGCGCGGCTGTCATCTCCCGGCTGAAGAGGAAACGCATCGCCGCGTCCGTCATCGGCCGGGTCCTTCGTGACCGGCGCCGGCGGACGATCCGTCGCGCCGACGGCCGTACCGAGACGCTTGCGATCCCCGAACAGGACCCTTTCTGGCCGGCGTTCTTCGAGGGGATGGACGCAGCCTGAAGCAGTCCGCTACCTGTAACTAGCGGCCCTTGGCCTTGGCCTTCTTGTCCTTCTTCTTCTCGGCCATGTCGACGACGTCCTTGAGGGAGAGGCTGTCGAAGTAATCCTTCAGCAGGTTGGTGGCGTTCTTCCAGATATCGTAGGTCGGGCAGGATTCCGTGAACTCGCAGTAGGTCTCATCCTCGATGCACTCGACGAGACAGCAGTTGCCCTCGAGGGCGTGGAGGATCTCGCTGACCTTGATGTCCTCGGGCTTGCGGGCCAGGATGTAGCCGCCTCCCGCGCCGCGGATGCTCTTGACCAGGCGGTTGATCTTGAGCGGGATGATGATCTGTTCGAGGTAGCGGATCGAGATCCGCTCGTCCTCGGAGATATTCTTGAGGATGACGGCGTCGGGGCTGTTCCCGTAATGGCGGGCCAGATTCAACATCAGGCGCGTCCCGTAGCGTCCTTTGGTCGAGAGTCTGATCATGGCGAGCTCCTTAAAGTCACATTTTATAGCGCTTTTCGGCGAATATCAACACGCGCCCATAGGATTTATCAATTTACTCAATAGGCCCCGGAAGGGGCACGCGGCCGCGGCTTGACACCCTGCGCACCCTATGAGTATCCTAGCCCCGAATTCCATCGATAAAGGAAAGCCCATGCCCCGTCAGATCCTGCTCGGAGACGAAGCCGTGGCCCTGGGGGCCGTCCATGCCGGCCTGTCGGCCGCCTACTCCTATCCCGGGACGCCCGCGTCCGAGATCCTGGAGTATCTCGTCCGGCTGGCCGCAGAGACCAAGGCCTTTCCGGCCGTCTGGTCGGTGAACGAGAAGGTCGCCTATGAAGAGGCCCTCGGCGTTTCCTTTGCCGGCAAAAGGGCCATCGTCTCCTTCAAGCATGTCGGGCTCAACGTCGCCGCCGATCCGTTCATGAATTCGGCCATCACCGGCGCGAACGGCGGACTTCTCGTCGTCAGCGCCGACGACCCGGGCATGCACAGCTCCCAGAACGAGCAGGACAGCCGCTATTACGTCCAGTTCGCCCAGATCTTCGCCTACGAGCCCTCCGATCACCAAGAGGCCTATGACATGACCCGCGAGGCCTTCGACCTGTCGGAGCGGCTCGGACTGCCGGTCCTCATGAGGCTCGTGACGCGGCTCTCCCACAGCCGCTCGGCCGTGGAGACCCGTGACGCGCGGCCCCAGAACGAGTTGAAGAAGGGGGCCGGAAAGGACTGGATCCTCCTTCCCGGCAACGCCCGCCGGCGCTACGCCCAGCTCCTCGACCGCCAGGCGGAGATGGTGCGCGTCTCCGACGGATCACGGTTCAACGTCCTGCGCCTCGACGAGAAGGACCGCGCGCTCGGCGTCATCGCCTCCGGCATCGCTTACAACTATTTCCGCGAGGCCACGGCGGGAGACGCCGCGACGCCGTCCTTCCTCAAGGTCTCGACCTACCCGTTGCCTGAAGGGCTTGTCCGCGAGCTCGTGGGCCACGTCGACACGGTCCTCGTTCTCGAGGACGGCTATCCGTTCATCGAGCGGCAGATCAAGGGCCTCTTCGGCGTTCCCGGCAAGACGGTGCTGGGCAAGCTCAGCGGGGCCGTGCCGGCCTCGGGCGAGCTGACGCCGGACATCGTCCGCCGGGCGCTCGGCCGCGCGCCCCTGCCGTCGCTCCCGGCGAGCGGCCTGCCGCTGGCGGGACGTCCGCCCCAGCTCTGCGTCGGCTGCCCTCACGCGGATACGTTCAAGGCCCTCAACAAGGCCCTCGAAGGGCATGCCGGTTCGAACGTCTTCAGCGACATCGGCTGCTACACGCTCGGCGCCCTGCCGCCCTACAACGCCATCCACAGCTGCGTCTGCATGGGCGCGAGCATCGGCATGGCCCGCGGCGCCTCCGACGTCGGCCTTCATCCGGCCGTCTCGGTGATCGGCGATTCGACCTTCGCCCACTCGGGCATCACTCCGCTTCTCGGCGCGGCCACGGCAGACACCGACATGACCGTCATTATCCTCGACAACGCGACGACCGCCATGACCGGCGGCCAGCCGACCTACGGATCGGGCGAGCGCCTGCTCCGCATCATCGAGGGGCTCGGGGTGGCCAAGGAGCACATCCGGACGATCGAGCCGCTGCCGAAGTACCACGACAAGAACGTCCAGGTCCTCAAGGACGAGATCGGGCACCGCGGGCTGTCCGTCGTCGTCGCCGTCCGCGAATGCGTCCAGGAACAGCGGAAGAAAAGGAGCTAGGCATGAAGCAGGACATCATCCTCGCGGGCGTCGGCGGCCAGGGCATCCTGTCCATCGCCTACGTCATCGACAACGCCGCGCTCGCCGACGGCCTGGCCTTCAAGCAGGCGGAGGTCCACGGCATGGCCCAGCGGGGCGGGGCCGTCCAGTCCCACCTGCGCCTGTCCGACGGGACGATCTGGAGCGACCTCATCCCCAAGGGCGGGGCGGACATGATCCTGAGCGTCGAGCCGCTCGAAGCCGTCCGCTATTTCGATTTCCTCCGGCCGGACGGGATCGTCATCACCAGCTCGACGCCCTATCTGAACATCCCCGACTACCCCGACCTCGACAAGGTCCTCGAAGCGGTCCGCAAGGCGCCGCGGAGCGTCATCGTCGATTCCGAGAAGCTGGCCAAGGAGGCCGGCACGGTCAAGGCCCAGAACATCGTCCTCCTCGGAGCGTCGTCGTCGTTCCTGATCCTCAAAGAGGCGAGCCTCCTCGGCACGATCGACGCCCTTTTCCGCGGCCGCGGCCCGACCGTCCTCGAAGCCAACCTCAAAGCCTTCGAGCTCGGCAAGAAAGCGGCCCTCGGCTCATGACGACCTCATGGACCAGGACCCGGCGCGTCCTCGAACGCGCGGAGAAAGACGGCCGGAGCTTTCTGCTCGAACCGGAGGTCTATGAGATCCTGAGGGACGCCGGGATCGCGACCCCCCGCCACGCGTACGTTCCCGCGGGTCAAAAGGTCGGCCGAAAGGACCTCCTGGCGCTGGGCACGGCCGAGGTCGTCGTCAAGATCGTCTCGCCGCTCGTCATCCACAAGTCCGACGTCGGAGGCGTCGCCTTCGCCAAGGCCGATCCGGCCGCCGTGTCCGAGGCCTGCGCGGCCATGCTCCGGACGGTCGTCGCGCGCAGCCGCGCCGCGGAGAGAAAGGCCGTCCGGGAGTCCGTCCGCGGCTTCCTTCTCGTCGAGAAGGTCGCCTTCGACGACGTCGGGTTCGGCTCGGAGATCCTCCTCGGCCTGCGGAATTCCCAGGACTTCGGCCCCGTCCTGACCATGGGCTCGGGCGGCCTCGACGTCGAATACATGAACGCGCGCCTCAAAGAGGGGAGGGCCGTGGCCATCTCCTCGGCCCATCTCCTGGACGAAGCGAATGCGAACGCGCTCATCGAGCCGCTGGCCTTTTTCGGCAAGCTGGCCGCGCCGTTCAGGGGCCGCAAGCCCCGCGTCTCGCCGAAGGTCCTGGTCGAGACGCTTCTCCGATTCCGCGACCTCGCCGCGGCGTTCTCGCCGTTTTCAACCGTCACGCCCTTCGTCCTCGAAGAAGCCGAGGTCAATCCGTTCGTCGTCCGGCGCGGCCGGCTCGTGCCTCTCGACGGCGTGTGCCGCTTCTCCCGGGCCAAAGCGGCGACGTCCGCCCGGCCGGTCGAGGCCGTCGGCCGGCTGCTCAAGCCGGCGTCGATCGGCATCATCGGCGTCTCGGAGAAGATGAATATCGGCCATGTCATCCTCAACAACATCCTCAAGGGCGGCTTCGCCGCCGCGAACGTCGTCGTGGTCAAGCCCGGCCTCGGATCTATCGAAGGCTGCCGCTGCGTCCCCACGGTCGAGGCCATGCCGGGGACGGTCGATCTGTTCGTCCTGACGCTCGCCGCCGACCAATGCTACGACGTCATGAAGGACCTCGTCGACCACGGCAAGGCCCGCTCGGTCATCCTCATCGCGGGAGGGATGGGCGAGAAGGAGGGCGGGGCGTCGATCGAAGGCTGCATCCGCGACCTTCTCGGCGAGGGCCGGAAGAGCGGGAAGACGACGCCGGTCGTCAACGGCGGCAACTGCCTGGGGATCGTGTCCAAGCCCGGTCTCTACGATACGCTCTTCATCCCCGACCACAAGCTGCCCCGCCCGAAGCGCGCCGGCTCGGCCTCGGCCATGATCAGCCAGAGCGGCGCCTTCATGATCTGCCGCATGAGCAAGATGCCGTCGATCGAGCCCCTCTACTCCGTTTCGCTGGGGAACCAGATCGACCTCACGGCCTCGGATTATTTGAATTATCTGAAGGACGATCCCGGGATCCGGACCTTCACCGTCTACATGGAGGGCTTCAAGCCCGGCGACGGATTGGCCTTCGCCCGGGCCATCCGCGAGATCACCGCGTCCGGCCGGTCCGTCCTCGTCTACAAGGCCGGGCGGAGCCCCGAGGGCCGGTCGGCGACCTCGAGCCACACCGCCTCCGTCGCCGGGGACTACGGCGTCTTCAAGGCCTTGTGCGAGCAGGCCGGAGCCATCGTGGCCAACGATCTTTTCGAATTCGAAAGCTTCATGAAGGGCCTGGCTTGGCTCGAAGGGCGGGTCGTCCGGGGGCGGCGGGTCGGGCTCGTCAGCAACGCCGGGTTCGAGTGCGTCATGATGGCCGACAATCTCAAGGACGGCGCAGGCCTCGAACTGGCCGCGTTCGCCCCGGAGACGCGGGAGCGAATCCTGGGCAGCCTGCGGCCGCTCGGCATCGACAGGCTCCTCGACGTCCACAATCCCCTCGACGTGACCCCGGTCGCGGACGACGCCGCCTTCGGTGAGAGCACCCGGGCGTTCATCGAAGACCCCGGGGTCGACTGTGCCGTCATTTCCAACGTGCCTTTGACCAAGGCACTCCAAACGCTGCCGGCGGGGGAGGGGCACGGCGAGGACCTGACCCGGCCCGGCGCGTTCGCCGCGCGGACGATCGAGATCTTCCGCTCGACCTCAAAGCCCGTCGTCGTCAACATCGACGCGGGCGCGCTCTACGACCCCTTGGCGGACCATCTCGAAAAGGCCGGGATCCCGGTCTTCAGGCGGGCCGACGAGGCGGTCCGGTTTTTGAGGTTGTACGTCGACCGGCTAGTCCGCTGAGCCGCACTCCGAAGGGGCAGTCCCTTAGCGGTGCCTCTGCTGGAAGCGATGGGGGAAATCGAGCGGATTCGTGGTCGTGATCGGCCCCGTGTGGCAGACGGTGCACGAGGTCGGAGTGCCGCCGCCGTGGGCGCTGACGACGCCGTTCAATCCTCCGCCCTTGGAGCTGCTGTGACAGACTTTGCAGCTGCCGAGGGGCATCACCTTGGACTGATACTGCAAGGCCTGGTAATTGTCCGAATCCTTGGTGGAGGGGATCTGGGCGTGCGCCGGGCCGTGGCAGGAGGGGCAGGAGAGGCCGCCGTGGCCGACGCCGTTGCGATAGAGGGAAGTGCCGGTATCGACCTCGGCCACGAAGGTATGGCAGTCCACGCACTTCGATTCGGTCTCCCAGGGCACTCGCCCGTTGGAGATCGTCAGACCGAGGTCGGTCAGGGAGCCGTGGCAGGTGGTGCAATTGCCGTCGGTCCCGTTCCCGTCGTGGGCCACGCTCCGGTTGGCCAGGGTGGTCGTCCCGGGATGGCAGTCGTAGCAGGCGATGGTCTGATTGTAGTGAAAGACGTGGATGGCATAGGACAGGTACTCGTCCGCCGAGCCCGGGCCGGTCGTCCCGAGAACGGGGCTGCCGTGGCACTTGGCGCACAGCACCGGGGCGCCGTCCGCGACGAACGTCGTCTCCGAGAGCTTGTCGTGGGCCGCGAGGACGGTCCCGATATCCACGTCGTTGATCGTCTGCCCGTGGCACTTGCCGCAGTTGATCTCGTCGGAGGTCTCGGCGGTCGTCCTCGTCCGGGCCAGCTCGGCGCCGGACGACGCGTCGCGGACGACGATCTCGGCGACCTGATAGGGGTCCCACGTCCCCGCGTCGTTGACCGGGACGACCGGGATGCCGTCGGCCTCGTAGCGCTGTCCCTTGAGGAGCATCGTTCCGGTGAGGCCGTTGTGGACGCCCGCGTCGACGAAGTTGAGGCCCGTGTCGTGGGCCAGATCGACGCCGAAAAGCCCGAAGGCGTTGTCCCAGAACTGGGCGTAGTTGCGGACCGGCTCCGTCGTCGCCTTGCCGTAGGAAAAGGTGTTGCCGACGATGCTGTATTCGAGGGTGACGCCGGTCGTCACGATCTCGGGCGGGTCGCCCCGCTTGACGACCTGGGCGAGGAGAGTGTTGTAGGGCGGCTGGAGGACGTCCGCATTGTAGGTCGGGTTGAGGAAGTGCATGCCCATCTCGCTCCAGGCGAGGACGACGTAGGACATCGAGGCGGCGGGGATGTCGACGGGCGTCACCACGTCTTTGTCCTCTGTGGAACAGGAGCCCAGAAAGGCGATCAGGGCCAGGATGACAATCGCGGCTGCGGTCGGGCGGCGCTCAGGCATGCGTCTCTCCTTCCGGGATATTATTCACGGAAACCTCTTCTTTTGCAAACGCCCGGAGCCGCCAGTCCGTTTCCTTGTCTCTCCCGGACCGGCATGGTACAATCGGCCCGAATGAGGAAGACCGTCCTTTTCGCCGCCTTTCTGGTCTGGTCCGGAGGAGCCGCCCTGATGAGCCAATCGACCCTTCCCGAAGCGCGGCTCCTCGCCGGGGCCATCCCGGCCCAGGCCGGGCCCTGGCTCTCCGAGGCCGACCAGGTCTTCGACGCGGACTCGATCTTCAGCTATATCGACGGCGCGGGCGAAGTCTATCGCTCGTATAACATGAAGCTCCTGGTGGCCCGGCGCTTCCACAAGGACGGCAAGCCCGACATCGTCGTGGACGCTTTCGACATGGGGTCCGCCGAGGACGCCTTCGGCGTCTTCACCCATGATCTCGACGGGGAGGCGGCCGGCATCGGCCAGGGCTCGACCTACAAGGCCGGGCTCCTGTCGTTCTGGAAGGACCGCTATTTCCTGTCCGTCTATACCGAGGAGGAGACCGCCGAGACGAAGGATCTCGTCCTCGAGCTCGGCAAGGCCATCGCCCGGGCCATCCCCGGGGAGGGGAAGAAGCCGGACATCCTGAACCTTCTTCCGCGGGACGGTCTGGAGGCGGGGCGAGTTTCCTTCTTCCACAATCACTCCGTCCTCAACTATCATTTTTTTGTCGCCGAGGCCGACGTCCTCGAGCTGCGGCAGACGGCGAAGGCCGTCCTGGCCGATTACGCGGAAGGCGGGGTCCGCAGCCGCCTCCTTGTTATCGCTTATGCCGATCCGGAGTCGGCGGCCAGGGCGGGAAGGTCTTTCGTCGAGGCCTACATGCCGGAGGCGAAAGGGAAAGCCTCTTCCAAAACGGCGAACGGCCGGTGGACGGTCCTGCGGGTCCACGGCCGCTATATCGCCATTGTCTTCGATGAAGCCGCCGAAGGGAAGGCCCAGGCGCGCCTGGATGCCGTCGTCGCCTTGATCGACCGGCCGGACAAAGGAGGGACCTGCCGATGAGCCGAAGAACGATCACGCGGAGGGATTTCCTGAAGGTCGCGTCCGCGGCGCCGCTCGCCGGGGCGCTTGTTCCGGCGCTCAAGGGCTCGTCGGGGACTGCGGGCGAAAAGGTCCGGGTCGTCCTCGTCAGGGACGAAAACGCCCTGGACGCGTCAGGAGCGCCCAACGCCGAGGTCATCGGGAAGATGCTCGACGACGGGGTCCGGGCCCTCGTCGGTCAGCGAGACGCCGTCGAGGCCTGGAAGACGCTCGTCCGGCCCGAGGACGTCGTCGGCATCAAGACCAACGCCTGGGGCAAGCTGCCGACGCCGGCCGAGGTCGAACAGGCCCTCAAGCGGCGGGTCATGGACGTCGGCGTCCCCGAGGGCAAGCTGTCCGTCGACGATCGGGGCGTGCTCAGGAATCCGATCTTCCAGGGCGCCACCGCGTTGATCAACGCCCGCCCCGCCAGGACCCATCAATGGTCCGGCATGGGCACCTGCATCAAGAACTATATCCAATTCGTCCCCCGGCCCTCGGACTACCACGGCGACACCTGCGCGGACTTGGCCGCGATCTGGGACCTGCCTCTCGTCAAGGGGAAAACCCGGCTCAACGTCCTGGTCATGCTCACCCCTTTGTTCAACATGATCGGGACCCAGCAGTACAACAAGGACTTCGTCTGGCCGTACAAGGGCCTGATCGTCAGCCGGGACCCGGTGGCGGCCGACGCGACGGGATTGCGCGTGCTCGAAGCCAAGCGCCGCGAGGCTTTCAAGGACGACGGCCTTCTGAGGCCGACGCCGCACCACATTCAGCTGGCCGACACGCGCCATCACCTGGGTGTGAGCGACCCGGTCCGGATCGAGCTCGTCAAGCTCGGCTGGAGCGAGGGGATCCTGATCTAGATGCCGATCTACGAGTATCGCTGCGCCGGCTGCCGCAAGAAGACGACCTTGCTGACGCTCGCCGTGAGCGCGGCGGTCGATCCGGTCTGCAGTCACTGCGGCGGCCGGAGCTTGACCAAGCTCGTCTCACGCGTGGCCATCATGAAGTCGGAGGAGAGCCGGCTCGAGACCCTGGCCGATCCCTCCTCGCTCGCCGGGCTCGACCAGAACGACCCGAGGAGCGTCGCCCGCTGGATGAAGAAGATGGGCCGGGAAATGGGCGAGGAGACCGGCGAGGACTTCGGCGAGGAAGTCGACAAGGCCATGGAGGAGGCGGAGCGGGAGAAAGAAGGCGGCGAAGGGGGAGGGGGAAGCGATGACTGAGGTTCTCCTGTTCATCGGCGGCGTCGTTTTCGGCGCCCTGGTCGTCCTCGTCGTCCATGTCCTGCGGAAGAAGGACACCCGGGAGATCGCCCGGGCCCTTGTCAGCGAGACCGAGGCCGAGAAGGTCCAGGACCTCGAGTCCCTCATGGGCCGCGTCCGGGACAGCTTCGGCGCCCTGTCCCAGGACGCCCTCAAGGCCAGCACCGGCGAGCTTCTCAAGCTGGCCCGGGAGCACCTCGACGGGCGGGTCCACCTCAGCGAGAAGGACCTCGAGACCAAGAAACAGCTCATCGACCAGAACCTGTCCACGATGAAGGGCGATATCCATAAGATGCAGGAGCTCGTCTCGCGCCTCGAGAGCGAGCGGGCCCGCCAGTACGGCGAGCTCGACGTCCAGCTGAAGAACGCGGCCAGGGAGACCTCGCGCCTGCAGGACACGGCCGATCATCTCCGCCAGGCTCTGGTCAGCACCAAGGCCCGCGGGCAGTGGGGCGAGCGGATGGCCGAGGACGTTCTTCGGCTGGCCGGCTTCATCGAGGGCGTCAACTACCTCAAGCAGAGGCTACTGGACGCCGCGGCCTCGCGGCCCGATTACACCTTCTGGCTCCCCCAGGGGCTGAAGGTCAACATGGACGTCAAGTTCCCGCTCAACAGCTACCTCCGCTATCTCGAGTGCGAGAACGACGTGGCCCGGGAGACCCACAAAACGCAGTTCCTGCGCGACGTTCGGACCCGGATCAAGGAGGTCACGACCCGGGACTACATCAATCCGGAGGACAACACCCTGGATTACGTCCTCGTCTTCATCCCCAACGAGCAGGTCTACGCCTTCATCAACCAGAACGACCCCGAGATCATGGACGAGGCCCTGAAGGCCAAAGTCATCCTTTGCTCCCCGTTCACTCTGTTCGCCATCCTGGCCGTCATCCGCCAGTCGCTCGACAACTTCAGCATGGAGAAGACGGCCGGCGAGATCCTGGGGCTGGTCAAGGCTTTCAAGAAGGAATGGGAAAAATTCTCGGACTCGATGGCCAAGATGGGCGAAAAGCTCGACGGCGCGCGCGAGGAATACCGGAAGATGACGACGACGCGGCACGACAAGCTCGACAGGTCCATCCAGAAGATCGAGGACCTGCAGCAGCTGAAAGGGATCGGGGAAGCGGTAGCGCTCGGCGAAGCCGAGATCGTCGCTCTCGAAGCGGGCGACGAAGAGGGGAAGCCGGACTAGGGGCGCGGGCCGAAGATCGCCGTCCCGATGCGGACGATCGTCGCGCCTTCCTCGACAGCCACCCGCCAGGAATGGGACATGCCCATGGACAAGTGCCTCATCTCGACGCCCGGCACGGCCCGCTGCCTGAGCGACTCGAAGACCCGGCGCGTCTCCCGGAAATAAGGCCGCGAATCCTCGGGATCGCCCTCGAACGGGCCCATGGTCATGAGGCCGAGGACGCGAAGGCCTGGCAGAGCGGCCAACGCCCGGACCAGGGACTCGACGTCATCCGGCAGCACGCCAGCTTTTTGCTCCTCCCGGCCGCTGTTGACTTCGACGAGGACGTCCATTGTCTTTCCCGCAGCCGCGGCGCGCCTGTCGATCTCGCGGCCGAGGGCGATCGAGTCCACGGTCTCGACCAGATCGAAGATCTCGACGGCCTTTTTGGCCTTGTTCGACTGGAGATGGCCGATGAGGTGCCAGCGGGCCCGTCCGCCGACTGCGGGAAAGACCTCCGCCGCCTCCCGGACGTAGTTCTCGCCGATCGTCCTGGCCCCGGCGTCAACGGCCTCGAGGATCTCGGCCGCGGAACGGGTCTTGGCGGCGGCGACGAGCTCGACCCCCGGCGGCAGCTCGGAGAGGATGGCCTTGACGTTGGAGGCGATCGTTCCGCTCATCGCGTCCATTCTATCATAGCCCGCGATTTGCTATAATCGGCGGGCAGGGGATAAGATCCATGACCATCCGCGAAGAGCTGGAAGAGACCGAGAAGAAGTTCCTCTCCCCGAAGGCCTGCCTCAGCGCCCGGTCCAAAGGCCGCGCCCGCCCCGAAGCGCAGCACGTCCTCCGGACGGATTTCCAGCGCGACCGCGACCGGATCATCCACTCGAAGTCGTTCCGCCGCCTCAAGCACAAGACGCAGGTCTTCCTCTCGCCGTTCGGGGACCATTACCGGACGCGGCTGACGCACTGTCTCGAGGTGTCCCAGATCGCCCGAACGATCGCCAAGGCCCTCCGTCTCAACGAGGACCTGACCGAGGCCATCGCCCTGGGTCACGATCTCGGCCATACTCCCTTTGGCCACTCCGGGGAGCAGACCCTGGCCAAGCTCCTGCCGCACGGCTTTCACCACGCCGATCAGAGCCTGCGCGTCGTCGAAAAGCTCGAGTACGAAGGCAAGGGGCTCAACCTGACCTTCGAAGTGCGGGACGGGATCCAGAGACACTCCAAGGGCCGGGGCGAGATCTTCGACGAGGACGTCGAGGACATGCCCTCGACCCTCGAAGGCCAGATCGTCCGCGTCTCCGACGTCATCGCCTATGTCAATCACGACATCGACGACGCCTTGCGCGCCGGGATCATCAAGGACGAAGATATCCCCGCGGGCCTGGTCAAGGTCCTGGGCAAGTGGAACGCGACGCGGATCGACCGGATGGTCATGGACGTCGTCGAGGCCAGCCTGGCGACGGAGCTCGAGCGGATCGCCATGAGCGACAGGATCATGAGGGCCGTGGTCGAGCTGCGGGAGTTCCTCTATCAAAACGTCTACTTCAACTCCACGGCCCGCGACGAGCTTCGCAAAACCGAGAAGATCATCGACGACCTGTTCGCCTATATCATGGAGCGTCCTCAGGATTATGTCCGGCCGTATCCCGCAGGCGACCCCGTCATCGTCCGGGTAGGGGACTTCATCGCCGGGATGACCGACCGCTACGCCATGTCCCTTTACGAGCAGATCTTCCTGCCCAAGGCCTGGCCGATCCTGTAAGAGCTCGGCGACAGCCGCTGATCGGCGGCGCCTGTCCCGGCTTTGCCCGTCCCCCGTTTCATGCTATCATGCCCCCTTCGACGAGCATTCGCACGATCGCCAAGGAGGACCAGCCCATGCCCAGAATCGAAGACCTCCGCAAGATCGCCACCCGCCTCCGGATCCACTGCCTGCGGATGACCACGGCCGCCGGCTCGGGACACCCGACCTCCTGCCTGTCCGCGGCCGATCTTGCCTCCTGCCTGTTCTTTTCGGAGATGCGCTGGGACACCAAAGACCCGCACGACCCGGCCAATGACGAGTTCGTGCTGTCCAAGGGCCATGCCGCGCCCCTCCTCTGGGCCGCCTACGCCGAGGCCGGGATCATTCCGCTCGGAAGCCTGCTCGACCTCAGGAAGATCACGAGCGACCTCGAAGGCCACCCGACCCCGCGGATGCCCTGGGTCAAGGCCGCGACAGGCTCGCTCGGCCAAGGCCTTTCGGTCGGAGCCGGGATGGCCATCGCCCAGAGGCTCGACAAGTCCCCGGGCCGGACCTTCGTGCTCATGGGCGACGGAGAATGCGCCGAAGGCCAGGTCTGGGAAGCGGCCGCCGATGCCGGCTTGTGGAAGCTTCGTAACCTCATCGCCGTGGTGGACGTCAACCGGCTCGGCCAATCGGGGCCGACCATGCATCAGCACCACCTGTCCGCTCTGGCCCGCAAGTTCCGGGCCTTCGGCTGGGAGGCCATCATCGTCGACGGCCACAAGATCGACAAGATCCTGGCGGCGCTCAAGCGAGCCGGTAAAAAGGGCCAGCCCACGGTCATCCTGGCCCGGACCATCAAGGGGAAAGGCGTGAGCTTCGTCGAGGACAAGAACGGCTGGCACGGCAGGCCTCTGAAGGCCGACGAGCTGGCCCGCGCCCTCGAGGAGATCGGCTGTCTTCCCAATATCGACTCGCGCCGGTTCATCCATAAGCCCAAGCCCTTCAAGAAAAGGGCCGTGGCCGCTTCGACCGAGTTCCCGCCGACCGCGTACACGGAGAAGACGGCCACTCGCTTGGCCTACGGCAACGCCCTGCTCAAGCTCGGCAAGGTCGACCCTCTGGTCCTGGCCATCGACGGGGACGTCAAGAACTCGACCTACGCCGACAAGTTCTTCGAATCGTTCCCCGGCCGGTCCTTCGAGGCGTTCATCGACGAACAGAACATGATAAGCCTGGGCGTCGGGCTGGCGGCCAAGGGCTACGTCCCCTTCATCGCCACGTTCGCGGCCTTCCTGTCCCGGGCCCACGACCAGATCCGCATGGCCGCCTACTCGTTCTCGAACATCAAGGTCTGCGGCTCGCATGTCGGGGTCAGCATCGGCGAGGACGGCCCGTCCCAGATGGGCCTCGAGGACCTGGCCATCTTCCGGCCGATCCCCGGGTGCGTCGTGCTCTACCCGAGCGACGCCGTGAGTTCGGAAGCCTGCGTCGCCGCGGCCGCCGCCCACAAAGGGATGTGCTACATCCGGACGTCACGCCCGGCGACGGCTATTCTCTACGGTCCGGGCGAGACTTTCCCCATCGGGGGCTCGAAGGTCCTGCGGAAGACCGAGGGGGACGCGGTCACGGTCATCGCCGCCGGGATCACCGTCCACGAGGCGCTCAAGGCCTTCGAGGCGCTCCGCAAGGAAGGCATCGGCCTGCGCGTCATCGACGCCTATTCGGTCGCGCCCCTTGACAGCGAGGCGATCCTTCGCGAGGTCGCCGAAACGGGAGGCCGCGCCGTCGTCGTCGAGGACCATTACGCCGCCGGAGGGCTGGGCGAAGCCGTCGCCTCCGTCCTGACCGGGCGGGCCGCGCTCAGGCACCTCTGCATCCGCGAGCTGCCGCGGTCCGGGAAGCCGGACGAGCTCATGGAGCGGTTCGGCATCAGCGCCTCGCACATCGCCCGCGCGGCCAGGGAGCTCCTCGGCCGTTGAGAGTCCGCCCCATCGTCCCCGCCGCGCTTGCGGCCGCCGTTCTCTTCGCCGCCGTCGCAGTCCTTCGACCCCTGACCGCCGCGCCGGCGCCCGGCCGGGAAACGCTCCAGGCCACGGTGACCACGGTCTATGACGGCGATACCGTCAAGGTCCGCATCGCGGGCCGGGCCGACGAACGGGTCCGCCTCATCGGCGTCGACAGTCCCGAGCTCGACGACGCCCGGGAAAACGTCAGGCTCATGGCCTTCCTGGCCAAGCGGTTCGCCTTCCAGCGCCTCTACCAGACCCGGGTGGAGCTTCTTCCCGGGCCCGAGGAGAGGGATTCGTACGGCCGGCTGCTCGCGTTCGTCCGGACGGCGGACGGCGGCATCTTCAATGTGACGCTCGTCCGCGAGGGCTACGCCACGGCCTTCCTCAAGTTCCCGTTCGACGACAAGCTGAGGACGGAGCTCAAGGCGGCCGAGACCGAGGCCCGCCAGGCCGGCCGGGGCCTTTGGGGCCGGGAGCCGTATCCGGTGATCCAGGCGGAGGAAGCGGGGCGCCACGTCGGGGAGGTCCTGACCGTGCGCTTTCGCTGCCTGCGGTCGTACAAGCGCGGCGGCTTTCGTCTCGTCGAAGCCGACGGCGCGGCCTTCGACGCGGCCATCCCCCTCGACGTTTTCCGGTCGCTTCCCGGGCCTCTCGATTTCGAGCGCGGCACGGTCGAGGCGACCGGGTTCGTCGAGCTCTACAAGGGCCGCCCGCAGATCATGATCGGCGTCCCCGTCCAGCTCAAGCGCATCGATTGAAAGGAATCCCCATGCCCTCGATGATCACGCCGCTCCTGCGGGCCGAGATCGAGACGGCCGTCGGCGCCGCGAACGCGTTTTCCGGCCCGGACAGGACCTTCGATTACGGACACGACGAATTTTCGATGAAGGAGATCGCCCATGAGCCGGACCTCGTCGTCCGGCCGGGGACGACCGCCGAGGTGGCGGCCGTGCTCAGGATCGCCAACGCGCACGGCATCCCGGTCACCCCGAGGGGCGGAGCGACCGGCCTCTGCGGCGGGTGCGTCCCGGTCCGCGGCGGCATCGTTCTCTCGCTCGAGCGGATGGACCGCGTCCTCGAGGTCGACGCCGACAATCAGATGGCCGTGACCGAGGCCGGCGTCCGGCTGTCCGGGTTCGCCAAGGCGGTCGAGGACGGGGGACTCTATTTCCCGCCGCACCCCGGTGACGAGAGCGCCATGATGGGCGGCCTCGTCGCCACGAACGCGGGGGGCAGCCGGGCCGTCAAATACGGCACCATCCGCAATTATGTCCGCGGCCTGGAGCTGGTCACGGCCGCCGGTGACGTCCTGCGGCTGGGCGGCAAGCTCGAGAAATCGAGCACCGGGTACAATCTCATGCACCTCGTCGTCGGCTCGGAGGGCACGCTCGGCGTCGTCACTCAGGTCATCCTCCATCTCATGGCCAGGCCGGGGATCATGCGCTCGCTCGTCGTGCCGTTCGAAGAGCTCGAGCCGGCCCTCGAGACGGTGCCGCTCATCATGAAGCGGGGCATCGTCCCGCTCGCCGTCGAGTTCCTCGAGGTCGAGCCCATCGCTCTGACCGAGGAGCACATCCGCAAGAAATGGCCGACCAAGCTGGGGAAGACGCACCTCCTGATCATCCTCGACGCTCCATCCGACGAGGAGATGGACCGCCTGTCACAGGCCGTGGCCGAGGTCTGCGTCGAGAAGGGCGCGATCGACGTCTTCATCGCCGATACGCCGAGCAAGCAGGACGAGGTCCTGGCCATCCGCTCCAAGATCTATGACGCCATCAAGGCCGGGACGGTCGAGATCCTGGACATCGCCGTGCCTCGCGCGGAGGTGGCCGGCCACGTCCACAAGGTCCGTGAGGTCGCGGACAAGTACGGCATCTGGCTGCCGACCTTCGGCCACGCCGCGGACGGCAACGTCCACACGCACATCATGAAAGCCCGCTACGAAAACGGGGCTATGGTGCCCGTGCCGGAGAGCGAATGGCGCCCGAAAGCCGACCCGGTCCGCGAGGAGCTCTTCCGCGACTGCAAGGCCCGCGGCGGGGTCATCTCCGGCGAGCACGGCATCGGCCTGGTCAAGAAACCCTATCTTTCGCTCGTCCTGGGCGAGCGCCAGATCGAGATCATGCGCGGCATCAAGCGCGTCTTCGACCCCAACGGGATCATGAACCCCGGAAAAATATTCGACTGACGATTCCTCAGATCCAGGGTTTGCATTCTTGATCGGCACGGAAGCCACCCCGCGCAGGGGTGTTCCTGGAGGAGCGGCGGAAAGCGGAGTCTTCGGAGCGACCCGTCAGAATCGAGGCTGAGCACTCGAAGCCACGATTCTGATAAATATCTTGAAAGAGGGGTCTTTTCGGATATTTCCCAGCACCGCTCCTCCGAGTCACTCCGGAGCGGTGCTGATGGTCGCTGCCAAGAGTCCGCTCCCTGCCGGCAGCAGGGTGGCTTTCTGCCGGTCGCAGACAGATTTGCTAGGCTGGGGCAATCGTGCTATGAATAGAGCATCGGGGGCGGTGAAATCCTGATCCGACAGGAGGATATGCTTATGGTCGAACGGATCACCGAGATCTACGTCATCCTGGAGAACAAGCCGTCGCAGCTGGGAGACCTCTGCAGCTTCCTGGCTGAGAACGAGATCAACGTTGACGCCATCGGCGTTTTCCACGACACGGCCAAGCTCGTCGTCCAGCAGCTCAACAAGGCGGTCAAGCTCCTGGCCAAGCTGAACTATACGACCGAGCTTCGCGACGTCCTCAGGGTCGACCTCGAGAACAGGCCAGGGGCCCTGGCTGAGCTCACGACCAAGCTCGGGGACGAGGGCATCAACATCGAATACTGCTACGGCACCCTGTCCCGGAAGGGAAACGGCGTAGCGCTTGTCCTGGACGTCTCGAATATCGACAAGGCTTGTCAGATCCTCGGGGTCTAGGCCACGTCCGATCTCGCCTCCGGTCTTTACCGGTCTCCCTCTATGGGCTAAACTTGGGTCATGCGGGACAAATCTGACCTGGCCGTCGTGGGCGCGGGCGCCGCGGGACTTGTGGCGGCGATCAGCGCGGCCCGTCGCGGCGCGTCGGTCACGGTCCTCGAGCGCCTGCCCTGGATCGGCAAGAAGCTCCTGGCGACAGGCGGGGGCCGGTGCAACCTCCTGAACGAGCGCCTGGCCGCCGCGGCGTTCACCGCGACTGACCCGAGCCTCGTCCCTTCGATCCTCGAGCGGTTCGGCGGCCCGGAGATCCGGGCTTTTTTCGAAGGTCTGGGCCTCCGCCTCCAGACCGACGAGACCGGCCGCGTCTACCCCGCGACGAACCAGGCCGCGTCCGTGCTCAAGGTCCTGGAGCTCGAGACGGCCAGGCTCGGGATCGACATCGCAACCCGGTTCGACGTGGAAAGGATCGGGTCCGCGGCCGGGAGCTTTAGGATCGGGGCCGCGGACGGCCGCAACGTCGAGGCGCGCGCCGTCGTCCTGGCGGGCGGCGGGAGATCCTTCCCGGCCCTCGGTTCAAACGGTTCGGGCCACGATCTTGCGGCCTCGTTCGGCCATCGCATCGTCAAGCCGGTCCCCAGCGGCGTTCCGCTCCTGGCCAAGGTCCGCATGTGCCATTTCCTTCAAGGCCAGCGGATGCGTGTCCGGATCGAGGCCCGGGTCGGAGGCCGCCGCACGCAGGAGGCCGAGGGGGAGCTTCTTTTCGCCCAATACGGGCTCTCGGGAACGGCCGCGCTCGACGTGAGCGAGGGTCTGTCGATAGCGTTGAACCGTGAAGGTCGCGTCGATACGACAGTCGTCGTCGATTTTCTTCCTTTCATGTCCGAGGAGGATGTCGCCGCGGAATTGACGCGCCGGCTGGCGGCCGGCTGGGCGCCCAAGGACCTCGTATCGGGGTTGCTGCCCGAGAAGTTCTGCTTGTTCCTGCCGCAGCTTCTCGGCGAGCTCGGCGATCGGCCCGGAGAGCGGGTCGACGCCGGGTCGGCGCGGAGGCTGGCCTCGCTGCTCAAGGCCCGGGAATTCCGGGTCCAAGGGACCCGGGGCTGGAACGAGGCCGAGTTCACCTCGGGCGGAGTAGACGCCGGGGAAGTGAAGCCCGGGACTCTCGAATCGAAGCTTCGGCGCGGCCTCTATCTCGCTGGCGAAGTCCTGGACGTCCAGGGCGGACGGGGAGGGTTCAACCTCGCCTGGGCATGGGCATCGGGGTTCGTCGCCGGCCTTGCGGAATAGCCCGTTATGATCAGGCCGGGGAAAGGCGGGTGCTCGAGATGATCAAAACAAGGAGCGTCGGCCGTCTCTTCCTGGCAGTCCTGGCCCTCACAGCCGCCTGCACGCCGCGGGGCTATCAGGACCGGCTGCCCGCCCCGAGGCACGACCTCGTCTTCGACAGGCTCGCTTCGACCTGGGACGAGGGGATCCCGCTCGGGAACGGCATGATCGGCGCCCTCATTTGGAAGAAGGGCGCTTCGCTCCGGATATCGCTCGATAGGTCCGACCTCTGGGACCTCCGTCCCGTGGCCGAATTCGAGGGCCCCGAGTTCCGGTTCGACTGGGTCCGCGACCACGTCCTGAAGAACGACTACGACCCGGTCCACAGGATGGGCGACGCGCCCTACGACCGCGATCCGGCCCCGACCAAGATCCCCGCTGCGGCGCTCGAGTTCGATATTTCCCAGCTGGGCGAAGTGGAACAGGTCCGCCTGTCTCTCGCCGACGCGGTCTGCCAAGTGCGCTGGAAGAACGGGGCCAGGCTGACGGCCTTTGTCCACGCCACCGAGCCGGTCGGCTGGTTCCAATTCGAGGGCCTGCCCGCCGGGGTGAGGCCGAAGCTCGTCCCGCCCGCTTATGCCGCCCCCGTGCCCGCTTCCGACGCGGAGAAGAATTCGCTAAACCCGAGATCTCTGGCCAGCCTGGGCTATCCCAAACCCGAGCTCGAGGGCGACGAGACGTTGATCCGCTACCATCAGGAAGGCTGGGGCGGCATGAGCTACGACGTCGCCGTCGACTGGGGCCTGCCCAATGCCGGCGTTCTCACCGGGGCCTGGAGCATCGACTCTGTCTATCCCGGGACCGGGGCCGGTCCGGCGGCTTGGGGCCGGGCGACGGGGCTCGCCCCGAATGCGGCGGCCCAGGCGCTCAAGCGAACGCTCGTCCGGGATCTCGATTCCCATGCGGCTTGGTGGAGGTCTTTCTGGGCCAAGTCGACGATCCGGCTGCCCGATCCCGTCCTCGAGAAGCAGTGGTATCTCGAGATCTACAAATTCGGGGCCGCCTCGCGCCGCGGCGCGCCGCCGATCACGCTGCAGGCCGTCTGGACGGCCGACGACGGCAGCCTCCCGCCGTGGAAAGGCGACTACCACAACGACCTGAACACCCAGCTCAGCTATTGGCCCTGCTACAGCGGAAACCGCCTGGAAGAGGGCCTGGCCTTCCTCGACTGGCTCTGGGCCATCAAGCCGCGCTGCGAAGAATATACCAAGCGGTATTTCGGGGTCGACGGGCTCACCGTCCCGGGGGTGGCAGCGCTCGACGGCGCGCCGATGGGCGGCTGGATCCAGTACTCGCTCGGGCCGACCGTTTCTGCCTGGCTGGCCCAGCACTTCTGGCTCCATTGGCGCTACAGCGGCGACCGGGCCTTCCTCGAGGAGCGGGCCTATCCTTATCTAAAGGGCGTGGCCGTGTTTCTCGACAACATCGCCGAGCGGCGGGCGGACGGCAAAAGAAAGCTGCCGCTGAGCTCGAGCCCGGAGATCAACGACAACAGGATCGACGCCTGGTTCAAAGAGACGACCAACTTCGATCTGTCCCTCATCCGCTGGCTCTACGGGGCGGCGGCCGTCATGGCCGACACGCTGGGCCTGGCAGAGGAGTCGTCAAGATGGCGGGCGATCCTCGGCGAGTGGCCCGAGCTGGCCCTGGCCGACGACGATGGACGTCTCCTCGTCGCCCCCGGCTATCCGCTCAAGGAGTCGCACCGGCATTTCTCCCACCTCATGGCCATCCATCCGCTCGGGCTCGTCGATTGGAGCGGGGGAGAGGCCGATCGGAGGACGATCCGCGCGTCGCTCGCGGAGCTCGACCGCCTCGGCCCGGACTGGTGGTGCGGCTATTCCTACAGCTGGCTGGGGAACATGGCGGCGAGGGCCATGGACGGCGACAAGGCCGCTCAGGCCCTCAGGACGTTCGCCCAATGCTTTTGTTTGCCCAATAGCTTCCACGCCAACGGCGACCAGACGAAGAGCGGCAAGTCGAAGATGACCTACCGGCCTTTCACGCTCGAAGGCAATTTCGCCTTCGCCTCCGGCATCCAGGAGATGCTGCTGCAGAGCCATACGGACGTCATTCGCGTTTTCCCGGCGGTCCCGGCCGCATGGAGCGAGGTGTCGTTCGATTCCCTCAGGGCCGAAGGCGGTTTCCTCGTTTCGGCTGCGAAAAAGGCCGGGAAGCTTATCGAGGTCCGGGTCCGTTCAGAAAATGGCGGCCGGCTCCGGCTCGCGAATCCGTTCCCGGACGGGGCGTATAAGATCTCAGGCGCCGCAGGAGGTGCCGTTCATAACGCCGGGCCTATCATCGAAGCCGATATGCCGGCAGGCGTCGAGATCCGGCTGAAATCACGCCGATAGCCGCGCTATTTCCCCGGATAAAGCAGGGCGTTCAGCAGGAACTTATACGTCCCGTGGGATTGGGCCCGGTTCTGGCACCTGATCCCGATCAGGATGATCCGGCCGTCCTTGTACTTCGTATCGACGACGGCGGCTTTCCGGGTCAGGTATTCCTCGCCGAGCAGCCAGCCGCTGAGCAGGACCTCGTCCTCGGGGTATGCGGCGACGACCTTGCGGTCCCAGTCGAAGGACGGCGAGAAGGTGTTCAGGGCCAGGCTGTTGACGAACATGGCCGCAGCCTCCTTTGGCATGCCGTAGCCGATCGGGGTCTCGTTGTCGACCAGGATCCTGAGGATGGAGGTCGGGCAGAAGAACTTGGTCCGGTCGACGCCGGTGAGGGCATTGCGGGCCGGGGCGCCGAACTCGCTGATGGCGAACTCCGAGGCGCCGTTGAGCGCGACCATGACGCCGCCCTTCTCGACAAAGGCCTTCAGGGCGTCGACGCCTTCCTGACCGATCCCGCCTTCGTATTCGGGAGGGACCGGGCTCTGGCGGAACATCCGCGCCATGGGCGACTCCGCGCCTCCCGGTCCGCCTCCCGGGGCCGCCCCGGGCCGAGTGCCCTTGATGGTGTTGGTGTTCTCATCGGCGAAGATGATGACGTCGAAATTCGCCCGCAGGTCGACCTTCTGGTCTTTGGCGCCCTTGATGTCGGCGTTGTGGAGCGTCTTATAAGGGATGGCCATGTCATCGAAGACGTAGCGCGTCCAACCTTCGTCCGCGTTGCCGCGCCACGACTGGAAGAGTCCGATGCGGGGGAACTTGACCGCGGCCTTTTCGAGCGCGGAGACGTCATCGACGTCGAGGACGGCCAGGTCCAACTTTTCGGCCAGCGCCGGGAGCGCCTTCTTCACCTCAGCCGAGTTCTTGACGATAAAGGCGCCGGCCTGGAGATCGTGGCCCTTGACCGAGGCCCTCGATCTCGTCCGCGAGATCTCGGCGCCGTCCTTGAGCAGAGCGATCGCCATGGCGTAGGACGCGTTGACCCGCGGGTCGAGGACGAAATAATCGCTCTTGCCCTGGGTCGGGACCTTGGGATAGGGCACGGACTCGATCTTTTCGAGCTTGGCCTCGAAGGGCTCGGCGACCTTGTCGCAGAGGACGCCCATCTGCAGGGGCAGCGTCCAGGCGGCGTTGTCGTAGGGCGGGACCGGAGGGCCGCCGGGATATTGCCGCATGTCGGGGTATTTCTGCTTATCGAGGAGCGCCCAGGCAAAGGTCCGGTAGGGCTGGGCCGTTTTGACGACGAAGGACCCGGCGTTGTAGAACCGGCCGCCGGCGATAAAATCGGCCTTGGCCTGATGGACCTCGACGCCGCCCGTCTTCAGGACCTCGAGCATCTTGAGCATCGTCGGGTAGTCCCGCTGGACGGCCGGGATGACGAAGGCATAGGGCTGATCTCCGTCCAACTTTTCGACGGAATTCTTGTTCATCTTGAAGAAGTTGAACAGGATGTCCTCCTTATGGAGGGAGGCCGTCTTGAGCAGGCTTTGGGACAGCACGAGCTCATAGTCCACGATGTCGCGGAGCCGCCACGAGCCGCCGGGCCAGGGGTCGATGAAATCCATCCGCTTCTCGTAGAAGTCGGACTGGATCTCCGTGGGCTCGATGAAGATGGGGCTGGCGACGCGCACCGAGGCCGCCTCGCTGAGGCAGCTCAGGACGTTGTGGAGCCAGCCGGTGTCGTCGCAGGCCCCGATCCACCAGGCCGTGTAGGAGCGGCCGTTGACGATGCCGCTCATGCCGTGCTTCTGGAGCTCGTAGCTCATCTCGGTGCCGATGAGGTTGACGCCGCGCCAGACCGACGGCTGGATGTTCGGCAGCGGCGGGTCCATAAATGGGGGCACGAAGAGCCGGGCGCCGTTGGAGCCCTGCTGGTGTTCGTCGAGGTGGATCTGGGGCAGCCAGTCCTGATAGAGGACCTTGGTCACGGCCCGGGTCTCGGGCAGGTTGAACATGTACCAGTCGCGGTTGTTGTCGTGGCCCGCATAGACGTGGTAGAGCCAGGGCATGTTGCCGCCCTCGTATTGGGTGCCGACGTATTTGCGGTACCAGTCGACGACCATCTGGTTGCCGTCGGGATTGTGGCTCGGAACAAGGAGGAGGATGACGTCGTTGAGGATCTTTCCGGCGTCGAAATCGGTCTGGCCGGTGACGAGGTCGTAGGCGAGCTCCATCGACATCTGGGAGGCCCCGATCTCGGTCGCGTGGAGCGAGCAGCTGATGAGGACGATCGCCTTGCCTTCCTTGGCCAGCTTGCGGGCCTCGTCGACCGACGTCACGCGGGGGTCGCGGAGCTTGTGCGTGATCTCCTTCCAGCGATCGAGCTTGGCCAGGTTCTCAGGTGTCGAGATCGCGGCCATGATGATCGGCTTCTTCTGGACCGATTCGCCGATCGTGAACAGCTTGAGCTTGTTCGTCTCCTGGGCCAGCTTCTCGAAATAGGACTTGATCTGGGTATAATCGGCGAGCTTGCGGTCCTCGCCGACCTTGAAGCCGAGGAACTTGTCCGGCGGCGTCTGGGCCGCGAGAGGCCCGACGGCCAGGATGAGGGCGGTCAGGATGAGGGCGATCGGAATGAAGCGTCGGGATCTTTTCACGGACGACCTCCTGCGGAAGATCGAAAGGTTTATCTATCACCGGGGGGAGAGGCCTGTCAAGGAGTGCTGGCGCCGCCCCCGCCGTTGGCGCGCTAGTCGCGCGACGAGCGCAGCAGGAACATGCGCAGCAGCTGAACGGCGGCCATGGTCGTGGCGGCGACGTAGGTCAGGGCCGCGGCGCTCAGGACCTTGCGGGCGCCGACCATCTCGTCGGGAGTGAGGAAACGCCGCTCTTCGAGCAGGGCCAGGGCCCGCTTCGAGGCGTTGAATTCGACGGGAAGGGTGACGACCGAGAAGGCCACCGCCCCGGTGAAGAGCAGGATGCCGATGTCCATGAGGATGTTGGAGCTGCCCCTGCTGAAGATGAACCCGACGAAGAAGAGCGGGAAGGCCAGGGTTGAGCCGAGGCTGGCGGCGGGATAGATGAGAGACCGCAAGGCCATCGGCTGGTAATGGTCGTGATGCTGGAGGGCGTGGCCCGTCTCATGGGCGGCGATGCCGAGGGCGGCGATCGACGCGCTGTCGTGAACGCCCTGGGACAGGCGAAGGACCTTCTTCCGGGGATCGTAGTGGTCGGTCAGATTGCCCGGCGTCTTTTCGATGGTGACTTCGCCGGCTCCGGCCGCCTGGAGCAGCTGATAGGCGGCCTGGGCCCCGGTCATGCGGGATGATGCGGAGACCTGGCTGTATTTCCGGTAAGCCCCCTTGACCCTGGCCTGGGCATAGAAGGCCAGGATGAGGGCCGGGATGACAAGCAGGAACGTCGGATCGCCGAATAACATCTTGGCTGTCCTCCTGGGAACAGACATCCATTCTACCCCAATCCCAGGGAAAAAGGTATAATGGGGCCGGCCGTGCTAGACGGGGAGCTAGCGGTGCCCTGTGGCCCACAATCCGCTCAAGTGGGGTCGAATTCCCTGCCGAGGCTTCCCTCTTTCTGGCCGGTGCCCTTGCACGTGGCGCTGAAGGCTGGGGTCCTGCGCGAAGGGCTTCCCGCGAACTCCGTCAGGACCGGAAGGTAGCAGCGGCAACGGGACGGTTCTTGTGCGGCAGTCAACCTCGCCGGAGCCGGCGGCTCGGGACACGCAGGGAGAGTGTTGTCGGAGCAGGGTGCACGGTCATCCTACCGCAGCGAGCGAAGCGAGCGGAGGCGCAGAAATCCCCCGGAGATACACAGAGGGGGATTTCTGCTAAATATCCGAGAAGAACTCTTTCTTTATTTTCTCCCAGCGCCGCCTCTCCGTGTTGCTCCGTGGCGGCGCTGATGTTCGCTTCGAAGACTCCGCTCCCTGCCGGTCCCCCTTCCCCCACGGGGGCTTCGGAGCGAAAAACCTCACCGCCTTGAGAGGAAATTCGACAAGAGGGAACAAAGGAATTAGAAGCCCGCTCCCTTGATTAGGGCCTCGATCTCCGCCCGGCCCTTCTCGTCGACGGGGAGAAGCGGCAGTCGGGTCGGCCCGCCGTAATATCCCCTCAGATCCTGGGCGTGCTTGAGCCCGGCGATGCCGTAGACCTCGACCAGGGTCTTGTTGAGAGGGACGAGATCGAGCTGGAGGTTGCGGGCCTTGTCCTTCTGGCCTGACTTGAAGAGGCGGAAGAGCTCGGCGCACATCTCGGGCACTGCGTTGGCCACGGCCAGGATGGCTCCGCACGCCCCCATCTCGAGTCCGGGATAGACTACGGAACCCGAGCCGAGAAGGTAGTGAAAACCCGCGTGGACCTCGCGGACGACCTCAGCTAGGAAGGCGAGACTCCCGCCGCTCTCCTTGAGTCCGGCGATGTTCCTGTGCGAGGCGAGCTCGATGACCAAGCGGGGCTCGAGGGAGATGCCCGTGTTCTGGGGCATGTTGTAGACGAGGACCGGGTAACGGCTGGCATCGGCCACGGCGAGGTAGTGCGCCCGGAGGGCCTCGCGGGTCATCTTAGACTTGAAATAGGAGGGCGGCCGGACGAGAACGGCAGCGATGCCATGGGCCGGCAGGCTCGCCGTGAAGTCGATCGTCCCTTTGGTCGATTCGCGGGCCGTTCCGACGAGGACCTTTTTATCCGGAGATGCGGCTTCGAGAACGGCCTCGACGAGCTCGAGAGATTCCGCATCCGTAAGGGAGACGCTTTCCCCGGTCGACCCAAGGACGAGATATCCTGCGACCGCGGTCTCGTTGAGCTTGAGGATATTCTCCTTGAGCCTCGAGGCCGAGATCTCATCGCCCTTGAAGGGCGTCGTCAGCGCGACATAGATGCCTTCGAGCGGCTTGTTCAATCCTGTTCTCCTTTGCGCTGCTCCCGGACGGCCCTCTCGATCTCCCGCAGCTCGGCTTCGCCGAGGCCGAAATAGTGGCCGACCTCGTGGAGGACCGTGTCGCGGACGTTGTCTTTGACCTCCTCGTCGGACCGCGAGATCGATTCGACGGGGCGCTGGTAAATGACGATGACGTCGGGAGCATAGTTTCCGTATGAGGCGGGGCTGCGGTGGGGGTAGGGGACCCCGTGGTAGAGGCCGAGGAGGTTCGTCCCTGGCGGGCAGTCGTCCTCGACCATGACGTTGACGTTGTCGATGAGTTTGCGGAACTTCTTCGGGATCTCGTCCAGGGCCTCGGAGACGAGCTCTTCGAATCGCTCCCTGTCCATGGACGGCCGGAAAGGGCTCCGGCCGAAGGGACTTGGCCGCCGGCTCATTTCTCGATGCCTTCGCGGGCCTTGACGCCCTTGTCGAAGTAGTGTTTGACGTCCTTCATCTCGGTGACCAGGTCGGCCCGGTCGATGAACGAGTCCGGGGCGTAGCGCCCGGTCAGGACGAGCTCGACCGCCGCGGGACGCTTGTCGATGAAATCGAGAACGTCTCTCTCGGACAGGATCTTGAAATGGACGGCCGTATTGACCTCGTCGAGGACGACGATCCGGTAATCGCCCGAGAGCATGGCCTCGAGCGCCCGGGCCAGCCCGGCCCTGGCCAGTGAGACGTCCTGGTCGTCGGGCCCGTCCTTGACGGTGATGAAGCCCTCGCGTCCGAACTGTTCGATGCGGATGAGAGGAGCCAGCTTCTTCGCGGCCTCGATCTCGCCCGTCGGCTGAGCCTTGAGGAACTGGGCCACATAGGTCTTGAAGCCATGGCCCGCGGCCCGCAGCGCCAGGCCCAGGGCCGCCGTCGTCTTGCCCTTGCCGTTCCCCGTGTAGATTTGAAGATAGCCTGTCATCGCGCCTATTGTTGAATAAACCCCCCGGCTTGTCAAAAAGCGGTCGTCGGCAAAACGGCCCGTCCATGCTATAATCGGCGCATGCTCGACCCGAAATATGTCCTGGAAAACCTTGAATCCGTTCAGAATAGGCTAGGGGCGCGAGGCCCACGGATCAGTCTGGACGAGTTCGTCCGCGTCTCCCGCGAAAAAAAGGACGTCCTCAAGAAGACCGAGGACCTCAGGGCCGTCAAGAACAAAGCGTCGGAAGAGGTTTCGCGGCTAAAGAAGGACGGCAAAGACGCCTCGACGATCATCGCCGACATGAGAAAGGTCGGCGACGAGATCGGCGCGCTCGAGGAGCGGCTTAAGGCCCTGGACGAAGAGCTCAAGTCGACCCTTCTCAACATCCCCAATATCCCCCACGAATCCGTTCCCGTCGGGAAGAGTGCCGAGGACAACAAAGAGGCCCGGCGCTGGGGGAGCCGGCCGGAGTTCGCCTTTCAGCCGCAGGCCCATTGGGACGTCGGCGAGAAGCTCGGCATCCTCGACTTCGAGCGGGCGGCCAAGATCACCGGCTCGCGGTTCACGGTCTACTTCGGCGCCGGGGCCCGGCTCGAGCGGGCCCTGATCAACTTCATGCTCGACCTCCACACCCGCGAGCGCGGCTTCACCGAAGTCCTGCCGCCGTTCATCGCCAACGCCGAGAGCCTGACCGGGACGGGCAACCTGCCCAAGTTCAAGGAGGATCTGTTCAAGCTCGAGGGCTTCGACTGGTACCTCATCCCGACGGCAGAGGTGCCGCTGACGAACATCTACCGGAACGAGATCCTCGACGGCGGCGTCCTGCCGACCCGCTTCGTGGCCTATACGCCCTGCTTCCGGAGCGAGGCGGGTTCTTACGGCAAGGACGTCCGGGGCCTCATCCGCCAGCACCAGTTCAACAAGGTCGAGATGATGATCTTCAGCCGGCCCGAGAGCTCCTTCGACGAGCTCGAATATATGACGGCTTCGGCCGAGGAGGTCCTGAAGCGACTCGGACTTCACCACCGGGTCGTGCTGCTCTGCACGGGCGACATGGGCTTCGCCAGCGCCAAGACCTACGACCTCGAGGTCTGGATGCCCAGCCGCGACGGCTTCATGGAGATCTCGTCCTGCTCGAACTGCCTGGATTTCCAGGCCCGGCGGGCCAACATCCGGTTCAAGCGCGAGGCCAAGGGCCGGCCCGAGTTCGCCCATACGCTCAACGGCTCGGGCCTGGCCGTCGGCCGGACCGTCAGCGCCATCCTCGAGAACTATCAGCAGGCGGATGGCTCGGTCGTCATCCCCGAGGCCCTGCGGCCGTTCATGGACGGTCTCGAGCGCATCTCATCAACAGCGAAAAAATAGATCGGCGGAGGGATGGCCGAGTGGTTGAAGGCGGCGGTCTTGAAAACCGCTTTCCGGTTCTCCGGAACGGGGGTTCGAATCCCTCTCCCTCCGCCATTGTCGCTTTCTTGAGAGGCGTCAACGTCGGCGGCCATAATACGATCGCCATGGCCGCCCTCAAGTCCGCCTTCGAATCCATGGGCTTCAGCAACGTCAGGACGGTCCTGGCCAGCGGCAACGTCGTTTTCGAAGCACCCGGCAAAGACCCGAACCCGGACCAGACGATCTCACAGGGGCTCGAGAAAGCCTTCGGCTTTCCTGTCAAGGTCGTCCTGCGCACGGTCCGGGAGCTGCGGGCCATGGTCGACTCGGATCCCTTCAAGGGCATCCCGTCCGGCCCTGAAATCAAATTCTATGTGACATTCCTCGCCCAAAGGACCCCGGACCGCTCCCGCCTCCGTGTCCCGGCGCCGGCCAAGGGTGTCCGCATCATCCGGGTCACGCCGGGCGAGACCTTCAGCGCCGTGACGCTTTCGCCGGGAGTGGGGACGCCCGACCTCATGGCTTTTCTGGACAAAGCCCTGGGAGACGCGGCCACCACTAGGAATTGGAATACTATCATTAGGATCGCGGGTTAAGGCATCTTCAACGAAAGGGGACGCACGCAATGGAACAAACCGCAATGCTCAGGGCTACTTCAAGTGCACCGAAGAAACGCTCCGTGTCCAAGCCGGTTCGGGCCGCAAGCAAGCTGACCGACCTCGCGAACATCGGCAAGACGACCGCGGCCAAGCTCGAGAAGATCGGCATCAGGACCTGCGAGGATTTCCTAAAGCGCGACCCATACGAGGTCTTCCACGAGTTGAAAACGAAGGTCGACCCGACGCTCTGCCGCTGCGCCCTGGCCGGCATCATCGGGGCCAAAACAGAGGAGCCCTGGCACAAGATCACCAAAAAAGCAGCGGCGGAGTACGAGCGGCGCCATCCGGGCCACCGCTGGGGGCCATGCTGAACGTCATGAGAACCATCGGGGCCCTTGTTTTGGTCCTTCTCGTCGGTCTCGCACCCGGCGTTGGCCAGAGCCCGCCATGGCGGGGGACGGTGCGGACGGTCAAAGGCGTGACCATCGTCGAGAACCCGAAGGAGCCGCTTTACCCGTCCTCCGTCTTCCGGTCGGCGGAAGAATACCAGATCCCTGGATCTGGACCCGGCTATGTCTTGGACAAACCCTGCCAACTCGCGCTCGACCGAGACAATAATCTGTACGTTGTGGAGCAACGGGAAGGCCGAATTGAGATTTTCGACCCGAATGGCCACCTCGTGCGGACGATCGGCCGAAGGGGCGCCGGGCCGGGTGAATTCGAAGGGTCCATCCGTTTAGATATCCGCGAGGATCTCCTTGTCTACTGTTCGCAGCACATGCGACTGACCTCTTTCAGCCTGAGGGGGAGGTTCGTCGAGACGCGTAGCGCGATGGTTCGCTTCAGCGGGATGAGCCGTGACTCACAAGGGAATATCTATGGTACGGACTCGAGCAGGGACTCGGCCGGCCAGATCCATTATCAAGTCTGCCGATATGACGCCAAACTTGAGAATCGCCGGGCCCTGGCTCCTCCGGTCAAGCAGCCGCCTCTCGGTTGGTATGGGATCGCCTCCCCGATCTTCATAGTCACGCGAAGCGATCGGATCGTCTACGGATTCCCCGAAAGCTATGAGTTCTTGCTTTTCGACCGCGAAGGCGCCCTGATCATGAAGGTCAGAAAGAACCATGAACCGGTCCCGATACCCCAGGAAGACCGCGAATATGTCCTTAAGCGCGGGAGCAATGTGTTCCCATCTGAGGTCCCGCGTTATTTCCCGCCATATGCCGGAATCGAAGCCGACGAGGATGGAAGGATCTTCGTCAAGATAGCGGGGACGCTGTCCCATCTCATGACCTATGACGTTTTCGATCCGGAAGGGAAATTCCTCACGACGATCAAGCTCAAGACCATTGACAGTCCGCTCTGGGCTAACGGGCGCCTGTACACGATCGAGGAAGATGAGGAAGGCTACCGATTCATTCGCGTCTCCCGCGTGTCCTGGGATTATTGACCCGGCCGCGCCGGTTTGGCTTTCCCCACGGACTCATGCTAGAATAACGCCACGTTTCCTGACCGCGGAGAGGTGCTGGAGTGGCTGATCAGGAACGCCTGCTAAGCGTTTGCCCTGGCTTAAACCGGGGCCGCGGGTTCGAATCCCGCCCTCTCCGCCATTGATCTCCTCCGATGACCAGCATTTCGGGAAACGATCGAGATCGACTTCTTCAAGAAGTATTCGGCTTTCTATAGCTATGTCTTCTTTATTATGAAGCCGGCCGGCTGAAACCCTCGATCCCGCCTTGACTTTGAGTTCATGTTCCCCTAGATTTGGGGGCGGATGTTTTCTTTCCTGGGCATTCTCCGTCCCGCCCCACAACTCCCGACGGAGAGGCGAAAGGTCACAGACATGACAATGATGCGTCGATTTCCGGCCGTCCTAGGCATCGCTCTTGTCCTGGCCGTCGTCGCGGCCGGCGCGTCCTGCGCCAAGAAGCCGCAAGGGCCCTCCTACGAGACCATCCTGAAGATGTTCGCCGACCCGCCGGCCGAATATCGCAGCGCCCCGCTCTGGGTCTGGAACGACCGGATGACCCGGGAAGAGATCAAGCGTGAGCTCGAGGACTTCAAGGCCCGCGGCATCGGCGGCGCCTTCATCCATCCCCGCCCCGGCCTCATCACGCCCTATCTCACGGACGAATGGTTCTCTCTATGCGCCTACGCCGTCGAAGTGGGCAAGGGCCTCGGCCTCAAGATCTGGCTCTACGATGAGAACTCCTACCCCTCGGGGTTCGCGGGCGGCCATGTCCCGGCGGCCATGCCCGACGCCGGCCGCGCGGGCTTGAGGATGCGGAAGTTCCAGGGGCGGCCTCCCGCGAAGTTCGAGACCGCTCCCCTCATCGTTCTGCGCCGGAGCCTGACCGGGCTCGAGGACGTCACCGGCAGGGCCTTGCCCCCGGGGTCCGATACGGCCGTTTATTATGTCTTCGATATCGTCCACTCCGCCCCGTCCCCGTGGCACGGCGGCTTCACCTACGTCGACATCATGCGCAAGGACGTCACTGAGAAGTTCCTCGACCTGACCCTCAACGCCTATAAAAATGTGATCGGCAAGGAGTTCGGCCTGACCGTTCCCGGCGTCTTCCAGGACGAAGCCGAGATCTCCCCGGCCGGCGGCCTCGATGCTGTCAACTACACGCCCGCCCTCTTTCAGGCGTTTCAGGCGCGCTGGGGCTATGACCTCCGGCCCGAGCTCCCCGGGCTCTTCGAGGAGAACGGGAACTGGAAGCGCGTCCGCCACGACTTCTACGCGACGCTGCTCGATCTCTTCATCGAGAACTGGGCCAAGCCGTACTACGCCTATGCCACGGACAACAAACTCATCTTCACCGGGCACTATTGGGAGCACGAGTGGCCGCGGCCGCGCGTCTCCCCGGACAACCTGGCCATGGCCGCCTACGCCCATATGCCCGGCATCGACATCCTGATGAACGAATACGCGACCGGCCCGGACGCCCAGTTCGGCAACGACCGGGCCGTCCGTGAGATCCGCAGCTCCGCCAACCAGCGCGACCACGAGCGGACGATGTCCGAGACATACGGGGCCGGCGGCTGGGACATGACCTTCGCCGACCAGAAGAGGATCGGCGACTGGGAATACGCGCTCGGGGTCAACTTCCTCAACCAGCACCTGTCCTACGCCACGATCATGGGGGCGCGCAAGCGCGACCACCCGCTCTCGTTCTCGGACCACGAGCCCTGGTGGCCTTACTACAACACCCTGGCCGATTATTTCGGGCGGCTATCCGTGGCCATGAGCCTGGGCCGCCAGATGAACAAGATCGCCGTCATCGAGCCGACGACGACGGCCTGGATGTACTATTCGCCCGCGGCGGAAACGGAAGATTTTCGTACGGTCGGCGCCGATTTCCAGGCCTTCGTCCATCTCCTCGAGTCCGAGCACATCGAGTACGACATCGTCAGCGAGAAGACGCTCCAGGAGTTCGGGTCGGTCGGCCACGCCAGACTGAACGTCGGCTCCCGCTCCTACGGGCTCGTCGTCCTGCCGCCCGGTCTGCGCAACTTCGAGGACACGACCGTCACCCTCGTCCGCGACTACCTCATCCGGGACGGCAAGATCGTCTCGTGGGTGGCGCCGCCCGACTATATCAACGGTCTCCCGACCGAAGACCTGCGCGAGCTCCAGGCTTCATTCGGCGACCGCTGGGTCGACTCCGGGCCGGGCAGCGGCTTCGACAAGATCCGGCAGCTGAGCCCCCCCGCGATCGTGTTCTCCGGGCTCCAGACCGGGGCCAAGCTCTTTCATCAGAGGCGGGAGTTCGACCGCGGCCAACTCCTCTTCCTGGCCAACACCGAGGCCGAGGCGACGACGGCCGGGACCGCGGTCCTGGCCGGAGGGTCGGTCGAGGAATGGGACCCGTTCACGGGAAAGACCATTCCTTACCCCTTCGTGCGCCACGGCGACAGGGTCGAGATCGCCTTCTCCCTGCCGGCCAAAGGCAGCCTGCTTCTGTGCGTGAGGGACGAACGGACGAAGCCCGTGGCCGCGCCCGCTCTGACCTGGGAGGACGTCCCTGTTGAAGGGACCCTCAAGGCCGAGCCGCTGGCGCCGAACGTCCTGACGCTCGACTATTGCGACCTGACGATCGCGGGCAAGACACAAAAAGACCTCTATTTCTACGACGCGCAGAGAAAGACCTTCCAGGCCAACGGGCTCGACCGCAACCCCTGGGACTCCGCCGTCCAGTACAAGACCAATATCCTCGACCTCGACAAGTTCACGGCCGATTCCGGCTTCGAAGCTGTTTTCTGGTTCCGGGCGGCCAAGGGCGATGCCCGGGACTTTGCGGACATCAGGGCTGTCGTCGAGCGGCCGCAACTTTTCCAGGTCTTCGTCAACGATAAGGAGGTCCGGCCCTTGCCGGGCGAATGGTGGCTCGACCGGGCCTTCGGCATCTATCCGATAGGCGCCCATATCGTCGCCGGAAAGAACAAGATCACGGTCAAGGCCAGACCTTTCACCATCCACAGCGAGCTCGAACCGGTCTATCTCCTTGGAGATTTCAAGCTCTCCGGCGCCGCCCGCGGGTTCGAGCTCCATCCGCCCGCGCCTCTCGCGGCCGGCGCCTGGAGCGCCCAAGGCTGGCCCTTTTACGGATCGGGCGTCCGCTACGCGAGGACCTATACGATCCCGCTCGAGGCCGCGGGAGCTTCCTACCGTCTGCGCCTGGGCCCGTGGCTTGGGGCGACGGCCGAGGTCTTTGTCGGCGAAAAGCGGATCGGCTCGGCCGCCTTCCCGCCGTTTGAGGTTGATCTGACCGGCGCCCTGACCGCGGGCTCGAACGAGGTCTCCGTGGTCGTATACGGGACGCTCCGGAATACCCTGGGGCCGTTCCACAACGATCCGCCCCTGGGCCGGGCCTGGCCCGGGTCTTTCCAACAGGGAGCCAAGGGAGGGCTGCCTCCGGGGTCGGAATACTCCTCGGTCGCCTACGGCCTGTTCGAAGATTTCAAGCTGATCAAGGGCACAGCGCGCTAAGTTCCCGCGAAGCAAGGCAGAGACAAGGCATGAACCACGCCGTCGGATTCGACAACGCCCATTACCTCCAGGAACAGAAGAGAGCCATCCTCGAACGGATGGGCCGTTTCACCAGCAAGCTCTACCTCGAATTCGGGGGCAAGCTTTTCTTCGACTACCACGCCGCCCGGGTCCTGCCCGGCTACGACCCCAACGTCAAGATGAAGCTGCTCCAGGAGCTCCGCAGCCGGGCCGATTTCCTTCTCTGCATCTACGCCGGGGACATCGAGCGGAAGAAGATGCGGGCGGATTTCGGCCACACCTACGACGTCGATGCCATGAAGCTCATCGACGACCTGCGCGAGTGGGGCATCCAGATCCGGGCCGTGGTCATCACCCGCTTCGACAACCAGCCGGCCGCCCGGATCTTCAAGAACAAGCTCGAGCGCCAGGGCATCCGCGTCTATACGCATCGCTTCACCAAAGGCTATCCGACCGACGTCGATGTCATCGTCAGCGACGAAGGCTACGGCGCGAACGACTACATCGAGACCGAGCACCCCCTCGTCATCGTCACCGGGCCGGGGCCCGGCAGCGGCAAGCTGGCCACCTGTCTTTCCCAGATCTATCACGAGTACCGCCGGGGCCTCGCTTCGGGCTACGCCAAGTTCGAGACCTTCCCGATCTGGAACCTGCCCCTTAAACACCCCGTCAACGTCGCCTATGAAGCGGCCACGGCCGACATTTGCGACTTCAACCTGGTCGACCCCTTCCATCTCGAAGCGTACGGCAAGGTTGCCGTCAACTACAACCGGGACGTCGAGGTCTTTCCCGTCCTCAAGCGCATCCTCGAGAAGATCACCGGCGGGCCGTCTTTCTACAAGTCGCCGACCGACATGGGCTGCAACGCCGCCGGGTTCGGCATCACCGAGGACGCGGTCGTCCGCGAGGCGGCCAAGCAGGAGCTCATCCGGCGCTATTTTCGCTACGGCTGCGAGTACACCCTGGGCTTTGTCGAAAAGGAGACCGTTGAGCGGGCCGAGCTGCTGATGAGGGAGCTCGGCGTCAAGCCCGAGGACCGGCCCGTCGTCGTCGCCGCCCGCCGGGCGGCCGAGGAGGCCCGGGCCGCGGGGAAAGGGAACAAGGGCGTCTTCGTCGGCGCCGCGATCGAGCTCCATGACGGCACGATCGTCACGGGCAAGAACTCCCCCCTCATGCATGCCGCGGCGGCCCTGACCCTTAACGCCGTCAAGACGCTGGCCGGGATCCCGGACAAGATCCCGCTCCTCTCGCCCTCGATCGTCGAGTCGGTCGGAGCGCTCAAGACGAGCGTCTTCGGGGCCAAGTCCGTCAGCCTCGACCTGTCCGAGGTCCTCATCTGCCTGAGCATCAACGCCGCGGCCAATCCCACCGCCCACTTGGCCCTGGAGAAGATGAAGGAGCTCCAAGGCTCGGAGGTCCATATCACGCACATCCCGACGCCCGGGGACGATTCGGGGCTGCGGCGCTTCGGCATCAACCTGACGACCGACCCCAACTTCGCCAGCAAGCACCTGCTGGTGACCTGAGGGAGGACGGCGTGAAGAGAGGCGAATCGAAGCGGATGAAAGCCCGGTACCGAACATTTAAAAAGCGGCACCCCATGCGCAGCGCCGCGCTTTTCCTGGGGCTCGCCGGGCTCGCCTATGCTCTCTCGTCGGCGGTGCTGGCCGTGGCCGGGTTCGTGCCGACGGCCCCAGTCATCGCCGGGATGGGCGTCGACAATTACTACGCCTGGCAGATGTTCTTCATTCTGCCGCTCGTCTTCGCCGTCTGGGTCCTGGCTTCAGGCGTCCTCCTGGCGCTCGGCAGGAAGGGGAGTCACCGGAGCGATGTTCTGGTCAAAACCTCCCGGGCGTGGGGCGGGCCGTTCCTCCTGGCCTGGGTCCCTCTGGCCGTCGAGGCGGGCTTTGCCGTTCTTGGCATGAGGCAGGCGGAGTGGGTGGACATCCTGTCAGCCCCCGGCCTCTGGCAGACGCTTTATCTCGGGGTCTACGCGGCGGCAGCCTTATGGGCCGTCTCGAGGTTCGTCCTGGCCGCGCGGACCATCCATAAAAGATCCTGGCCGTCGGCCATCCTGACCGGACTTGCCGCGTCGGCCGTGGCCGTCGGATTCTTCATGCTCTTTGTCCGCTGACGATAGATGCCCGGTGTCGAGACGAGAGAGCGGCGGCCGGAAGGGGGATGATATGCCTGAGAGCGATCGGGCCGCAGGGCTCGAGATCAGAGGATTTCGGATCGAAGACTACGACCGGGTCATGGCGCTCTGGACAGAGGGCGGCCTTCCCCTGAAGCCCCGGGGCCGGGACAGCCGGGAGAATGTCGTCCGCCAGATCGGGCTCCCGAACGTCTGTTTCCTCGTGGCGGAGGAATCGAAGGGGGGCCGGGTGATCGGCACAGTCCTGGCCACTCACGACGGCCGCAAAGGCTGGATCAATCGCCTGGCCGTCGATCCTTCCGTTAGGAGAAAGGGGATCGGCGCGAAGCTCGTCGGGGCGGCCGAATCTTGGCTCGAATCACAGGGGATGGACATCCTGGCCTGCCTCATCGAGGAGGATAACGCCGTCTCCATGGCCGTCTTCGAGAAGCTCGGCTACAAGAAGCACCCGGAGATCATCTACTTCGCCAAGCGCAAATATCCCGGCGTTTAAACCCCGCGGCGGCGGTCAAAAGGATGTGATCACGAGCTTGAACGCGCCTCGGCCGGTGGTGTGCCGCTTCGGCGAAGAGGCCCTGGGATGTCCGCGAGCTTGACCTCGGTCAGCCAGTCCTTGACCTCGAACCGGCCGCTTTCGAGCCAGCTCAAGGCGATGGGGTAATCGCCGGTGGCGAAGTTCGAGCTCGTCGTGATCCGCCGTTCGCTCCCGAGGCGGAGAAAGTTCACCGGGATATCCAGGTTGTGGACGGCCATGTTGACGAGCGTTCCCTTCTTGGCGAGCACCGACAGCCCGAGGTCGAAGCTGTCCCGGCCGCCGACGCTGTCGAAGACCGTGCCGAAGCCGTCCGGAGCGATCGTCCGGAGCTCGGCCGCAACAGCGGCGGCCGCCTTGCCTCGCGCGTCGACGACGGCGTCGAACCCCGCCCGCCGGGCCAGTTCGAAGGGACGGTCTGCGATATCGGTGACGACGACGCGGTTGGCGCCCAGGACCCGGGCTGCTTGCGCGATACCGTTCCCGGCGGGGCCCGCCCCCATCATCAGCACGGGGCGTCCCGCCTGGATCTCTCCTTGGTGGGCGACATGGACACAGACGGCCAGGATGTCCATCATCGCCGCTTCCCCGAAGCTCAGACGGTCCGGGATGATGTAACAGCCGCTGCCCCAGGCCGGGACGTATTCGGCATACGCTCCCGGATAGAAATCCCTCTTTCCCCAGCCCTGGCCGTGACCCATGTGGACCGTGTTCGGGCAGAGCTGGGTCCGGCCGGCTCGGCAATCGGGACAGGTCCCGCACACCTTCGAGCAGACCGGGGCGACGCGCCGGCCGAGAAGCCCGGCGTTCTTCTCGTCGAGGACGGCCACGACCTCGCCGGCGTATTCGTGGCCGAGGACGATCCCGGGCGGATTGTCGACGTGCCGCCCGAGCGTGTGCATGGCCCAGGGATTCTCCCCGGCATAGTAGCGGAAATCGGAGCCGCAGACGCCGCAGGCCGCGACCTTGACGAGGACGAGGTCCGGGTCGCCGTAGGAATCGATCGGCCAGACCGGGATCTCGCGCAGCGCCATCCGCCCCGGCGATTCGAGGACGACGGCCTTCATCGTTGGCGGGATCGCAACTTTTGTGATCATGGCTCTCCTAGACCCCCGAGTACGCCGAAAAGCCGCCGTCGACGGGGATGACGGCGCCGGTCACGAAAGACGATGCGTCGGAAACGAGCCAGACGAGGACTCCCGCCAGGTCGAGGGGCGCGCCGAAGCGGCCCATGGGAGTGTGGGCGATGACGGCTTGGCCTCTCGCAGTCAGGATTCCCGTCTTCTCGTCCGTGAGGAGGTAGCGGTTCTGGTCTGTTAGGAAAAAACCCGGAGCGATGGCGTTGACGCGGATTCCGGCCGGCGCGAGATGCGTCGCCAGCCAACGGGTCAGATTGGAGACCCCCGCTTTGGCCGCCGAGTAAGCGACGACCTTGGTCAGAGGCCGCGAAGCCGTCATGGAGGAGATGTTGACGATCGTCCCGCCGCCGCTCTTCGCCATCTCCCGGCCGAAGGCCCGGCAGGGGAGCACAGTTCCGAGAAGGTTCAGGTCGAGGACCCGGCGAAAGGCTGCGATCTCGAGGTCGAAGAACGTTCTCGACGGGCTGGCGCCTGACAGGAAGTCCTGGGGCCCGGCGGTTTCCTGGGACGTGGTTGCCGTGGGCGCATTGCCCCCGGCCGCGTTGATCAGGATGTCGACACGCCCGAATTCGCCGAGGACCCGGCCGGCGGCGGTCGCGAGGCTCGCTTCGTCGAGGACATCGCAGGCCACACCGGTCGCCCGGCCGCCCGCGGCGACGATATGCTTGGCGGCCTCGATCGCCGCGCTCTCGCGAAGATCCAGGATGGCGACGGCGACACTGCGCCCGGCCAAGGCCACGGCCATGGCCCGGCCGAGGACGCCTCCGCCGCCCGTGATGATAGCGGTCTTTCCCTTCAGCTCGAACAGGTCATCGGTCATGACAGCACCTCTTCAACGGCCTCGCCGAAGGCTTCGGCCGATTCGACCAGGGCCTCCTCGGCGATGATCAACGGCGGGGCGATCTTCAGACACTCCCCGGCTATCCCCACCGGCGCGAACATGAGCACACCCTTGCGCATGCTCGTGACATTGATGGCCAGGGCTGTCGCCGGGTCGGGGATCTTTGTCCCGGCCTTGACGACCTGGATCCCGGCGACTAAGCCCTTGCCGTGGAGGCAGCCGAGCCTCGAGGCATGACGGGTCTGGATCCGGGCGAGACGGGGCATGAGCACCCCCTCCATCCGGGCGGCCCGTTCGGCCAGTCCTTCGTCGAGGAGTATTCTGAGATTGGCGACGGCCGCGGCGACGGGCAAGGGGGAGGCCGAGTGCGTCGAGGTCATGGCCCCCGGCGGATAGAGCTCCATGATGTCCTTGCGGCCGATGACGGCCGAGATGGGCAGGGACGAGGAGATGCCCTTGCCGCAGCAGATGAGGTCGGGCTTGACGCCGTAGTGCTCGTAACAGAACATCCTGCCGGTGCGGCCGAAGCCCGATTGGACCTCGTCGAAGATGGTGACGATGTCGTTCTCCCTGCAGAACGCTTCGAGCCGCCGGGCGTACTCGACGGGCAGGAAATCGGGGCCGACGCCCTGGTAGCTTTCGGTCATGACCGCAGCGATCTCGGAGGGCGCGATCCCTTTCCCGGCCAGGCTGGATAAGAACAGGTCGAAGCCCGTGTCGGTGTTCTTGTAGCCGTCCGGGAACGGGACCTGGACAAAGGCGGGGTCGGGGACTCCCAGCCACTTCTTTTGGCCGTCCATCCCGCCCGCGAGCTGGGCGCCCATCGTCCGGCCGTGGAAGGCGTTCCGGAAAGAGACGATGCGGCTGCGGCGGGGACCATACTTTTCCAGAGCGTAGGTCCGGGCGAGCTTGATGGCGTTCTCCGTGGCCTCGCTTCCGGTGGAAAGAAGGAAAACCCGGTAGCCTTCCGGGTCCGGCGAGATCGATCGCAGCAAGCCGCAGAGCTCGGCCCGCTGTTCGTGGACGAAGACATAGCTGGCGAGAAGCTCCTGGTCGACGATCCGCTTCAGGGCCTCCCGGATCTCCCGCCGGCCGTGTCCTGCGTTGGCGACGAGGACGCAGCTCGACCAGTCGATCCAGCGGTTGCCCCACTTGTCGTAGACGGTGAAATCCTCCGCCTTGTGCCAGACGACGGGCGGCTGGCCGGCCATCGACCGCGGCTCGCTCGCGGCCAGGGCCTCGAAGAGAGGAACGGATTCAGGCACGGGGATCTTCGTCCGGATCGTCCGATGCTTCGTTTCGACACGGGGTACCTCGACGGGGGTCAGGTCATAGACGGCCATGGCTTTACCTCAGCCGGACCACGCGTCCGGCGGCCAGGCTCTCGTGGACGGCGACGGCGATGCGCGTCGTTTCGAGCCCGTCCTCACCCGAAGCCCAGATTCCCCTGAGGTCGGCGAGGCGGCCGCCGGCCTTGAGAAAGGCGACGTTCTCCGCGAAATCCTCGATGCTCTCGACCCCGTAGCCGCGAAGGAGCCGCCGGCCCTGCCGGTCCGTGATTTCGCGTCTGAAGTTGTTGTTATAGGTGGCCATGCCTTCGCCGCCGATGCAGGAGCGGGTGCCGCGGTCCTGGCTGTCGCACTCGAAGACTGCCCTTCGTGCCGACGATCCGGAGCCCCTGGTTGACGATGGCCTCGAACTCGTTCGGCAGGATCCAGCTCGTGTCGAACGAAAAGGCCGCCCCGTTCGCGAAATCGACCTTGGCGTTGACGCAGTCGTAGGTGTCGATGCCGTGGTCGCGCAGGAGGGCGGCTTTCGTTCCGGTCGCATAGACGGTCTTCGCCTCCGACTTGAGGACCCAGCGCACGAGGTCGTAGAAGTGGACGCCCAGGAACCAGGCCGGGGACGATGCCGCGGCCCAGTGGGGGAACCACTCGGCGGGAACTTCGACGCGGTCCTCCATGTGGACGCTGCCGTAGAGGATGTCGCCGAGGTCGCCGTCCCCGACCCGCCGTTCGATCGCCCGGTGGTCGGGGTCGTAGCGCTTGTGGAAATCGACCTGGAGCAGGACGCCGGCTTCTCGGGCGGCCCGGACCATGGCCTCCGCGCCCTCGACGGTCACATCGAGCGGCTTTTCAACCAGGATGTGTTTGCCCGCGGCGGCGGCGTCGACGACGATATCGCGATGAAGATGGTCGGGGGTGGCCACGCTGACCGCATCGAGCGGCACGCGTTCGAGCATCTCGCGATGACCGGCGTAAACGGGGATCTTATAGCGGGCCCGAAGCGCCTCGGCCCGGGCCGGACTCGCTTCGGCGATGGCGGCCAGCTCGACGCCTTTGTCGCCGAGCTGGCTGAAGACATCCAGGTGAGTCTGTCCGAACTTTCCAGCCCCCACGACGGCGATCCTAACGGGCATGCTCCTGCTCCTTTCGTGCGGCGCCGCACCATCCCGCCAGAAACCTGGCCAGCACTTCGGCGGCCTGGACGATGTCGCCCATGTCGATCCGTTCGTCGAGGGAATGGGCCTGACCGAGGTCCCCGGCGCCGAAGACGAGGGCCGGCATGCCGCCCCGGTGAAAGAAGAGGCGGGCATCACATGACGCGTTCCAGCCCTCGGCGGGATGCGGGCCCAAGACCTCCTCGGCCGCGGCGCGCAAGGCCCTGACGGCCGGGTGCCCGGCCGGGGTCTCGAAAGCCTCGTTGCGGAGACCGGAGAGATCGAAACGCGCGTGGTCGCGGGCCCAGGGCGTCGCCCGGTCGCGGATCAGGGCCCGGATCTCTTCCTCGATCCGCCGCGCTGTCCGATTGGGGAGGAACGCCACCCCGCCCTCGACAACGCATTCGCCCGGCACCGTCGAGGGCCAATCGCCCGCCCTGACCCGGCCGATGTTGACGACGACCGGGCTCGGGTCGTCCGGGAAGCCCGGAGTTCCCCTCGATGCCTTCCGCAATGTCGATTCGTAGTCCTTGAGAAGAGCGACAAGACCGAGCATTTCGTCGAACGCGCTGACGCCTTCGCGATAGCGGCCCATGTGGACGGACCGCCCGTCGACCGTGAGCCGGAACCAGGCCGCCCCGCGGTTAGCGGAGCGGGGGACGAGGCCCGTCGGCTCGAGGACGACGGCGACGTCGGCCTTTCGACCCTCCGTAATAGCGGCGAGCGAGCCGTTCCCTCCCGCCTCCTCCTCGATGACGAATTGGGCTTCGATGTCGCCGGCAAGCCGAACGCCGAGGTCGCGGAGAGCCGCGAGCGCCAGCAGCAGCGTGACGACCTGCCCCTTGGCGTCGCAGGCCCCCCGGCCGCGGACGATGTCGTCCTCCGTCGTCGCGGCGAACATCCCGTCCGGGGCGGGAACGACGTCGGTGTGCGTATTGACGATGGCGCTTCGCCCTCCGTCCGCGCCGGCCAGCGTGACGAGGACATTCGGCCGTCCCCGATAGCTCTCATGGCCCGGGACAGGAGTATAGTCAGGGTCGGCGGTGATAGACTCCGCGACGGGCGCGAGCCTAGCAGGGAATCCGGAGCTCGAAAGGAGATCGAAAAGGAACTTCTGGACCCCCTCCTCGGCGCCGGTGGTGCTGCGAAACTCGATCAGGCGGCACAGCACGTCGCGGGCCCAATCCGCATGTCCGCTCAGGAACGGCCTCAACCCGTCTTCGAAGCCCATCGTCCGGCCGGCTCCTTTCGTCGATGTCGCCGCCCCTACTCTAGACGGTGGCCCGACGGCTTGTCAACCGGGATGAGGACCGGCGGTGTCCCGCGTTGACATCGGCGAGCGGCCGGCGATATAGTGCCGCAAAGGAGTCCTGCGGATGCCCTCAACGATCGTCTCGCGTCTCTGGCCGGTCGTCATCGTCCTGGCCGTCGTCGGATCGGCCACCTGCCGGGAAAAGCCCGCCTCGGGCGCCGGGATATTGCGGCTGACGGGCTTTCACATCGACATGAACATCGCCCAGTTCCGCGGCCCCTATCTCAAGAGCGAGCTGAAGGCGCTCGCCGCCAAGGGCTACAACGCGATCCTCTGGGAGGTCGAGAACAACATCCGTTGGGAGACATGCCCCGAGTGCGTCTCTCCGGACGCCTTCACCAAGGCCGAGTTCAAGGACATCTTGGCCTACAGCCGCTCCCTCGGCCTCGAGCCGATCCCTTTGCTCCAGACGCTCGGCCACTGCGAGTACGTCCTCAAGAACGAACGTTACAAGCCGCTGGCCGAGGTCCCGGAGAGGATCGACCAGTACTGCCCGCAGAATCCCGAGGTCGCGGCCTTTCTCACGAAATGGATCGAAGAGTACCTGGACGTCTTCGGCCCCGTCCGATACTTCCATCTGGGCGCCGACGAGGCCTATACTCTGGGCGAGTGCCCCCGCTGCCGGGCCTATGCCGCCGAGCATTCACTCTCCGAGCTGTTCATCGACCACATCAACACGATGAGCCGGCCGCTCATCGACCGGGGGATCCGGCCCGCGATCTGGGGCGACATGGTCCTCCACCACCCCGAGGCCCTCGAAAAGCTGTCGCGCAAGGTCCTGATCTTCGACTGGCTCTATGACCGGTATATCGGTTGCGGCACGGTCGAGGTATGGGGCCGGGGAAGCCTGACCAAGGACGAGCTCGACCCGCCGGCCCTGGAGCGGTTCGGCGCCTTCATGTTCCCGCTCGGCGACGAGCCGGGACGCGATCCCGACCCGTTCTACACGTCGGATTTCCTGGCCGCGAACGGCTTCGACGTCGTCGTCTGCCCGAGCTCGAGCTGCTACGGCGACAGCGTGTTCGCTCCGCGGACTTTCTTCCACATGAGGAACACGGCCGACTCGTTCCGCAAGGGGTCGGCCGCTCGGCTCAAGGGCGCGGTCCTCACGAGCTGGACCGTCCACCTCTTCCCTTGGGAGCTCCAAGGGCCATCGATCGATCTGGCGAGTTCCGCGGCCGCGAACACCGGCGTGAGGCTGGAGGACTTTGAAAAAGCCTACGTCAGAGAGCATTTCGATATCGACGACCTGGGGTTCTTCGTTGCCGCCGGGCGGCTGGCGAGGAGGGGCCTCTTCAACTACGCCGGCGACCTCGGCTTCTTCAAGGACGCCCGCCCGGCGCCCCTGGGATACGTCTCGGGACGGATCGAAGAGATGGCCAAGAGCGGGGAGCTGGAACAAGAGCTCGCCGAATGCGAGAGCCGGCTCGGCGAATATCGCCGGGGCCTGGATCTTTTCCGGGCGTACGGGAGGCTCGCGAGATCCGGGCACAACGAGCTCGACGCCTGGACGCTTGCCGCCCGGAACCTCATCAACCGGGCCGAGGCCTCGAAGCTCCTCCTGACCGTCCGGATGGGGCAGGCCGGTCCCGGGGCCCAAGGTGAGGCCGCGCGGGTCCTGACCGAGCTTCGGGCGCTCCGGCGCGAGACGGAGGCGGCCGTCGCCGCCAAGATCAAGCCTTCGCGGACCGCGGAGATGATGGGCTGGATGTACGACTCCATGGAGGCCGCGCTGTCGCCGCTTGCCGGCCTTAATTCCGGGGAAAGCCGGAGATAGGGGAGAGGGACCATGGAGAAGGAACGGACCGGCCCGGCGACGGGCCGGGTCGCCTCGCTCGACGCCCTTCGCGGCTTCGACATGTTCTGGATCATCGGCGGCGACGCGATCTGCCGGACCCTGCCCGCGATCACAGACGCGCCCTGGGCGCGTTTCCTGGCCGGCCAGGTCGAGCACAAGCCCTGGGCCGGCTTCACTTTCTACGATCTCATCTTCCCGCTCTTTCTTTTCATCATCGGGGCCGTCTTCCCGTTCTCGCTGCTCAAGCGGGCCGAGAAAGGCGAAAGCCGGAAGACGATCTACCTCCATGTCGCGAAAAGGACCTTGCTTCTGATCCTGCTCGGGCTCATCGCGGGAGGGGTCCTGGGATTCGATTTCGCGAACATGCGCTGGTCCGGAGTCCTTCAGCGGATCGGGATCTGCTATTTTCTGGTCGCGCTCCTGGTGCTCAACACCAAGGTCAAGACCCAGGTCGCGGTCTTCGTCGGCGTCCTCCTTCTCTATTGGGCCGCCCTGGCTCTTATCCCTGTCCCGGGACACGGCACCGGGCTGATGACGCCCGAAGGCTCTCTTCATAGCTACATCGACCAGAAGGTCCTTCCCGGAAAGATCTCGGAGGAATTCTACGGTCCCGGCGACAGCCTCGGGGCCCTGTCAACCCTGCCCGCGGCCTGCTCGCTCCTCCTCGGCGTGTTCGCCGGGTATTGGCTGAAATCGAAGAGGAGCGGCCGGTCGAAGACCTTCGGGCTCGCCGTCGCGGGGATCGTCTGCCTGGCTGTCGGATATGTCTGGGGGCTTGCTTTTCCCATCATCAAGCACATCTGGACGAGCACGTACGTCCTTTGGGGCGGCGGCTGGTCCCTGCTTCTGATGGCCCTGTTCTATTGGCTCATCGACGTGAAGGGCTGGAGCCGCTGGGCCTTCTTCTTCGTCGTCATCGGGACCAACGCCATCCTCGTCTATTTCGGCCAGCAGGTCGTCGATTTCGACGCCATCGCCAAGTTCTTCCTGACCGGGGTCGAACGGTACGCGGGGATTCTCGCGCCGCTCGTCATCCCGCTGGGGGCCCTGGCCCTGAAGTGGGCCGGGCTCCTCTTTCTCCACCGCCGCCGGATCTATTTCAAGGTCTGACCGGAGCCTTCGGCCTTCTTTATTTTCCGGTCGAAATACGATAAGATAACTAGGAATTCATCTCAGCAGGAGACGTGCCCCATGAAACCCCGAGATATCGTCCCGGATGTCCAATACGTCGGCGCCGCGGACTTCGACCGCCGGATCTTCGATTCCCTCATCCCCCTGCCCGACGGCACGAGCTACAACTCGTATCTCATCCGCGGCCGGGAAAAGACGGCCCTCATCGACGCGGTCGAGCCGGCCAAGCTCCACGTGCTCGAAGCCTATCTGGCGGACGTCCCCAAGATCGACTATGTCATATCCAATCATACCGAGCAGGACCACTCCGGCGGCACCCCCTGGCTCCTCGCCCGCTATCCCGCGATCGAGGTCCTTTCGTCGGAGCCGGCCAAGCCGATGCTGGTCGATCATCTCGGCGTCGACGCGGCCAGGATCCGTACGGTCGCTGACGGCGAACGGCTTGATCTCGGGGGCAAGACGCTCCGCTTCATCTACACGCCTTGGGTCCACTGGCCCGAGACGATGTCGACCTATCTCGAGGAGGACCGGATCCTCTTCAGCTGCGACTGGTTCGGCTCCCACATCGCCCAGACCGGGCTCTTCGTCGACGGCGTCGAGTGCATCATGGACGAAGCCAAGAGGTATTACGCCGAGATCATGATGCCCTTCCGGAAGATCATCCAGAAGAACCTCGACAAGATCAAGGACCTCGAGATCGAGCTCATCGCCCCGAGCCACGGCCCCATCCATCGGGTCCCGCAGTCCATCATCCAGGCCTATCGCGACTGGTCCGACGACCAGCCCCACAACACCGTCGTCATCCCTTGGGTGACCATGCACGGCTCGACCGCTCTCATGGTCGATCGCCTTGTCACCGCCCTCGTCGAGCGCGGCATCCGCGTCTTCCCCTTCAACATGGCCTCGGCCGACATCGGCCAGCTGGCCATGGCTCTCGTCGACGCGGCGACGATCGTCGTGGCCACTCCGACCGTTCACGTTGGGCCGCATCCCGCGGTCTTCTACGCCGTCGTCCTGGCCAACGCGTTGCGGCCCAAGGCCCGGTTCGCCTCGGTCATGGGCAGCTACGGCTGGGCCGGGAGGATGGTCGAGACGGTCGCGGCGGCCATGCCCAACCTCAAGGTCGAGATTTTGCCGCCTGTCATCGTCAAGGGTCTGCCGAAGCCGGCCGATCTCGAGAGGATCGACGCTCTCGCGGACGCGATCGCCGGGAAGCACAGGGAGCTGGGCCTGATCTAGGACCGGCCGCGCTTAGCCAGAAAATCGACGATCTTGACGCTCCCCGAGGGGAGGGGATACTTCCCGATGTTCTTTGGGGCGACCCAGCGGTGTTGCCGTCCGGCCTTGAAGCCCGAGCCGCTGATGCGGCAGCGGTAGGCGTGGAGCGTCGCTTCGAACCGGGTGTAGGCGTGGCGGACGGTCGTCAAGCTGCGGATGTCCTCGATCTCCGCGCCGAGCTCCTCCCGGATCTCGCGCCGCAGGGCGGCCGCCAGGCCCTCACCAGGCTCGACCTTTCCGCCAGGAAATTCCCAGAGCCCGGCCAGCAGGCCGCCGGCGGGCCTTTCCTGCAGGAGGACCCGCCCGTTTTTTTCGATGACGGCCACGACCACCTCGATCTTTTTGACGGCGAGCTTCCTCGGGAGGGGGATCGTCTCCTGCGTTCCCTCCTTTGCGGCCCGGCAGGACCGGCGGACCGGGCAGGCCAGGCACTGGGGGCTCCGGCTACGGCAGACGAGCGCGCCGAGCTCCATCATCGCCTGGTTGAAATCCCCCGGCGAGGAGGCCGGAAAGACCTTGTCGAGGAAGGCATGGAGCTCCTTGTCGACGCGCGGCTCCGCCTTTCCGCGGACGCCAAGGAGCCTCATCAGGACGCGGCGGACGTTGGCGTCCACGACGGGCCGCGGCCGGCCATAGGCCAGGCTCAGGACCGCGGCGGTCGTATAAGGGCCGAACCCGGGCAGGCGCCGCAGGGTCTCTTCGTCGTCGGGAAGGTCCCCGCCGTGTTCGCGGACGACCAGCTTGGCCGCCTGGTGCAGGTTTCGCGCCCTTTGGTAATAGCCCAGGCCCTGCCATTCCCGCAGGACCTTCCGCAGCGGGGCCCGGGCGAGGCTTCTTATGTCGGGGAAGACCTCGAGCCAGTGCTCGAAATAGGGGATGACGGCCGGAACGGTCGTCTGCTGGAGCATGATCTCGGAGACCCAGATCTTATAGGGGTCACGGCTCCGTCGCCAAGGCAGCTGCCGTCGATGGGCCCTGTACCAGACAAGGAGACTGTCGGCGAAGCTATTTCTTGTCAGCGGGGCCCTCTCCTGTCTTCGGCGGCGCCGCCCTCCAATCCTTCTTGTCCTTGGGCCACTGCTGCAGGAATCCGGAGTCGACCTGGAAGAGGTAGCCGAGCCCCGGACTCTTGAGCGCGACCAGCTTCTTCGCCGCATCCTCGCTGCCGACGAGAAGGACGATCTCCTTTTCCTGGCCGACGGCGTCCTTCGTGCCGATCCGGATCTCCGCTCCGGGATCGAGCCCATAGGCGGCCAATGGTCCAGGCTCGTCGACGAATGCGGCGGCCTCGAGGCCCTCGACCTTGCGGATGAAGTCCTCGACCTTAAGCCGGTCGGCCTCTTCCCTGACCGGCCCCTCGAGAACCCATCTCTCGGTTTGGCCCGTCTTTTCCTTGACCGCGGCGATCTCGGCGCCGTTTCGCTTCAGGGCGATCCTGTCGGCGTCCATGGCATAGAAATCGGCGACCCTCTTTTCCCTCATCTCGTCGACCTTGCGATCGAGGTCGGCGAGAACGGTCCCTTCGAAGGTGATGATCTTGGGGGATTGGGAGGTCATGGCGTAGGAGTTTTCGCCTTCCTTGTGCAGCGAGAAGACGATCTCCTGGTTCGCGGCCGGGAGGGACAGGGCGACTTCATACTCGGGTTTGTCGAGGCCGAACTCCTTGAGCGTCGCGGCCGACTTTTCCTCGGCCACGAAGGCCTTGGCCCTGAGCCCGGAGAGGGCATCCAGGAGCGAGTCGACCAGGCCCTTGGCCGCGAGCGAGCTCACCGGGGTTTTGAGGAGCCACCCCGACCCCTCGCGGACCGCCTGCCAGGCGACGTTCTTGGCCTTGACCCGGATCCCCATGACGTCCGCTGTCGTGAACTTGAAAACATCCTTCTGACGGAAGTCGAAGATCGTCTTGTCGAGCGCCGCCTTCAGGCTCGATGAGAGAAGAACGATCCGCGGGTCGTCCGCTCTCTTGGCGAAGAGGGACTTGTCGAGCGGGTTCTCCATGCCGACGAGGAGGTGCACAGGCGCTTGCTTCCCCTTGACCCATATCGAGACCTCCGTTTTCGGGATCTCATAGGCCGCGGGGTCCTTGGCCTCCTTCTCGACGACACGCTCGATGCGAAGCGAAGTCAGCGCGCTGACGAGACTTCCGGCCTCGTACTCATCAGCGGCGGCCTGGATCGGGGCGGTCAGGCGCCATGGCCCGGCCTCGTCCCTCTCGAGGGTCAGGGGCTGGCCGTCGCGGACGAGACTCACTTTGACGACATCCCCGGGCGTCAGGCTGATGAGCGTGTTCGAGGTCTCCTCGGCCGCCTTTTTCTTCTCGCCCCGGGACTCGAAATAGGCGACCAGCGCGACGAGAAGGACCAGGACAGCGAGGAGGACAAAGGTCGTCTTGAATCTCACAGCGACCTCCTCCGGACCCAGACGGAGATCCCCAGCAGCAGGACGGCGAGGGGCAGGATGACGATGCTGACGAGGAACAGGAGCCGCCCCTGGGAGGGCGTCAGCTGGATCGTCCTCGGCGCTTGGGTCTTGGGCTGGATGGCGATGAGATCGGATTCCTCTGTCAGCCAGTTGACCACGTTGAGGAAGAAATTGCCGTTCCCGGACAGGCCGTAATAGCGGTTCTTGACGAAGTCGGAGTCGCCGATGACGGCCAGCCGGGCCTCCCTCTCGGACGCCTCGGCCTTGGCGGCCGTTTCGGCCGGGGCCGGCTCGCCCGGCTTGGCAGGTGTCGAGGCGCCGGCCGCGGGCTTGGTCTTGAACGACTCGACCGCGGCCAGGCCAATCGGTCCCTGCCTGTCCTTGGCCGCGTTGAACTTGGCCTCTTTCTGGTCGAGCTCCCGCTCGGACCAGGAGTTGGGGCTCGTCTTGGCCAGCTCGGTCAGGGTCGCGCCCTCGGGCTTGGTATCGGAGATCTCGACAGAGCGCGCATAAGGAAAGAACGTCGCGTAAGAGAATTTTGAAGTGATGGGGTGGGGCTCATAGGCGCTGACGACCGGCATGAAATAATCCCCGCCGAGGAGCCGCGACACCGTGTCGACGACAATGTCGTTCTCGAGCTTGAATCCATAGCCCGCCAGGAACGCGGGCAGTGTCGTGGCCGTCTCCGGATCGACCATGAAGAGGCAGCGCCCGCCGTCCGTGAGATAGGTCCGGATCGTCTCGTATTCATTCGGCAGGAGGTCCTTCTGCGGGCCTGGAACGACCAGCAGGGCGCAGTCCTTGGGGAACCGGTCGGCCAGAGCCAGGCTCTGTTTCTTGACCTCGTAGCCGAGCTTTTCGAGCTCGCCCTTGACCGTCGAGAAGCCGTTGTCTCCCGTTTCGTCGATGGACTCCTCACCGTGGCCCTCGAGGAAGTAGATGACCTTCTTCTGGGTGCGGGTGGCCTTGATCAGGGCGTTGGTGACGTCTTCCTCGGTCGTCGTCGTGATGCGGCTTTCCTTGTCCCCGGCCTCGATGACGGTCGTCCCGTCCTGGGTGATGCCATAGCGCTTGACCAGGCCCGGGTTCTTGTCCGGGTCGATGAACTCGTAAGAGATCCGGGGGGAGTGGTAGGCGTAGATCTTGAGCAGGCTTTCCATGGCCGCCCGGCCGGGGTTGCCCTCGCGGAAAAAGCCCTTGAACGTGATGTCCGTTTTGAGGGCCTTGAGCACGGTGACCGACTGGTCGGACAAGCTGTGGAGCTTGGCCGCCGTGAAGTCCGCCCGATAGTTGTGCTTGGACAGGAAATAGTTGGCCAGGCCGAGGATGGCCAGGACGAGTACCACGACAAGGACAAGGTTCCCCGAGTAGAGGAGGGATCTGCGCTGGAATCTCCGCCTGAGCGCGTCCCGGTTGAGGACGATGTAGGCGAAAATGGCGATCAGGCCAAGGACCAGGGCGCCCAGGGCGAGCGACTTCTTTTGCGGCCAGACGATCCAGCCGATGAGTCCGGCGGCGATGAGAACCAGAGCGGCCGTGTTGAGGTTCTTCTTCAAGGCGTCCATGTCCTATCTCCAACGCCGCGACTGGATGACCGAGTGGGCCAGGAACAGGCCGAAAAAGGAGAACGTCAGGTAGTAGACAATGTCCTTCGTGTCCAGGATGCCGCGGGTCATGTCCTCGAAATGTCCGGAGAAGGAGAGATAGCCGAGGACCGTCCTCCAGCTCCCGCCTCCGGTCGAGGTGACCCAGTTGAGGACGAGGAGCAGGAGCAGGGTGACGACCGTCAGGAAGGCGGCGACGATCTGGTTCTCGGTGAGGGACGAGAAGAAGAGGCCGATGGCGATGAACAGCGCGCCCATGAGGAAAAGGCCCAGATAGCCGGTGAGCCAGGGCGCGAGCTCGGGATTGCCGTAGGTGAAGGCGAAGATGGACAGGAGGGCGGTCAGCCCGAGCATGATCGTCCACATGACCAGAGCGGCGATGTACTTGCCGAGAACGATCTCGCCGACCGAGAGGGGCGAGGTGAACAGGAGCTCGTCGGTGCCGCTCTTCTTCTCCTCCGCCAGGAGCCGCATGGTCAGAAGCGGGGCGACGAGGATGAGAATGACGGTCATGTTGTGGAACAGGGGCGAGAAAACCATCTCGTTGATGTTGACCTGCTGGGCGTAGTAGGGGTTTTGCATCATCTGCATGGCCGCGGCGTTGAACCACGAGATCAGGCTGTAGAAGAAGAACCCGACCAGCAGGAGAAAACCGGCGATGACGACGTAGGCGATGGGCGAGCTGAAGTAGGCCCGCACTTCCTTTTTGACGAGAGACCAGATGTTCCTCATTATTCGAGCCCTCCCGCGACGATCTTCATGTAGAGGTCCTCGATGCCGGCGACCGACCGCATCTCCTTGAGGCCGAGGCTTTTGTCCAGGACGAGGCGGGCGACGTCGTCGCGGAGGTCGCGGCCGCGCATCCATTCGACCCGGATCTCGTCCCCCTCGACGGCGGCTTTTTCAACCCCGGGGATGCTTCGGAAGAGGGCGGCCTCTTCCGGCCCGGTGCGGCGGAGCCGGATGAGGACCCCGTCATTCTTCGCGAACGAGGCGGCCAGGTCCTCGAGCGAGCCCGAGGCCATGAGCCGGCCCTGGTTGATGATGACGACGCCGTCGCAGATCTGGGTGACCTCGGGCAGGATGTGGGTCGAGAGCAGGATCGTGTGCTCGCCGCGGAGGCTGCGGATGAGCTCGCGGATCTCCCGGATCTGGGCCGGGTCGAGGCCGATCGTCGGCTCGTCGAGAACGAGGACTTTGGGGTCGTGGATCATGGCCTGGGCGATGCCGACCCGCTGCTTGAAGCCGCGGGAGATATTCTTGATGAGCCTCCGGCCGACCTCCCCCAGGCCGGCCGATTCGACGACCCGGGCGACCGCGGCCTTGCGCCCGGCCTTCGGCACCTGCTTGATCTCGGCGACGAAGGCCAGATACGAGGCGACGGTCATGTCCTGGTAGAGGGGGACGACCTCGGGCAGATAGCCGATCGAGCGCTTGACGTCGTTGGGCTGTTCGAAGACGTCGAACCCCGCGACCGTGGCGTGGCCGGATGTGGCCGGGAGATAGCCGGTCAGGATCCGCATCGTCGTCGTCTTGCCCGCCGCGTTCGGGCCCAGCAAGCCCCAGATGCGGCCGGCCTCGACCTTGAAGGTCAGGCCGCCGACGGCGACGAGCTCCCCGTATCTCTTGGTGAGCTCTCGGACTTCGATCATGTTCACCTCCGCTATAAGGTTCTCGAACCACCGACCGGCCGGGGGCGTTGCGTCACATGCGCTCGGGCGGGGGGATGCCCATGAGCCCCAAGGCGGCGTGAAGCTGCTCCCTGACCGTCCGGAGGACCAGGAGCCGGAAGGCGCGGACCTCCAGGTTCTCTTCCGCGAGGATCGGATATTTGTGGTAATAGCCGTTGAATTTCTGGCACAGGAGGAAGGCGAATTTGGCCAGATGGGAGAATTCGAGGGCGGCGACCGACCGGAGAACCTCCTCTTCGAGAGAGGCCGCCGTTTGGATGAGGTCCCAGAAGTCGGCCGTCTCTTGGTCGGAAAGCCCCGCGGGGACAAGGGCCGCGCCGCCAGCCGGCGGAACGATGTCGGCTTCGGCCAGGCCAAACCGCTCCTGAAGCTTGCGGAAGATGCTGGCCAGCCGGACCGCCGTGTACTGCAGGTAGGGTCCGGTTTCGCCCTCAAAGCTCAGGGCCTCCTCGAAATCGAAGACGATGACCGAGTTCCGGGCGAACTTGAGCATGAAATAGCGCAGCGCCCCCGTGGCGATCTCCCTGGCCGTCTTCCTCCGCTCGTCCTCGGCCCGGTCCGGGTCCCGCTTCTCGATCTCGGCCAGGGCCTTGGCCTCCAGCCGGTCGAGGAGGTCGTCCGCCTTGACGCCGAGCCCTTTGCGGCCCGAAACCTCGAGGAAAGCGCGGTCCTTTTCCTCGTCCGACGCGGCGTAGCCGAGCTCGCTCAGGCTCTTGGGCGACAGCGCGACCATCTCATAGGAGAAGTGGACGGACTTGGCCGCCTGGGCCTCGAACTTGAGCGAGCGCAGTCCCTGGACGACGACCTTCTGAAGATAGGACTGGCGCGTGTCGATGACGTTGTAGACCTTGGTCGCCCCGCCGAAGGCCGGAAAACCCGAGGTCGGGTTCGGGGTCGAGATCCACAAGGTCCGCCCGTTCTCTTCGGCAAAGGGCTCATAGAAGAAGTCGCGGCCGAGCAGGCCGAACTTCCAGAGCTGATAGGCGATGTCCTTGCCGACGTAGGTCACGGTGCCGTCCGACCGGACGATGACCTTCTCCCGCTCCTCGTCCTCCTCGAGGCGCATGACCCAGCAGCCTTTGTTCTCGCCCTCGGCGGCGAGATAGATGGCCTGCCTCCCCTTGAGGAGCTCGAAGGCCTTGTCCCAGAACTTCAAGTGGAGGATAGTGCTCTCGCACGGCAGGACGTCATAAAAGACGCCCAGCCGGGTCATCGTCGCCAGGTGGGCCTTGACGACGCGGCGCGAGACATAGCGGGACAGCCCGTATTCGGGATCGAGGCCGTGCTCGATCCTCTTCATGATGTCCGACTTGCGGGCCTGGGCCTCGGGGTGCCCGGCGAGATAGGCGGAGACCCGGGCATAGAGGTCCCAGCAGTAATAGTCGAACTTGCCGGGCAGGCGCTCAAGGTCCTCGACGGTCTTCCTCTCGAGCTCCATGAAGCCGAAGACAACGTCGACCACCTGGACGCCGGTGTCGTCGATGTAGTTCTGGACCTCGACCTTCTCGCCCTTGTAGCGCAGGCAGCGGGCCAGGGTGTCGCCGAGGCAGGCGTTGCGGAGATGGCCGATGTGGGCCGCCTTGTTCGGGTTGATGTTCGTGTGCTCGATGATGATCTTGCCCTCTTCGGGGGCGAGCGAGGTCCGGCCGGCCGTGCGCACGGCTTCGGCCAGAACGGCGCCTTTATCGAGCCAGATGTTGAGGAAGCCGCCGCCGGCGACCTCGGCTTTGGTGATGCCGTCGACCGAGGCGAGGAGGGGAGCCGCCTCCTGGGCGATCACGCGGGGGGCCTTCTTGAGCTTCTTGGCCAGCTGAAAGGGGAAGGTCAGGGCCAGGTCGCCCATCTTCGGGTCCGGCGTCGGGGTCATGTCGAGGTCCATGAGGGCAACGGGGAAGACGGCCTTCAGCCGCTCGTAAATCGCTTCTTTTAAACGGGATTTAAAGGCGATCATAATTGGCAATCATTATAGCAAAAAGTGTTCAGAGGGCAAGCTCGGTCGGCGCACAGCGGACTTGCGGGTGGCCTCGAGTTGTGATAATTTTGGGATTCGTTTCGAGAAAGGAAGTCACCATGAAGAAGACACGCTTCAACGAGCTTCACAAGAAGCTCGGCGGCAAGATGATCGAATTCGTCGGCTGGGAGCTCCCGGTCGAATATTCGGGCATCATCCCCGAGCATATGGCCGTGCGGACGAAAGCCGGGCTCTTCGACGTCAGCCACATGGGCGAGGTCCTGGTCACAGGCAAGGACGCTCTGGCCTATGTCCAGTGGCTGACTCCGAACGACGCCGCCAAGCTCGTTCCCGGCCAGGTCCAGTACACCGCCCTGATGACCCCGGAGTCGACCTTCGTCGACGACATGCTCGTCTACTGCATGGGGCCCGAGGAATATTTCCTCGTCGTCAATGCGGCCAACGACGACAAGGATTTCGCCTGGATCGCCGGCCACACCAAGGGCTTCGCGGTCAAGGTCGAGCACCAGAGTGACGCCTATTCCCAGCTCGCCCTCCAAGGCCCGCTGGCCGAAAAGATCCTCCAACCTCTCACCGACATCGACCTGGCCGGAATGAAGTCCTTCCATTGGGCCAAGGGCAAGGTCGCCGGCAAGGCCTGCCTGGTCTCGCGGACGGGCTACACGGGCGAGGACGGCTTCGAGATCTACACGACGGACCCGGACCCCGGCATCGTCTGGACGACCCTCATCGAGACCGGCAAGCCGCTGGGCCTTCTGCCCATCGGCCTCGGCGCGCGCGACACCCTGCGCCTCGAATCGAAGCTCATGCTCTACGGCAACGACATCACGGACAAGACGACCGTGCTCGAAGCCGACCTCAAATGGATCGTCAAGCTCGAGAAGGGCGATTTCCTCGGCAAGCCTGTCATCGTCAAGCAGCTGGCCGAAGGATTGACCCGTAAGCTCGTCGGCTTCGAATTGGCCGAGCCGGGCGTTGCCAGGCCCCACTATCCCGTCTTCTACAAGGACCGGAAGGTGGCCGACGTCGCCTCGGGGACCTTCTCGCCGCTGCTCAAGAAGCCCATCGGCCTCGTCTACCTGCCGATCGACGGCACGGCCGTCGGGACGGAATTCGAGGTCGAGATCCGGGGCAAGAGAACCAAGGCCCGCGTCGTCCCCACGCCCTTCTACAAAAGGGCCAAGAAATAACGAGTCCAATTCCCTAGGAGGCACGTATGTACCCGAACGCTTTCCGTTACACCAAGGACCACGAATGGATCAAGGTCGAGGGCGATGAGGCCGTCGTCGGCATCACCGATTTCGCTCAGAACCAGCTCGGCGACATCATTTACGTCGAGCTGCCGGCCGTGGGCAAGGAGCTGGCCGCCCACCAGTCGCTCGGCGTCGTCGAATCCGTCAAGTCCGTCTCCGACGTCTACGCCCCTGTCCCCGGCGTCGTCACGGCCGTGAACGAGGCGCTGGCCCAGACGGCCGATCTTCTCAACAAGGACCCCCACGGCCAGGGCTGGATCGTCCGCATCCGGATGAAGGACAAGAAGGACGTCGAAAGCCTTTTCCAGGCCGGCGACTACGAGAAATTCCTGGAGGGGCTCGAACACTGAGGCCGCGGCCGGCCTGATAGGGGATCCTCCCATGAGCTATATCTCTCTCAGCGACAAAGACAAGGCCGAGATGCTGGCCCGGACCGGCGCGGCCTCCGTGGACGACCTCTTTTGCTGCATTCCCGAGGCCGTCCGGCTCAAAGGGCTGCTCGATCTGCCCGCGGCCCAGTCGGAGCTCGAGCTCGTCCGGACCTTCGACGCTGTCGGCGGCAAGAACGCCTACGGCGGCCACCTCTCCTTTCTCGGCGGCGGGGCCTACGATCACTTCATCCCGACGGTCGTCGATTACCTGAGCTCGCGCGGCGAGTTCGTCAGCCCTTACACGCCCTACCAGCCCGAGGTCAGCCAAGGCACGCTCCACCTCATGTTCGAGTTCCAGACCCTGGTCTGCCAGCTCACCGGGCTCGACATCGCCAACGACTCCCTCTACGACGGATCGACGGGCGCGGCCGAGGCCGTCCTGATGGCCCACCGGGTCACGAGCCGGAACAAGGTCCTGGTGGCCCGCTCTCTCCATCCGCAGTACCGTGAGGTCGTCCGGACCTACATCAGGAACCTCGGCATCGAGGCGGTCGAAGTCGGGTTCGGCCCCGACGGCCGGATGGACGCGGCCGATCTCGGCCGCTCGCTCGACGACAAGACGGCCGCCGTCGTTTTCCAATCTCCGAACTTCTTCGGGGTCGTCGAAGACGTCCAGGCCCTCTCCGACGCGGCCCACGGGGCCAAGGCCCTCTCGGTGGCTGTCGTCGCCGAGGCCCTGTCCCTGGCCCTCCTCGAGGCCCCGGGGAAGCTCGGGGCCGATATCGTCACCGGCGAGGCCCAATCGCTCGGCCTTCCGGTAAGCTTCGGCGGGCCCTACCTCGGCTTCATGGCCTGCAAGAAGGAATTTCTCAGGCAGATGCCCGGACGGATCACCGGCCAGACGGTCGACAAGGAGGGCCGGCGGGGCTTCGTCCTGACGCTGTCCACCCGCGAGCAGCACATCCGCCGCGAGCGGGCCACGTCGAACATCTGCTCGAACCAGGCCCTCTGCGCCCTGAGGGCGACGATCTTCATGGAGACCATGGGCAAGCGGGGGATGAGGGAGCTGGCCTGGCAGAACGCCCAGAAGGCGGCCTATGCGGCCGACAAGCTCGGCGCGGTCCCCGGGGTGAAAAGGAAATTCACCGGGCCGGTGTTCAATGAATTCGCCGTCGAGCTCTCCAAGCCCTGGGCCGCGGTCGACGCCGCGCTCCGGGCCAAAGGCATCGTCGCCGGCTACGGCCTCGGAGCCGAGTATCCTGAGACCGGGAACGCCGCCCTCGTCTGCGTCACCGAGATGCGGACCAAGGACGAGATCGACCGGCTGGCCCGGACGCTCCAGGAGGTCCTGTCATGATCAAAGAGATCCGCGAACCCCTCATTTTCGAGATCAGCGCGGCGGGCAAGCGGGCGTCCGAGCTGCCTCCGCTCGACGTCCCGGCGAAGAAGGACCTGCTGGCCGGAGTGGCCCTCCGCCGCGAGATCGGGGATTTCCCCGAAGTCTCCGAGACCGAGATCACCCGGCACTTCACCCGGCTTTCGACAAAGAATTATTGCGTCGACATGGGCCTCTATCCGCTCGGCTCCTGCACGATGAAGTACAACCCCAAGATCAACGAGCGCCTCGCCGCCCACCCCGCGTTCGCCGGCTCGCACCCGCTTGCGCCGGCCGACCTCGTCCAGGGGAACCTCGAGGTCCTGAAAAAGCTCGAGACTTTTCTTTGCGAGATCGCCGGCATGGACGCCTTCACCCTCCAGCCGGCGGCGGGCGCCCACGGCGAGCTCACCGGCATGATGCTCATCCGGGCGGCCCTCGAAGCCCGGGGCGACGCCCGGAAGTACGTCCTCATCCCGGACTCGGCCCACGGGACCAACCCGTCCTCGGCCCACATCTGCGGCTACACGGTCAAGGAGATCAAATCCAACGAGAAGGGCACGATCGACCTGGCCTCGCTCGAAGAGGCCATGACCGAAGAGGTCGCCGCGCTCATGGTGACCAACCCCAACACGCTCGGCGTCTTCGAGTCCGACATCTGCCGCATCGCCGAGATCGTCCACGCCAAGGGCGCCTTCGTCTACATGGACGGGGCCAACATGAACGCCCTGACCGGCATCGTCCGGCCGGGCGACATGGGCGTCGACGTCATGCACATCAATCTCCACAAAACGTTCTCGACCCCGCACGGCGGGGGAGGCCCGGGCTCCGGGCCGGTGGGCGTCAAGAAGGAGCTGGCGCCCTTCCTCCCCGTCCCGGTCATCATGGAAAAGGCCGGGCGGTACACGCTGGACTTCGACCGGCCCCGGTCGATCGGCCGCGTCCGGGCCTATTTCGGCAATTTCTCGGTCGTCGTCCGGGCCCTGTGCTATATCCTGACCCTCGGGCCCAAGGGCGTCCGGGAGATCGCCGAGTTCGCCGTCCTCAACGCCAACTACATCCGCAAGAGCCTCGAAGGGGAGTACTACCTCAAGTACACCACGGCGTCGATGCACGAGTGCGTCTTCTCCGACAAGTTCCAGAAGGAGTTCGGGGTGACCAACCTCGACATCTCCAAGAGGCTCATCGACTACGGCATGCACCCGCCGACGATGTCCTTCCCGCTCATCGTCCACGGCGCCCTGATGATCGAGCCGACCGAGACCGAGAGCCGCCGCGACCTGGACCTGTTCATCGACGCCATGAAGGCCATCGCCAAGGAGGCCAAGGAGAGCCCCGAGATCCTCCACGAGGCGCCTCACGTCACTTATGTCGGCCGGCTCGACGAAGTGGCTGCCGCCAAGTTCCCGGTCCTGCGCTGGGAGAAGAAGTCCTAGATGTCCGTCCAGGACCTGATCCTCGGTCTGCACCGGTTCTGGGCCGGCCAGGGCTGCTATCTGGCGCAGACCTACGACGTCGAGGTCGGCGCCGGGACGATGACCCCGGACACGTTCTTCCGCGTACTCGACAAGCGCAGCTGGCGTGTCGGCTATGTCCAGCCTTCAAGGCGTCCCGACGACGGGCGCTACGGCGAGAACCCCAACCGGGTCCAGAAGCACTTCCAGTACCAGGTCATCATGAAGCCTTCGCCGGCCGCGATCCAGGACATCTACGTCCAGAGCCTGCGCTCGCTCGGCGTCGTTCTCGAGGACCACGACCTCCGCTTCGACGAGGACAACTGGGAATCGCCGACGATCGGCGCCTGGGGGGTCGGCTGGCAGGTCCTGCTCGACGGGCTCGAGATCACCCAATTCACCTACTTCCAGCAGTGCGGCGGCATCGACCTCGCGCCGGTCCCCGTCGAGATCACCTACGGCCTCGAACGGCTGGAGATGTTCCTCGAACAGAAGGACGACATCTACGATCTCGACTGGTCGGCCGACGTCAGCTACCGCGACCTGCGGCTCCGCGAGGAAAAGGAATTCTCCGAATACAACTTTACGGCCGCCTCGGTGACCATGCTCCGCCACGCGTTCGCCGCGAGCCACAAAGAGGCGGGCCGGCTGATCGCCAAAGACCTCCTCTTGCCGGCGTACGACATGTGCCTGAAGTGCTCCCACAGCTTCAACCTGCTCGATTCCCGCGGGGCCGTCAGCGTCACCGAGCGGGTCAAGATGATCTCCCAGATCCGCGCCCTGGTCAACGACATCGCCCGGCGATACACCGGCGGGAAGGACGGCGCCTGATGGAATTCCTTCTCGAGCTGCTGACCGAGGAGCTTCCGGCCTCCCATATCCGCGCGGCCTTCGAGCAGCTCGAGAGCGGCTTCCGCAAGGAGCTTGTCGAGGCCCGCATCGAGATCGGCTCGCTCGAGATTCTGGCGACGCCCCGGCGCCTCGTCGTCGCCGCCGATCTCGCCGAGGGCCAGGAGGATCGGGAGGAGCTGGTCACGGGGCCGCCCCTGGCCATCGCCAAAGGACCTGACGGCGCCCTGACCGCGGCCGGAAAGGGATTCGCGAGATCCCAGGGCGTCGACGAGAGCCTGCTCGAGGCCGTGCGGACGCCCAAAGGCGAATACCTCGGCTTCCGCCGCAGGGCCAAGGGGACGCCGACCGCGGAGATCCTGGCGGCCGCCGTGCCCCGCGTCCTGGGCTCTCTCTCGTTCCCCAAGATGATGCGCTGGGGATCGAGTCCTTTCCGCTTCTCCCGGCCCATCCACGGCCTGCTCTGCATCTTCGGGGGCTTGCCCGTCGCGACATCGTTCGAGGGCTTCCAGGCTTCCGACGGGACGGTCGGCCACCGGATCGCATCGCCCGGCCCGATCAAGGTCAAGGATCTCGCCTCCTACCGGGAAGCCCTGGCAAAGAGCTTCGTCGTCATCGACCCGGCCGACCGCAAGAAGATGATCCAGACCCAGATCGAAGCCGCCCTGGCCCCGCTCAAGGCCAAGGTCTTCCCGGACGCGGAGCTCGTCGACGACCTGACCCTCAACGTCGAGCACCCGCTGGTCATCTTCGGCGCCTTCCCCGAAGCCTACCTCAGCCTGCCGCTCGAGGTCCTGGCCACGGCCATGCGCGAAGGCCAGAAGCTCTTCTCCGTCGTCCGCGACAGGAAGCAGCTGGCCTGCTTCCTGGGGGTGGCCGACGCTCCCGCCGATGCCAAAGGCCTGATCAGGCGAGGGAACGAGCGCGTCCTCAGGGCCCGCCTCGCGGACGCCCGGTTCTTCTGGGACCAGGACCGCAAGATCCCCTTATGCGACAGGGCCGCCGGCTTGAAGAACGTCATCTTCCAGGAGAAGCTCGGCACGTATGAGGACAAGACCCAGCGCCTGAAGAAGATCGCCGGCTATCTTTGCGACAAGCTGGGGGCGTCCGAAGTCAGGGAGGACGCGGTCGAGGCGGCTTCGCTCTGCAAGGCGGATCTGCTGACCGACATGGTCAAGGAGTTCTCGGGCCTTCAGGGCCGCATGGGCGGTCTCTACGCCAAGGAGGAAGGTCTTCCGGCCGCCGTTCACCAGGCGATCTACGAGCACTACCAGCCGGGGAGCCTCGAGGACGCCTCGCCGGCTTCCGTCGCGGGAGCGGTCCTCTCGATCGCGGACAAGATGGATTCGGTTGTCGGCGCGATCGGCGTCGGCCTCCAGGTCAGCGGTTCGAGCGATCCCTTCGGCCTGCGCCGCAACGCCCACGGCGTCTGCAAGGTCGCGCTGGACCGAAAGCTCCGGTTCTCCTTCCCGCTGCTCATCGACCGCGTTCTCGCGGCCTATGGCGACCGCCTGACCGTCGGGCGCGCGGAAGTCAAGGCCGCCTGCCTCGATTTCTTTGCCGGGCGGCTTCGCTTCATCCTGGAGAAGAAGGGCTACCGCTACGACCTCGTCGGGGCGGCCCTCGGTCCCGGCGTCGACCAGATCGTCGACGTCCTCGCCCGGGTCGAAGCCTTGGACGCCCTCAAATCCAGTCCCCAGTTCGAGCCGTTCATCCTCATGGCCAAGAGGATCAACAACATCCTGAAGGGCGTCGTCGCGGCCAAGATCAATCCCGACCTCTTCGTCGAAAAAGAGGAGGGAGAGCTCTACTCGACGCTCTCGATCGTCAAGAGCAACGCCCAGCCGATGATCGCCCGGGGGGATTTCGCCCGGGCCCAGGGCATCATCTTCAAGCTCCAGCCCGTGTTGAACACCTTTTTCGACAAGGTCCTGGTGATGGCCGAGGACAAGAAGATCCGGCAGAACCGGCTTGGACTCCTGCAATCCATTTCCAAGATGCTCCTGGGATTCGCGGACTATTCCCAGGTCGTGGTCGAAGGGGAGAAGCCGGCCAAGTCCAAAGCTGCGCGCTAGGCGGCCCGTTCAGGCGCCGAGCTCGCCGGTCTTAGGCGGGGCGGCCGGGGCCGGCGGCTCGACACATTTCATTTCCAGCGAGACGATCTTGATCAAGGTCTGCGGGACGTTCTGGCCCTTTTCGAGCCCATAAGGGTTGAACTGGACGCCGGCCTGATATTTATAGCTCTTGCCGGCATTGAAGGTCGACCAGCGGACACGGCCCCTGAGGTCGAGGGGCACGCGTTCCCCCGGGATCGACAGCTGGATGGATATCCTCGACTTGAACTTGAGGGGTTTCTGGGTCAGGAAGCGGACGCCGCCTCGGCTGAGATCGAGGACCGGACAGAACTCCTCGTCGGTCCGGGCCTTGGACGAAAAGAGGCCTTCTTTCCTGTAAGAGACCGTTGCCCCGGGGATCGTGAACCGCTGACAGAGACGTCGTTCGACTTCCTTATCGCCCATCTCGGTCCTCCGTTCTTTCAGGCCAATCCCGCGGCCTGCGGGCCGGAGGCTGTCCGCCGGCAGCCTCCTCCATGCCGAAGATATAGCAGAGGCCGGGTTCCGAAGTCAAATCGGGCCCCCTAGTCCTTGAGGATGACGGCCCGGGACGGAGGGAGGGACAGGGAGGCCCGGGCCGAGACGGACTGTCCGGCGGAGGTCGTCCTGGAATACGCGAACGACAGGACGCTGACCTTCTGGTAGGACGGTGCCGCGGGTTTCGGCGGCCTCTTGGAGACCAGGTCCTTGATCGCCTTGTAGGCCAGGGCGAGGGCGTCCACGATATTGACGCCGCTCATCAGGGGATCGTTCTTCGGGGGCGGCATATAAGGCTTCTGCCCCTGCATGAGCGGCCCGCCGAGAGGGAAGGTGAAGGGGACTGGCTTGGCCGCGATCTTGCGGCTTCTCAGCACCAGCTTGCCGTCGATGTAGACCGAGATCTCGCCTTCCTGGATGGGCCTCAGCGGCACGGTCGGCGGGGGCGTGAAGCTCTCTTCGGAGGCCGGGGCCCGCGACGGGGCGATGTCGGCGATATCGACCTTGACGCGCACCGGCTTGCGGACGACGAGATCGCCGGCCTTGAGGTCGAGAACGAATTCGTACGTGTCCGAGCGCGTGAAGAGGTCCCGCAGAGGGATGGTCAAGATGTGGAACCCCTTCGGCCAATAGCCGCCCTCAAGGATGTAGGGACCGAGCGAGATCCGGTAGAAGGCCTCGTTCAGGAGCTCGAGGCCGACGTCGACCGAGGCCGGGAGTCCCGTCGCCGGGGTCTTCGAGTACGAGAGGAGGTTGAGGTCGTAGACGAGCGGATAGACCCGCTTCCAGGAGGCCCAGAAGGCGAGGAAGTCGCGAAGCGTATATTCGTCGAGGAAGCCGAAGTCGGGGTCGTTATCCAGGTAGGTCTCGAAGTAATCCGAAACGAGGGCCGTTTCGCCGTCCTTGTCACCGAGCTTGGCCGCAAGGAAGGGCAGGATGACGGCTGCCGTCTGCTTGTCTTCGGGCTCGAGCTTCTTGGATTCAACGGAGAGAAAATCCCAGGCGGCCCGGTAGTCGGGGTTGCGGCCGAGGCGGGCGTTGAGGTCCGTCTTCCAGTCGGCCCGGAGGCCGGCCGCAAGCGCGAGGGCCATGAGGAGACCGGCGGCTGCTCTCTTAATCATTGTAGACGAACTCGAAGTTGATCTCGAGAAGGTCGCCGGGGAAATCAGCGGGGAGAGGAGGGAAGGGGAGCGAGGCCCTGATGGCATCGAGGGCGGCCCGGTCTAGCGCCTCGAGGCTGGTGCCCTCGAGGATCTCGATCGAATCGAGCTCGCCGGTTTTCTTGATCACGACGATCATGCTGATCTTGGCCGCTTCGGGAACTTCCGGCACCGCCGGGAGGGCCCAATTGAGCTGGAGCCGGTCGATGACCTTGGTCGCCCAAGGCAGAAGATCGTAGCCTTTGAGGGGAATGGACATCCCGACGCGCTGGCGGCCCCCTCCGCCTCCGCCGCCCCCTCGGCCGGTCCCCCTTCCCCCTGTTCCGTACCCGCCGACGCCGCCGCCATAGGCTCCGCGGTTGTATTTCGAAAAGTCGGGGAGGGGAGCGCCCGTCCCGATGCCCGGAGGACCAGGGGGGGTCCCCGGCGGGGCCAGGGGGATAGTCAGGTCGGACTTTCCGTGAATGGCCATCGACTCCTGGAATCGCGAGGACAGGGACGGGATGGCGGAACCCGATCCTGGCGGCGGGACCGTTCCCCCGCCGGCCGGCTGCGCCGGCTGCGCCGGGGCGGGCTCGGGCTCCACTCTGGCCACCTCCGGCTTCGGCGCGGGCCTCGATGGTGCCGCGGCCCCCCGGCCTTCCCCCGGGACCTCATCGAGCCCATGGCCCCCGACGATCCTCGGGATCGTCATGTTGAGAGGGGGGACGAGCATGACCGGCTGGACCTGTTCTCTGGCGAAGGGAAGGACCTTGACCGTGAAACGGCCGAAAACGATCAGGAAGCCCAGGACCGCATGGACCAATACGGTAACGAGAATGCCGATGGCCCTATCGCGGCCCGACGGCTTTTCTTCTTTCGGCTTGACGAGCGAATCCTCAAACATGGGTGAGATCATCCAGGCAGTCCATTATATTACAATCCCGGTCAGGCCCGAAGAGTTACAAAGGGCGCTCGTTGCCATTCCCTCGTTGGGGCGCATCGTCATATTCGTTACCGGATCCCATCCGGGGAATGGCTCAAGCGCCCTGGATGGCCGAGCGGGGAGAGGCAAGAAGGTAGACGAAGCAAAGGGCGTTGAGGAGGGTCAGGCGGAGGAGCAGGGCGGGGATGCCGAAAAGGGGAATGATCAGGGTCGAAGCCAGAATGACCCCGGCGAAAGAGGCCAGGAGGTCGACACCGTAGCCGAGGCCCGGGTGGGGGACTTCCGGAAGAAGCTGCCTGTTGACCGCCACGAAGAGGTATCCCCCGAGGATGCCGAAGCCGAACAGAATGGCTGTCGAGGCAGGCTCGCCTCCGGCCCCCGAAACGACCCTGGAAGTGAGGAGTAGGAGGAGCACGAACGAACCCTGGATGACGGCCAGGTCGAGGCCCCCCGATCGTCTCCGGGACCCGGCCGCGAACGACCCGGCGGCCAGCCCGGCCATGAACAGCGCGAGAAGCAGAGGGATCTTTCCGTAGACGAAGCCGAAGCGGGCCTGAAAGGCGACGAATACGGCCAGTTCCACGGTTATCGAGGTGAAGCCCATCACGGCCAGCGGGACGAGCAGGCGTGCCGCAGAGCGACGCCTGAAAATCGCCAGCAGAAGGAGGACCAGAGCGAAGGCAGCCAGCGGAGCGTCCAGCATCCAGCCTGGACCGATGCGGCCGGCCGCGCGAAGGAGCCGCGACTCGACTCCTCGGAACTGTCCTGCCCACAGGACCGAATGGAAATAATAGCTGACGGGGACGAGGTCGCGATTGATCCTCGCGCCAGGCGCGGATAGCTTGCGGGCCAGGTATTCGACGCGACCCGGATCGAGCCTGGCAGGGAGCATGCCCGGGCTGACGTAACGCAGGTCCAGGCCGAGCCTGACGATGGAGGCCGAAAGCCGGCCGGGGTCGATCGACAGCGGGCCGTCGGAGGCCAGAAAGACGCAATTGGCGCCGGGGACGGCCACGACGCTCGGGAAGACGCCCCGGAGAGTCGCCGCGAGCGAGCCCAAGAACTGCCCCAGAGCGTCGCTGATATAGTTCTCGGCGGAGGGCACGGTGAACCCGAAAACTCCCCCCGGCCGGAGCTTTTGCCTCACTTGGAGAAAGAATTCCCGGGTGTAATAGCGATTGACCTGGGCGGTCGCCGGCTCCGGCAGGCTGAGGAGGATCGCATCGTAGCGCTCGTCCGTCGCGGCGACAAATGAGCGGCCGTCGCGATAGAAGATGCGGACCCTCGGGTCGTCAAGAGCCTCCCGATCAGGGCCGGCCAGGAGCCTTTTAGCCTGTCGGATCACCTCCGGGTCGAGCTCGACGCAGTCGACACGCGTCCCGGGATACTTCAGAGCCTCGGCGGCGCCCCCGCTGGCGCCGCCCCCGACGAGAAGGACGCTTCCCGGCGGGTCCCGCTGCAGCAGGGCGAAGTGGATCGATTCCTCGGCCGCCCCTTCGTCGGGATGGGAGAAGACGGCCAGGCCGTTGTCAAAGAACGTGAGCTGCTCTTCATTCCGGACGACCTGGAGCTTGCCATATGGCGTATCCCGGGCCTCGATCAGGCGGAGGGGATCCCAGGCCGCCTTCTGGGCCGGGAGATCGAATCCGGCCAGGACAGCAGCCAGCACGACGGCCGCCGCCGGCAGGACCTTCCACCGGCCGGGCTTCATCGTGACCACGACCATGGCCGCGGCCGCCGCGCCGACGATGGCGGCCCCCTGCCAATTCGAAAGCCTCGGAATGAGCACGAAGTTGACGACGAGGCCGGCCGCCGCCGACCCGGCCGACTCGAGGATATAGACTGCCGGTACGCCGCCGCCGTGGGACCCTGCGTTGAGGGCGAACGAGTGACCCAGGGGAAAGCTCAGAAAGAGGCTGAATACGAGGGCGAATCCCAAAGCGGGTACGAGGCCCGTCAGCTCGGCCGGAAGGATGCCCAGGAGCTTGTGGGAGAACCTCAGCGCGACGAGCCCGGCGAAGAAGAGAACGATGGCCCCGCCGTAAAGCCCGGCCAATCGCGCCTGCCCGGCCCCGGGCCTCGCCGGGGGCCTGACGAGGCTGCCAAGCCCGCCCCACAGAAGCCAGGATCCGAGGAAGAGGCCGAAGATGAGCTCGTTGCCGTAGAACTCGGCCCCGAATTCCCTGAGAAGATAGACCTGAAAGGCGGCGGCCAGAAAGCCCATGAGGAAGGGTGGCGCCCAGGGTCTCAGGCCCAGATGCCGGGGATCGGCGTGCCGCATGCCGCACACTTGCCCTTTTTGAGCCGCACGGTCTCGACCCTGAAGCCCGTGCGGGCGATCACCGTCTGTCCGCACCCGGGACAGTAGGTGTTCTCGCCTTCATGACCGGGGACGTTGCCCACATAGACGAAGCGCAGGCCCTCCTCGAGGCCGATACGCCGCGCGGCTTCGAGCGTCGAGACGGGGGTAGGGGGGAGGTTCTTGACGAGATACATCGGTTGAAATCGAGTGAAGTGGACCGGGACCCTGTCCCCGGCCTCGTTCCGGATCCAGCGGCACATCTCCCGGATCTGGCCCATGTCGTCGTTCAGGGTCGGTATGATGAGGGCGACGATCTCGAGCCAGGCCTTTGACTTGGCGACGGCCCGGATCGTCTCCAAAACCGGTTTGAGGTCGCCGCGGACGTATTCGGAGTAGAACTTTTCGGAGAAGCCCTTGAGGTCGACCTTGACGGCGTCGACGACGGCCAGGAGGTCGGCCAGGGGCTCGGGGTTGATGTGGCCGCTTGTGACGACGATGTTGCGGACACCCCTGCGCTTGGCCCGCACGGCCGTATCGTACATGTACTCGTAGTAGACGGTCGGCTCCGTGTACGTGTAGGCGATCGTCGGACAGCCCGCCGCCTCGGCCCGGGCTGCGGCGGCTTCGGGGGCGAGGTCGTAGGACTCGACCTGTTCGGGCCTGACCTGGGCGATCTCCCAGTTCTGGCAGAACTTGCAGTTCACATTGCAGCCGGCGGTGGCCATGGAGAGGGCCGTAGTGCCCGGCAGCACGTGGAAGAACGGCTTCTTTTCGATCGGGTCGACGTTGACGCTGCAAACCTTGCCGTAGACGAGCGTATAGTACGTGCCGCCGTCATTCTCGCGGACGCCGCAGTAACCCCGTTCCTTGTCTCCCAAACGGCAGAGCCTCGGGCAAAGCTTGCATTCGATCTCCCGATCGGGGAGCTTGACGTAATAGCGGGCCTCGACGCGGGAGAGATTCGGCCCCGCGCCCGCCGCGGCCAGCCGGCGGCCGAGCGAGGGCAGGCCCGCGCCGGCGACCAGGCCCGCGCCGGCCGCGCCACGAAGGAAGCGGCGCCGGTTCATGCGAGCGTCTCCTCGACCGTATCGATCGACGCCGGGTCGGCCCGGCCAAGGCCCATCTTTTCGGCCGTCGCGAGATAGTCCGGCGCCCGCCCCTCGTCCCGAAGGGTCGGCAGGCCGGCCCCTGCCCGGAGCTGTTCGATGAGGGCCCATCCGACGGCGTCGGCCGCGACGGGGTCGAGACTGAAGACGAGGCCGCCGAACTTCTCGGCCCAGCGGGCGTGATAGGAAGGTCCCTTGTGGAATTGGACGACCAGGGCGTCGAGGATCGTCAGGCGGTGACGGGACTTGACCGGCGGCGCGTCGAAGACCTCGGCGACAGAGGGGTTGCAGTGCGAATCGTGGTACTTGTTGGGGTTGTGGATGGCCCCGAAATAATTCTTCATGCCCGCCGTCACGCCGGCCAGGCCGTGGTCCTTGAGGATAGCCAGGCTGATCGAGGCCGTCGCGAACTCCGTTTGGATCTTCGAGAACAGGCTGCCCACGCCGCGGTGGGAGACGAGGTCGGTCCCGTATCCGACGCCCTCGGTGTCCGTGCCGAAGACCCGGACGCCGCTCCGCCCGGCGGAAGGCGCGTACCCGGCCCCGCGAAGCTCACGGTTCGTCCGGTCCCAGATGAAGAGGTTCTTCTCGGCCAAACCGCTCCGCGCGAGCCAGGCGGCGAGAGAGAGCGCGACCTCGGGCCTCGTGCTGATGGCCCGGCCGCCGATCGTGTTGACCTTGATGCCGACGCGGTCGTCGGGTCGGAAGAGCCGTGCGGCCGCCGCAGGGCCGTCGGCCCCGTCCGCGAGAAGCGCGAAGCCGCGGGCGATCATCGTGCCGACGACGGCCGGATCGGGGTTGCCGGCGGCGGTCCAGGCCCTCGGCGATCTGACGACGACGACGCGCGCCCTGTCCATGGTCAATCCATGATGGGCCTTTTGGCGAGACCTGTCAAACGGGGTTCGCGATCGCGGCTTGCCAAGTCCCCGCGCGTCCGTTATATTAACTTCGAATCCCAGAGCGGAGGTCGATCATGAGAAGCGCCCGGATCCGGAGAGGGACGGCCGTTCTGACCACCTTGGCGATCCTCTGTCTTCTGGCTCCGATCGCCGCGGCCTCTCAGGCCCGTCGAGCGAGCCCTGAGCTTTCAGCCCTCGTGCCCAAGCTGGCCCTCTGGTCCCTCACGGAAGCCCCGCGGAGCTATTTCCCCGACGACCTCTTCGAATATATCGACGGCGCCGCCGAAAGCTACCTGGGCTATGATTTCCGCGAACTTCTCGTCGCCGACCTCGAAAAGACGGGCACCGAGGCGACCCTGACCCTCGAGATCTACGACATGGGCCTGCCGCTCAACGCCTTCGGCATCTTCGCCGCCGAGCGCTATCCCGACAACAAGGTCGTCGGCCTGGGCGACCTGGGCTATATCGAGGGCGAGGCCCTGAACTTTCTGGCTGGACGGTTTTATGTGAAGATGCTGGCTTTCGGATTGGGCGAGGCCACGGAATCGACGCTGGCGGAGGTCGGGGCCAAGGTCGCCGCGGGCATCAAGGCCGGAGGCGGGCTCCCGGCGCTCGTCGGAGCGTTCCCCAAGGATAACCTCGTCGCCCGGAGCGAGAAGTACGTCAAGAAGAACTTCATGGGCTACGAATTCCTCCATGACGGCTATGTCGCGACCTATAAGGCCGGGGGCCGTGAGATCGAGGGGTTCTTCATCGACGCGGGATCGGACAAGGCCGCCGAGGACATGCTGACCAAGCTCCTGGCGAGCCTGGCCGCGGACAACCAGTCCGTCGAGAAGCTGGGCCAGGGCTTCCATTCCCGGAACCGCTATGGCCAGCACCTGTACATCGGACGAGTCCGGGGGGTCCTCTGCGGCGCGATGCGCGTGCCGGACGCCCTCGAGCCGGCCGGGGAATCCCTTCTTCGGGCCACGATGGCCGCCCTGACCGGAAGCCAGGCCGCGAAGTGAGGGGCGTCAGAGACGGGGAGACGAGGCCGGAGTGAGCGACGACAAGTACTTCAAGGGGGCCCTCGCGATCGTCCTTCTTTTCGTCGCGGGCGTCGTCCTGAAGCTGGCCCGGCCGGTCCTGATCCCCTTCATCCTGGCGGTCTTTCTATCCTATATCATCGATCCCCTGTTGACGTTCCTGACCGGGTGCCGCTGTCCTCGGCCATTGGCCGTGCCCATTGTTCTGGTGATGATGGCCGTTTTTCTCTATCTCGTCGGCGTCCTCGTCTATTCGAGCGGCAAGGCGTTCGTGACCGAGCTTCCGAGATACCAGGGACGGCTGGCCGACCTCAGCCGCCTTTTGGACGGCGGCGTGGGCCCGTTCAAGATCGACCTCCCCGCCGCCTTGGGAAGCCTGGACTTCAACCGGGTCGGCAGCGCCCTACTCAAGGCCATCGGCCCTTTCTTCGGAGTTTTGGGAAAGCTCCTCCTGGTCTTTCTCTTTCTCGTATTCATCGTCGCCGGCCGCGGCCGGGCCGAGGCCAAGATCCCCAGGGCCATCGGCGACGGGCACGCCGGCCGCATCCACGGCGTCCTCGAGCGGATCAACGTCCAGATCCGGAAATATCTGGTCATCAAGACCGCGATAGGCCTTGCCAACGGGCTGATGGTCTGGATCGTCTTGAAAGCCTTCGGCGTCGATTTTGCGTTCCTTTTCGCCCTCCTGGCGTTCGCCCTGAATTACATCCCGAACATCGGCTCTCTTATCGCTACGGTCCTCCGCGTCGGTTTCGCCTTCTTCCAATTCGGGACTTTTTGGCCGCCGTTCTGGATCTTCGTCATCACCGTGGGGTTGGACAATGTCCTGGGCAATTTCGTCGAGCCCCGGGTCATGGGCAAGGGGCTGGGCCTCAGCCCGCTCCTCGTCTTCTTTTCCCTCCTTTTCTGGGGCTGGCTCTGGGGGATCCCGGGCATGATCCTGTCCGTGCCTCTAACGGCCGTCATCCGGATCGTGTGCCAGAATATCCCGGCGCTCCGGCCGGTCGCGGTGCTGATGGGCCCCTGACAGGGGACCGGTTCAAAGGTCAGGGAAGATCCAGGTCGTCGGCCTCGATGACGAAGGCCTCGGGCGATATCCTCTTGATCTTGCGCCCGAAATAGGATTTGAGGGCCTTTTCGGCGGCCGATTGCTCGGCGGCCTTCTTGGAGCCCCCCTTCGATTTCGCCACGGCCTCGTCACCGAGACAGACCTCGACGACGAAGGTCCGGCGATGGGCAGGCCCCTTTTCCGAGACCAGGCGATAAACAGGGGTCGAGAGCCCGGCTTTCTGGCAGATCTCCTGGAGGGCCGATTTGGAGTTGTTGATCGTCTGCGATTCGGATCTGATCGGCTTGAGGGAAGACTCGAGCAGGTCGCAGACAAAAGTCCGGGCCGCGTCGAAGCCGCCGTCGAGATAGAGCGCGCCGGTCATGGCCTCGAAGGACCCGGCCAGGATCGAGACCTTTTTCCGGCCGCCGCATTTCTCCTCGCCGCGGCCGAGCAGGATGACCTTGTCGAGCTTGATGGCCCGGGCGAGCTTGGCCAGGGCCAGTGTGCTCGTGGCCGACGCCTTGAGCTTCGAGAGCTCGCCCTCGCTCCTTTCCGGAAAGGCGCGAAAGAAGAACTCGGCGGCGATGAGACCGATGACCGAATCCCCCAGGAACTCGAGCTGCTCGTTGTCTTCCGGCGACTCGGGGCACGATTCGTAGGCGTGGGAGCTGTGGGTCAGGGCCTTTTCGAGCAGCCTGCGGTCATGGAATTCATGGCCGACGACCTTCTCCAGGCGCTCGGGCTTTTTCGTCATGGCCGGCCCCCGGGATCCCCGCCGTCGAAAGGGTAGACGATCCGGCCGCCGACGATGGTCATGACCGGTCCGCCGCGGAGCTTCCAGCCGTCGAAGGGCGTGTTGCGCCCCTTGGATTCGAAGCGGGACTTGTCGACAGTGACCTCGAGTTCGGGATCGAGGACGGTCAGGTCGGCATCCGCCCCAACGGTCAGCCGGCCTTTCCGCGCCAGGCCGAGCAGGCGCGCCGGTCCGGTCGACATGAGCTCGACGAACCGGGGGAAGGAGATCGTTCCCGGCCTGACCAGCCGGTCAAGCACGAGGGACACGGCCGTCTCCAGGCCGACGATGCCGAAGGGCGCCGCCGCGAGACCCCGGCCCTTTTCCTCGGCCGTGTGAGGCGCATGGTCCGTGGCGATGGCGTCGACGATGCCGGTCCGGAGAGCTTCGATCAGGGCGGACGAATCCGAAGCGGTCCGCAAGGGCGGGTTCATCTTCAAATTGACGTCAGGCGATGCCCAGGCGTCCTCGGTCAGGAGGAGATGGTGCGGCGTGGCTTCGGTCGAAACCCGCACGCCGCGGGCTTTGGCCTCGCCGGCCATGCGGACGGCGCCCGCCGTCGAGAGATGGGCGATGTGGACGCGGGTCCCTGTGGCCGCGGCGAGAATGATATCGCGGGCGACCATGATATCCTCCGCCGCAGCGGGTATGCCGGGGACCCCCAGCCGGGTCGAGACGGAGCCCTCGTTGACCACTCCTCCCTCGGCGAGAGACCGGTCCTCGCAGTGGTCGACGACGAGGCTCCCCGCGGCGGCAGCGGCTTCTAAGGCCTGGCGCATGACCCGGCTGTCCGTGACGGGGCGGCCGTCGTCCGAGAAGGCCACCGCTCCGGCGGCGACGAGGTCAGCCATGTTCACGAGATCACGGCCGCCCGAGGCCCGGGTGATCGCCGCGATCGGCAGGACGTTGGCCAGGCCGGCCCGGCGGGCCTCGGCCAGGATCTTCTCGGTGATCTCCCGCCGGTCGTTGACCGGGCGGGTGTTGGGCATGGCGCAGACCGTGGTGAAGCCGCCGCGCACGGCCGCCCGGACCCCGGTCAGGATCGTCTCCTTGGCCTCGTCCCCGGGCTCCCTCAGATGGACGTGCATGTCGATGAGGCCGGGGAGGATGACAAGACCGCGGGCGTCCACCGTCCGGTCGGCGGCCGCGTCGATGCGGGGTCCGACCGCGGCGATCCGGCCGCCGTCGACGAGAACGTCACAGAGGGCGTCGAGCCCGTTGGCAGGATCGAGGACCCGGCCGCCGCGGAGAAGGATCACCGCTTCCTCGTCCCGCCGATCTTGACCGGCTCGGCGATGACGATCTCCTCGCTCCCGTCGGTCTCCTTGAGGAGGACCCGGACGCGCTCGCGGCGGGAGGTGGGCAGGACCTTTCCCACGTAATCGGGGCGGATGGGCAGCTCGCGGTGGCCCCGGTCGACGAGAACGACGAGTTGGACCGATTGCGGACGTCCCCGGCCGATGAGGGCGTCCATGGCGGCGCGGATCGTCCGGCCGGTCATCAGGACATCGTCGACGAGGAGGACGTCCTTTTTGGCCACGGAAAAGCCGAGCGCGGCGTCGTCGAGAGGGGACTGGGGCGGCCGCTCGGGCACGTCGTCCCTGTAGGGGGTGATATCGAGCAGGCCGACCGGGACATCGACGCCTTCGAGGTCCTTGACCGTGTGGGCGATACGCCGGCCGATGGCCAGGCCCCGGGGCTTGACGGCCACGATGACAAGGTTCTTGAGGTTCCGGTTCCGTTCGATGATCTCGGTGGAGACGCGGGCGAGGACGCGGCGGATGCGGGTCGCGTCCATGATGCGGGCTTTTGTCTTTTCAACCATGCACAGTCTCCTCCTGCGGATGGTCCGCGCACTTGAACATGCATGAACCCCGCCGAAATGTCAACCCCGGCGGGCGAACCAGGCCCGCGCCTCCTCGACGTCCCGCCCGATCCGGGCGGCCAGGGACCCGGAATCGGGGAACTTCCTCGACGGCCGGAGCCTTCTCAGGAACCGGACGGCGATCGCGGACCCGTAGAGCGAACCGCGGAAGTCGAGAAGAAGCGTCTCCACCGTCAGCGGATGGGGGCCGAACGTCGGATTGGTCCCCACGCTGGTCAAAGAGGGGTGGATCCGGCCGCCGCGGACGGTCTCGGTGACGAATACGCCTTCGGGCAGGATCTCGTTTGGGGTCTCCAGGTTAGCCGTTGGGAAGCCGAGCAGCCGCCCGCGCCCTCGGCCGGGGACGACCCGGCCGGCGATCTCGTAGGGGCGGTCCAGCAGCCGGGCGGCCTCTTCGACGCGGCCCCGGCCGACAAGGGCGCGGACGGCCGTCGAGCTGACGGTCAGGCCGCCGAGAACGGCCGGGGGAACGACGTGGACGCCGAATCCGGCCCGGCGGCCGAGCCGGCGCAGGAGCGCGGTGTCGCCACGGCGGTCCCGCCCGAAGCGGAAGCCCCGTCCGACCACGACCTCCCGGGCCCCGAGCTTGTCCCTCAGGACGTTGTTAGCGAACGCCGTCGAGTCGAGGCGGGCGAAAGCGGCGTCGAAAGGAACGACGACAACGGCGTCGACACAGGTCTCTCTGAGCCGGGCCAGGCGCTGGTCGGGCGTGTCGATCATCCGCACGGACCTCCGGCCCAGGGCGCGCTCGGGGTGGGGTTCGAAGGTCAGGACGACGGACCGGAGGCCGCGCCGGCCGGCCAGCCGGCAAAGCCGCGACAGGATCTTCCGGTGGCCGAGATGGAGGCCGTCGAAATTGCCCACGGCCAGGGCGGCCGGGCGGACACGGAGGCGGCGGTCGTCGAGGCCGCGATAGACGACCATGCCTCTACATCTTCACGAGATCGGTCTTCTTGAGATAGGCCATCTTGAGCTGGTCGAGGACGCCGTCGAGGAACTTCTGCTCCTCGCCCTCGAGGTTGCCCTTCGTCCTGTCCCTGAGCAGGTCGAGGAGGTCGATGTTCCGCTTGGCCAGGTCCAGGTTCTCCTGCCGCGTGCCGGTCGCCGGGTCCTCGACGAGGCCGAGCTGGACCAGGGCCGGGAAGTAGAGCAGGATGACGATGGAGCTGAAGTCCAGGGGCGGGAGGAATCCCGGTTCGCCGGGGCCGCCGCCTTCGTCGTCGGGCTTCATATCGTCGAGGGGCATGTCGAACTCCTTAGCGCGCGCCCGGGGTCGATCTCTTGCGCAGGACGAGCGCGGCCTTGATGAATTCGTCGAGATCGCCGTCAAGGACGCGGTCGGTGTCGCCCGTCTCGACCCGGGTGCGCATGTCCTTGATCATCCGGTAGGGGTGAAGGACATAAGAGCGGATCTGGTTCCCCCAGGCGATGTCGGATTTGGCGTCCTCGAGCTTCTCCAGTTTCTCGTTCTGCTTCGTCTTCTCGAGCTCGTAGAGGCGGGCCTTGAGGATCTTCATGGCCATGGCCTTGTTCTTGTGCTGGGAGCGCTCATTCTGGCACTGGACGACGATGCCGGTCGGGATGTGGGTGATGCGGACCGCCGAGTCCGTGCGGTTGACGTGCTGGCCGCCGGCGCCCGAGGCCCGGTAGGTGTCGATCCGGAGCTCGTCGGGGTTGATGTCGATCTGGATGTCCTCGTCGATGTCGGGATAGACGAAGACCGCGGCGAAGGACGTGTGCCGCCTCTTGGCGGCGTCGAAGGGCGAGATGCGGACGAGCCGGTGGACCCCGGTCTCCTGGCTCAGGTTGCCGAAGGCGTAGTCGCCCTCGAAGCGGATCGTGGCGCTCTTGAGGCCCGCCTCTTCCCCCGGCTGGTGGTCGAGGACCTCGGCCTTGAAGCCCTTGCGCTCGGCATAGCGCATGTACATCCGCAGGAGCATCTGGGCCCAATCCTGGGATTCCGTGCCCCCCGCGCCCGGGTGGATGGTCAGGATGGCGCTGCGCGGATCGTCGGTGTCGAAGAAGAGCGCCCTGAGTTCGGCCTCCTGGAGGTCCATCTCGAGACGCAGGACCGCCGCGTCGACGTCGGCCTGGACGTTCTCGCCCTCGCCCGCGAGCTCAGTCAGGACTTCGAGCTCCTCCTTCTGGCCGAGGATCCGCTTGAAGAACTGGAGATCCTTCTCGAGAAGCTTCTTCTTCTGTTGGAGGGATTGAGAGACCTTCTGGTCCTGCCAGACCTCGGGCGAGGCCAGCCGGGCATTCAGCTTCTCGAGCTCGGCAGTCTTGTTATCCAGGTCAAAGAAAACCCCGGACCTCTTCGATCTTCGCGAAAAGGTTGTTTGTCCGGGTCTTGAAATCTATCGTCTTGTTGTCGACAGGCGTCATGACGTTTTCATTCCTTTGCGAGAGCTTTGGGGATCAGTCGCGCACGATCTGGAAATCGGTCTTTTTGCCGGCGGCCGCGTTCAGCTTGGTCAGGAGGTCGGCGGCGCGCTCCCTCGACGAGTACCCGCCCAGCCGGACCCGGTACCACGTCTTGCTGTCCGAGGGCCTGGGGTCGGCCACGACCGCCGTGTAGCCCTGTTTCTTGTACTTTTCCGCGGCGGCCAGGGCCTGGGACCGCTCCGTGAAGGCGGCGACCTGGACATAGTACAGGCCGCTCGCCGAGACCGCGGGAGCCTTCTTCGACTCGGCGGGAGATTTCGCCGACGGGGCCTTGTCCACGCGCGTTTCCTTCACCGAGGGCTTGGGCGCGGGCGGTTTCGCGGCCAGCCCGGGGTCCGCGGTGACCGGATTGGCCGCGGCGGCTTCGGAGAGCGCTTCCGAGGAAGTGGGCTTGACCGGAGGCTCCTTGATCGGCTCGGGGATCTGCTGGGTGACGATCTGGGTCGGGGCGGCGATGCCGGCCTGCTTCTTGCCGACCGATACGCCGAGCAGGAAGATGAAAACGCCCAGAGCGAGGACGCCGAGGAAAATGACGACGAGCAGGCTGCTCGAGACCTGGATCTCGCGGAAATCTTTGTTTTTCATCTCGTCTATTTCTTCTCCGGGCTCTTATCGTACGAAAAAGCCCTCAAAAGTTCCATAGGCAGGGGGAATACGATGGTCGAGTTCTTCTCGGTGGCGATCTCGGTGAGGGTGCTCAGGAAGCGGAGCTGGAGCGCCTGGGGGTTCCTGGAGATGATGTCGGCGGCCTGGGTCAGCTTGTCCGCGGCCTGGAATTCGCCGTCGGCGTGGATGACCTTGGCCCGGCGCTCGCGCTCGGCCTCGGCCTGCTTGGCGATGGCCCGTTGCATGTTCTCCGGAAGATCGACCTGTTTCATCTCGACGAGTTGGACCTTGATGCCCCAGGGGTCCGTGTGCTGCTCGATGATCTCCTGGAGCCGGGTGTTGAGCTTTTCACGTTCCGACAGGAGATCGTCGAGGGGGACCTGGCCGAGAAGGCTGCGCAGCGTCGTCTGGGCCAGCTGCGAGGTGGCATAGATGTAGTCCTGGACCTCGATCACGCACTTGAGCGGATCCATGACCCGGAAGTAGAGGACGGCGTTGACCTTGACCGTGACGTTGTCCTTGGTGATGACGTCCTGCGGCGGGACGTCCATGGTGATGAGCCGCAGGCTGATGCGCACGATGCGGTCGATGGGGGCGAAGACGAGAATGATGCCGGGCCCCTTTGGCTGGGGCAGGACGCGGCCGAGGCGAAAGATGACGCCGCGCTCGTACTCCCTGAGGATCTTGATCGAATTCAGGATGTAGAGGACGATGAGACCGACGACGATGATAGGCGCCGTTAAGAGGTTCATGATCTTCTCCTTGTCGAGGACCTTAGGGCCCCGCTTAATCCGTCTGGTCAGACTTTTCCGACCTGTATCTTCAGGCCGTCGAGGACCGCGACGACCTTGACCTTCTCGCCCGCGCGGACGGGTTCGGCCGCTTCGGCCTCCCAGAGCTCGCCGTGAACGAACACCGTGCCCGCGGGGGAGAGGTCGGTCCGGGCCGTCCCGATCTCTCCGACCATCCCCTCGCGCCCGGAGAACGAGCGGCGGCGGTGGGCTTTGAAAACGAGGGTCAGGAGGAACAGGACGATCAGGGACAAGCCCAGGACGACAGGCAGGACGAAGCGCAAGCTCGGCCGGAGCTCGGCGATCGGGGCCTTGATGAGCATGAGAGAACCGATGATCATGGCGGCGATCCCTCCGACGGCCAGCATGCCGAAGCTCTGGACCTTGATCTCGAGGATGAACAGGATGACGGCCAGGATGATGAGGCCCAGGCCGACATAATTGACGGGCAGGATCTGGAAGGCGAAGACGGCCAGGAGAAGGGAGATCCCGCCGAGGACGCCGGGCAGGATGGCCCCGGGATGCGAGAACTCGAAAAAGAGGCCGAGGAGCCCGATCATGAGAAGGATATAGGCGAGGTTGGGATTGGCGATGGTCAGGAGAAACCTTTGCCGGAAGGTCAAGGGCCACTCGACGATCGGCTTCCCGGCCAGTGCCAATGTCCGCTCGGCGCCGTCGAAGCGCTTGATGGTGCGGCCGTCGACCCTGGCAACGATGTCCTCCTCGGAGCCGGCCACGAAGTCGATGAGGCCGCCCTCGAGCGCTTCCTTTTCCGTGTACGACAGGCTCTTTCGGACGGCGTCCTCAGCCATGCGGACGTTCCGGCCGCGCTTCTCGGCGAGTGTCCGGATGTAGGCCGCCGCGTCGTTGGTGACCTTTTCCTCCATGGTCTTGTCCATCGTCTGACCGGTGATCGAGAGGCCGACGGGATGAGCGGAGCCGGTGCTCGTGCCGGGGGCCATGACGAAGATGTCGCAGGCCATGGCGATGAAGAAACCCGCCGAGGCGGCCCGGGAGCCGCTGGGCCCGACGAACGCGGCCACGGGGGTCTTGGCGTTGACGATCTTCTCGATGATCTCGCGCATCGATGTGTCGAGCCCTCCCGGCGTATCGAGCGTCAGGATGAGCAGGTCGGCGCCCTCGCGGTCGGCCTTCTCGAGCGACCTGACGATGTACTCTGACGTGACCGGGTGGATGGGCGCGTCGACCTTGATCTTGACGACGGCCGCGGATGCGACGAGGGGCGCCAGGAGGGACAGGGCGATAAAGATTTTGCCTTTCACTGCGCCTTCATTATAAGAATCCCGGAGGGTCAAGTCAAACCCCGCGTGGGCCCGCATGTTTGTGCTTGACTTTTTGTTATCAATAAATTAAATATAGTCATCGTTTTCTCGTAAGGAGTGACTTCGATGATCAAGAACGATATCGCTTTGGCGATCGAGAAGAAGACCGAATTCAACAGGGCCAAGTCCCTGTCGATCGTCGAAGCCGTTCTCGAGTCGCTCAAGACCGCGCTCGCCAAGAAAGAAAAAGTCGAGATCCGCGGTTTCGGAAGCTTCAAGGTCGTGGCCAAGAAGACCGGCTTCGGGCGCGACATCCGTCGGCAGAAGCAGATCCGCATCGAAAAAGGCCAGCGGATCAAGTTCCGGCCCGGCCAGGAGCTCAAGACGCTCCTCTCCAAGACCAAATCCGCTTAGCCCCAAAACGGGGTCAAACCGGTTTGACCACTATCTCGGCGTCCCTCACGAGCTGGGCATAGACCCGTTCCGTCTCGTCGATCGTCCCCTCCAGCGTTCCTGACGCGTCGACGACGTAATCGGCGTGGCGGAGCTTCTCGCGGAGCGGCATCTGGGCCCCGATCTTCCGCAGGGCCGCGGCCCGGCTGATCCCGTCGCGCCGGCACAGCCTCCGGACCTGTTGCGGTCCGCCGCAGCGGACGACGACGATGCGGTCGAAAAGCCCGGCATATCCCGCTTCTATCGTCAGAGCCGCCTCGGCGACGAAGATCCGGGTTCGGCCCTCCCGCTCGAGACGTCGAACCGCCTTGGCCTGTTCGGCGAGGACGAGCGGGTGGATGAGCCGGTCGAGGAAGCGGCGGGCGGCCGGGTCGGAGAAGACGATGGCGCCCAGCGCGGAGCGGTCGATCGTCCTGTCGGGGCGCAAGATGGAAGACCCGAACTTGGCGACGACCCTTTTCCAGGCCGCCCGGCCGGGGCGCATCAGGTTATGGGCCGCCTCGTCCGCCGAGTAGACGACGCAGCCCTTATCGGCCAGGATCTTGGCGACGACGGATTTCCCGCAGGCGATCCCCCCGGTCAGGGCGACCCGGAGAACGCTACTTCTTCTTGGCCGTTTTCTTGATCGGGACGATTTTGAACAGGTCATCGCTGAACCGCACGGCGACACCCTGGTGCTTAGTCTTCTTGTCCGGCCTTTCCAGGCGGACGGTGATGCCGCCGATGCGCAGCCGCATCCTTTTGCCGTCGGCGAGCTTCTCCGGGAGCTCGATGAAGAGATTGAGCTTGGAGCCGACGACCACCCCGGAATCCAGGGTGAAATAGGCCCCGCCCGAGGAGATGTTCTCGAGGCGGGTTTCCTCTTTGAATTTGGCGCCGTCGGCGAGGCTGCCCTCGATGAGCGTATCGAGCGGGAAGTCGAACCGCCATTCCCGGCGGCGGTTGATCTCCAGGTCATCGGGGACGGGTTTGACTGTCTTTTTGGGGGCGGCTTTCTTGGTCATGGCGTCCTTGCTTCCTCGCATTAGAACAGGGCCGAATTGATGGCGTAGAGGGCCAGCTGGAGACGGCTATGGGTATCGAGCTTGGCGTAGATGCTCTTGATGTGGGAGCGGACCGTGTTCTTGCTGATGAACATCAACTCGGCGATCTCGTCGTTGCTCTTGCCCTGGCCGATCAGGCGCAGGACCTGAAATTCGGTCGGGGTGAGCTGATCGAGCGTCTTCTCCTTGAGTTCCCTGCCGACGACGGAGATGATGCGATCCATGATGCTGGACATTTTGTCGCGCGGCAGCCAGATCTCGCCTTTGTGGACGGCCCGGACGGCCTCCGGCAGCTGGGACGAGGCGTCGTTGAGGTCGAAATAGCCCCGCGCCCCGGCGTTGATGAGGTTGACGATCTCCTCGTGGGCCGGGATGCTGCCCATGAGCAGCAGCTCCGAGCGGCCCTGGGTCTTGGAGAGGTCGCGGATGGCCTTGCAGATCTCACGGAGATTGGGCAGGGGCTCCATGTGGGCGAAGAGGATGACCTGAGGCTTGAGCTTCTTGATCGAATCCATGAACGACTCGATCGTGTTCTTCTCGATGTTCAGGATGTCCAGGTCCGGATCCGATTCGAGCGCCCGGAGGATGCCGGCGAGGATGATGTCGGACGGGCAAAAAACGAGGAGCGTGATCTTCGATTCGGGGGTCGCGGCGGGGATCTTTTTTTTCTCCATGCTGGTCTCGTCCCCTTTGGGAGGTTTTGGCGATTTCGGCATCTTGTCCTTCAGTTGCCGGAATCATAAGTCATTCTTCGACGGCTTGTCAAGCATCGGGGGTGAGGGGGGGTGAGACAGCCGCGTCACTCCTCTGAACGGAGGAGCGATCGCCCGGTGTCGACCGTCAGGCCGGAGGGGCGCTGTTCGGGTGGAGGCGGAATCCGCGGTCGAGGCGGACGACGAGGAACTGCGTCTTCTCGCCTTTCAGCTCCAGGCGGACGTAGACGACCTCCCCTGACAGGACCATACGAAGCGGGCTTTCGAGAATGAGGGTCCTTGGGATATCGAGGAACAGGGTCACCCGCGAGTCGATCATGAGACGGGCCTTGAGGCGGAGGGACACCTCCTGGGCGCTGATGCCGCAGACCGACGTCCTTTCCTCGAACTTCCGGCCCGCCGCATCGAGGCCCTTGACCAAGGCCGGAAGAGAGAGTTCGAAGGACCGCTCCCTCTTTCCGGCCTTGGCCGCGCCTTGTGTGGAGGGATCATGAAGAGACTTGGCCGTTTCCATGTCGACTATCATTTTCGCGGTCCTTGCTGCCTGGGACAATCGCTTTTCCCGGGGAATCCCGGGGTTATATTCGGGCCGCTCGTCTCATCTTCGGGGGCTAGGCGTCCGGGCCGGCTGCGGCCCTTCGGCTCGAACATCATGCGACTTCAGCTTGGATGATATAACGGGACTCGAGACGGATGGCAACCTGGGGGGCCGCCTCGTCCCCGTCGCCCGGCTCGACATCGACGATCGTCCCTTTGACGACAAGAGTCAGGCTTCGACCTTCCCCGAGCTTGGGAGGGAGGGCGATCGAAAGCTTCAACCGGGAACCGAGGGCGACCGGGCTCGCGAGCGGGAAGACGGCGCCCTGGTGGCTCATGAACGAGAGAGTCGTCTCCTCGTGGAAGAAGGTCCCGCTCGGGTCGGGCCCCTCGACGGCCATCGGCAGAGCGAGCTTGAATCCCCGCTCGGGGGGCCGGCGCCGTAGGGGCCTGGATTCCCAGGAGATCCTGCTCAGCATATCGACTTTCCTTTTCCTTTGAAATTGGCGAACCCAGCATCGCACGGGCGTTCCCGGCCGGTCAATCACCCCTAACGGTGAAGCGGCAGGGGATATTGCCGTTCCTTGACAATTCGGAAGGCCGCGGCTAGAATCGTAAAACGCTCAAACACAAGGAGATGACGTGAACGAGTCAGAACGCCGGGTCATGCAGATCACGCCCAAGAGCGCAGATTTTTCGAAATGGTACGTCGAGATCGTCCAGAAGGCCGAACTGGCCGATTACACGCCCATGAAGGGCATGATGGTCATCCGCCCGCACGGCTACGCCGTCTGGGAGAATATCCAGAAGGGGCTCGACCGGCGGATCAAGGCCACCGGCCACGTCAACGCCTATTTCCCCCTGTTCATCCCCGAGAGCTTTCTCAAGAAGGAAGCCGAGCACGTCCAAGGCTTTTCGCCCGAGGTCGCCTGGGTGACGATCGGCGGCAAGGAGGAGCTCGAAGAGAGGCTGGCCGTCCGTCCGACCTCCGAAGCCATCATCGGCCACATGTACGCCAAATGGATCAAATCCTGGCGGGACCTGCCTGTCCTCATCAACCAGTGGGCCAACATCGTCCGCTGGGAGAAGGTCACCCGCCCCTTCCTGCGGACAACCGAGTTCCTCTGGCAGGAAGGTCACACCTGTCACGAAACCGCCGAGGAGGGCGAGGCCGAGACCCTGGCGATCCTGGCCCTCTACCGGGATTTTTGCGAATCGGAGCTGGCGGTACCGGTCCTCTCGGGCCGCAAGTCCCTGAGCGAGAAGTTCGCCGGGGCGTCCATGACCTACGCCATCGAGGCCCTGATGTCCGACGGCAAAGCGCTCCAGATGGGCACCTCCCATAACCTCGGGCAGCACTTCTCGAAGGCCTTCGACATCAAGTTCGAGGATCGCAGCCAGACGCTCCAGTACGTCTGGCAGACCTCCTGGGGCATGACCACCCGGACGATCGGCGCCCTGATCATGGTCCACGGCGACGATTCGGGCCTGCGCTTCCCGCCCCGGATCGCTCCCGTCCAGGTCATGGTCGTGCCCATCTCGATCGGCAACTGGAGAGAGACCGTTCTCCCTTCCGCCGCCGCCGTCGTCGAGGGGCTCCAAAAGGCCGGCGTCCGCGCCGCCATCGACGCCCGTGAGGAGGCCACTCCGGGCTGGAAGTTCTCCGAATACGAGATGCGCGGCGTGCCCCTCCGGATCGAGATCGGTCCGCGCGACGTCAAAGCCGGCCAGGCCGTTCTCGTCCGCCGCGACACGAGGGCCAAGGAGGCCGTGCCGCTGGCTTCCCTGGGGGCCCGCGTCCCCGCGCTCCTCGACGAGATCCAGGCCGGGCTTCTGGCCCAGGCCCGGGCGTTTCTCGAAGCGAACATCCGGGACGCGGCCGACTACGACAGCTTCAAGGACATCATCGAGAACAAGCGCGGCTTCGTCCGGGCGGCCTGGTGCGGCGACGAGGCCTGCGAGGCTAGGATCAAGAGCGAGACGATGGCCACGATCCGGGTCATCCCGCTCGACGACGAGGAAGCCAGGACGGGCGCGCCCTGCGCGGCCTGCGGCGCCAAGGGACAGGTCCTGGCCTATTTCGCCCGCGCCTATTGAAAAGGGAGGACCGCCATTGGACGGCGAATACGCCCGCGAGCGGCGGCGGATGACGGACGCTCAGATCCGGGCCCGGGGGGTCCGCGACCCGCTCGTCCTGGCCGCTATGTCCAGGGTCCCGCGCCATCTGTTCATGCCTGAAGGCTTCAGGGTCCACGCCTACGCGGACGAGCCCCTGCCGATCGGCGAAGGCCAGACTATCTCCCAACCCTACATCGTCGCCTACATGACCGAGGCGCTCGGCCTCAATGGCGGGGAGAAGGTCCTCGAGATAGGCACCGGTTCGGGCTATCAGACCGCTATCCTGGCCGAGATCGCCGGCGTGGTCTGGACGGTGGAGATCGTCGAGACGCTCGCGCTGCGGGCCCGGGCCGTCCTCGACGGCCTCGGCTACGGGAACATCCGCTATCGCGTCGGCGACGGCTCGGAGGGCTGGGCCGAGGAGGCGCCTTTCGACGGCATCATCGTCACGGCCGCCGCGCCCCGGATCCCGGCGGCGCTCGAAGGCCAGCTTGCGGAGAGGGGCCGGATGATCATCCCCGTTGGCACGGACTTCCAGGAGCTTTTTCTCGTCCGGCGGGCCGAAGAGGGGTTCGAACGGGAGAAACTGCTCGGCGTGCGCTTCGTCCCGCTCGTCAAAGCGTCCTGACCGGGGACGGGGCGGCTGATCTCAGCGTTTTTGCCCGTAGTAGACGATCCGGGGCGGCTTCTTGGGATCCTGCCCGAAAAAGAACAGCCACTTGTCGTGCGAGTCCTGGTCATTATAGATCTTGATCGACTTGCTTTTTGAAGAGCTCACGACGCCCAGGATGCGGGGGTCCTTGATGGCCGGCAGAACGCGTTCGGGCGCGACAAGGATCTCCTGGGCGGCTTGGCCGCCCGAGCCCGTCGCCGGGGACATGCTCCCCGGCCCGCCCATCGGGGGGCCTGTCGAGGTCCCGGTCGATGCCAGGATGATGTTCCATTGGCCGTCGCGACTGAAGGGGTCCTTGTAGAGGCGCCGGATGCACTTCTTGTCGAGAAGGTCTTTCAGGCTGGCGGGGAAGCGGCCCGGGTTCTTCTGGACAAAGATGCGGACGGCCTCGGCGTACTGCTTGCCGCGGAAGATCAGCTCCTCCTCCTTCTCGCGCTGGAGCTCGGTCTGCCAGACGGGCATGGCAATGAGAGCCCCGAGGCTAAGGACGAAGACGGCCATCATCAGGATGATGAGGGCGTAGCCCCGCCGCCCGCGGCCGTTACCAGGTGTTGTAGGGCGATTCATCGATGGGCGATTTGCCGTCCGATCCGGATTTCACGTCGATGACGCCGGGGATCTCGGTCAGCATCGGGTCCTCGGGGGAAGGGAGCTCGCGGACCTCGACCCAGCTTGTCGAGAGGCGGGTCATCGGGTCGACCGGGATGGACCGGATGTAGCTGTCCTGGACGAGGGCCTGGAGGGAGGCCGGGTACTTGCCCTTGTCCTGGGCGTATTGGTCGATGAGCTTGCGCAGGATGTGCAGGTTCTCCCTGAGCACGGATTCGCGGGCCTTGACCGTCGCCGACTTGTAGGTAGGCAGGCCCACGCCGACCAAGAGCCCGATGATCCCGAGAACGATGATGATCTCGATCAGCGTGAAGCCGCTATCACCAGTCCTTGTACTTGGTCCCGTCGAGGGCCACGGCCGGACTCTTCGTGTAGACATCGTACACATTCTCCTCTCCCCAGACATCCGAATCGAATTCGTCCTGATAGGACCTCAGCCCCCAGTCGAACGAATCGGTCATAGGGTCCTTGGGGATGCGGCGGAGGAACTTGACGGTCTTCTTGGCCCCTCCCGCCTTGCCCTGGGCGTCTTTCTCCTGGATCACGACGCCCTTGACCAGGGTCTCGAGCGTCGGGGGGTAGCCCTCCGTGTCCTCGCCGACTTCGAACTTCTTCTCGTCGGCGAGCTTCTTGTAGGCGTCGATCGCCTCCCGGATGGTCCGCAGGGCCCTCGCGAGCTCGATCTCGTTGGCCCGCTTGACGGCCATCTTGCCGAGGGGAAGCGCCAGCATGGCCAGGACGGCCACGATCGAGAGGGCGATGATCATCTCGATCAGGGTGAAACCGGGACGGTCGTATGAGCGGAGCATCTTCGTCTCGGGCCGCCGCGCCGCCGCGGGGGCCCTCCGTGGATTATAGGCCAACGACCGGAGAAATCAAAACCGGCCGCGACCGCCCCTGCGGTCCGGGCCGTTCTCCCGGGGATAGCGCCGCGGGGGGGCGGGCGGACGGGGCGTCGATTCCGGATTCTCCCCGCCGCCTTCCTCGCAGGCCTTCTTGCTCAGGCGGATCTTGTTGTCGGCCGGGTCGATGCTGACGACCTTGACCGTGACCGTGTCGCCGAGATGAAGGACATCGTGGATGCTGGCGATCCGGTAGGGCGCGACCTCGGAGATGTGCAGAAGGCCGACGAGGTTGGGCATGATCTCGACGAAGGCCCCGTATTCCTCGAGGCGGACGACCTTGCCGGTGTAAACCTTGCCGAGCTCGGCCTCGGCCGTGAGGTCGAGGATCATCTGCTTGGCGGCTTCGGCGGCGGACATGTCCGTCGAGGCGATGAGGATCCTGCCGTCCTCTTCGATGTCGATCTTGGCCCCGGTCTGGCTGATGATCTTTTTGATGATCTTGCCGGCCGGTCCGATGACCTCGCCGACCTTTTCCGGGTTGATGTTGAGGATGATGATCCGGGGGGCGTAGGCCGAGATGTCCTTGCGGGGCTCGGCGATGGCCTCCTTCATCTTGGCCAGGACCTTGAGCCGGGCGGCCTTGGACTTGGCCATGATCTCGCCGAGCATCGGCAGGGTGACGCAGGGGATCTTGAGGTCGAGCTGGATGGCGGTGACGCCCTTTTCCGTGCCGGCCATTTTGAAATCCATGTCGCCGAAGTGGTCTTCGAGGCCGGCGATGTCGGTCAGAATGGCGTAACCGTCGCAGTCGGATACAAGACCCATGGCGATCCCGGCCACGACCATCTTCAGGGGGACGCCGGCGTCCATCAGCGCCAGGATGCCGCCGCAGACGCTCGCCTGCGAGGAGGAGCCGTTGCTCTCCAGGATGTCCGAGACGATGCGGATGGTATAGGGAAAGGTCTCCATATCGGGGATCGCGGGGAGGATCGATTTTTCGGCCAGAGCGCCGTGCCCGATCTCGCGGCGCCCGGGGCCCCGCAGGAAGCCGACCTCGCCGACCGAGAACGGCGGGAAGTTATAATGAAGCATGAACCGCTTTTTGGATTCCTCGCCCAGGCTGTCGAGCCGTTGGGCATCCTCGAAGGTGCCCAGGGTGACGGTGGCCAAGGCCTGCGTCTCGCCGCGGGTGAACAGGGCCGAGCCGTGGGTCCGGGTCAGGAGGCCGACCTCGGCCGTGATCGGCCGGATGTCGTCGAAGCCGCGTCCGTCCGTCCGGAGCTTCTTCTTGAGAACGAGCTCGCGGAAGAGCTTCTCCTCGAGCTTGGTGAAGCACTCCTTGGTTTGGAGCCGATCCTCGAGGTTCTCTTCGGGGATCTGGGCCAGGGCGGCCTCGCGGACGGCTTTGAGGGCGGCCTCGTTGGCCTTCTTGCCCCGGACCTGCATGGCCTCGAGGAGGGCCGGACCGTGCTCCCGCTCGACGCCGGCCAGCTTCGCGGCGTCGACGGCCTTGGGCGTGAACGCGCGCTTCTTGATGCCGAGCTTGGCGAAGAGGTCTTTCTGGGCCTTGATGATCTGCTGGTTCGTTTCGTGGGCCAGGGCCAGGGCTTCGAGGAGCTTGTCCTCCTCCACTTCCCGGGCCCCGGCCTCGATCATGATGACGCCGCTCTCGTTGCTGACGACGGTCACGTTGATCGGGCTGCGGTCGAGTTCGCCGTCGGTCGGATTGACGACGTACTGACCATCGACGAGGCCGACCTTGACCGCGCCGAGGGGGGTCGTGTAGGGGATGTCGGAAAAGTAAAGGGCGGCCGAGGCGCCGATGACGCCGAGCGTGTCGGGCTCGTTTTCGAGGTCGGCCGAGAGGAGCAGGCCGACGATCTGGGTGTCGAAGAAGTAGCCCTCGGGGAAGAGCGGCCGGATGGGCCGGTCGATCAGGCGGGCTATGAGGATCTCCCGCTCCGAGGGACGGCCCTCGCGCTTGAAGAAGCCGCCGGGGATCTTGCCCGCGGCGTAGGTGTTCTCGCGGTAGTCGACGATGAGGGGCAGGAAATCCTTGCCTTCCTTGAGCTCCTTGCGGGACGTGGCCGTGACGAGCATCATCGTGTCGCCGTAGCGGAGAAGGGCCGAGCCGTCGGCCTGCTTGGCGATCTTGCCGATGTCGATGGTCAGGGTGCGCTTGTTGATCTCTAGACTGATAGTGTTGGACATGAGGGGTTCCTTTGGAGGCCGGGCCTACTTGCGCAGGCCGAGCTTCTGGATGAGCTTTTCGTAGCGGCTGACATCTTGGTTCTTGATGTATTCGAGGAGCCGCTTTCTCTGCCCGACCTGCTTCATGAGGCCGGCCCGGGAGTGGAAGTCTTTTTTGTGGTCGCCGAAGTGTTTGACGAGCAGGTTGATCCGCTCCGTCAGCAAAGCGACCTGGATCTCAGGCGATCCCGAGTCGGTGGGATGGGCCTGGTTGTCCTTGACGATCTTCGTCTTCTGTTCCTTGCTAATCACGCTTTTTGTTTCTCCTGATGTTTTTTCCGGGTCATTTTAACAGAAATCCGGGGAAATGACAACACTCTCTTGAATTTACGCGCGGGCAGGGGGGAGGGACCCCGGAGATCAGATGGACAGGGCCTTCTTGCGGGCCAGGAGCTGACGGGCGTATTTCGACGCGAGCCCGCCCTGCTTGTCCTTGCATCCGGCGAGCGCGGCCTCGATCTCGGCCAGGGTCAGGGCGTTCATCTTCTTCCTTTTGGGAGTTGTTTCTTTTTTTTCGTCGGCCATCGGTCGTTCCTTTCCGGATTCTCGGCGGGCGCGGAGGCGCGCCGGGGAGCGTTAATCTACCAGAAATCCGGGGCGAAGGCAAATCGGCCGGCCGCGGGCGGAGCGGGCGGCCCGCGGCCGTCGTGTGTTTACTCGGGGCCGGGTTTTGACTATGATGCGTAGGACATGGACACCATGAAAAGACGGGCTTTCATCCAGGGCGCGCTGAAGACGGCCGCCGTCGCTTCCGCCGGAGGCGCCGGGCTCCTTCTCCAGGGATGCGCCAAAGGCAAGGACTTGGACCTTCTTATTGCCGGCGGCACGGTCTATGACGGGGCGGGCGGTCCTCCGGTCCGGACCGATATCGGCATCTCCGGCGGCACGATCCGGCTGATCGGCCGGATCCCGCGGTCCCGGGCCTCGACCGTGATCGAGGCCGAAGGCCGGGCCGTCTCGCCCGGGTTCATCGACGTCCACGACCACACCGATATCGGCCTCCTCGTCAATCCCCGGGCCGAGAGCGCCGTCCGGCAGGGCGTGACCACGCTGGTCAGCGGCCAGTGCGGCGGCTCTCCCTTCCCCCTCACGGACAAGGACGTCGAGGACCTCCGCCGCAGTCTGGCCGAGGATTACGGCATTGACACGGGTTGGCGCGACATCCGCGGCTTCTTCGGCCGGCTCGAACAGACCGGCATGGCCTTGAACTACACCACCTTCGTCGGGCACGGGACGGTGCGGGGCGTGGCCATGGGTCACGGCGACCGCCCGGCCACGCCGGCCGAGCTCGAACGGATGAAAGAGCTCGTCGCCGAGGCCATGGCCGGAGGCGCCTTGGGCCTGTCCTCGGGGCTCGAATACACGCCGGGGAGCTTCGCCCCGACCGAGGAGCTCATCGAGCTCAGCCGGGTCGCCGCCAAAACGGGCGGAGTCTACGCGACTCACATGAGGGACGAGGAGGCCGGCGTTCTCGAAGCCGTGGACGAAGCGCTTCGCATCGCCAAGGAATCGCCCATCCGGCTCCAGATCTCTCACCTCAAGATCGGCGAAGCCGCCAATTGGCCGAAGATCGACGCGCTCATGGCCAAGCTCGAGGAGGCCCGGGCCGCCGGGATCGATTTCCGGTGCGACCGGTATCCCTATATCGCCGCGGCGACGAGCCTGAACCTGCTCTTCCCGATGTGGTCGCGCGAGGGCGTCGACGCGGATTTCGTCGCCCGGCTCAAGGACCCCGCGCTCGATGCGCGTCTCCGCGAGGCGCTGGCCGGACAGGAAGAGCGGTATGGTTCGTGGGACAAGGTCCTCATCTCCGAGGTGGCCACGGAGAAGAACCGCGGGGTCGAGGGAATGAGCGTCCTCGAGGCCTCGGCCAAGGCCGGAAAGACCGCGTACGATTTCATGCGCGACCTGCTCGTCGAAGAGTCGGGACGCGTCGGAATGATCAGCTTCTATGGCACGGAAGACATCCTCAAGCGCATCCTCGCCCACCCTCTCGTCGGCGTCGGAGGGGACAGCGGGGCGATCGCGCCCTACGGGCCCTTGAGCAAGGGCCGTCCTCATCCCAGGTTTTACGGCACTTTTCCCCGCGTTCTCGGCAAGTACGTCCGCGAGGAAAAGATCGTGCCGCTCGAGGAGATGATCCGCAAGATGACAGGCATGCCCGCCGGCCAGATGGGGTTCGTCCGGCGCGGCCAGCTCAAGGTCGGCTGGGCCGCCGACGTCTGCGTCTTCGATCCGGCCCGGGTCATCGATCGGGCGACCTTCAAGGAGCCGGCCGTCTACCCCGAAGGGATCGAGAAGGTCGTCGTCAACGGCCAGGTCGTCGTCGAAGACGGCGCGCACACCGGACGGCTGCCGGGACGCGTGCTGAGGAAGAACGCGCGAGGGGCGGTGGCGTGAGGCCTTTTCCCCCGGCCGGGAAACCCGCCGCGCTTGTGCTTACGCTCGTCGCCCTTATCGCGGCGGCGCTTGGCGCTCAGACGGCGCCGGCCCCGTCGGGCCCGGTCATTCGCCTCGCCTACCGGTCCCTGCAGCCGGGGGAGCCGATCATCGTTTTTCTCGAAGCCGACCGCTCGGTCAAGTCGGCCGCGGTAACGTTCCTCGGCCGGACCGCGGAGCTGAGGCCGACCCGGTCGTCGCGGACGGCGCCCGTCAACTCGCCTGGTGCTGACGTCGCGAGCGTCTTCGCGTTCCTCGGGATCGACGTCCAAACCAAGCCCGGCCCGTATGTTTTGACCGTCAAGCTGCGCAAGGCGGGCGGCGTCATGGAGAACGTCCGTAAGGACCTCCTCGTCGTCGCCAGGACCTTCCCTTCGACCAAACTCCAATTCAAGCCCGAGTACGTGACGCCGCCCGAGTCCCTTCAGGCGCGGATCAAGCGGGAGGCCGAGCTCGTCGGCCTGGCCATGAGCGTCGTCACCCCCGAATGGCTGGGCGAAGGGCCGTTCGTCGTGCCGAACGCGGCCCCGTCATGGTCGAACTTCGGCCAGAGACGGCTCAACAACAACGTTCTGCAATCGCTCCACACGGGCCTCGACCTCCGCGTTCCCTTCGGCGAGCCGATCGAGGCCTCGAACGCCGGCCGGGTCGTGATGGCCAGCGATCTCTATTTCGGCGGCAGGACGGTCATCATCGATCACGGCCTCGGCGTCTTCAGCACGTACGGCCACATGTCGAAGCTCCTCGTCAAGCGGGGCGAGAGCGTGCGGAAGGGTCAGACGATCGGGCTCTGCGGCACGACGGGCCGATCGACCGGCCCCCACCTCCATTGGTCCTTCAAGATCTTCGACGCCCGCGTCGACCCCGACGCGATGTTGCGACTGCCTATTTAAGGTAGGTCGCGAGCCACTCGTGGATCGTCTTCCACCAGAGCTCGGCGTTCTGCGGCTTGGAGATGAAGTGGTCCTCGTCGGGGAAGTAGAGGAGCTTCGAAGGGACGCCGGCGCGCTGGAGCGAAGTGAACAGCTGCAAGCCTTGCTCGAGCGGGACGCGGTAGTCGTTGGCGCTGTGGATGACGAGGAGCGGCGTCTTGAAGTTTTTGACGGACATGGACGGGGACCACTTCGCGTACTGGTCCGGGCTCGTCCAGGGCGTGCCGTGATACTCCCATTCCGGGAACCACAGCTCCTCGGTCGCGCCGTACATGGAGCGGAGGTCGAAGACGCCGTCGTGGGAGACGAGGCAGTCGAAGATGTCCGAATGGCCCTCGAGCCAGTCGATCATGTAGCCGCCGTAGGACGCGCCGGCCGCGCCGAGCTTGTCCGGGTCGATGAACGCATACGCGCCGCGCAAGTACGCGACGCCCTTGAGGATGTCCTCGAAAGGCTTGCCGCCCCAGTCCCCGGTGATCGAGTCGGTGAAGGCCTGCCCGTAGCCGGTGCTGCCGTGGAAATTGACCATGGCCGTGACATAGCCGCCGGCGGCGAACATCTGGACGTTCCAGCGGTAGTGGAACTCGTCTCCGAAAGCGCCCTGCGGGCCGCCGTGGATGAGCATGAGCAGGGGATACTTCTTCGAAGGATCGAAGGCCGGGGGCTTGACGAAGTAGCCGTGGATCTTGTCGCCTCCGCCGCCTTCGAACCAGAACTCCTCGGCCGGGTTCATGTCCAGGCGGGCCAGGAGCCCGGCGTTGATGTCGGTGATCTGCGACAGGGCCTTCGTCTTGAGATCGAGGGACCAGATGTCATACGGACGATCGATCGCTTGCCGCAAGAAATAGAGCCTCCCGGCGTCGGGGGAGAGGGCCGGAGACGTCAGGAAGTGGCCGTCGAGGACGCGGTCGATCTTCTTCGTCGCCAGGGTCACCTTGAAGACCGCCGTCCGGCCCTTGTCCTGGGCGTCGAAATAGATCGATGCGCTGCCGGGCGCCCAGAGGAGGTCGTCGGCGGAGTAGTCCAGGTTCTCGGTCAGATTGACCGTCGTCCCGGCCTTGCGGTCGTAGAGCATCAGCGACTGCTTGTCCGCCTCGAATCCCGGCCGCGCCATGGCCAGATAGGCGATGTACCGGCCGTCGGGGGAATAGCGGGGGGAATGGTCGTTGGCTTTGTTCGTTGTCAGCTTCTTCGCCTCCCCGCCGCCCGCCGCGGTCAGGAAGATGTCGTTGTTCGTGCCGAGGGCCAGCCGGAATTCCGGGTCGGTGTTGCGGACGAACGCGATCTCGGACCCGTCGGGGGAGAAGACGTAATCCTGGGAACCCCCGAGGGCGATCGGCGGCACGTCGAAATCCCCCGTCGAAACATCGACCGGGGTTCCGCCCGCGGCCGGGACGACAAAGAGATGGCTCCGTGTCCCGTCCCACCAGGTGTTCCAGTGCCGGAAGAGGAGGTGATCGTAGACGCGGCCCTTGACCTTGCTCGCCTCGAGCTCCTCCATCCGCTTTTTGTTGCCGGCGTCATCCGGAAGATCGGGAAAGACCGAGGAGACGAACGCGAGTTGCTTGCCTGTCGGTGACCAGATGACGCCCGAGGCGCCCGTCGAGATCCGGGTGAGCTGGACCGCCTCGCCGCCGTTCGGGTCGATCGTCCAGACCTGCGGACTTCCGGAGCGCGTCGAGACGAAGGCGATCGTCCGGCCGTCGGGCGACCAGCGGGGGTTCATGTCCGCGGCCGGGCTCGCCGTCAGGCGCCGCGGCTCACCGCCCCGCGCGGGCACGATCCAGATGTCGCTCAAGCCGCGATTGGCGGACTTGTCCATGACCGTGATGACGAAGGCGATCCGGGTCCCGTCGGGCGACAGCTGGGGGTCGGTCACCCGCCGGATGCCGATGAAGTCGTCGAAAGCGATGGGCTTTGTCCCGCCGGCCTGGGCGGCCAGGCCGACTGTCGCGCCGGCGAGGATCCCCAGAAGGGCGATGACGGTGGTTCGGCTGGACTTGGAGGTCATGGCGGCTCCTTTCGCGGTGGACTGGCCGGAATTATAACAAACCGGGAACATTTTCGCTTGCGCCCCGTATTCCAATAAGAATAAACTGGCTTTCCGGATGAGCATCGAAGTCAAAGACCTGAGCTTTCGCTACGGGAAGATCGTCGCTCTCGACGGCGTGACCGTCCGCCTGGGCGAGGGGGCGGTGGGCCTGCTCGGGCCGAACGGGGCCGGCAAAAGCACCCTTCTTCGCATTCTCCTCGGCTTCCTCGTCCCGGAGCGCGGCGAGGGGAAGGTCCTCGACTACGACATCCGTCGCGAGCAGGCCATGATACGCCGCTCGGTCGGCTACATGCCCGAAAGCGACTGTTTCGTCGCCGGCATGGACGCCGTGACCTTCACCTCGTATTTCGGGGAGCTCTCCGGCATGCCCCGGCAGGAAGCCATGAAGCGGGCCCACGAGGTCCTTTTTTACGTCGGCCTCGGCGAGGCCCGCTACCGGCTCCTCGACACGTATTCCGCGGGCATGAAGCAGCGCCTCAAGCTGGCCCAGGCCCTCGTCCATGACCCCAAGATCCTCTTTCTCGACGAGCCGACGTCGAACCTCGACCCGACCGGGCGCACGGAGGTCCTCGATCTCATCAGGGACATCTCGGTCCACAAGTCGATCCAGGTCCTGCTGTCTTCGCACATCCTCGACGACATCGAATCCCTCTGCGAGACCGTCGTCATCCTCAAGCACGGGAAGGTCGCGGCCGAGGGCCGGATGACCGACCTGCGGGCCATCCACTACAGTCTTTACGAGGTTCGCATCAAAGGCGACGGCGCCGCTTTCCGCAAGGATCTCGAAGTCGCGGGCAGCCGCGTCGACGAGATGGAGGACGGCCTGATCAAGGTCTACATGCCGGAGGCGAGCGAGCGCATGGACATCTTCCGGACGGCCGCCCGGACGGGCGTCCAGCTGCGCTCCTTCGTCAAGAGCCGGACCTCGCTCGAGGACCTCTTCGCGGGCGTGGTGGGGGTGGACTGATGGCCACGGTCCGCGAAAAGGGCTACAGTCACTGGGACGGCCATCTGGTCGAGCGCCGGTTCCCCTGGTGGCCGATCACTCGGACCGGGATCCAGCTGGCCTTCCGCAAGAAGCGGTTCAAGGTCGTTTTCGCCGGCGCCTTCGTCCCGGCGTTCGTTTTCCTCGTCGGACTTTATATCTCCGAGCGGCTTGAGGACTTCAAGACGATCATCCAGGGCAGCGACCGCCTGCTCAATATCGGCCCCAAGTACTTCTCGACCTATTTCACCAACGATTCCCTCCTCTTCCTGATCGTCCTCGTGCTCGCGTTTGGCGCGGGCGGGCTCATCGCCGACGACCTCAAGCACAGCTCCCTCCAGCTTTATTTCTCCCGTCCCCTGCGAAAGACGGACTACCTCGTCGGCAAGATGTCGGTCATCGCCTTCTTCGTCCTCATCTTCACGGCCGTGCCGGGCCTGGTGCTGATCATCTTCAAGCTCATCTTTGCCGGCTCCTTCAGGTTCTTCCTCCAGTATCCCTGGCTGCCGCTGTCCGTCATCGGCTACTCGGCCCTGCTGACCGTCTTTTTCGGCTTCTATGTTCTCCTGCTGTCGTCCGTGAGCAAGAACGCCCGCTACGTCTTCATCCTGATCTTCGGGGTTTACATCTTCTCCAGCGTCATCTTCGGGATCCTCCAAAGCATCTTTCGGACCCCTTATATGACCTTGTTCTCGGTCCCGGCCAATCTCCAGCAGGTGGGGGCCTTCATCTTCGGCCAGAAGCTGCCTCACGCGGTCCCGGCGGTCTGGTCGTTCGCCGTCCTGGCCGCGATCTGCGCCCTGTCGGCGATCGTCCTCGACCGGAAGATCCGCAGCGTCGAGGTCATCAAGTGACCGCCGTCATCGCCGCGACGAGCCTGTCCAAGTGGTACGGCAACGTCCTCGGCCTGAACGATGTCACGCTCGAGATCGAGGACGGCATCACCGGGCTCCTGGGCCCGAACGGCGCGGGCAAATCGACCTTCATGAAGCTCATCACCGGGCAGATGAAGCCGAACATCGGCGCCGTGACCGTCCGCGGCCGGAAGGTTTGGAACAATCCGGGGGTCTTTCAGGGGATCGGGTTCTGCCCCGAGCAGGACGTTTTCTATGAGGACGTCACCGGCTGGGAGTTCCTCACCGGCCTGCTCAGGTTCTACGGCTACGCGCCGGCGGAGATCAAGGACCGCGCCGCGCGGGCGCTCGACGTCGTCGACCTGACGAACGATAAGGACCGCCTCATCCGCGGCTACAGCCGGGGCATGCGCCAGAGGATCAAGTTCGCCCAAGCCGTCGCCCACGATCCCGGGATCCTCATCCTCGACGAGCCGCTCAGCGGGCTCGACCCCCTGGGCAAGCGCAAGCTCATCAAGCTCATCAAGGGGTTCAGGGACCAGGGCCGCACCGTCCTCGTCTCGAGCCACGTCTTGCCGGAGATCGAGGCCTTGACCACGAGGATCGTCCTCATCCACCAGGGCAAGATCCTGGCTCAGGGGGATATCCCCTATATCCGGGAGCTGATCGAGGCCCATCCGCATCAGATCTCGGTCCGCTCGAGCGATCCGAGGGCCCTGGCCGCCCGCTTCGTCGGCGACCGGTCCATCCAGAAGATGACCTTCGGGCCCGATGACCGGACGCTCGTCGTTGAGACGCACAAGCGTGACGAGTTCTTCGGCCGCCTGACCGGTGTCGTCCTCGAGGCTGGGATCGAAGTCGACGAGATCTCCTCGCCGGACGACAACCTGCAGGCCGTCTTCGAATACTTGGTGGGGAAATGAGATGACCGCCGCGCAAGCCGTCCGTCAGGTCTTCGCCTTCTTCGGCTTTCTCGGCCGGAGGACCGGAAAGACGCGCGTCTTCGCCATCCTCGGGCTCATCCCGATCGCCCTGGCCGTCGTCGTCCGCATCGTCCTCCATGGCCGGTCGGGTCCCATGGCCGCCGTATTCACCGAGATCCTGATGGTGTTCTTCCTGCAGTTCTATATCGTCATCCTGGCCCTCTTCTACGGGACCTCGATCACGGCGGAAGAGGTCGAGAACCGGACGCTGTCCTATCTCATCACCCGGCCCATTCCCAAGCCGGCCATCGTCCTCGGCAAGTTCGCGGCTTACGCGCTGCTCATGTTCGGCATGGTCGCGGTCAGCCTGGCCTTGTCCTATTTCATCATGAACGCCGCCCGCCTCTCCGATCCGCAGCTCTACCTGACGTTCCTCCGCTACCTGGGCGTGCTCGGCCTCGGCATTCTGGCCTATGCGGCCTTCTTCACGTTCCTCGGCACGATCCTCAAACGGGCCATCATCGTCGGCCTCGTTTTCGGCTTCGGGTGGGAGAACGTCATCCAGTACTTTCCCGGCTCGACGCAGAGGTTCTCCATCGTCCACTACTTGAAGTCGCTCCTGCCTTACCATCCGGCGAGCGTCGGCGGGGGCAGGGGCGTCGCCTTGCTGCTCTTCAGGCTCGAGCCGACGAAGCCGCTCGTGGCCGTCCTGGCGCTGGCCGTGATCACGGTCGCGCTCCTGGCCCTGGCCTGCTGGTTCTTCAGGATGAAGGAGTATCTCTACGAGGAATAGGCCGAGGCGGCCTTACTTTTTCTCCTCCGGGACCGCTTCCTTCTTGGGCTTGAAGAGATCACCGCCCTTGGACCGGGCCAGCTCGCCGATCTTGGCCATGGTTTCACGGGGGACGCTGATCTTGAGGTCGGTGAAGTCCTCGCCCGACGTGATCGAGATCCCGTTCAGCAATTCGCCGACGGCCGGTTCCTGGGCCGCGAACATCGCGCCCAGGGCCTTGAACCCGTTGAGGGTCGAGGCCAGATTGGCGTTCTGCTCCTTGGTGCCGCCCACCGTCCGGATGTCGGCGGTGACGTTGTTCATCCGGTCGTCGTAGCTTATCGTCAGGGCCGTGACTCCTTCGAGGACCTTGAGCTGGGGGTTGGCCTCGATGCCCTTTTTGACGAGTTCCTGCGGGACGGCGAATGCGCCCCACAAGAGGCCGCTCTTGTCGACCTTCTTGAGGATGCCGGACATCTCCGCATTCCTGGCCAGGGATTCGGCCTTCTTCCCGCGGACGTCGATGATCCCTTTGACCCCCTTCTCGCTGCCGATGACGATGTGGCCGGCGTCGAGAAAGGCCGCCAGGGGCGTCTGCTCGGTTTTTCCCTTGCCGTCGAAGTTGGAGTAGAGGGTCACGCCGTTATAGAGCTCTTCCTTGGCCTCGGGGGCCTTTTCCTTGATCAGGCTCTGGATCTTGGCCTTGTCGTATTTCAGGCTGATGATGGCGCCTCCCTCCGGGGCCGCGCCGATAAAGGTCCCGATCAAGGCGATCCCGACGTAGGAAATATCCTTCATGGGATCGATGCCGCTCATCTTGACGAATTCGTCATATTTCTCTTTGGCCTTGGGGTCCTTGAGCGCCTTGGCGACGGCTTCGGTCTCCATGAGCCGCTGGACGTCGACGCCGACAACGCCGGTCGACGATCTGGGCATCATCTTGATCATGGCTTCGCCCGCCGCGGCCCCGGTTTTGACGCCCGCCGCCGGGGTGCAGGACGTGAAGGCGACCGTCAGGAAGACGGCCAAGACGGAGAGAGTCGCTTTTTTCATGGTCAGAACCTCCTTGAAGGGTACGATCGGAAATACGGGCTCCATCCCCAAAAAGTTCCTCTTCGAACTATACCACCTTCCGCGGCGGCGGGCAATTCAATCCCGAAATCTCCTTTGGGGCGTTCTTGTGGGGGCGCGCTTTTTGGTATATTGATAGGGCTGCCGCCCGGATAACCGGGGGGCCGATGGAAAGGAGCACGGCATGAAGATCCGCCAAGGCCTGGGCCTTCTCATAGTCGCCCTCGTTCTCGCCGGGACCGTCCCCTCGACGGCCGGCCAGGAGCGTCCCGCCGTCCTGGGCCTCAAGGCCCAAGCCGACGTCTATGACGCCTGGCTCCCGGCGCGCCTGGACAAGCTCCTGCCCGAGCTCATGAGGCGCGAGAAGATCGACATGTGGCTGGTCATCTGCGAGGAATACAACGAGGATCCCGTTTATCTGTCGCTCGTGCCTTTTGCCAGCCTGTCGGCCCGCCGGCTGACGATGCTGGTCATGTTCGACCGGGGAGGGGAGAAGGGCGTCGAGAGGTTCTCCGTCAACCGCTACGGGATCGGCCGTCTCTTCCCCACGATCTGGAAGGCGGACGAAGAGGACCAGTGGCTGGCCCTGGCCAAAGCCGTCAAGGAGCGCGATCCGAAGCGGATCGGCATCGACGAATCGGATGTCTTCGCGTTCGGGGACGGCCTCAGCGCGTCCAAGAAAAAGAGCCTCGTCCAGGCGCTCGGCCCGGATTACGCCAAGCGTCTCGTCGGGGCCGACCGGCTGGCCGTGGGCTGGCTCGAACGCAGGCTGCCGGAGGAGATCGAGGTCTATCATCACATCGCGGCGATCGCCCACGGCATCATCGCCGAGGCCTTCTCCTCCGCGGTTATCACGCCGGGGATCACGACGACGGCCGACGTCGAGTGGTGGATGTGGGAGAAGATCCGGGCGCTCGGCCAGACGACCTGGTTCGATCCGGGGATCTCCCTCCAGCGGCCCAAAGACAGTCCCTACAAGGACAGCCCGGTCATCCACCCCGGCGATCTCCTCCATTGCGATTTCGGCATCAACTATCTGAAGCTCGAGACGGACACCCAGCAGCTCGCCTATGTCCTCAAGCCGGGCGAAACCGAAGCGCCCGCCGGCCTCAAGGCGGCCCTGACCCAGGGGAACCGGCTCCAGGACATTTTGCTCGGAGAGATGAAGGAAGGCCTCTCCGGGAACCAGGTTTTGGCCGCCGCTCTCAAGCGGGCCAAGGACGAGGGGCTGAAGCCGAGCATCTACACACACCCGTTGGGCTTTCACGGGCACGCGGCAGGCCCGACGATCGGCCTCTGGGACAAGCAGGGGGGAGTGCCGGGGGCCGGGGACTATCCGCTCTTTTACGATACCGTCTATTCGATCGAGCTCAACGCGCGCGCGGCGGTCCCCGAGTGGGGCGGCCAGGAGGTAACGGTCGCCCTCGAACAGGACGCCGCCTTCACGAGGTCCGGGGCGTTCTTCCTGGACAAGCGGCAGACCGAGCTTATCCTGGTCAAGTGAATGTCATGGCCCAAGACGATCCCGCCAGCGACGCGACCCCGTTCCAGAAGATCCTCGCCGGCCGGCGCTCCATCCGCCGCTACCTGCCGACGCCGGTCGAACCCGAGAAGCTTCGGGCCTGCCTCGAGGCGGCCCGGATCGCGCCGTCGGCCCACAACGTCCAGCCGTGGCGCTTCGTCGTCGTCGACGAGCCCGGGCTGAAGGACAGGCTGGCCGCCGCGGCTTTTTCCGGCATCTACGCGGCATCCAAATTCGCCGCCAAGGCCCCGGTCATCCTGGTCCTTCTGGCCCGGCCGGGCGGCGCGGCCGTCCGGCTGGGGGCTAAGATCCAGGGCGTGCCCTTCGATCTTCTCGATATGGGCATCGCCGGAGAGCACGTCGTCCTTCAGGCCCAAGAGCTGGGACTGGCCACGTGCTGGATGGGCTGGTTCGACTACCGCAAGGCCCGCAATGTCCTGAACATCCCCCGCGCCTTCAAGCTCGTGGCCATGATGCCGCTCGGCTATGCCGAGACGAGACCTGTCCGGGAGCCGCCCCGAAAGAGCTTCGAGGAGATCGTGGCCATGAACAGGGCGCCCCGGGACTGAGAGGTTTTCGAATGCTCGCTTTCCTGGCCATCGCCATATCGATCTTCGGGCTGATCAATTTCTATGTCGGACGTCGGGGGGCCCAGGCCCTGGCGGCCTACCCCGCGGCGCGAACGGCCTTCCTGATCGTGTTCGTCGCCATGGCCCTGGCCTATCCGCTGGCCCGGGTCCTCCGGGCGATCGTCAAGGACCTGCCGACGCCCTGGATGGACAGGATCGGCTCCTTCCACATGGTGGTCATGCTCTACGGCTTCCTGGCCGTCCTGCTCATCGACCTCGTCCGCCTGGCGAACTCGTTCCTTCCGTTCCTGCCGCGTACCCTGACCGCCTCGTCCGGGCGGACGGGAGCCGTTCTTTTTCTCTTCGCGACGGGCGCGATCGCCCTGACCATCCTGGGCGGGGCCTGGAATGCGTCCCATCCCAGGATCGTCAAGCTCGAGCTCCACCTGCCTCGCCGGGCCGGAACGGTCGATCATCTGACGGCGGTCCTGGCCTCGGACCTCCATCTGGGGACGCTCATCGGCCCATCGAGGCTCGACAAGGAGGTCCGGCGGATCAACGCCCTGGCCCCAGACATCGTCTTCCTTCCGGGCGACATCGTCGACGAGACGGTCACTGATGAGGTCGAGGCCCGGCTCAACGCGGTCATGAGGAAGATCCGGGCGCCGTTGGGCCTCGTCGCCGTGCCGGGGAACCACGAGTTCTACAGCGGCCTTACGAGGACCCTCGCCTGCCTCCGCGCCTGCGGCATCACCGTCCTCGAAGACCAGGCGCTCCGGGTGGCGGACGCGTTCGTCATTGTCGGCCGGCGCGACCGGAGCTCGCTCACGCCCGGCGAGAAGCGGATCCCCATCGAAGACATCCTGGCCCGGGGAGGGATCGACCATAGTCTCCCGCTGGTCCTTCTCGACCACCAGCCGGCCCATCTCGAACAGGCGGAGCAAGCCGGCATCTCGCTCCAGCTATCGGGCCACACCCACGCCGGCCAGCTCTTCCCGCTCGACATCGTCAACAGGCTCGTCTGGGAGCTGAACAAGGGCTACCTGCGCAAGGGGGAGACGCAATACTACGTCACGAGCGGCGTAGGGACCTGGGGGCCGCCTGTGCGGACGGGGAGCCGGCCGGAGATCGTCCGCATCGAGCTCCACTTCGACCGGACCGGCGGGGAGTGAAGTCCGCGAAGCGGACATTAAAAACGCGGCGGAGGGACTCGGAGCCGCGTTTTTAAGAAGTATCTTAGAGGGACTTTACAAAAAACCGGGGAGAAAGGGCTCCGCCTTTCTCCCCGGAGATCGGTCAGGCTGGGGAATTACTTCTTGACGGGGGGGACGGCCGGCGACTTGCCCTGGTCGTAGCGGCGCACAACCTCGTCCGTGATGTCGATCGTCGGGCTGGCCGTGACGACCCCGCTGGCCTGGGCGTCGAGAACCAGCTCGAGACCGCGCTCCTTGGCCAGAGCCTCGATGACGGCGACCATCTCTCCCCTGATCTTCTGGATGAGGTTGGTCGAGAGCGTCTGGGCTTCCCGGGTCTGGTCCTCTTCGTAGCGTTTCCGCTCGGTCGTCTTCTTGTCGATGTCCGCCTGGATGGCCATGAGCGCCTCATTGGTCATCGTCAGCCGGCCGGTATTCAGCCGGTTCTCGAGAAGTCGGATGGCGTCATCCATCTTCTGGAGATTCGTCTTGATCCTCGAGTCGAGGTCCTGGAGCTGGGCCAGGGCCTTCCTGCCCTCGGCAGAGGTCTCGAACGCTTTTTGCGAGTTGATGATGGCGACCTTGGTCACCTGCTGGGCGTATGACGCGCCGGCGATGACCAGGACGAAGAGAATGACGAGGGGGGCGATCGCCCGGATTCTGTTCATATGAGGCCTCCTTAGGTCCTATTCTTCTTAACTCATTCCGTCCGGGAATGGATTCGGTATCTTACCACGACTAGGCGAATTTTTTAAGCATTTCTTCGATCCGGCCCAGGGCCCTCAGGAGGTAGCCCTTCTCGGACCCGAAGCCGAAGCGCAGGTGGCGGTCCGTTTCGAAATGGTCGCCCGGAACGACGAGGACGCTCTTCTCCCGGACGAGGCGCTCGACGAATTCCGTCGAGCCGGCCTCGAAACCGTACCGGGCGAAGCAAATGGCCCCGGCCCGCGGCGGCCTGAAGCTGAAGACGCCGGCGTGGTCCTTGAGCCAGGTCTCGAGGACGGGGAAATTGGCGTTGAGGATGCCCCGGGTCCGCCCCAGGATCCGCTCCCGGGTCGCGGAGGTGAGGGCCAAGGTCGCCAGGCGGTCGCTCAGGGCGGATGGGGAGATCGTCGTGTAATCGTGGTAGGGCCAGGTCCGCTTGACGACCTCTTCGGGCCCCACGATCCATCCGACCCGGAGGCCGGGAAGGCCGTAGGCTTTGGACAGGCCGTTGACGACCAGGGTCTTGTCCCATTTTCCCCAGAAGCTCGGCGTCGTCTCGCCTGAGAGCTCGGCGCCCTGGTAGACCTCATCGGCCAGGATCCAGGCCCCGACGCTCGAGGCCAGGTCCACGATCCCTTTCATGACCTCCGGGGCCAGAACGGCGCCCGTCGGATTGTTGGGGTTGGTCAGGACGATGAGCTTGGTCTTGGGCGTGACCAGCGACTTCATCTCGTCGAGGTCCGGCTGCCAGTCCAGGCTCTCCCGAAGGCGGAAGGTCTTGACCTTGGCCCCGAAGGCCCGCAGGAGACCGGCCATCTGCATGTAGTTCGGCAGCTCGAACAGCACTTCGTCGCCGGGTTCGATGAGGCTCCACATGAGCAGGAAATTGGCCTCCGAAGAGCCGGCCGTGGCCAGGACCTGGTCGAGTCCGACGCCCGGATAGAGAGCCGCGATCCGCTCGCGCAGGCCGATCGTGCCGTTCGTCTGGGTGTAGCCGAGTTCGACTCCGATCAGGGCTTCGATCTCGGCCGGCGTCAGGAGCTCTTTGAGGTCCAGGGGATGGACGCCGCTCTCGGACAGATTGTAGTCGACGACGTTCTCCCACGTGGACTGCATGCGCTCCATTTTGAAGATGTCGATATGCATATGGGTTCCTCTTTCGACGCGGAAATCAGATCTCGACCTTGAAGACGCCCTTGAAGGCGAACCCGAAGGCGATCGATAGGGCGAGGTAAGCGATGAGCCAGTTGACGCTGAGGCCGAAGGCCCGAAGGCTCTTGGCCGGATAGAGGATCTCGACGGAGCGCACGGAAGTCCCGGCCGGAAGCGGCGCCTCGCCCGGGTAAAGGACCCGCTTCACGATCGAGCCGCGCGAGGCCAGGGCCGAGACCCTGCCCATCGGCCCGCCGCCGACGACCACGGACTTCTCGATCGTCCGGCCGCCCGTCCGAAAGAGCAGCCGGCCCGTGCCCGGGGCGATCGCCTTGACGCGCCAGACGACCTGGTGAAGGTCGGGAATGCGCACGACCGGAGCGGTCACTTCGAGGCCCGGCGGCGTCTCGAGCTCCAGGCCGAGCGTTGCGGGGTCGGCCGCCGCCTCGAGGCCGGCTTTGACCAGGGTCTCCTCGCCGGGCCGGAGCGGGGCCCGGTCGTACCACAGACTGAGCTGGGCCAGGATGAGGACGAGCGGCACGATCATGACCGCCAGCGGCTTGAGGTTTGCGGCCATATAGGCGAGGTTGGCCTTGACGATGGCCCCTTGCGCGGCGAGAGTGACGCGCATGTTGTCCTTGTAGAGGCGCATCTCAAGAAGGTGGGCCTTGATCCGGTCCTTGGCCCGGCGGATGGCCGCCTGGTCGGAGGTGTGTTTGTAGACCTCGAGCATGAGCAGGGCCGTCAGGAGCGAGACGGCCGTCATGCCGAACCAGGGCGACAGGCCCCGGAACGGCCACAGGACGGCCCCGACGATCCCGCCGAAGACGAGGTTGACGACGGTCATGGCGCTCAGGAGAGGTAGCCGAGCCCTTTGAGCTTCTTCTTGATCTCCTCCTCCGAGTCCGCCTCTTCGATCTTGGCGATCTCCTTTTCGAGGCAGTGGGTGATGAACTCCTCGCCCGAGGAATAGCCCGACATCTCGGCGAGCTTCTTGATCTTGTCGAACAGGGCCTTGTCGAGTTTGACTTTCACGCTGGCCATACGGTTCTCCTTGTGCCGTCGTTATTCGAGGACGTTCCGGCCGATCATGTCCTTGGGCCTTTCGACTCCGAAAACGTTGAGGACGGAGGCCGTCAGGTCGTAGAGGGCCGGGTCCGCGGCCGTGAACTTGCGGTTCGAGAACGCGACGCCCGGCAGGACCTCGGGGGCCGACATGTGATCGCCGCTCCACTTCTGGACGTTGTCCTCGAGCACCTCTTTGGGGAAGCCGCCGAGCGGCGACTGCCACGAGATCCTGTAGCCGCGGTTGAAGCCGAGGACGATGTCCGGGGCCGTCTCCAGGTTCTTGCCGCGGTAGGTGTCCTTGGCGACGAAGGCCCGCAGGACCGGCCGCTCGCCCGTCAGGGGGTCCGTCAGCGCCTCGAGCTTCCCGGCGATCTCCCGGACGAGGTTGTCCTTGTCCGCGCCTGCGGCGACCGTGCCTTCGCCCTCGCGGCCCTTCTCGTTGATGAACAAGCCGTTGAGCCCCATGCCATAGGCCCGGGTCTTGGACCAATCGGTGTTGTCGAAGAAGCCCGACTCCTCCTGCTTCCACGGCTTCTTGAGCCGGTGATAGCCCTGCTGGAGGAGCCAGGTGTTGAGGTTGAAGCCGCGCCGGAAGGCGTTGAAGCCGTGGTCGGACATGACCAGCACGACCGTGTCCTTATCGGCCTTCTTCAACGCCGCGTCGAGGGCCCGGTCCATCTCGACGTACGTCCGGGCGATGACGTCGCCGTAGCGGGCGGCGAGCTTCTCGTCGTAGGCGGGGTGGCCCGGGTCGGTCAGGCGCCAGAACATGTGCTGGCGCTGGTCGGCGTTGGAGAAATAATAGAAGAGCAGGCCTTCGTCGAACCGGCCGAGCTCGTACTCGAGCATGGCCATGCTCTCCTGGTAGATCATGTCGTCAAGAGCCAGGAACTCCTCTTCGTCGAGAACGCCGTTGTCGAGGGCGCTCGTGTCGGCGGGGAGACCCTTGGTGAAGTACGGCCCGAAGCGCCTCTCGAGCTCGCGGGAGTAGGACTCGGGGGTCGAGATGGGCAGGGCCGGCCGGGCCGGGTCCATGTGGATCGGCGAGACATAGAGCTTGAAATTCGGCCTGACCTCCTTGAGGTAGAACAGGCAGATGCCGTGAACGCTTTGGGTCGGGAAGAGGTTGAAATGGACGTGCTTCCAGCCGCTCCATTCCCGTTCCTTGAGGACGAACTCCTGGTCCTGGATGACGATCTTGGCCGCCGCGTTCGAAGGATCGACGAAGACCTGAAAAGGCACTGTCGCCGTGGGCGCGCCGGCCCGGAAGCTGTTCGTCGGACCGGGGAGATCGGCCTCGACGCGGTTGCCGACGACGAAGACCTCGTAGGCCTTGCCTCCGCCGCCCGCCTCTTGAATGATGGCCGTCGCCTCGTTCGTATAGTAGCTGAAGAAACCGTAGGAGCCCTTGAGGTCGGGCGTGTTCATGCCGGAGAGCGTCCTTTGCTTCGACGAGACGGGCGGGTAATTGGAGGGCATCTTGAAGACCGTCGACGGCACTCCGGCCTCCTCGAGGAGCTGCCAGAATGCCCGCCCCTTGCGGAGGTTTCGGATCTCGCCGCCCGAGAGGGGGATGACGGCCTTGCCGATGCGGACGGTTTTCGCCGCCCCCGACGTCTCGGTCGCTGAGAACACGGGGACATAGGTCTTCGGGTCGCGGTTGAAGAAATCGAAGATGCCGTGGCCGCCGGGGTCCATGCCGGTGATGAAATTCGACCAGGCGACGGGGGACTGCGGCGGCAGGCTCGTTCCGAGGGGCCGGAAATCGCCGCCCGCTCCGAGGAGCTTGCGGAAGGCCGGCAGCCGCCCCTCGTCGATCCATCGCCGCGTCAGCGCAGGGTCGAGCCCGTCGATGCCGAGGATGATCATCTTTCTTGCCGACCGGGCCTGGCCGTAGACCCGGGGGGCGAATCGGGCCGCTCCGCCGAGGCTCAGCGCGGCCGAAGCGGCGACTCCCGCCTTGAGGAATTCCCTGCGGCTGAGGGCCGCGGGCTTCTTGTCAGTCATGACGACTTCCCCTGTTTCGCCCCGGAGAGCCCGGCGACATCGACCAGCCCGCGGCCGTCCATGTGGGCCGGCGGCGAGATCCCGAAGAGCTCCAGGACGGTCGGCGCGACGTCCATGATCGACGGGTCCGCCCGCTTGAACTTGAGGTTCGAGAAGAGGACCCCCGGCACGAGGGCGGGGTCGATGCAGTGGTCGCCGCTCCAGGCCTTGGTGTTGTCTTCGAGGACGACTCGGTTGACGACGCCGGTGACGCCGTCCCACGACGCCCGGAAGCCCTCGTTGTAGCCGATGATGAGGTCCGGGGCGTTCTCTTTGTAGGGGCCGGCGTAGACGGCTTCGCGATCGTAGACGTGGGTGATCGCGGCCGGGCCGTTCGGGCCGTCCTTGAGCGCCGTGAGCTTGCGCCCGAGCTCGGCTTTGAGCGCGGCGGCCTCGGCGCCCAAGCCGACGACCCCTTGGGCCTCGCGGCCCTTGAGGTTGAGGTAGAGGCCGCCGAGCCCGAGAGCATAGGCCTGCGTCTTCGTCCAATCGACGTCCTTGAACCACTCGCCGCTCGCGTCCTTGCCCGCGGCGAGGGCCAGGTAGCCGTTCTGGTGGAGCCAGGAGTTGAGGTTGACGCCCCGACGGAAGGACTTGAACCCATGGTCCGACATGACAAAGAGGGCCCCCTTCGGGCCGAGGCCCGCGGCGATCCGGCCGACGAGCCCGTCCATCTTCCTGTAGAGCTCCTCGATGACGGCCGCGCTCATGCGGGCCGGGGCGGACTTGAGCGCCGGGTGGCTCTTGTCGAGATATCTGAAGAACATGTGCTGGATGCTGTCGGTCGTCTCGAAGACGATGACGACGACGCCGCGCGGCGTCTTGGCCAGGGCGTTGTCGAGCATGGCCTCCCACTCGGCGTGATTGGCGTAGGTCAGCTCGAGGAAGGCCGCCTCGTCGAGGGCCCCCTCGTTGAGGGCCCAGGTGTCGTTGGCCTCGCCGAGAGTGATGAAGCGGCCGAGGAGCTTGGCCAGGTAGACGGAATAGATGAACGGATGCGAGATCGGCAGGGCCGGCTTCTCGGGATCGATATTGAGCGGCGTCACGTACATCTCGAACTTAGGCTCGAGCGAGGCGATGCGGAAGCGGCAGGTGCCCCGGACCTTCATGCCGAGACCGGGCTTGAACGTGACCGGCGTCCAGGGAGTGAAGGTTTTTTCTTTCAAGAAGAATCTCTTCTGCCCTTCGATCTGGAGCCAGGCTCCTCCGGCCTCCCGGTCGATGGTGATGGTCAGGGGGAGCCGGATCTCCTCCGGCTTCCTGAGCAGGGAATTCTCCGGGCCGGAGAGCGCCGTCCTGATGACCTGGCCCTCGCGGCGGACGAGAACGGCCACCCCTCCCTCGTGCTTGCGGACCTTTTCGGCGTCCTCGGTGAAGAACGCGAAGGTTCCCTGGCTTCCCTTGAGGTCCGGGGCGCACATGCCGGAGAGCATATGCCCTTTGAACTTCTCGGGCGGGAAGGTGATGGGCACCCTCAGGACCGTGGAGGCGATGCCTTTCTCGCCCAAGATCTTCCAGAAGGGCACGCTCTTCCTCATGCCCCGGATCTCGGGCTTGGAGAGCGGGACGAGGTACTTGCCCAGGGCCAGCGTCCGCTTTGGCTTTCCGATCCGGGCCGAGGACAGATCGGGGAGGTAGGTCCGGGGGTCGCGGCTGAGGAAATCGAAGATGTTGTGCTTGGACGGCTCCGAGCCGGTCATGAAAGACGACCAGGCGACGGGGGAGATGGCGGGCGTCGTCGTCCGCAGGCGGGCGTACGACCCTTCCTTCTTCAAGCGGGCCAGGTTCGGCAGCTTCCCCTCGGCCATGAATTTCTCGGCGAGCGTCGGCTCCATGCCGTCGAGCCCGAGGACGACCAGGCGCTCGATCGGTCCTTTCTTGTAGGCCCGCTGGCCGCGGATCGCCTTCCAGACGAACCGGAAGGGCCAGGACAGGAACGAGAACAAGGCCAGCAGAAAGGTCAGGAACAGGACCAGGAACGACGAGAGAAAGGCGAATCCGGCGCCGGGGCCGATATAGGCGGCCAGAGGAAGGGCCAGGGCGAGGAAGACCGTCGCCGCGACGAGGAGGCCCCTGCTCTTCATCAGTAATTCTTCAGGATGACCGGCGCGACATCGGCGATCTTGAGGTCGTCGCCGAGGTCCTCCGAGGCCCAAAAGAAGGCGTCGTCCCAAGTGTGCATGCCCTGGAGCCCGGACCTCCCGAAGATGTCCTTCTTCCTGACCGAGCCCTTCATGTCGAAGCCCGGCTCGGCGACGACGATGAGGTCGGGGCCTTTGGAGGCCTGCGGCCCGGAGTAGACGTCCTCGGCCATGAAGACCTTGCGCACGACCTTGCGGCCCTGGTATTCGAGCTTGGCCAGCTTGGCGGCGATGTCTCCCTTGAGGGATTTTCGCGCCGAGCGCTCGACGGAGCCCTTGGGGAACCTGTTCTTATAGTTGAGGTAGATCCTATTGGGGTCCAGGGCGAAGGCCCGAGATCGGCCGTGGATGTCCTCGAGAGACTCGGGCTCGGGCTTGATGAATCTCAGGTAGCCGTTCTTCTCCAGCCAGGCGTTGAGATAGACCTCCTGATCGATGCCGGTGAAGCCGTGATCGGACAGGATGTAGAACCCGGCGTAGGTGTTCGTCAGCTTGTGATAGGCGGCGACGATCTTGCCGATGAGCCGGTCGAGGTGCCGGTAGAAATCGAGGAAGCTCTGGTGCGACGGGTGCGTCGGGTCCTCATAGGCCCGCCAGAGAAAGTGATGCAACCGGTCCGTGCCTGTGACCACATACTCGAAGTAGTCCCAGCCTTCCTCCCAGAAGAAGTTCAGGGCCTTCTGGCCGCCGGCCATGGTCTTACTGAGCTCCTGCCAGAGGATCTCCGGGCTTTCCCGGCATTTGAGGATGTCGACGTCGATCTGGTAGCCCATTTGCTCCAGGACCGCCCGGTAGGACATGGGCCAGACCGCCTTGGCCAGCTCCAGCGCGACGAAGCCGGAGATGAGGACCCCCTCGATCTTCCGCGCGGGATAGGTCGAGGGCTGGTTGATGACGACGCTCTTCTTGCCCCGCGCGCCGAGCTTGTCCCAGATGGTCGGGGCCTTGAGGTCGAGGAAGTTGGGGTAGCGGACCGTGTAGGACTTCGGTCTAAAATCGGTGAATCCGAAGATGCCGTGGGTGCCGGCGTTGGTCCCGGTCATGAAGTCCGTCCAGGAGACCGAAGAGATCTCGGGCAGGCTGGCCTTCATCTGGTGGATCTTGCCGATGTCCATCAGTCGGGCCATGGTCGACATGACCCCGCGGCGGGCCAGCTCGACGATCATGCCGTAGGGCACGCCGTCGAGGCCGATGACGCAGGCCCGGTTGGTTTTCTTGCTCTTCAGGACGGCCATGATCAGCTTTTCTGTTCCCGAAACAGCTATTTTACCGCAAGTTACACGTCAGGTCAACCAGATTCGAGTTGACATTGGCCGGCGGCAGTTGTTAAATGAAGCACGAAAAAGAGGACCCATGACAGGATTCGACAGGCTCCGGGCCCATCTGGTTCGGGAGTACGAGAAGAAGACAGCCCGCAGCCGGTCGATCTTCCGGCGCGCCGAAAAGGTCATGATCGCCGGCGGGAGCCATACCATCCGGCTGTGGCGCCCCTATCCCTTTTTCGCGGCGGCGGCCGAGGGCCCGGCCGTCCGCGACGTCGACGGCAATACCTATATCGATTATTGGCAGGGGCATTACGCCAACGTCCTCGGTCACAATCCGCGGCCCATCCGCAGAGGGATCGCGGCCTGCCTCGAGCGCGGCGCCCTGCACACGGGATTCGAGGCCGGCCATCAGATCGAGCTGGCCGAGGCCCTGGTCCGCGGACTCGGGGGCCGCGACGCCAAGGTCCGCTTCACCACTTCCGGGACCCTGGCCACGATGTACGCCGTCATGATGGCTCAGGGATTGACCGGGCGGGACCACGTCCTGAAGGTCGGCGGGGGCTGGCACGGCGCGTCCCCCTATCTTCTCAAGGGCGTCAAGTACCGCGCCGGCGAGGGGTTCGAAGGACGGGAATCGGCCGGGCTCCTCGATGAGATCGTCAAGCGCACTCTGGTCACCCGGTTCAATGACTGCGACGATCTGGAGAGGATCGTCGCGGAGCGCGGCGACCGCGTCGCCTGTTTCATCGTCGAGCCCTTCCTCGGCGTCGGCGGCTTCCTTGCGGCCTCGCAAGAGTACCTCGAACGGGCCCGCCGGCTAACCGCGAAGCACGGCATCCTGCTCGTCTTCGACGAGATCATCTCGGGCTTCCGCTTCTGCCCGGGCGGGGTCCAGACGCTCTACGGCGTCCGCCCGGACCTGACGACGCTCGGCAAGATCATCGGCGGCGGTCACGCCGTGGCGGCGGTCGTCGGGCCGCGAGAGATCATGGAAGAGTGCGAGCGCGGGCGCGGCGGGGGCGACCGCGTCTATTTCGAAGGAGGTACCTTCTCGGCCCATACGGAGTATATGAAGGCCGGCCTGGCCATGCTCGGCTATCTGGCTGATCATGCGGCGACGGTCTATCCGAAGATCGCCCGGTTGGGGGAACGGCTTCGCCGGGGGATCGAACGCGTCTTCGCCGAGGCCGGCCTCCGGGCCCGCTGCACGGGCGACGGGAACGAGGTCGTCCGCGGCAGCTCGATGTTCATGCTCCATTTCCCGCGCTCGGCGGACGTGGCCTACGACCGTCCGGAGGACATCCACGATCCCGCGCGGTCGGATCTGCCCCGCCGGGAAGACCTGTTGAAGCTCGCCCTTCTCGTCAACGGCGTCAACGTCGTCCACGGCGGCGGGGCGGTTTCGTCGGCCCACGGGCCGCGGGAGATCGAGGCCACGCTCGCGGCCTACGCCGAAGCGGCCAGGCTATTCGGGAAATATTTGGATTGACGCCGGCGGCTCGCCGGAGGGGTCAGGGGTTCTTATCCAGCTCGAATCTGTAGGCGCCGCTTCCGACCTCGAAGACGACGCGATTCGCGTCGTGGCGCGCTAGCGCGATCCCCGGGGCGCCTCCGGCCGCGAACCCGCCCCGCCACAGCAGCTTCCCCGATTCTGCGATCCTGGCCCCCGGCCAGAGCAGCGGCACGTGAACCTCGCCCGAGGCGCCGACGGGGATCATGATCTCGAGGGAGAACGCCTCGTCGGACCTCCGCCACGACGCCGCCACCCGGCCGGCGATCGTGTCCACCGCGGCATCGACCGAGGTCAGGTCGCCGAGGGCGTGCGGCCGGACGCGGACGGCCTTCCATCCCGGCAGGAGCGGGGAGAGGCCGGCGAGAATTCGATAGAACCAGGCGTCGATGCTGCCGAGCATGATGTGGTTCTGCGAGTTCATGGCCGGGCCGGTCAGCTTTTCCCAGCGCTCCCAGAGGGTCGTCGCGTCTTCGGCGAGCATGTAGCCCCAGCCGGGGTAGCTCTTCTGCGTCGCCACGCGCCAAGCCGCCTCTTCCTGGCCGTTCGCGGTCAGAACGTCAAGGAGGTAGCGCGTCCCCAGGATGCCGGTGTCGACGTGGCAGTCCTGCTGGCGGACGACGCTTTGGACGAGGCTGGCCACGACCTTGTCCTTTCGGTCTGCCGGGACCATGTCCAGATAGAGCGGCAGGACGTTGGAGGTCTGGTTGGGGTAGGTGTCCACGGGGCTGACGCGGATCGCCGCGTACTGGCTCTCGCCGAGGTAGGCCGCGTTGAACGAGGTCTTGATCGACTCAGCCAGCCGGCGGTATCCCCGGGCTTCCTCCTCGCGGCCGATCACCGCGGCCATGCGGGCCAGAACGAGAACGTCGTGGTAGTAGTACCAAGTCGAGGTCAGATCGACCGGCGTCTTCTTCGGCACGATGCCGCCGGGCGGACACCAATCGCCGTATTTGCCGAGCGTGCGGATGATGCCGCCGTCGGCGCTGCGGCCCAGGAAATCGATGTACCTCTTGAGGGCCCCATAATGGAGGCCGACGACCCGGCGGTCGCCATAGTGCTCCCAGAGGAGCTCGACCAAGGTCGCGTAGGCCGAGCTCCAGGCGGGATCGGCCGGGTAGAGCCGGGGAAGATAGGCCGGCGCGACATCGGGCAGGCTGCCGTCCTCCCGCTGGGCCAGGCGGATATCGTCGAGGAACTTCGTATAGAAAGCGGCCATGTCGAAATTGAACACCGCTTCCTCGGCCGAAAGGTGGGCGTCGCCGAGCCAGCCGTGCCGCTCGTCGCGTTGAGGACAATCCGTGGGGATGCTCATGAGGTTCGAGAGCTGGCCCCAAAGGACGTTCCGATGGATGCGGTCGATGAGGTCGTTCGAGGAGCGGAAATCGCCCGCGCGCCCGACGTCCGAGTGGACGAACCGGCCCTCGAGGGCGTCGGGCCCGGGGTTGCCCGGGCAGCCGGTCATTTCGACGAAGCGGAACCCGTGATAGGTGAACCGCGGCTCGTGGACCTCGGGCCCGCCGCCGCGGAGGATATAGACGTCGGTGGCCTCGGCGTTCTCGTTGGGACCGAGATTGAGCGTCCCGTCGTCGTTGAGAAGCTCGGCGTGGCGGAGGCGGATCTCCGTGCCCTTCGGGCCCTCAACCTTCAAGCGGGTCCAGCCGGAGAAATTCTGGCCGAAATCGAAGACCGAAGCCCCCGAGGGCAGCCGCCGGACGGATCTCGGGCTGAGGATCTCGACAACCCGGACCGGGGGTATCATCTGGGAGGCGAGCGGGCTGCCGGCCACAGGGACCGCCTCTTCCCAGGCCCGGTCGTCGAAGCCCGGCTGGTCCCAGCCGTCGACCAGGATGCGGGCGTCGTACCGCTCGCCGTAGTAGAGCCCGTTCTCCCGGAGAGGGCCGTCCGATGTCCGCCAGCTCTCGTCGGCGAAAAGGATCTCCCGTTCGCCGCTGGCGTACTCGACCTCGATGCGGCAGGCGAGCCGGGGCCCCTCATATCCGTAGCTCCTGATGTGCCGCCCGTTGCCGAGGATGACGCCGACGGCGTTCCGATCGCGGACGAGGGCGGTCACATCGTACGAGGCGTACAGGGCTTTCTTTTTATAGTCCGTCCAGCCGGGATCGAGGACGCTCGTCCCGACTTTGTCGCCGTTCAGGCGGAGCTCGTAGTGGCCGAGACCGGAGACGAAGATCATGGCCAGGGCCGCCCTGTCCTTAAGCCCGAATTCCCGCCGGAGGTAGACCGCGCACGCTTGCGTGTCGTCGGCGCCGGGGTGACCGAGGAGGACCGTGCCTTTGGAGCGGAACTCCGTCACCCGGCGAGGTCCGATCCACTTGGCCTTCCAGTCGCCGGGATAAAGGAAGCCCGTCACAAAGGAAGCCGTCTCGCTCCAGGCGCTGACCCGGTCCTCCCGGTCCCACCAACGGACCTTCCAGACATAGCGGGCGCAGCTCGATAGCGGCTCGCCTCCGTACTCGAGCGATACGGAGCTTCCGGCCTCGGCGCGCCCCGTGTCCCAGAGATCGCCGATGTCCCGCCTCAAGAGCTCGGGAGCGGACGACACGAGAACCTGGAAGGCTCTTGGATGCTCGCCGCGGAGAGGGCTCTCGACGACCCAGGAAAGCCGGGGGAAAACGGAATCGACGCCGACCGGCTCGGCGAGATATTCGCAGCGGAGGCGGACCGGCGGGAGAGGTGTCGGCGCCAAATCAAGCCAGCCTCATGAGGAAACTTCAGCGCGGGCCGACGACGCGGCCTGGGCCAGGAAGTAGTCGCCCACCTCGATGCCGTACTTGGACGGGTCGAGTGAGGTCGCGATGGTCCTGAGGAAACGTCCCGTGGCGGCGTCCCTCTCGGCGAGGTCGACGATCTCGCCATCGATCTTGTTGCCGGCCGGATCGGTGATGAGCTTGACCGCCGGCCGGAGAACGAGCTTGGGGTCGGGATTGAGATCCTGGACGATGGCCAGCTCGCCCGTCGTCAGAGCGACCAGCGTGCCGATGGGGAAGACGCCCATCATGTTGACGAAAGCCTTGAGGATGACGGGGTTGAATTCCGTCCCGCTCTGCTCGAGCATGAGGCTCAGCGCTTCGGCCCGGGAGAAGTCCTTGGCCCGGTAGACCCTCTTTGTGGTGATGGCGTCGAAGACATCGACGACCTTGACGATCTTGCTGAACAGATTGACGTCGTCCTTCTTGAAATACCGCGGGTAGCCGGACAGGTCCTCCTTGATGTGGTGCTCCATGGCGACGTGGATCGCCCGGAGCGGCAGGCGCCGGAACTCCTTGAGCAGGGCGAGCTTCTCGGCGCCGTGGAAGGGGTGCTGTTCCATGATGATCCGCTCGTCGTCGGTCAGCCGGCCCGGCTTGTTCAGGATCTCCAAAGGCGTATCGGTCTTGCCCAGGTCGTGGAAGAAGGCGGCCATGCCCAGGTCGACGAGCTCGGCCCGGCTCAGCCCGAGCCGGCGGCCCAGGGCCGTGGCCAGTAGGCAGACGTTGACGGAGTGGTTGAGCGTGTATTCGTCGTGGTTCTTGATGTTGGTCAGGCCGTAGACGAAGCCCTCGTCCTCGACGATGTGGTTGTAGATCGACTGCATGAGGCGGCGGGTCGTGCTGATCTTGATGGGCTCGTTGCGCTGCTCGCGGGCGAACGATTCCCGCAGGTGGACGATGCTGAGGAAAAAGAGCCGGGCCGAGCTCTCGTGGAGCCCCTGCGGGATCTCCTCCTCGGACAGCTTCTCGACGTCGACGTGGGACACGCCGGCGGCATCGAGGTCGGCCACGAGATGGGCGAAGCCGTCCTCCTCCTTTTTCTCGCGCCTGGCGAAAACGGACACGAAGGCATAGAGCTCGTCCAGGGTGATCCCGGGAAGGAAGGTGACGGACTCGACGGTCCTCGTGCGGAACTCCTCGATCACCGTCTTGAACATGCCGTAGGTCCCGACGCCGAACTTGAGCCGGACGCCGTTGAGCATGAGGACGCCGTGGCGGACTCGGAGGGAGGCCTCCCCTTGGGCCTTGAGAACGGCCGACAGGGCCTCGAACAGCAGGCGTCCCCGTTCCTGGAAGGCGTCGTTCCTCGAGTCGTAGATCTTGGCGACCTTGTCGACGATGTGGAAGCGGGTCAGCAGGTCGACGCCGACCCTCTGGAAGGCCTTGGAAGCCGCCCCCGACCCGCGGGCGCCCGGGGCGTCGGAACCGGCCTCGATGAGATCTTTCTTGTCCATTCCGGCCTATCTATCCTTTCGTAGAGGCCGCGGGAGGCATGCGGACAAGCGCCGCCGCACAGGCCTCCCGGACCTTTCTGGTCCGTCCGATTGCGCCCTTCTGAAGGGCGTCCAAGGCCTCCTCGGTCGCCATGCTCTCGAGGCCGGCGACGGCGGCGAGACGCAGCTCCAGGAGCCTCCTCGACCCGAATAAGTGGGCCCGCTTGAGCGTCCGGCGCAGGAATTCGAGCGCTTCGGCCGATCTCGTCCGGCCGAGGAACGCGAGCAGCGCTTCCTTCTCTTTGAGGCTCTTCGATTGGAACTCCCGTGACGAAGCCTCGCGCAGGATCTGCTGGACGCGCGCTCCTCCCTGCGCGGGGTCGAGGGTCATGGCCGCCTGGATCCGGATCTCCTCGTCGGGGTCGTTGAGGAAGCCGGCCAGGATGCGGTTGGCCATCTCGTCCCGGGCCCGGCCCAGGACACGAACGGTCTCGAATTTGATGTCCTTGTTTTGGAAGTTCACGAAGGCCGAAAGATGGGGGATGCCCCGGTTGTCGGGGACCCGGGACAGGATGCCCAGGATCTCACGGGCCAGGGCGGGCCGGGCGTTGTCGGCCAACGCGGCAATGAGCCCGGGATTGCGGCCACCCGTCTTTTCGATAAAGGCGACGATCTTGTGCCTGGCCTCGCCGTCCGGGGCGATCTCGAAGAGGTCCGCCGCGAGACCTAAAGAAGACGGACCGAGAAGCTCGAAGAACCCCAGAAGGGATTCCCAGTCCATCGCCTTCTTCTTGGCTAGAAGCGTCTTGACGGCCTCGACCGTCTTGGGGCTGACAGTGCCGCGGAGGAAATCGGCGAGAAGGGCGGCCTTGGCGGCATTCCCGGCCAGGTGCCGTCCGAGCTCGTGGATCTTCTGGATGATGAGCACGGCGACATGGAAGTGGCCATGCTGGAGCTGTTCGAAATGATACTCCAGAAGCGTGTTGAGGCTGGCCTGACAGTTGGCCGTGTTCTCGTCGAGGTAGATGATCTCGACCATGAGGTTGATGTACTCTTCCTCGGGCGAGATCGTCCGGTTCGCGCGCACCATCGTCTCGAGCGCGTTGAGCTCGGATTCGGTCAGGGTCGGGTCCATGGCCGCCGCGGGGCTGATCGTCCCCCGGTCGCTCGTATCGGCCTCCGTGGCGGCCGCAGGTTCCGCCGCTGCAGGACCGGGAGGGAGGTCCTCTTCATCCGGGCGGGCGGCGGCTTTCTCGACTTCGCCGCGGTCGTCCGGGTCGAGATCGACCCGGCCTTCGGTGAACTTGGAGGTGTCGACGCGGACTTCGATCGTCTCACCGGCCAGGTCCTCGGGGAGGCCGGGCATGCCCTGAGGGGCCCGCGAATCACTCACTTCGCCGAGGATGCGGTTCTCCAGGAACTCGTCGGGCGCATAGTACTGGATATTGGGAAAGTCGCGCTCCCACAGCGCGACGACGATGTCGCTGTCCTCGGCCGTCTTCTGGGCCTCGGACTTGATCATCTCCAGGAATTCCTGGACCTCCTGACGCTCCAGGCCGCGATAGAAGAAGAGGATCTGGAGGCCGTCCTTAAAGAACGAGAACGGCAAGCTCTTGATGGCCACCTCGTCGGTGAAGACGGGCTTTCCCTCATAAGTAAAGGAGTACTCTTCGATGCCGACCTGGAGCTTGTCGTAAGCCGTGAGGAACGCCGTGAATTTTTGGCTGAGCTGGTCGACGAAGTTCCTGACGGTGGCGTGCTCGTTCGGGAAGATCTTCATCGCCGAGACGGTGTTGGCCAGACTATGGAGAAGGTCCCCGGCCTTTTCGAGGCGCACGGGGTCGATCGTCTCGGCTTGCACCGGGCCGGTCGGCGATGTCCTTGGAGCGCTGGTCATGGCTATCCAGGCCCGGCCGGCGGCCGGGTCCTTATCCCACCCAGTTTAGCCAAATCGAGGCGTTCGTCAATGGTCGGCGTGGCGAGCCCGGTCCCTTGGGACCTCAGCGGCGGCTGAGGACGCGGCGCTCGTAGGCTTCCACTTCGCGGAGCCAGTCCTCGCCGGGGGGGACGTCATTCCTGAGGCAAAAGGCGTCCCAGACGGGACCGAAGGGCAGGGTTTTGAGCTCCTCGAGAAGGGAAAGTCGCTGCAGCGCCTTGGAAGCGGGGTCGAGCTCCCGGACCTTGTCGTGGGGCTCGAGGAAAGCGAGGAGAAGCCCCTTGAGCACCGACCTGGCCCCGAGCACCCAGGCGCCGATCCGGTTCAGGCTGGCGTCGAAGTAGTCGAGAGCGATGTGGATGCGGTCGAGCGCCTGGCTCCGGACGATCTCGGCGGCCAGGTCCCGGACCTCGTCGTTGAGCAGGACGATATGGTCGCTGTCCCAGCGGACGCCGCGGCTGATGTGGAGCAAGAGCTCGCCCGAGAAGGGGAGGATGGCCGAGATCTTGTCGGCCACGGACTCGGTCGGGTGGAAATGCCCCAGGTCGAGGCAGATGATCTTGCCCCGGGTGAGCGCGTAGCCCATGTAGAATTCGTGCGAGCCGACGACGAAGGACTCGCTGCCGATGCCGAAGAGCTTGCTCTCGAGCGAGTCTTTCATCTGCTGCGGGCTGTATTCGACCTCGAAGATCTCGTCGAGGGACTTGCGAAGCGCGGCCCGGGCGCCCCAACGGTCCGTCGGGACGTCTTTCGACCCGTCCGGGATCCAGAGGTTGTGGAGACAGGTGGCCTGCTGCTCCCGGCCGATCGAGGCGGCGACCCTTCGGCAGCACTTGACGTGGTCGACCCAGAACTTGCGAGTGCCGTTTTCGCGGCTGCTGAGAGTGTAGCCCGAGGCGGCCCGGGGGTGGGCGAAACAGGTGGAGTTGAAATCGATCTTCAGGCCGTGGTGGCGGGCCCATTCCGACCAGCCGCGGAAGTGCTCCGGCTCGATGGCGTTGCGGTCGACGGGCTTATCGCCGAATTCGCCGTACATGGCGTGAAGGTTGACCCTGTTGTGGCCGGGGATGAGCCGGAAGGCCTGCTCGAGGTCCGACCTGAGCTCTTCGACGGACCGGGCCTTGCCGGGGTAGGCCCCCGTGACCTGCAGGCCGCTCCCGGTCAGACTGCCCGGCTGCTTCTCGAAGCCGCCGACGTCGTCACCTTGCCAGCAATGAAGCGACAGGGAGATCGATGACAGGCGTGACAGGACATTCTCGGTGTCGACGCCCAGCTCGGCGTACCGGTCTCGGGCGGAAAGATATGCGTTTTCGATACGTGCCGGATCCATCCTCAACCCTCCACGAAGGAACGCCATTTTTATATGCCTCCTGCACCGGGCTGTCAAGCCCGGCGGATGCCCCTGAACCTGGTCGCGGCCGCGTCCCAAAACGCCGCCGGGCCGGCAGGAGCGTAGGTCCGAAGCTCGAACGAATCGCGGATGATGGCCCGGATTTCCGCCGGCGACGAAACGCGGCCGGTGGCCATGGCCTGGACGAGGATATTCCCGATGGCGGTCGCCTCGGCCGGGCCGGCCACGACCGGCAGGCCCGTGGCGTCCGCCGTGAGCTGGCAGAGAAGCGTGTTGCGCGAGCCGCCGCCGATGACATGGATCTTTTCGATGGGATGGCCGAGGACCTGACCCAGCTGTCCGATCACGTGGCGATACTTGAGGGCCAGGCTCTCGAGGAGCGAGCGGACGAGGGCGCCCTTCGTCGACGGAAGTTGCTGGGCGGTCCTGCGGCAGTAGTCGGCGATGGCCTCGGGCATGTCCGGAGGATTGAGGAACCCGGGGTCGTCCGGGTCGATGAGGGCCGCGAAGGCCGGCGCTTCGGCGGCGGCGCGAGTCAGGTCGTCGTAAGAAACCGGGCCTTCCGCCGACCAGGATCTGCGGCAGCCCTGGATGAGCCAGAGCCCGGAAACGTTTTTGAGGAAGCGGACGGTCCCGCCGACGCCTCCCTCGTTTGTGAAATTCGAGTCGAGCGATCCGTCGGAGATGACGGGGGCCTTCTCCTCGGTTCCGACGAGCGACCAGGTGCCCGAGGAGATGTAGGCCCAGTTGTGCCCCTCGGCGGGGACCGCGGCCACGGCTGCGGCTGTGTCGTGGCTGGCCGTAGCGACGACGGGGACGTGGCGGAAGCCGGTCGCCGCGGCGATCTCCTCCGCGATCTCGCCGAGAACGGTCCCGGGCTCGACGATATTCTGGAGGAGCTTCTTCGACAGCCCCATGGCCTGAAAGAGTCCCGGGATCCAGGTCTTTGTCCGGGGGTCGAGGAACTGGGAGGTCGAAGCGATGGTGAACTCGGCCGCCTTCCGGCCGGTGAGGAAGAAGTTGAACAGGTCGGGCATGAAGAGAAGCTCGGCCGCCGCGTCGAGCAGGGGCGACCTTTCCCGGACCATCGCGTAGACCTGGAAGAGGGTATTGAAAGGCATGAATTGAGTGCCCGTCGCCTCGTAAAGGGACTGGCGAGGAACGAGCTTGAGATAATCCTCCATGGCGCCGGCGTTCCGGTGGTCGCGGTAGCAGAAGGGCAGGCCGAGGAGGCTGCCGTCCTTGGCCAGCAGGCCGAAATCGACGCCCCAAGTGTCCACGCCGAGGCTCGTCGGCCGGCCGCCGATCGCGGCGGCCGCGTCGCGCATGGCCTCCTTCATCTCGTCGAACATGGCATAGACGTTCCAGTGGATGTGTCCGGCGAGAGGGAGCGGGGTGTTGGGGAAGCGCCTCACCTCATGGACGGAAAGCCTGCGGCCGGCGAGGGTGCCGAGCACGGCCCGGCCGCTTTCGGCCCCGAGGTCAAAGGCCAGGTAATGAGCGTCGGCGTTCGCGTGAGGCATGCGGGAAACCTACGACCTTTCTTATATGCGGAACGCGGCCCGTTTTCAAGCCGCGCTTTGAAAACCTCGGCGTTTCCCCTACAATAACAGCCGAGAATCGAATCGCCCCACCGAGGTTTCATGCCACTCGAGGACAAGCTCAAGGCGCTGCGGCGCGAACGTGAAGCGCGGTCGCGCGCCCACAGCGTCGAGACGACTTGGGACAAGCTCGGCGAGGACTCCGGCCTGACGGTCAAGCAGAAGCTCGAGCGCCTGATCGCCTTGACCGACAAGGGAAGGGGACAGGCCTCGCGGACCGAGGATCGGCCCGTCGAGAAGAAGCGCCGCGAGCCGGTCCAGGTCTTCGAGAACTCCTATCTGCTCGGCGCGAGCTACGGCCAGATCCCCATCTCCATGGGCCTGCAGATCCCGGCCGAGATCCTCGGCTTTCTCAGCCGCGACGCGGCCTTCGAGGGGCTCGATCTTTCATCGGCTGTTTTCCTCGACCTCGAGACGACAGGCCTCGCCGGGGGGACCGGAACGGTGCCGTTCCTCGTCGGCCTGGCCTACTACCGCGACGAGCGGTTCAAGGTGACCCAGTTCTTCCTCAACGAGATGGCCGAGGAGGACCGGCTCGTCAGCGAGCTGGCCCAGTTCGTACAGGATATGGGCTTCAAGTCGATCGTCACCTACAACGGCAAGGCCTTCGACATGCCGCTCGTGGAGACGCGCTTCGCCCTGCACCGGAAGACCTGCCCTTTACGGGGGCTGCCCCACCTCGATTTCCTGTTCTCCGCCCGGAGCCTGTGGAAGCACAAGTATGACAGCTGCCGGCTCTTCCACCTGGCCCAGCAGATCGTCCAGGCCGAGCGGTCCGAGGACATCCCGGGCGCGGAGATCCCGCTGCGCTATTTCCAGTACATCCGCAACGGCGATTTCTCGCTCATCGAGCCCATCCTCTACCACAACCAGGAGGACCTGTTGTCGCTCCTGGGCGTCGTCGTGGCCGGATCGGTCCTCGTCGAACGCAACCGCGCCACGGCAGAAAAGGGCGAGGGCGACCCCATGGACCTCTACGGGGTGGCCAAGCTGTTCGAGAGGGCCGGCGACGCCTCGACCTCGGCCGCGCTTCTCGAAAAGGCCCTGGACGGACGCCGCGGGCTGAGCGCCGAGGCGTCCCTGGCCGCCCGGAAGACACTGTCCCATCACTTCAAGAAGAACAAGAATTGGGACAAGGCCCTGCCGTTCTGGCAGGAGATGGCGTCCGGGGAAGAGGTCGACTGCGACTGCTTCCGGGAGCTGTCGATGTACTTCGAGCACACGGCCAGGGACTACGATGAGGCCATCCGCGTCGCGACCGAGGGATTGGCCGTCTCGAAGGGCAAGTCTCTGGCTGCCGAAAAGGATTTTGAGAAGCGCATCTCCCGCCTCCGTGACAAGAAGGCGAAGGTGAAAGGACCGGCCGGACGATGAAGGCCATGGTCCTGACGGGCTTTCGGCCTCCGGCCGAGAAGCCGCTCGAGCTGCGGGATGTTCCTGTTCCGACGGCCGGTCCGGAGGACATCCTCATCAAGGTCCGTTGCTGCGGCGTCTGCCACACGGACCTCCACATCGTCGAAAGGGAACTCCCGGACGCGCGACTGCCCCTCATCCCAGGACATGAAGTGATCGGCGTCGTCGCCGGGGCGGGGGAGAAGGCCGGAAGGTTCAAGATGGGCCAGCGGGTCGGCGCCGCTTGGCTTCGGTCGACCTGCGGCAAGTGCCGATTCTGTCTCAGCGGGCGGGAGAACCTGTGCGAATCGGCGACGTTCAACGGCTACCATGCCGACGGCGGATACGCCGAATACATGGCCGTCGGCGAGAAATTCGCCTATGCCGTCCCGGATAGGTTCGGCGATGCGGAGGCCTCGCCGCTGATGTGCGCCGGGATCGTCGGCTATCGGGCGCTCGTCCTCAGCGAGGTCCGGCCTGGCGGCACTCTTGGGCTCTACGGCTTCGGCGGATCGGCCCACATCGCTATCCAGGTGGCCAAGCACAAGGGAATCACGGTCTTTGTCGTCACGAGGAGCGCCAAGCACCAGAAGCTCGCTCGAGAGCTCGGCGCGGACTGGGTGGGGACGGCCCAGGAAGAACCGCCGGCCAAGCTGACGAACGCCATCCTCTTCGCCCCGGTCGGGAGCCTCTACCTTGACGCGCTGCGAGTCATGGACAGGGGAGGGACGGTGGTTTCGGCCGGCATCCACATGTCGCCCATCCCAGAGATGGACTACGACAAGTACCTCTATCACGAGCGGAAGATGCTCAGCGTCGCCAACGCGACACGCAAGGACGGAGAGGAGCTGCTCAAGGTCGCGGCGGAGATCCCGGTAAAGACGACCGTCCAGTCCTTCCCACTCGAGGCGGCCAACGAGGCGCTCGCCGATCTCAAGGCGGGCCGCATCGACGGCGCCGCCGTCCTAAAAATCGGATAGGAATTCGGGGACCCGGAGAATCGGGATATCACCCTTTTCTCTTGAAAGGGGATTGTGTCCCTAGATTTTTCGGGTGTGCTCTCTTCGTTGCAAACCCGCCCCATTTACGCTATATTATCCCCGCTTTTCCGCCTTGCGCGCCCGTAGCTCAGTTGGATAGAGCGTCTGACTACGAATCAGCAGGTCGGGTGTTCGAGTCACCCCGGGCGCGCTCTCTTTTTTTTCCTGTTGAATCAAAAAAATCAGCGATTTGCGCGTTCTGCTCGGCAAATATCGATTTCAGCCTGACTCGGTGATTTTGAGCGGTTTTCAGCGCTCAACTCGACACGGGCATTTCAAACCCCCGTCCTTTGCCTAGGGATTCGACTCGGTTCGCGCCGGACCCGGCGTCTAACCTGTGATCTGAACGCCGATTTGCGTCGTCGGCGTGGTGAAGGCCATGATGCGATTCGCCGATAAGGCGTTGGCGAGCACTCCGAAGCCGGCGAGCGAAAGGACGGCGGCAAAGGCGAATATAGCGATCTTGGTCCTGATCTTCATGGGTTTGTCCTCTCTCATCCTATTCTCTGCATTTTCATACCTATATACGGCCCGACTCTGCAAAAGGTTAAGCCCCCCCAGAAATATATCTGCGCGGCCTCAAGCGATGTCCCCCCTGGCATTGACACCTCGCGAAATCGGATGGTAGCATCGGGACAGGTTGAATCCTCAGTTGGGCAAGGACAGGCGATGAGGCCATCTTGTTTCGTGCCTTTATTGTTCGCAGCGATCGTCTTATGCGCCTGGCCCGCCCAAAAAATGGAATCCTTCGCGATACAGCCGCTCGGAGAGATCGATCCCGATCTCATCAGCATGGCTCGTTCGTCACTTGCGGAAACATTCGGCGCCGGCGTGATCACTGTGCTGGCTCCTCAGGAGCTCCCATCGAAGGCCTTTTATGAGCCCGGAAAGCGGTACCGGGCCGAAAGGCTCCTCGAAGACCTGAGCGAGCTGCGCACCGATCAATTCACGAAGATCATTGGCCTGACCAAGATGGATATCTCGACGACGAAAGGCCGCTACGAGGATTGGGGGATCTTCGGCATGGCGTTTCTCGGAGGATCGGCCTGCGTCATCTCCTCGTACCGGTTGGGCCGGGACAAGGTCGACGCGGCGCTATTTGCCGCGAGGGTCAAGAAGGTCATCGCGCATGAAGTCGGCCATATCCTGGGACTCCCGCACTGCCCGACCCCCGGATGCCTCATGGCGGATGCCCGAGGTTTGATCGCGACGGTCGACCGCAGCAACGGAAGGCTCTGCCAGGAATGCAAGAAGGAGCTTGGGCATAAGGGGAGGCTTTCGTATCCAGGTATATAATGTACCGATGTGTCTCTTGAATCCGTCCGCCTTTCTTATCCGCAGGAGGTCATTCCGATGAAAAAGACGACCCTCTTTATTTTGATCGCGATCTTTTTGAGCCTCAGCGTTTCCGCCCAGGCCCCGGCCCCCGCCGCCAAGCCGGATGACCGGGCCAAGAACCTCGATCTGGTCGAGAAGACGGTCCCCGTGTCCGAGACCTTTAAAGTCGGGTTCGACACGATCTCGGCCAAAGACTCCCTGAGCATGCTCACGTTCATCGCCTCCGACCTCCTTGAAGGCCGGGAAACCGGCACCCGGGGCTTCCAAACGGCCGCCGAATACGCCGCGTCCCTTTTCGGGCTGGCCAAGCTCAAACCCGTCGGCGATATGCCCGCCCGGTCGTTCGGGATGGCCCAGATGATCGCCGGGTCCCAGGCGCCGCAAAAGCCGCTCGAGAACACCTACTTCCAGGAGTTCCCCCTCGTGGAGACGACCGAAACGACCAGCGCCCTCAGCCTCGAGATCAGGCAGGGCGGCTCGGTCCGGACGCACACGTTCCGGCCCGCCGTCGATTACCAGGGCTTGGCCGCCTTGGGCGACACTCTGAGCGGACCCGTCGTCTTCGTCGGCTATGGGATCGGCGAGAAGGCGGCCGGGTTCGACGAATTCAAAGGGATCGACGTCAAGGGCAAGATCGTCATGCTCATCTCGGGCGTCCCCGATTTTCTGTCGAAAGAGGTCAAAGCCAGGTATCCGATGCCGGGCATGTCTCAAAACGCCCCGCCGGCGCCCGGTCCGGCGGCAAAGCCCGTCGACCGGATCCAGGATCTTCACGACCGGGGCGCCGTGGCCGTTCTGGTCATCCGCGGCGGCGGACGCGACATCGACCGTTGGCGCGGGTTGATGCCTCCGAAGAGCGTCAGCGACGAGAGCCCGATCATCCACAAGCCCTACCATCGCGTCAGTCTCCCCGGCGAGATCGAAGACACGCCGTGGTCGCGCGCGGCGGTCGTGGGCATCACCCCGGGCACGGCCGACCGGATCCTCGAGCCCGTCGGAATGAAGCTCGATGACCTGAAAAAGAAGATCGAGGCTTCGAAGAGATCCGCGTCCCTCGACGTCCCGGGCGCTTTCGTCACGATGACTTCGACGCTGAAGACATCGACGATCCGCGGCATCAACGTCGTCGGCATCCTCGAGGGATCCGACCCCGAGCTCAAGGGCGAAGCGGTGGTCATCGGGGCCCATCTGGACCACACGGGCAAGTGGGAGGAATACATCTTCAATGGGGCCGACGACAACGGCTCGGGTTCCGTGGGCGTGCTGAACCTGGCCCGGGCCTTTGCCGCCAACCCCCAGAGGCCCAAGCGGACGCTGGTCTTCTGCCTGTGGTGCGGAGAGGAGGAGGGCCTTTTGGGTTCCAAGTACTTCGTGACCAACCCGCCCGCGCTCCTGAAAGCCAAGATCGTGGCCTATCTGAACTTCGATATGATGAGCCGGACTTATGACGAAAGATCGATCGCCTTTGCCGGGCGCATGATGAATTTCCCCTATGACCCGGATTTTATCAAGAGGATCAAGCTCGCCAATTTCGTGCCGGTCTCTTTCCCGGACGGGGCGGCCTTCGGCGACACCATCCGGGCCGCCAACCAGTATGTCGGTCTCGACGTCTATGTGCGCGAGACCAAGCGGACCGACGTCGGCTTCGGCGACTCCGACCACACGTCCTTCCACGCCGCCAAGATCCCCTGGGTCTGGCCGTTCACGGCCGTCACCGAGAACCTTCACCGGACGAGCGACAGCGTCGACAAGGTCAGCGGGGAGCTGATGGAAAAAGTCTCCAAGCTGATGTACGTCATCGCCTGGCTCACAGCGGAGAAATAGCCTGGCGTCTTGGACCGGAGGGTGGCTTTTTGGCCGGAATCCTGATATACATAGGTCCGTCGTTTTTCGGCCGGCAGGGGATCGATTGCCGGAAAAATCGGAATGGAGGCAGACATGGGCTTGAAGCGCAAACAGATCGTCACGTTGCAGAAGGCAACTTTCGAGAAAGACCTGAAGGACCGGATGGCGCGCCTTTCGGAGAAGGGGATCAAGGGGCGCCAGGCTGACAGGGACCCGATCGTCAGGAGATTGAAGGCTGACATCAAGGCTTCAATGAAGAGGCTGGGCCGGATCGCCGAGGACGAAAAGCGGACCGAAGAGATGGCCCGGATCAAAGCCGAAAGGGCCGCCGCTCCCAAGAAGGAAAAGGAAGCCGTCAAAGCCGAGAAGGCCAAGCCCGCCGCGAAGGAGGGCAAGCCCAAGAAGGTGAAAGCCCCCGAGGGCGCGCCGGCTTCGAAGCCTCCGGTATCTCCCGAAGAGGGCAAGGCGCCAAAGAAAAAAGCAGAACGTCCGGCGGAGAAGCCGGCCGAGACGAAGACGCAGAAACCCGAATAGTCCGTGTCGCGACCTTGCCCCATGTTCCGGACCGACGGGGTGTGGAGCCATGCTATCTGAACCAAGAACGGCATAGCGCTCCAAAATTGTATCAAATATGGACATGGCAGATTTTAGCACTTTAGCCGCGTCAAAAAAACCAAGCTCATATGGGGAAACGAGGCTCCTGACGGGTCTTGACTAATCCACTCACATGATTTACCCTGTACTTGAGGATGGGCCAGGGAAAATCAGGAAAAGGAAACGGAGAAGTCCTACCGAAAGAGCAGCAGGTTTTTGACCTGTCTCGGTTGAAAGTGCCCAGTCCTATATTCTCGGTATAAGTAAGGGAGCGCTATGATGGAAAACAGAAGATGGATCGCGGCCTCATGCGTTTTAGCGGTTTTGTTGCTGACGTTCGGCTGCGTTCTAAGCGAAAGAGACGATCATCCGGGGCCGGAATCAACATACGGATGGAGTTGGGAGGCTGGGAGCACCACCACTGACGCGACGGGGGTTTACGGGACCAAGGGGGTCGCTTCTTCGTCGAATTACCCGGGAGCCAGAGGCTACCACATCATTTGGTTCGATCCTGCCGGAACCGTCTGGCTTTTCGGCGGTCACGCGTCCTCGTCGTCGGAAACGGCCAACGAGATCAACGACCTCTGGAAATATACTCCGGGAACGGGAGCCTGGACCTGGGTGTCGGGTGCAAACACGCTCAACCAGCCGGGCGTCTATGGCGTCCGGGGTACCGCCGCCCCTTCGAATGTTCCCGGGGCCAGGGACACCTGCGCATCGTGGCGCGATTCGAACGGTCAGCTCTGGCTCTTCGGCGGATTCGGGACCGATTCGGCCGGAAATGAAGGCAATCTCAACGACCTGTGGATGTTCGACCCGGCTTCCGCCGAGTGGACCTGGGTTTCAGGCAGCGAGATCGTTGGCTTGGCCGGGGTCTATGGAACCAAAGGCGTGGCAGATCCCGCGAACGTCCCCGGGGCCAGGTTCGGTGCCGTGTCCTGGGTGGGCGCCGACGGGAAATTCTGGCTCTTCGGCGGTTCCATCGCCATCACGCCCAACGGGGCTCATGACTTCAATGACCTGTGGAGCTTCGACCCGGCCACCCGCGAATGGACGTGGGTCTCCGGAAGCGACTTCAGCGGCGATATCGGCGTCTACGGAACGAAGGGTGTCGCCACCCCGACGAACGTTCCCGGAGCGAGGGAAGCCTCCGCGTCCTGGCGCGATTCGAGCGGCCAGCTCTGGCTCTTCGGCGGATTCGGGAGGGGCGCGACCACGGATTCGGGACAGCTCAGCGATGTCTGGAAGTTCGACCCCGCGACGGTCCAATGGACCTGGGTCGCCGGCACGGAGACCGTCAATCAGCCGGGCATCTATGGCACCATGGGAACGGCGTCTTCATCCAATAACCCCGGAGGCCGGAGCGGCGCCAATGCCTGGCTCGATCCCAACGGCAAATTCTGGATGTTCGGCGGCGCGGGCTACAACGAGGCCGGCGGCTCCGGCTCGCTCAACGACCTGTGGAAGTACGACCCTTCAACGTCCGAATGGACCTGGATCACCGGCAGCAAGGCGGTCAATCAGGTGGGCGATCTGAGCGACTTGGGCACGCGATATCTGACCAACAATCCGGGAGGCCGGGAGTATTCGGCCGGCTGGATCGATTCGTCCGGCCGGCTGTGGCTGCTCGGCGGCAAGGGCTACGGGGCCGGCAGCGGCAAAAGCTGGCTCAACGACATGTGGGAGTACATCCTGCAATAACAGCCTTGGGGGGCTGTCAGCCCCGGGATCTGTGTTGAGAGAGGGCCGGTGAGCCGGGGCCTAGATATTGACTTTCGCCCAGGCGCCGGATTTGTTTGACCGGACAGCGGCGTCGATAACGCGCATCATGTCGTGGCCCGTCCCGAAGTCGGGGAACGTCGCCTGATAGGGCTTCCCGGCCCGCTTGGCGGCCAGCGCCTCATAATAGTCGCGGAATAGGTTGAACACGGCGTCGTGGTAGCCCAGGGGGTGGCCCGTGGGCAGGGTGGCGTACTTCCGGGTATCGGGGGTCTGGTGCTGCGAGGATTCGTAGAAGACCTCGTTGGCCCGCTCCCGGTGCCCGATCCAAAGGGCGTTGGGGTGGACGTGGCTCCAGGCGTAGGATTCCTTCGAGCCGAAAACCTGGACCTCGAGATCGACCTTGCGGCCGGCCGCCGCTTGGCAGGTCGCGAAGCTGCCTCTGGCCCCGTTCTCGAGCTTCAGGAAGACGGACGCGTAATCATCGAGCGTGATTTCGACTTCCTCGGAATCCCCGGCCTCTCCGGCGCCGAACGATAACGGCCCCGCCTTGGGTTTCCGGCGCTTCGGCAGGCAGGTGTGGAGCTCGGCCATGACCTCGACGATCTTTTCCCCGGTGATGAACTGGACCAGGTCGAACCAGTGGCTTCCGAGATCGGCGACGACGTTGGCCTGTCCCGCGACCTTGGGGTCCAGTCGCCAGGAGTAATCGGTCTCGAAAAAAAGCCAATCCTGGAGGAAGTGGCCGACAAAGGCCCGGACCTCGCCGAGGTCGCCCCGCCTGGCCCTCGCCGCGGCCTCCTGGACGACCGGGTAATAGCGATAGCAGAAGTCGATCGCCGTCAGGGTGCCGTGTTTTCGCGCCAACTCCAGAAGCTCGCCTGACTCGCGGGAGTCGAGGGCCAGCGGCTTTTCGGAAAGCAGCTCCTTGCCGGCCCGGATGGCCTTGGCGTTGATGTCGAAATGGACGTTGTTCGGGGCGCAGTTATGAACGACGTCGACCTCCGGGTCGGCGATGAGAGCGTCGGCGCTCTCGGAGACGCGCCCGATGCCGAACTTTCCTGCGGCCGCCCGTGCCAAGTCGGCATTCGTGTCGGCCACGGCCACGACCTCGACGTCGCCGAGGCGCCTCAGCATCTCCAGATGCACGAGGCCGATATAACCCGTCCCGATGAGCCCGACCTTGATCGTTTTCATGGCCACCTCCGATCCGGGGACAGCATAAACCAAGGGCTGTCCGGGGTAAAGAGGCCTCACCCGGGTTGCCAAGTTGGTCCGATTCGTATAAATAAGGCCCATGGCTCATTTGGCCGCGCGAACCGGGTACCAGAAGCTCGTCCAGAGGCTGAACAAAGCCCCTCAAGGCGCGCCGCCGTCGGCGCTGCTCTACGAGATCCTCAAGATCCTCATGAGCGAGAAGGAGGCCTCACTCGTGGCCCTCGTCCCGATCAGGCCGTTCACGTCCAAAACGGCCGCCCGGGCCTGGAGGATGAAGCCGGCGGACGCGGAACGAGCCCTGGAAGGCCTGGCCTCGAGGGCCCTGCTCGTCGACATCGAAGGCCGCAAGAACCGTTACTATGTCCTGCCGCCGCCCATGGCCGGCTTCTTCGAGTTCTCGATGATGCGGCTGCGCGGCGACGTCGACCAGAAGCTCCTGGCCCAGCTCTACCATCAGTACATCACGGTCGAAGAGGATTTCATCAAGGCCCTGTTCACGCAGGGGGAGACCCAGCTCGGTCGCGCCTTTGTCAACGAGGCGGTCCTGTCGAACGAAAACGCGCTCCGCGTCCTCGACTACGAGCGGGCGAGCGAGGTCATCAAGACGGCTTCCCACCGCGGCGTCGGCCTCTGCTATTGCCGGCACAAGATGGAGCACGCCGGCGAGGCTTGCGACGCCCCCCTCGACATCTGCATGACCTTCAATACGACAGCCGCGTCCCTCGTCCGGCACGGCTATGCCCGGGCGGTCGACGTCGGCGAGGGGCTCGCGCTGCTCGACGAGGCGCGGGGCCGAAACCTGGTCCAGTTCGGGGAAAACATCAGGAGCCGGGTCAGCTTCATCTGCAACTGTTGCGGCTGCTGCTGCGAGGCCATGATCGCGCAGCGGCGCTTCGGACTCCTCGAGCCCATCCACACGACGAACTTCCTGCCCCTTGTCGACATCGGGTCTTGCTCGGGCTGCGGCGATTGCGCCGCCGCGTGCCCCGTCGAGGCCATGACTCTGGCATCGGCCAACGATCCGTGCCATCCCAAGAAGAAGCGGGCCCGCTTAAACGAAGCGGTCTGCCTCGGCTGCGGGGTTTGCGTCGCTGCGTGCCGGGCCGGGAGCCTCTCGCTCGAGTCCAGGCCCGAGCGGGTCATCACGCCTCTCAACTCGGTCCACAAGGCCGTCCTGATGGCCATCGAGCGCGGCAAGCTCCAAAACCTGATCTTCGACAATCAGGCGCTCGCCAGCCATCGGGCCATGGCCGCGGTCCTCGGGGTCATCCTCAAGCTCCCCCCGCTCAAGCGGGCGCTGGCCGGCAGGCAGATGAGATCGCGCTATCTTGAGACCCTGATCGCCCGCCTCAAGGTCTGATCCCCTTCGCCTCCTGCAAAAAAAGAGCGCCTCACCCCGCGGGAGGTGAGGCGCGATAGGAGGTAACGAGAAATTCGGAGATCGGGACGGACCTAGAACCCGATGCCGACCAGGGCCATGATCGACCGGTTCTTGATGGATTCACCGGGCAGCGCATCCTTCTCGACGTTCGCCAGGCCGAGGTTGTAGCGGCCTTCGACGGAGAGGGAGATCCCGGGCAGCCGGAACGTCACTCCCGCGGCCCCGACGACGCCGTAGTCATACTTCTGCATCATGTCGGCCACGTCGGTCTCTTCCGAGACGCCTTCGACGACCATGACGCCCTTAGCTCTGAGAAGGTACGAGCCGTAGCCGCCGACCGCGATGAAGGGGCGGACAGGCCCGACCGGGATGACGTTGAGCTTGATGAGGATGGGGACCTGGATATAGTCGAACCGGTATTGCAGGCTGTCCGCGTCGACCGAGTACTTCGCTCCCATCCGGGTGTAGAGCACTTCCGGCTGAAGGGAGAAGAGGCCCAAGTTGATATTGAAATAGAGGCCGCCGACGAAGTAGGGCAGATACCCGAACACGAACGGCGGGGGCTCGCTCGAAGTCAACGAGAACTTCGACCAGGAATAGCCGCCCTTGATGCCGACACCGGCGCTGAGCGTCTGGGGGACGAGAGCGACCAAGACCAGGGCGACCAGGACCACGATCATTGCTTTTTTCATGAGGACTCCTTGATCAAATAGATTCCCGTCCAGTTTAGGCCCTGGGCCGGCGGGGTCAATCATCGTTTCAGGTGTTATCAGGGGTGACTTTTAGCCCGCACGCCTCATCTTGACAGGGGAGGGGGAGGTTGACCGGTCCCGAACCGGCATGTTATAAGCGGAAGCGACATGAATCCTCTTATTCTCAAGGACCTGGTCATCGTCCTGGCCGCCTCGGTGCTCATCATCTACGTCTCGCACAAGCTCAGGCTGCCTCCGGTCGTCGGCTTTCTCCTGACCGGCGTCCTGATTGGGCCCGGCGGCCTGTCCCTCGTCCAGAACGACGCGACGGTCCGGACATTGGCCGAGATCGGCGTCGTCATGCTGCTCTTCACCATCGGCCTCGAGTTCGAGCCGGCCCGGCTCAAGCGGATCCGACGGAACTTCCTGTTCGGGGGGAGCCTCCAGGTCGCGCTGACGACGGCCGCCTGCGTCGCCATCCTGACCGGCTTCCTGAGATTGCGCTTCAGGGAGGCCCTCTTCTACGGTTTTCTGATCTCTCTCAGCAGCACGGCGGTCGTGCTCAAGATCCTCGGCGACCGCGGAGAGACCGATTCTCCGCAGGGACGCATCTCGCTCGGCATTTTGATCTTCCAGGACCTGGCCATCGTGCCCATGCTCGCCCTCGTCCCGGTCCTGGCCAACGCGGGCAGCGTATCGGCGGCGGCCATCGCGGTCCGCTTCGTGTTGAGTGCGGCGGCGGTCGCCGGCGTTTTCGTCCTGGCCCGCGTCCTGATGCCGTTTCTCCTCAACGTCGTCGTCAGGACGCGCGTCCGGGAGTTCTTTCTCATCGCCACGCTCTTCCTCTGCCTGGGGATGGCCCTGCTGACGTCCTCTCTCGGGCTGTCTCTCGCTTTGGGGGCGTTCCTGGCCGGGGTGCTGCTGGCCGAATCCGCCTACAGCCACCAGGTCGTCTCCGATATCCTGCCGTTCAAGGACGTTTTCAATAGCCTCTTTTTCATCGCTGTCGGGATGCTCCTCGATGGGAAGGCGGTCTGGAAGTTCCTGCCGATTGTCCTGATCCTCGTGGCCGTGGTTCTTGTGGTCAAGACGGTCGTCGCGGTCTCGACCGTCATCATCCTCGGCTACGGGGCCCGGGTGGCCGTCGTGACCGGCCTGGCCCTGGCCCAGGTCGGGGAATTCTCGTTCGTCCTGGCCGGCGTCGGAAGGGCCAACGGTTTCTTGGCCGGCAACATCTTCCAGGCCTTCATCGCCTCGTCCATCCTGACGATCCTGGCGACGCCGTTCCTCATCCAGGCCTCGCCGGGCCTGGCCGATCTCGGCGAGCGCAGACTGCACTGGAAAAAGCGGGCGCCTGAGAAGGAAGAATCACGGCTCCGCCCCGAAGGCCACCTCATTATCGCGGGATACGGCCTCAACGGGAGGAATCTGGCCCACGTGCTCAAGGAGGCGGGCATCGCCTATGTGATCCTCGAGCTCAATCCCGTGACCGTCCGTGAAGCCGCGGCCGATGGTGAGCCCATCATCTACGGCGACGTCTCGAGGAGGACCATCCTCGAGGAAGCGGGCATCGGGCGGGCCAAGGGCATCGTCTTCGCCATCTCGGACCCTCTGATGACCCAGCGGGGCGTCAAGGCGGTCAAAGCCCTCAACCCGGACGCCTTCGTCATCGTCCGCACCCGGTATGCCGCGGAGATCGACCGCCTCCTGGGACTCGGGGCCGACGATGTCATCCCGGAGGAGTTCGAGACTTCGATCGAGATCTTCACCCGGGTCCTCGAAAGGTACCATGTGCCGCGCAACGTGGTCGAAGCCGAGGTGAAGGTGTTGCGCGGCGAGTGCTACGGCATGTTGCGGGGCGCGTGCGCGGCCATCCGCCCGGTGACCGAGAGGATCGCCGACCTGCTCGCGGCCGGGACGGCCGAGACCTACTTCGTCGGCCGGGGCGCCTGGCCGGCCGGGCAGACCCTCGGAGATCTCGATCTGCGGGGCCGGACCGGGGCCACGGTCCTCGCCGTCGTCCGGGGGGATCAGTCTTTCGCCGGCCCGGGGGCGGATTTCAAGATCCAGGAGCAGGACATTTTGGTCCTCGTCGCCAGCCACCGCGATGTCGACAGGGCCTTCACTTACCTCACCACCGGGGAATCGGTGCAAGACTCCGGGGCGGGAGGAGGCGCCTGAGCTTGTCCAGTTCTCCGTCACGGCCCTGTCCGTCGGTCCTGCTCGTGGGCCCGACTGGCTCGGGCAAGACCCCTCTCGGCGATGAGATCGAGCGGCGAGGGCTTCTGGGCCGTCGGTGCCTCCATTTCGATTTCGGGGCCAGCCTTCGGGCGGCCGCAGATCGGCCTCGGGAATATGGGCTCTCGGCAGGGGAACTGAAGGCGGTCCGCGCCTCGCTCGCGTCGGGGGCCCTGTTCGAGGATGGGGACATTCCGCTGATCGTCAAGATCCTGAGCGGATTCGCGGCGACACGCCTCCTGCAGCCGGACGGTTTTCTCGTCCTCAACGGGCTGCCGCGGCACCAGAGCCAGGCCGAGGCCCTCGCTCCCATGGTGTCCGTCGAGAGGGTCGTCTCGCTCGAGGCGGACGCGGCTGTCATCCGTGAGAGGATCCGCCTTGACACCGGCGGGGACCGGACGGGCAGAGGGGACGACGCGCTCGAAGCGGTCTCGCGGCGCCTGGACGTCTTCAGGGGGCGGACCGAGCCGCTCATCGATTTCTACCGCGAGCGCGGAGTCCCGGTGACATCGATCGCGGTGACCGTCGAGATGACCGCGGCGGAGATGTTCGACCGGGTCGAGCGTGCGACCGGGGAAGGGTAGGAGAGATATGAGAAAGAGCGTCTTGATAGCGGCGACGGCGTTCGTCCTCGCGGCCCAGATTTCACCCGCCCTTTGGGGACGGCCGGACGGGCCCCGTTTCGACACGGTCCTTTACGGCGCCTCTTACTACTGGGAATACATGCCCTACGAAAGGCTCGAAGAGGACTTCGAGCTCATGGAGAAGGCCGGCATCAGCTTCATCCGGGTGGGGGAGTCCACCTGGGGGGTCCTCGAGCCGAGTGACGGCCGTTTCGATTTCGACTGGCTCGGCCGCGTCCTCGACAGGGCCCACAAGGCCGGGATCAAGGTCATCCTGGGCACGCCGACGTATTCGATCCCGGCCTGGCTCTATAAGAAGCACCCCGAGATCCAGGTCAAGCAGGCCGGTCAGCCTCGCTACACCTACGGCCTGAGACAGATGACCGATCTGACCCATCCCGTGTATCGGAGGTACGCCGAGCGGATCATCCGCAGGCTCGTGGGCCGGTTCAAAGACCACCCGGCCGTCATCGGCTACCAGCTCGATAACGAGACGCACCCCTCGGGCACGGCCGACATCGACGTCCAGGCGGCCTTCCGCGACCGCCTCAGGAAGATCTTCGTCACGCCCGAGGCCCTGAACAAGGCGTGGGGCCTGAACTACTGGGGCCAGCGGGTCAACAGCTTCGACGAGGTCCCGCCGCGCGAAGGCGCCGTCAACCCCGGCTACAAGCTCGAGTGGGAGCGCTTCGAGCAGGCGGTCGCGACCGATTTCCTGAGCTGGCAAGCGGGCATCGTCAGGGAGATCAAGCGGCCGGATCAGTTCGTCACCCATGACTTCTGCGGCGGGCTCCCGACGGACGTCCGCCAGTTCGACATCGCCCGGGCGCTGGACGTCCCGGCCGTCAATATCTACTTCGGCACCCAGGACGACATGACCGGAGGGGAGATCGCCTTCAACGGCGACGTCAACCGGTCTTTCAAGCGTTCAAACTATCTCGTCACCGAGACGACGGCGCAGACGACCGGATGGAATTCGGCCGGCCAGTTCCCGCCATACGATGGGCAGCTCAGGCTGGCCGCCTATGCCAACGTCATGAGCGGGGCCAACCTCGTCGCCTATTGGCACTGGCACTCCCTGCACTACGGGCAGGAGACCTACTGGAAAGGCGTTTTGGGGCACGACCTCGAGCCGGGCCGGGCCTACGCCGAAGTGACGAGGACCGCCCGGGAGCTGCGGCGGGTCGGACCGACGCTGGCCAACCTGAAGAAGAGGAACCGGGTCGCCATCCTCTACAGCCTGGACTCCCTCCACGGCATCGACATCATGCCCTTCGACTCGCGCGTCGGATACATGAGCCTGCTCAGCCAGCTCTATGGGTCTCTCTACCGGCTCAATGTCGAGACGGATTTCGTCCACCCCGAGGACCCGCGCTTCGGGGAGTACGATCTGGTCGTTGTCCCGGCCCTGTACATTGCCGATGGGGCCCTGCTCGGCAAGATCGCGAAATACGTCGAAGGCGGCGGGCACGTCCTGATGACCTTCAAGAGCGGGGTCTGCGACGAGAACTCGACGGTCCGCTGGACGCCGGCGCCGGGGCCTCTGCGCCAGGCCTGCGGATTCATGTACCGGGAGTTCACGAACCTGAAGCAGCCTCTCCGGCTGAGGGGTGATCCTTTCAAGGCCGCCGCGGGGAACAGCGTTTCGGTATGGGCGGAATACATATGCCCGGAGACCTGCAGCGCTTTGGCGTTCTATGATCATCCCGTTTTTGGGGCCTACCCGGCGGTGACCCGGAACCGGTTCGGCAAGGGGGTTCTGACGTACGAGGGCACGTTCCTCGCGGCCGCGCTCCAGGACAAGGTCGTCGCCGATTGTCTCGCCGTGGCCGGCGTGCCCCTCGCGGACACGGGACTTCCGGCCGGGATCAAGGCGAAGCACGGCCAGCTGGCAGACGGGGGCATCCTCCACGCCTACCTCAATTTCTCCTCAAGCCGGCGCGAATTCACTTATGGCCGGGAGTCCGGCCGCGATATCCTGACCGGCGCCCCCGTCGCTTCGGGCGCCCGCATCGTCCTCGCGCCGTGGGACCTCATCATGGTCCGGACAGGACGGTAGGGCCGCTCATCCCGCAAGAATTAGGTTGACAGCCGCGTCGCCGTAATCATACAGTCATATTTTGGCAAAGAACCGGACAGGAGGCCCTCCTATGACTCGTTCTCGATGGACAAGGATCCTCGGCTGCGGCTTCGTCGTCGCCCTGGCGTTCGCCGCGGCCTTCACCGTCTTCGCGGCGCGCCCGAGCGACGCTCCGCTCAGCGCGGCCGCCAAAGCCTGGATCGAGGACCCGGACAGCTGCACGTCGATCCAGGTCGGCCGGCTGGCCACGGTCGACGGCTCGGTCATCACCTGCCACACCTGCGACGGACCCTACAGACAATGGGTCAACATCGTCCCCCACCAAAAGTGGGACGAAAAGGCGATGAACAAGATCTACTCCGGCAAGATGCACACGGAGACGCCGACAGACCTCGTCGGGATCGTCCAGACCGGCGAGATCCCCCAGGTCCCCGAGACCTACCGCTTCCTGAACACCGCTTACCCGGCGCTGAATGAAGCCGGCCTGGCCATCGGCGAGACGACGATCGGCGGCCGCCGCGAGCTCGTCAACAACGAGGGCATGTTCATGATCGAGGAGCTCGAACGGCTCGCCCTCGAGCGCTGCAAGACGGCCCGCGAGGCCATCAAGCTGATCGGCGACCTGGTCAAGCAATACGGCTACGGCGACTACGGCGAGTGCATCACCATCGCCGACGGCAAGGAAGTCTGGCACTTCGAGATCATGGGCGCCGGACCTCTCGAGAAAGGGGCCGTCTGGGCGGCCGTGCGCATCCCCGACGACCACGTCGGCATCTCGGCCAACATCCCCCGCATCCCCGAGATCGACCTCAAGAACCCCGACCGATACATGGCCTCCGAGAACGTCTTCCAGGTGGCCCAGGACATGGGCTGGTGGGACCCCAAGAGCGGCAAGCCGTTCAAGTTCTGGGAAGCCTACGGCGGCGGACGGGGCAAGCCGTTCTCGACGCGCGAGTTCTTCGTCCTCAGCACGCTCGCGCCTTCGCTCAAGCTGAACATGGATATGCCCGAGCTGCCGTTCTCGGTCAAGCCCGAAAAGAAGCTCTCCGTCCGCGATATTTTGGCCATTTACCGCGATCCCTATGAGGGGACGGACCTCGACATGACCAGGAACATGCCCCTCTTCCCGCAGCAGCAGCGCCGCAGGCCGGGCGAGGCCCCTCCCGCTCAGCCTGTTGCCCCGCAGATGGTGCCGAGCAATATCGTCAGCGCCTGGATGCCCCGGGACATCATTTCCATCGTTAACAGCCTCAAGCCTGGGACGATCGTCGGACAGCGGACTATCCCCATCTCGGGATGCGCCTACGCCACCGTCCTCCAGATCAAGGGCTGGCTGCCCCCCGCGGTCGGAGCGGTCTGCTGGTTCAACTTCGACAACCCGGCCATGAGCGCCCGCATCCCCATCTTCGCCGGGACGACCGAGCTTCCGCCGAGCTTCGGGATCTGCGCCCAGCACAATTTCCGCCTGGATTCCGCGGCTTGGGCCTTCCGCAGGGCCAACCGACTGGCCACCCTGAAGTGGGGGATGACCAAGAAGACGATCCAGGACACGATCGCCGAGTTCGAGAACAAGGTCTTCGCCGACCTGCCGCTGATCGAGAAGAGGGTCCAGGAGATCCTGGCCAGCAAGACACCGGACAAGGAGCCGTTCACGGTCGAGAGCTATCTGACCAAGTACACCAACGACACGGCCCGGGCCGCCATCCAGAAGTATATGGAGCTCGGCGACAAGTTCTGGATGCTCATCGCCATGGGCCTCTAGGAAAGAAGGGGGACACGTACCCGAGGTACATGTCCCCCTTCTTTTCCGTTCTTTTTTTGTTTAGAGCGCGTACTTGTAGAGGTTCATGCCGGCCGGGAGCTTGACCTTCTCCCTGTAGATGTCCCAGTAGTAGGCCTTGGCCTCGGCCAGCTTCGCGTAGAGGGGATGGCCGGGGTCCGGAACGTGGGTGGCCGCGACCGCGTTCTTCTCGTCGACGCAGAGGAGCTTCTGGCAGCGGTTCATGATCCCGGCAGTGCCGATGCTCGCGGCGACGACGAGGTCCCGGTCCTTGACCCGGTTGATCAGCTCGCCATAAGTGACCTGGCGCTCCTCGACCTTGACGCCCATGTCCCGCAAGATCGCCACCATGCCCTGGATCGTGACCGAGGGCAGGATGAGCTCGCTCTCCGGTATCTTGACGATCGTCCCGTCCCGGAGGCCGAACAGGCAGCACGACGAATCCCACTCGGTGACGACGCGCTCCGCCAGGGGAAGATGCGTCCTGTCGTCGAGGAACAGGGCCGCCGCGGCCTGCGGGTCGACGTCCTTGGCCGCCTCGAGGGCCTTCAGGCTGACGAGATAGTTGATGCCGAGCTTGAGCCAGCCGGTCTTGTTCAGGGCCACGGCCCGAACGAGGTTGGGGATGACGACGCCGGTGAACGGCTCGCCGAGATAATTATCGTAGCTGCAGAAGATGGCCCGCACGGCCGGTTGTCCGGGGAAGGTGACGCCCATCGACTGCTCCTCGTCGACCGTGAACGGCCTCAGGTAGCCCTGGAGCCCCTTCTCGGCCATGTCCGCGAGGAAGGGCCGGATCGCCGGGTCCTTGAAATACTGATGGATGATGATGCTCTCGAGCTCGTCGACCGAGGGGATGATGTCGGCCTGGGCCCTGCCGAGGTTGAAGGCCATGCCGCGGCGGAGCCGCTCCAGGTTCTTGTGCCAATTGAGGAAATTGACCTCGAGCTTGCCCGCCGCGCCCTTCCGGCAGAAGAAGCGTATGCCTTCGAAGCAGAGGAACGAGGCGTAGAAGGTCGACCGGGAGACGGCAAAGACCTTGGCGTCGGGTTCGAGGATGCCGAACTGTTTCCCGGAAAGGAGATAGCGCATCTGCCGCGGGGCCCATTTCACGCCTTCGAACTTGGCCATTCGTATCCTCCTTGATCGAGAACGGTCCGGCTACTTGACGACCGGCTTCAAGTGCTCGATGAAATACTCGACCCGCGAGGCCGGATAGCGGGCGACGCCGATACCGTGCTGCTGCTCGGGGTAGATCATCAGGTCGAACGTCTTGTTCTCCTTGAGCAGGGCCTGGACGAGCTGAATGGTGTTGGTGGGGTGGACGTTGTCGTCGACGGCGCCGTGGTGGATGAAGAGCTTGCCTTTGAGGTTCTTGGCGTAGGTCAGGCAGGAGGCCTTCTCGTAGCCGTCGGGATTGTCCTCGGGCCGGCGCATGTAGCGCTCCGTGTAGATCGAGTCGTAGTTCCGCCAGTCGGTGACCGGCGCCCCGGCGACACCGACCTGGAAGACGTCGGGGGCCTTGAGCAGGGCCAGGCAGGTGAAGTAGCCGCCGTAGGAATGGCCGGTGACGCCGACGCGCGTCGCGTCGACGTAGGGCCGCTGGCCGAGGGCCTTGACGAAGGCGATGTGATCCTCGAGCTCGACCTGGCCGAGCTTCATGTAGTGGAGGTTCTGGAAGGCCTTGCCGCGACCGGAGACGCCGCGGTAGTCGCAGACGGCGACAAGGAAGCCGAGCTGGGCCAGGGCCTGGCTCCCGTCCGTCATCTTGTAGGAATTGCTGACACCCTTGGAGCCCGGCCCGCCGTAGATCGAGAGAATGAGAGGGTACTTGTCGTTGGGGTCGAAATGAGCCGGAAAGTAGAGGAGGCCGTCGAGGTCATATTGGCCGTCGGCCGACTTGAACAGGAAATGCTCCGGCTTGATCAGCTTGAGGTCCAGGAATTCCTTGGTGGGCGTTCCGGCGTTGAGGACCCGCACCGCCTTGCCGTCGGCCTGGTAGAGGGTCGATTTCGCGGGCTGGTCGTAGCTCGAAAAGGAATCGGTGTAGTAATCGAAGGTCGGCGACAGGTTGACCCGGTGCGAGCCGGGCTCCTTGGTCATCCGGGCGAAACCGGTCCCGTCGAGCTTGACCCTGTAGGCGTGGCTCTCGGTTCCGTTCACTTCGAACCCTCCGAAATAGACGATCCCCCTGGCCTCATCGACGCCCTGGATCGACTGGACAGGGAGCTTGGCGTTGGTCAGCTGCTTGACGAGCTTGCCCGTGGCCAGGTCGTAGAGGTAGATCTCGCGCCAGCCGCTCCGCTCCGAGGTCCAGAGAAAGCGCTGGTTGTCCTTGAGGAAGATGAGGTCGGTCGATTCGTCGATGTAGCAAGGGTCCGTGTCGGTCAGGAACAACCGTGTCTTGCCCGTGGCCGGATCGGCCGCGAAGAGCTCGACCTTGTTCTGGAGCCGGTTGAGGCGGTGGTAGGTGAATTCGCGGCCGTCGCTGGTCCATTTGCCGCGATAGAGGTAGACGTCGAGGTCGTCGCCCGTTTCCAGCCGGACGATCTTCTTCGACGCGACGTCGACGACGAACAGACGGACGATGGGGTTGTTCGCCCCCGGGACCGGGTATCCCTGGAGCTCGTAGCGGGGCATAGGGGCGATATCGTGGACGATGGGGTACTTGGCCACCGGGCTCTCGTCGAACTGCATGAAGGCGATCCTTTTGGAATCGGGCGACCACCAGTAAGCTTCGTATTGGGCCAGCTCTTCAGGGTAGACCCAATCGGGGTAGCCGTTGCGAAGATCCTCGGTGCCGTCCGTGGTCAGGGCCGTCTCATTGCCGTCCATGTCCTTGATGTAGAGGTTATAGTTGCGCGTGAAGGCCCGGTATTTGAGGTCGGGCGAGAGGACGTCGCCGTAGGACCGGCCGCGGACGCCGGTGACGGACCGCTCCGGCTCGTACGCGTTCAGCTTGCCTGTGGAAAGGTCATAGATGAAGACCTTGTTGAAGGCCTGGAATTGGATCCTCTTGCCGTCGTCGAGGTACTGGAAGCGGTTGAAGACGGGCTTGACTTCCTGGCGGCCGGTCATGGCGTTGACCGCGGCCAGGATCTTGGCGTCGTCGAAAAGAGGCGTCTTTTCGCCCGTGACGATGTCGGTCCGCTTGAACGTGCCGTCCTCGAGGGCGTAAGAGCCCTTGCCGTCCGGGGTCCAGGCGATGCCGCCGCCGAACCCTCCGCCGGAGCCCATCATCCTGCGGCCCTCGCGCTGGAGCTTCTCGTAGAGGGCCTTGCCGATGATCTTTTCCTGCGGGAAGGCCTGGCCGACGAAGAGGACGACGACGAGCAGGCCGGCGAGTGCCGCCAGTCTCGAATTCCTTCTCATGGTGCGACTCCTTGACCCTGACGGTCGTTTTGCGTTCGGACCCGGTTCTTTCGAGAGAAGCCCTATTCTAGGCATTCCGGGGCGCTTGTTCAATCCTTTTCGAGCCCGGCCAAGGCCTCGACGAGGCGTCCGGCCGTGGCGGCGTTGTCGTAATGGGCGAAGCTCGCCCGGCAGATGCCCTCGGGCCGCCCGAGGTGCCGGACGACGGCCGCGGAATAATGGTTGCCGTCGGCGATCTGGATCGAGGACCCGGTCCAAAGCCTGCGCTTGGCCTCGGTCGGGGAGAGGCCTGCGACGTCGAAGGCGAAGGTCGGGACTCGCTCCCGGGCGCGGGCCGGGTCGGCGATGCCGAACAGCCGGAAACGGGGCAGGCGGAGACTTCGGAAACACTCGAGCACCCGGCAGGTGACGGCCGCTTCGTACTCGGCGATCGAGGCCATGGCGTGACGGAACTTCGACGCTCTGTCGGGAAAGACCTGATGAGGTCCGGCCGAGAGGTCCGCTAGCCAAAGGATGTACTCCAGGGCCGCCCCGAGGGAGGCGATCGAGGCATTGTTGAGCATGCCCATCTCGAACTTTCCGGGCAAGGCATCCTTGTTCGTTTCGACGCGATAAGGCCGGAGCCTTTCGAGGATCTCCTCCCGGCCCCAGAGGACCCCCATCATCGGGCCGAACACCTTGTATCCCGAGAAGACGAGGAAGTCGACACCGGTCGCTCGGACGTCGAGGACCCCGTGCGGGGCGTGATGGACGGCGTCGACGGCCACGAGACAGCCGACGGCCCTGTCGTGCACGGCGGCCGCGAGCTCTTTCAGGGGCACCAGGGAGCCGTTCCCGTTCGAAGCCGAGGTCACGGCGACGAGCCCGGTCCGGGCGTCGACGAGCGACAGGAAGTGCGGCAGGTCGAGCGTCCCGTCACTCGCGAGCCTGGCCCGGCGGATCTCGAGGCCGAGACCTTCCCCGAAGACGGTCTCCCAGGGCGAGACGTTGGCCATGTGATCGAGGTCGGTCACGACGAGGTTCGCGGAAGGCCCGAGGGCTCCGCGGAGCGCGAAGGCCAGGTCGAAGAGGGCCGCGGTGGATGACAGGTGGAAGCTGATCTCGCGGCCGGAGCTGGCATGGAGGAAATCGGCGGTGAGGTCGCGCACCCGAGAGTGCAGGGCGGCCGTCTCGGCTTCCCCGGCGACCACGACGCCCGGCATGGGGTTGAGCCGGCCCTGGGCATTCCGGGCGGCCTCGGCGGCCGTGTCGACGGTCAGGCTCCCGGCTCCCGTATTGAGGTAGATGCGGGGCTGGCCCTTCGAATCGCGATCGATCATCGGGAACCGGGCCCGGATCCGGGGGTTCAGGGCCTCCAGAGGATTCAAGGAGTCTTGCTCGGTCATCATGTCACCTTCGCACGGACAGAACACTCTAGTCCAAACCACCCTTGAATTCAACCGGGTTGACTTATCGCGGCGGGATGATTTACTAATGCTCCGATAGGAGAGTGGATATGAAAAACTCGGCTGCCGTCCTGGCACTGATCATCGCTATCTTGGGCAGCGGGACCTCCTGCAAGAAGGAGGAGCCGCCGGTCACTTGGACGCCGGTGACGGGGAGGATCATGACCCGCTGGGCGACCGATGTCCGGCCGGACCTGGTCCTTCCGGAATATCCCCGGCCGACGATGGTCCGGGAGAGATGGCTCAACCTCAACGGCCTCTGGGATTATGCGATCACGGCCAAGGATGCCGGGCGGCCTGAGGTCTGGGACGGCGCGATCCTCGTTCCCTTTGCCGTCGAGTCGGCGCTGTCGGGCGTCGGCAAGCCGGTCGGATCGGCCAAGGCGCTATGGTACCGCCGGACCCTTATTATCCCCCGAAAGTGGCGGAGCGGACGGGTCCTCCTTCACTTCGGGGCCGTGGATTGGGAGAGCACGGTCTGGGTCAACGGCCGCGAGGTCGGAACCCACCGCGGCGGCTACGATCCGTTCACCTACGACATCCGCGATGCCTTGAAGCGGGGGAAGAAGCAGGAGATCATCGTGCGGGTCTTCGATCCGACCGATGACGACAACAGCGGCATCGCCCGCGGCAAGCAGGTCATGGCCCCCCACGGCATCTTCTACACCGCCGTGACGGGGATCTGGCAAGCCGTGTGGCTCGAGCCTGTTCCGGCCGCCCACATCGCGGGGATCAAGACGAGGCCCGATATCGACAAGGCGACCCTGACGGTCGAGCCCGAGATCGCCGGGGCCGCCGACGGGACGAGAGTCTCCGTGACCGTCAGCCGGGGCCGGGACGTGATCGCCAAGGCCGAGGCGCCCACCGGCGCCCCGATCGCTCTCGGGATCCCCAGCCCGGCGCTCTGGTCGCCTTCCGACCCGGCCCTTTATGATCTCAAGGTCGTTCTCAAGAAAGGCCGCAAGACCGTCGACCAGGTCGGGAGCTACGCCGGGATGCGCAAGATCGCCTTGGGCAAGGACGAGCGCGGCTTCAACCGGCTCTTCCTGAACAATGCGCCGCTCTTCGAATTCGGGCCGCTCGACCAGGGCTGGTGGCCCGACGGCCTCTACACGGCGCCGACCGACGCCGCCCTCCGCTCCGACATCGAGACGATCAAGGCCCTGGGCCTGAACATGCTCCGCAAGCACGTCAAGGTCGAGCCGGAACGGCTCTATTACTGGTGCGACAAGCTGGGTCTTCTCGTCTGGCAGGACATGCCGAGCGCCCTCTTCAAGAGGGACGCCGTGGCGGCGGACGTCCTGGCCGCGAGGGACGCCCAGTTCGAAAAGGAGTGGAAGGCCGTCATCGACGCCCGCGGGAACCACCCCTCGATCGTCATGTGGGTGCCCTTCAACGAGGGTTGGGGCCAGTACGACACCGAGCGGATCACGGCCTGGACGAAGGCCTACGAACCCACGCGGCTGGTCGACAATGCGAGCGGCTGGACCGACAAGCGCGTCGGCGACGTCAGCGATATCCATGTCTATCCCGGGCCGGACATGCCGCCGGTCGAGGAAAAAAGGGCCGCCGTTCTGGGCGAGTTCGGCGGTCTCGGGCTTCCGCTGACCGGTCACCTCTGGCAGGCCGAGGACAATTGGGGCTATCGCAATTTCGATGACACCGGGGTCTTCGAGTCGCGCTACGAGGATCTGATCAAGACCCTTTATGCTCTGGTGGACAAAGGACTGGCGGCGGCCGTCTACACCCAGACCTCCGACTGCGAGGGCGAGGTCAACGGCCTCATGACCTATGACCGCGCGGTGATCAAGCTCGACCCGGCCAGGTTCTCGACGCTCAATCGCGGCTTCCTCCCGCCGAGCTTCGTCGCGGATCAGACGCTTTTCGTCGGGCCCTCCTTCCTGGTCGAGCTGGCCGCGCTGCGTCCGGGGCCGACGATCCGCTATACCGTCGACGGTTCCGAACCGGGACCCGAGGCAGCCCTCTACGACAAGCCCATCATCATCAGCGGCGAAACGACGGTCAAGGCCCGCGCCTTCTGGCCTGACGGAGTTTCCAGCCTGGTCGAGGGCCGGACCTTCAAGCCGGCCGAGCCCGTGGCCGCGTCGGCGACCGCGCCCTCGTCCAGGGGCCTCGCCTACGAGTATTTCGAGGGCAAGTTCGAGAAGGTGCCCGATTTCGCGGCGATGACGGCCGCCAGGGCGGGAACCGCAGCCCTGCCCGGCGCGGCGGCCGCCGGCGGCAAGGACGATTTCGCCCTGCGATTCCGCGGCTACGTTCGCGCTCCGAGGACCGGAGTCTACGTTTTCTACCTCGGCTCGGACGACGGAAGCAGACTGTCGGTCGCGGGGAAACAGATCATCGACAACGATGGCACCCATGGCATGGCGGAGGAAAAGGCCGAGATCGCCCTGGAGGCGGGCTGGCACCCGATCGAGATCGATTATTTCCAGGTGGACGGGGACAAGGGGCTGGAGCTTGCGTGGCGGGGGCCCGGATTTCCCAAAAGCCGCGTCCCGGCCTCGTCCTTGGGCCGATGACGGGCTGAGCCGCCTCTTACTTCTGGCGGCCGCCCTTCGAGGCCCAATCCGAGAAGGGTTGCCACTCGGAGATCATGGTGATGTTCTCCGCGCGGGCGGCCTCCAGGAACCAGGCCAGGAACTCCTCCCTTGTCCCGGCCCAGGGCCACGTCTTGCCGGCGCGCAAAGCGTCTTCCCTGAGAGCGTCCCAGCGCGTGAGGACCGTGTAGGCGACGGGCAGGCTGGCGCGCTTGACGCGTCGTCCGTATTCGGCCGATCGGCGGGCCTTCGCCCGCGCGGATTCGAGGGCCCTCCACGACCTGGCCAGCGTGTCGAAGGACAGGAACTTGGCGTCGGCGGGCGAGTAGCAGCCCAGGGCGTCGCCGGCTTTCGCCAGGGCCTGCTCGAGCCCCTCAAGGTACTCAGCCACGTCCCCCGCGGCCGGGCCGTAGTATCCGGACAGGAAGTCCCGGCGAAGCCGTCCCTCATCGAGGCTCGGATCCCAGAGAAGCTTGGCCAGCATCCAGGCCCTGAGCTCGGCCATCTCGGAGCCCCAGGATTGGTAGGCGCCCTGTTCGAAGATCCCGCGGACGTTCCGGCTCACGAAAAGGCGGATATTCGGGGCGAGGACGCTGTAGTTCGGGTGGGGCTGAACATAATGCGAAAAGTCCGTCGTGTAGTCCCAGACGTAGAGCCGCCCGGCGATCTTGGACCAGCCGTCGAGGTCGTCGAAGAAGGCCTTGTTGCGGGGGCCGTCGAGGGGCCGGGCGAACGAGCACTCGATGCTGCACAGGCGGACGATGACGCTCGGCCTCGGCCGCGCGAGCAGGGGCGGCTTCCGTGTGTACTGGTAAGCCAGGGTGTCGATCGCAAGGTCGGGGAACTCGGGCTCGATGTCGGCCGCGACCGAGTTGACGAAGCGCAGGAGCGATCCGGACGGACCGCCTTCTTCAGCGTCGACGGCCCGGCACTTGGGGCAGGTGCAGTTGCCGAAGCAGTCGTTCTGGGAGACCGAGGCGATCGTGGCCTCCGGATTTCTTCGGAGACGCTCCTTCAGGTTCTTGACGAGCTCCAGGCGCATCTCTTCGTTGGTCAGGCAGAGCTGGGCGTCCTCGAACGTTCGCTTGCCGGCGATCTCGCTGAACCACTCCGGATGGGCGGCGAAGTATTGTGCCGGCGGGATGAGGGCATAGAACGTATGGACGAAGCCCTCGTAGACCTGGCGGCCGCCGCGAAGCGCGTCGCCGCCGGCCCGCGTCCCATTGGTCTTGTTGCGGGCGGCCCAGACCTCGTCGAAGGCGACATACCAGTAGGGCTCGCGGTATTCGAGCGGCGGCTTGTGACGAAGCGTGATGCTTCCGACCGAAAGCGAGGGCTTCCAGGGCATGCGGCTGGCCGTCCCGGTCCAGAAGCGGCAGCCGACGACGTCCTCGAGGAAGGTGTAAACGGCATAGAGCGTGCCGCGGGGACTGCCGCCGGCCAGGACGATGTCGGCGCCGACCGTGCGGACGACGATCTCCTCCGGGGCCGGGGCCGAAACGGCGAGATCCGACGCCGCCGACCGTGCCGCGGACAGGCCGACGAGCAGGCGTCCGCCGGCCGGGCCGAGGTCCTCGACGACCGGGAACGTCGCCCCGGTGACGATGTGGAGGAATAGGGCCAGCTCCTGGGCCGCGAAACGCTCGGTTTCCGGCGCGCCGGGCGCGACGACGATCCGCGCCGCGGCATGGCCGCGGACGGCGATCTTCACGCCTGCCCACGCGGGACCGGAGGCGATCGAGGCCAGGGCCAATGCGGTCAACGATATCCGAAGAAAGAACCTGGGTTTGGGATTCATGGGCGCATTTTAGCACACCAGCCCTTTTCGCCGTAGGGCTCGAACCGGTGGGACGGCCGGGCTATAATAGCGGTTGCCGCGGCCCGGGCCCGCGGCGAGGAGGACCATGAGCAGCGGAGCCTACGTCATCATCAAGCAGAACGAGTACATGAGGAAGTTCCGGCAGGCCGGAGCGACCGACGCGGCCAGGGCCAAACCGCTCGCCGTGCTCGGCATCAAGCCGGGTCGGATCTTTCAGAAGATGCAGGACAAGGACATCTTTCGGCCCGGCCGGGAGCCCGAAACGTTCTATATGGACGCGGGCTCCGCGGAGGACTTCATCGAGGCCAGGCGCCGCCGGACTTTTTTCACGTTGCTGCTGATCATCATCGTCGCGGCCATCATGTTCTTCCTCGGCCGCCGCTAGCCGGCTATTCAAGAAAACACCGGTTTTCTCAGCAAGACCCAAAGACCAAGACCGGCGTTTTTACCAATAATCCAGGCTAGCTCAGTAACCCAGCTTGAGCGCCGCGGGCTTGGCGCCGTCCGCAAAGGAGTAGGGGAGGCGGGCCTTGCGGAAATCGTTCCTCTCGAGAAGGATGTCCTTCGTTCCCTCGCCGGTGAGAAGCAAGAATGTGCCCGTCCCCTCGGCCGCGCGACAGTTGCGGATCACTCCGTAATCGACCTGGTTGAGCAGCATGGCCGGGGCCTTGCCGGAGCCGGGCGCCTGCGCGGCCACGATCCCGTCCAGGGTGGCGCCCTGGACTTCGTCGAGTGCCAGGGCGCTCTGCCATTTTTCCGAGGGCGGCCCTTCCCAGACGATCTCGAAGTCCTTGAGGCTAAGGTTGCGGGCCTGCTTGAAGACGAGGCCATGGACCGCCTTGTCATAGGCGGCGTCGGGGTCGTGGGCGATCGTGAGCTTGACGTTCTCGAACGAAACGCCGTCGAGCCAGGAATCGGGATGGCCGTTGCAGACGCTCGAGCCGTAGCCCCGGGCGATGACGTTCTGGATCTTGACGTTGCGGATGGCGCCCGCCGGCCGGTCCTTTTCGGGAGGCCAGTTGGCGTGGACCTCGCTCCTCTTCTTGATGTTGAAATGGAAGGGCTCGCCGTCCCCCCACCAGAACCACTCGTAGCGAACGGTCTCGATCGTCAGGTTCGACAGGACGATGTTCTCGACGGCCCCACCGTCGAAGGTCATGAAGGCGATGCCGCGGTTCGAGTTGGTGATGACGCAGTTGTCGATGGTGACGTTGCGGATCCCGGCGATGTTGCCGTCGCAGAACTTGATGGCGCTCGAGGCCGAGCTCAAGCGGCAATTGGTCACGGTGATGTTCTCGCAGGGTTTGGCCGGGCCGAACCAGTCCATGGAATAGAAGACCAGGGCGTCGTCGCCCGTCTCGATGGTGCAATTGGAGATGCGGACGTCCTTGCAGCCGTCGGGATCGATGCCGTCGGCCCAGACGCCGTCCTCGAGGCTCGTCCGGATGTCGATGCCATCGATGACCAGGCGCTCGCACTGGACCGGGTGCATGGTCCAGGACGGGGAATCCACGAATGAGACGCCGGCGATGCGGACGTCGGTGCAGCGGACGAGGAGGACCATCTTGCCGTATTGGTCCGGCTTGGGAAAGGAGCGCATGAGCGGCAGGCCCAGCTTCTCCATCTCGATCTGGTTCGGACGGATGAAGTCGTCCTCGTGGTCGCCCTTGAGGCGCCGGTCGTAGGCGCCCCCGCCGTCGAAGACGCCCCGGCCCTCGATCGTCACGTTGGTGAGGTCCTCGCCGTAGAGGAGCGCTTCCTTGTCGAAACGGGACTTGTCGTGGATGGCATAGACGGTGGCCCCGGCCTCGACGTAGAGCCGGACGTGGCTGCGGAGGTGGATCGTGCCGCTCGTGTACCGGCCGGGAGGGATGAAGACGGTGCCGCCCCCGCTCTCGGCGCAGGCGTCGATGGCCCTCTGGATGGCTTCCTGGGCCAGGTCCTCTTTGATCCCGGTCGCCCCGAAATCCTTGACGTTGAAGACAAGGCGCGCGGGGAGGGGCCCCTCGGGTTCCTGCGTCCTGCAGGACGGCGCTAGGACCATGGCCCCCGCGACGATGACGGCCACGACGGAGATTCTCGACATCGCGTCCTCCCTGGACGGGACATTACCACGACCTCAGCCCGTTGGCAACGGCCAAGTCCGCTTTCATCGCGGTTGCCTGATCCTTGCCCTTGGGTTAGAATCCCTTTCCGACCGGCGACGAGGCCGCGCACGGGATCGGACTGGAGGAGAATCATGCGCAGACGACAAGCCTTGAAAGATCTTTTGGCCGGAGGAGCCGCCTCAGGCGCTCTCGCCGCATTGGGAGCCAAGCCCGCCGCCGGGTCGGGACGACAGCCGGCCACAGGCCGTGATGTCCTTGTGGAGAAAGTCAAATATTCGATACTGGCCATGCAGCGGGAGGCCTGGGAGCAGGGGGTGGCCATGCAGGCTCTTCTTGAATGGGGCGACCGCGACATGGTCGTCCGCATGGCCCAGGGAGCGATGCTGCGCGTCTATCCGGACGGACGCCTGGGGATGGTCTCCGACAATCACGGCGTCACCGACCCCGCGGCCAACGGCGAGGGGGTTCTCTTCGCGGCCAAAGAAACCGGCGACCCCCTTTTCGAGCAGGGCGTCAAGGGCATGCTCGATTATTTGTTAAAGACGGCTCCGCGGACGGCCGATGGAACGCTCTTTCACATCGATCATAAGCCCCAGGTCTGGATCGATTCGATGTACATGGCCCCGCCCTTCCTGGCCGTGGCCGGCGCCCCCGCAGAGGCGGTGAAGCAGGTCGAGGGTATTCGGCGCATCCTTTGGAACAAGAAGGCCGGGCTTTTTTCCCATATCTGGGACGACGGGAAAAAGGCTTTCGAGCGGCAGGCCTTCTGGGGCGTCGGCAACGGCTGGGCCGCGGCCGGCATGACCCGGGTCATCAAGGCTCTGCCGACGGGCCTGACGGGCGAGAGGAAGCGACTCGTGGGCTACGTCCGCGAGGTCCTCGATGGTTGTCTCCGACACCGGCGCCCCGACGGTCTTTTTCACGACGTCGTCGACGACCCGAAGTCGTTCGTCGAGACGAACCTGTCCCAGATGCTGTCCTATACGGTCTTCCGGGGCGTCAAGTCCGGCTGGCTGCCGAAGTCCTACCTCAAAGACGCGGAGATCATGCGCCGCGCGGCCTCGAGCAAGGTCGACGCACTCGGCTATGTGCGCGACGTCTGCGGCTCGCCGACATTCGAGAAGCCCGGCATCGCCACCGAGGGCCAAGCCTTTTTCATCCTCATGGAGGCGGCGGCGCGGGACCTCGGAGCCTAACCCGATGGGGGAGGCGTTCCGGCATCTTCCGTTGGACAAAGCCCGTCCGGACGCGTCGCGTTTCATCGACGTCGTCATGGGCCGGGCGCGGAGCGAGCGTCCCCCGCTCGTCGAGTACCTGATCGACGAGGCCGTGCGCAAGCCGATCACGACCGGGCTCTTGGGCCGGGCCTGGGTCGACCCGGCCCCCGGGGATCGGGCCGCCCTGGCGGCCTACTTCGATAACTTCATCGCCTTTTGGCATGCTCTTGGCTACGATTTCGTGCGCTTCGAGCAGTCGCTGCCGTTTGTCGAGAACGAAGTGGTCGGGGCCGACGCCAGTCAAATGGACGGGAGGCGCCACTGGCGCGATATGCGGCGCGGGGCCATCGCCACGTGGGAGGATTTCGAGCGTTATCCCTGGCCCTCGGTCACTCCGGAGAGCCTGGCCGATTATGAATACCTGGCGACGCACCTGCCCGAAGGGATGGGTCTTGTCGCCTGCCACGCCGGTGGGATCTACGAGCACCTGGCCGCGATCTTCTCTTACGAGGGCTTGTGTTTCGCCCTACATGACCGGCCGGACCTCGTCGCCGCCGTGGCCGTGCGCCTGGGCGAGATCATGCTGGAGTTCTACGGCCGGCTGGTCGAGCTTCCCGGGCTCATCGCGATCTTTCCGGGCGACGACATGGGGTTCCGGTCGGCCACACTCATCCCGCCCGATGCCTTGCGCTGTTATACCTTGCCATGGCACGCCCGGTTTGCACGCTTGGCCCATGACCATGGGCTGCCCTATTTCCTGCACTCCTGCGGCAACCTGACGGCCATCATGGACGACCTCATCGACGATGTCGGGATCGACGCCAAGCACTCGTTCGAGAACGCGATCATGCCGGTCATGGAATTCCAGTCCGCCTATGGCCGGCGCATCGGGGTGCTCGGAGGGGTGGACATCGACGTGCTCGGCCGCTCTTCGCCGGACGGTGTGCGGGCCGACGTGCGCCGGACGATCGACGTTTGCCATCCCCGGGGACGCTTTGCCATCGGGTCCGGGAACTCGATTCCCAGCTACATCCCGGTCGAGAATTATCTGGCCATGATCGATGAGGCGCAGCGTTGAGCCGGCCCTCCATGGCTTTCAGGCTTACTGCTTCTTTGTGAGATCGGCGCAGCGGATGCCGCGGGGGTTGAAGCACTTGTTGCAGGAGATGCATTCCGATCCGGCGGCCAGGCCTTCGCGGAAGTGCTTGACCAGGAAAGGATCGCGGATAAGGGGGCGGCTCAGGGAGACGAGATCGGCCCGGCCTTCCTCGACGATCTTTTCGGCCACGGCGAGGGTGCGAATGCCGCCGAGGCCGAAGACGGGCACGCCGACGGCCTGCTTGATCCGGGCGGCGTTGTCCACGAAGTAGCCCTCGTCCGCCTCGCTCCTGAGCCCCGGCCAGACCGAGCCGCGGCCGGCCTCGGCCATGCCGCCGCTCACCTCGATCGCGTCGATGCCGCCGGCCTCGAGCAGGCGGGCGACGCGGATCGCGTCGTCGACGGTCAGGCCGCCTTCCAGGAAGTCGGTCGAATTCAGCTTGACGAGGGCGGGGAAACCGCCGCCGCACGTTTCCTTGACGCCCCGGAGGACTTCAAGGAGGACGCGGGCCCGGTTCTCGACCGGCCCTCCCCACTCGTCCGTCCGGCGGTTGGTGTGGGGGGAGAGGAAGCTCGAGATGAGATAGCCGTGAGCGGCGTGGATCTGGACGCCGTCGAATCCCGCCCGCTTGGCCCGGCCGGCCGCCGCGACGAAATCGCCGACCAGGGCCCGGATCTCTTCGCCTGTGAGCTCGCGCGGCATGATCTTGGACACTGGGTCATAGACGGCGGAAGGGGAGACCGGGACGCAGCCGCAGAGCCTTTCCTTGGTCTGGCGGCCGGCGTGGGCGATCTGGAGGACGATGCGGCTGGGATACCCGCGGACCGCCTCGGGGATGCGGGCCAGGCCTTCGACAAATCGGTCGTCATAGACCGCGGTCTGGCGAGGGCTGGCTTTCCCCGACGGCTGGACGAAAGCGTGGCCGGTGACGATCAGGCCGACTTCGCCTTCGGCCAAGCGGCGATAGAGCTCGACCTGCCTCGCCGAGACGTTCCCTTCGTCGTCGGCCATGTATTCGTGCGTGGCCGAGCGGACAAAGCGGTTGGGGACGGTCATGGAGCCGATCTTGACGGGCGTGAACAGGATGCTCATGGGCCCATTCTAGCCGAATCCGACGACGGAGAATACCCCAACTTGCGCCCCGCCAGCCTTTGGTCTATTGTGTCTGCTGAACGAACGCCGGGGAGAGGAGGACGATCGTGCCGGTGGCCGAGACGGAGCGCAAGGTCTTAGATGCGCTGGACAAGCTCGGCATTCCGTATGTCCGCCACGGGCATCCCCCGGTCGCCACGGTCGAAGAGGCGGAGAAGCACTGGGCCGCCCTCAAGGGGACGCACTGCAAGAACCTCTTCCTCCGCAACTATAAAGGCAACCGCCACTATCTCGTCATCGCGCCCGTCACCCGGGGCATCGACCTCAAGCGCCTCACGTCGGAGCTCGACGAGGACCGGCTGAGCTTCGCTTCGGCCGAGCGGCTGAAGCGCTGGCTCGGGGTCGAGGCGGGATCTGTTTCCCCGTTCGGCCTCGTCAACGACGAGACCCGTCACGTCCAGATCGTCTGCGACTCGGCGCTCAGATCGAGCTCCGCCCTGGGTTTTCACCCCAACGTCAACACGGCCACCCTCGAGATCACCTTGGCCGATTTCGAAAGATTCCTGGCCTCGCGCGGCAACGCCGTTCGCTGGCTGGAGCTCTGAACCCAAGGAGGTCAGAATGAAGACGTTCGCCTGCCTCGCAGCCCTCGCGCTTCTGGCTCTGCCGGCCCTCGCGGCGACCCAAGACAAGGCCGAGCCCGAGCACGTTGTCGTCCAGCACATCCTCATCGCCTTCCGGGGCACGATCCCCGGCGACCAAAAGGTGACCCGGAACCAGGCCGATGCGGAGAAGCTGGCGCTCCAGATCTTCGAGAGGGCCAAGGCCGGCGAGGATTTCGACGCCATGGTCAAGACCTACACCAACGATTCTTACCCGGGGATCTACAAGATGTCGAACCGCGGCGTTCCGCCCGACCGTTCGAAGGGGGAGTTCTCCCGGACCGGCATGGTCAAGGCGTTCGGCGACGTCAGCTTCGGCCTCGAGGTCGGAGGAGTGGGCATGGCCGTCTACGACCCGGCGACGAGCAAGTTCGGCTGGCACATCATCAAGCGTCTGGAGTGACAAGGACCTCATGGTGAGAACTCGCATGCGCCGCCGATCCCTCCTGATCGCAGGTCTCCTCCTGGCGACGGCCGCGTTTTCGGCCATCCCCAAGATCCAGATCCCCGAGCCCAAGACGGCCTTCGCCCCGTTCGAATACGTTTGCCGGAGGGCGGCCGGCCCGATCACGGCCGACGGCCGGCTCGACGAGGCCTCTTGGGCCGACGCCGACTGGACCGAAGTGTTCGGGGACATTGAGGGCCCGTCCAAGCCCGCGCCTCGCTTCAGGACCCGCGCCCAGATGCTCTGGGACGACCAGTACCTTTACATCGGCGCCTATCTCGAAGAGCCTGATGTTTGGGCCACCCTGACGGCGAGGGATTCCATCATCTTCCAGGACAACGACTTCGAGGTCTTCATCGACCCCGACGGCGACACCCACGACTATTACGAGCTGGAGATGAACGCCCTGAACACGGTTTGGGACCTCCTGCTCGTCAAGCCCTATCGCGACGGCGGCCCGGCCGTTCACGCCTGGGACATCCAGGGGCTCAAGACCGGCGTCCGCGTTATGGGCACCCTGAACGACCCGTCCGACCGCGACAAGGCCTGGACGGTCGAGATCGCCTTGCCCTTCGCCGTCCTCAAGGAGTGCATTCCGGGCAAGCCTGAGCACCCCGCCGCGGGGGACCAATGGCGGGTCAACTTTTCGCGGGTCGAGTACCGGGTGGACGTCCAGAACGGGGCCTATGTCAAGGCCAAAGACCCCGCCACGGGCCGGCCTTTGCGCGAGGACAACTGGACCTGGACCCCGCAGGGCGTCATCGACATCCACTATCCGGAGATGTGGGGATACGTCCAGTTCTCGTCGAAGCTCCCGGGCAAGGGCAAGGAGAAATTCGACCGCCGGCCCGAAGAACAAGTGAAGTGGGCCCTGCGCCAGATCTACTATGCCGAACGGGCCCGTTATTTCGAAAAGTCGGCCTTCAGCGCCGACCTCGCGGCCCTCGGCCTCAAGCGGGAAGGGGCCCTGAAGGTCAAAGGATGGTCCTATCCGCCTGTCCTCCAGACTACGACCAGCCTGTTCGAGGCGATCTACACGGCCAAGAGCGGCGAAAGCTGGCACATTTGTGAGGACGGACTTGTCTGGAAAGACGCACCGGCCAATCCGGCGGTCAAATGAGCGCGGAGCCTATCATGCACAAGCTCGCAGGAACAATCATCCTTGTCGCCTTCGTCTTCGCGGCCGCCGTTCCCTCGAGCGGGGCGGCCCTGCCGGCCGCCAAGCCGGAGAGCGTGGGCATGTCGTCGCAGCAGCTGGCCTTCCTCGACAAGATCGTCACGGAGGCCGTCGCCCGGAAGGACTTTCCCGGCGCGGTCCTCGTCGTCGCTCGCAATGGAAAAGTCGTCTACCGTAAGGCCTTCGGCATGTCCCAGCTCGTCCCCGAGCCGCGTCCTCTCACCGCCGGCATGATCTTCGACCTGGCTTCGGTCACCAAACCCGTGGCCACGGCGACGGCGGTCATGCTCCTGGTCGAGCGAGGGGAGATCCGGCTCTGGGACCGGGTCCGCGTCTACGTCCCGGAGTTCTCGACCTGGTACGGCGAGAAAGGGATCGCCGGCGATGAGGCCCGGCTCTACAATCTCCTGACGCACACGTCGGGCCTGCCGCCCTACACCGACGCCAAGGAGGCGGCCAGGAAGCTCGGCGATCCGTGCACCACGGCCGACCTGGTCAAGCTCATCGCGGCCATCCCGAAAGAGATGCCGGTCGGGAAGGAGTTCGTCTACAGTTGCCTCAACTACATCACCTTGGCCCACATCGTTCACAAGGTCTCGGGGATGCCGCTTGACGAGTTCGCCGCGGAGAACATCTTCAAGCCCCTGGGCATGACCCGCACTTTTTACCGCCCGCCTGCGGACCTCGTCGACCAATGCGTGCCGACCGAGGTCATCGACGGGAAGCCGCTCCGCGGCGTGGTCCACGACCCGCTGGCCCGCCTGCAGGGCGGCGTTTCGGGCAACGCCGGCCTCTTCTCGACGGCCGACGACTTGGCCGTCTTCGCCCAGATGCTGCTCGAACGCGGCACGCTCAACGGCGTCCGCATCCTCAGCCCGCTCACCGTCGACCGGATGACCGAGATCTTCCCCAAGGTCGGAGGGTCAGGCCGCGGCCTCGGCTGGGACATCGATACGGATTATTCGACCGTTCGCGGCGATCTCTTCGGCCCCCGGTCCTACGGCCACTCGGGCTACACCGGCACTTCGATCTGGATCGATCCGGAAACGCGGACCTCCGTCGTCCTCCTGACCAACCGCGTCCACCCGGACGACAAGGGGGATATTATCGCCCTGCGCAGCAAGGTGGCCAACGTCGTCGCCGCTGCGATCCGGGGCCAATAAAGGCTTTGACATCCGGCCGCGGGCCGTGCTATGGTTCGGCCAGGACCGCGGGGATGCAAGTCCAGATCGAGCGAGAAATCTATATCCGGGCGACTCGGTCCTTCTCTGTTCTCTCCGAGGCCATCCAGATGTTCAGGGGCTATCTCGAGCCGCATGTCGCCACGAGCGCGCCGGAATATTATCGGGCCAGGAACCTCCTCAAGGAGGGCAAGGCCTTTTACGATCAGACCCTTCAGGACGCCAAGAAGCTCCTCGGCCCGATCCCTATCTACGCGGCCAAGGATTTCGAGAAATGGCGGTCCCAGATCCTTATCGAGAACAAGATCATCGTCCAGAGCCAAACGCGGGATGAGCTGCGCATCGAGCTCGAGAACGACGATTTCCTCAAGTCTATCATGAGGCCGGGCGACATCGAGCAGTATCTCCAGACCCATTTCGAGACCCAGAGGTCCGGCAAGCGGAAGCTGGCCAACATCAAGATCCGCATGGCCCTCGACAGGCTGATCGGGTTGGTCGCCGACGGTCAGGAGCTCCAGAAGACGGCCCAGCGCAAGCAGCAGGGCCTGCCGATCTGATCCCGCCTAGCGAGGCGCCGCTTTGTCCCGCCAATACCTCATCTTCCCGATGCCGCCGCGATCGGGCCTGGCGTCATAGCCCAAGCCGTACTGGCCCTCCGCCGCCTCGACGAGCGTCCGGCCCCTATAGAGCGCCTTGGTCAAGTTGACGATCGTGTAATCGAGGCCGCCGCCGCGGCTCGAGGCATAGATGAGATCGCCGTCCGTTTCGACGCCGCCGATGGCGATGCGTCCCGCCTCATAGGTATAACGGGGACGGCGGTTATCGCGGCTCATGTCCTGGCGCAGGTCGTTCTTGATCCCGACGACGATCTCCCGGTCGCCGTCCTTGATCACGACGCCGGTCGCTCCGCGGGCCGGCTCGGCCGGGGCGAAGGCGACGCGGTCGAGCCAGCTCCCGACGCCCTCGGTCGCGCCGTGCGGCACGAGAACGGTGACGAGCGCGCAGGTCTCGCCGAGCTCGAAGTGCTGGGCCCAGGACTGATGGATGAGCCATTCGTCCTGATAGTGGCGCTTCTCCGGCTCGACGCCCTCCATCCTCGCCTCCCTTGACGGGAAGAGAACGAGCAGGCGCTTGTCCTGAGGCAGGGCGGCGGTCTGGATCTGGTCGTAGCCCGTATCGTACCAGTGCTCGCCCTGCCCGAAGATCTTCCGGGTGTGCCAGAAAGCGCCCAGCGTAAAGTAGTCCTCGCGCAGCGCCTTGAAGATGTCGAAAACGACGTAGCATTCGGGGTTCTTCACGTAGACGACGACCCGATCGGCTTGATAGCCCCAGCCGCCGTCGATGAGGCGCGTCCGGCTGTAGTCGAAATCGTCGAAGGTCAGGAAGTCCACTTTCTGCGTCCGGACGGGGCGATAGGAGCCGGCGTCGCGCATGAACTCGAGCAGTGATTGGCCCGGGACGGCTTCGCGGGTGCTGTAACGGAACTGGCCCTGTTTCTGTCCCCAGAAGATCTTCTCCGGCCGGACGCAGAGGCGGTTATGAAAGTAATCCTGGCGATAGGCGCCGTAAGGCCCCGAAGGCATGTAGTCCCGATAGCCGCCGTCGTGGAGCAGGATCGAGCCGCCGGACATGAGCAGGACGATGCTGTTCTCGTCGGCATGGCCGTGGGTCATCTTCTCCTCTTCGACCGGGATCGTGTCCCTCAGGTAGTCGCGGAAATTCAGGCCGCCGTCGCCTTCGTCCCGGTAATTGAGCAGAAGATAGCTCGAGAGGGGCGACCAGCCGTTGCGGAAGACGATCTTCTTGCCCTGGATGTCCTCCATGACCTCCATCGACAGTCCCGTCGGAACGGCGGCCTTCACCGCATCGGAGCCCCAGCGATAAGCGTCGAGCAGCATGGCGCCGAGGCCCGCGCTGGTCGGCTTGGCGAAGTCGACGAACTTCGCGGCGATCGTCTCGGCTGCCCATTTGAGAGCGGGATCCCTGAGCGCGGCCGCCGCGGTCTCAAAATAGACGAGAAAATGGGCCCAGTTCGAGGTCCAGTGGGCGTCGCCGAGGTCGGGAACGACGCCGGCCGGGCAGACGAGGTTCAGGTAGTACTGGGCGTAATAATACATCTCCGGGGTGGCAAAGAGCTCCTTGATCCCGTTCGAGGCATCGGCGTATCCGAGAAGGGAATAGAGCCAGACCCCGTTGTAGAGCGTCGCGTCCTCGATCTGCCAATTCCCCCAGCTGTCGTCGCCGAGGGCCCGCCTCTGCATCTCCCATTTCGCGGCGTCCGGATGGCCGGGCAAGGCCCTGACGGCCCAAGCCAGCGATTCCGCCCGAAGGGCCGAGCGGTTCATCGGCCCCCACTCGGCCGTCCGGAGGAGGTAGCGCATGCTGCCGGCGATCAGGTCCGAGGCGACCTTGATATCGGCGGGGGAGAGGCGGCCGAGGCGGCGCAGCGTATCGAATGTCCTGATGTAGCGCATGACGGTGAAGAAATCCGGAAGGGCGGGCACGCCGTCGGCGTAGTCGGACCGGAGCTTGATCGACGATTCCGGATAGGCCGACCGATAGTCGCCGTAAGTCAGGAGGACCTCCTTGGCCCGGGCCGCGGCCTCCGGCCGCTTCTCCGTTTCGGAGAGATAAGAATAGATGAAGGCCATTTCGAGAAGCCCGCCCGGCCCCCGGTAGCCGAAGACGTTGAGCGGGTCGAAGGTCTTTTTCCATTGGGCCAGGAGCTCGTCCCTGTGGGCGTAGGTCCAGTCCGCGGAGGACCGGGCGTAAGCGAGATAACGGCTGCGGGGCGCCGCGCGGAGCACCGGGGCCAGAAGAAGAAGGAGAAGCCCCCCGGCGACGATCGTCCGGGCCTGGATCTTTCGGGACGGGGCATTTTTCATAGCTGTTTCTCCTCTCGGCCGCGTTTTTTTTCTATCATACTTCCCGCCGTGAATCCATGTTATAATCGCGCCGCCAGGAGAACAGGGTGTGAAACGAACCCTCTTTCCTTTCGCCCTCCTCGCGGGCTTTCTGCTCTTCCGCGGCGCCGCCTCGGCCCAGCTAATACTTGGCCAGTACGAAGACGAAGCCCCGCTCGGGACCTGGAACATCTTCGGCTCCCCGCCGGCCCCGTCCGTCGGCCTCGGCGGAGCCCAGTTCGCCCGGCCCTGGGACGCCTCGTCGTCCTTGGCGAACCCCGCCCTCTTGGCGTCCCTGCCCCGTCTTTCGGCTTTCATTTCGGGGTCGTATGCGGCGGCTTCCCTGTTCAAGTATTCGCTCGTCAACACGGGCGTCGTCGAATCGGTCGGCAACCCGGCGGTCGGCGTTTTCGGCCCGGACGGCGGCGGGTTGGCCGTCCGTCTCGGTCCCTGGGCCCTGGCCATCGTCGCCGCCGCGCCCGAGAGCTATGCCCGTCCTTCGATCGCCGTCGGCGAGGCCGGCTACCAGCTGACTTTCGACCAGAGGGGATATCTCCGGGTTTTCCACGCCGGGGTCGCCCGCCGCCTGCCGGCGGGATGGACGTTCGGCCTGGGCCTGAACTACGCGACCGGGCGGCTCGAACGGACGACGGTCGAGCGGTACGGCGCAGCCGCCAGCGGCATCACCATCACCGACGACAAGTCCGAGAGATGGCACGGTTTCTATGTGAACGCCGGCGTCACGTGGGAAGGGACGCGGCGCCTGACTGCCGCGCTCGTTGTCCGCTCCCCGTACGTGAAGAAAGGGCCCGGCGCCAGTCTCCTCCGCTATGAAGCTCCGGCCGCGGGCACGGATATCCGGATAGCCGCCGAAGCCGTGAACGCCTATCACCAGCCATGGATCCTCGGGGCAGGCCTCTCGTACCGGCTGTCGCCGGCCTGGAGCCTGGCCGCCGACGCGGCCTGGTTCGGCTGGTCGCGCTACAGCGCGACGTATTTCGACGAGCCGCTGGCCAGAGCCTTCCGCGATATCGTCAAGGCCGGCGCCGGAGTCGAATACCTCGCCCCGGCCGCGATGTACGGCCGGTCGGCCCGGATCCCGTTCCGCCTGGGGTTCTTTGTCGATCCCCAGCCGATGACGACGCTCCATTCGACTTATTGGGCCTTGACCCTCGGGACCGGTCTCGAGCTCAAGAGTCTGGCCATCGATATCGCCTCCTTCTTCGGCCGCGAGAGCGGCTCCGGCCGGTCGCTCAAGGCCGGAAAGATCGTGCTGTCCGTTCGTTACGTCTTTCAGGAATAACATGCCGGGCGGAGGTGCCATGCGCTCGATCAAGCTTGCGGCCCTCGTGTTGGCCGCCGCGGCCGTCATCGTTTTTGCGGGCGCCGGGCGGGCCGCCGAGGACGGCCAGGTCGTGAGCGTCGCCAAAAGGGATTTCGCTGCCGCACGCCTCGGCCGCAGGGGATTCGATCTCCTCATGGAGAAGAGCGGGCGCGTGTATCTCGTCGCGTCCCCGGGAGAGATCGCCGCCCTGGCCGCGCTTCGCGTCCCCTGCGTCATCGAAACCTCGCGGTTCCTTCAAGCGGCCGGCCAGGGTCTCTCCGCCGCGGGCGGCCTCAACGGGGCCTACCACAGCCCGCTCGAGCTCGAGACCGACCTGAGGATCCTGGAGAGGGACCATCCGGGCATTGCCAGCGTCCGGGAGATCGGAGAGACCCTCGAGAACAGGAAGATCTACGCCCTGAAGATCAGCGACAACGCTTCGGCGGACGAGCACGAGCCGGCACTGCTCTTTGTCGGCTGCCATCACGCCAGGGAGTGGATCTCCGTCGAGGTGCCCTTTCTCTTCGGGAAGTACCTCCTCGAGAACTATGGCCTGAGCCAGGAGGTCCGCGACCTCGTCGACGCGAGCGAGATCTGGATCGTGCCGATCGCCAACCCGGACGGCCTCGAGTACAGCATCCGCGTCTACCGCTATTGGCGGAAGAACCGGAGGGCCAACGCCGACGGCACATACGGCGTCGATATCAACCGGAACTACGGCTACGCGTGGGGCTTCGACGACGTCGGATCGAGCGGTCAGCCGGGCTCAGACGTTTACCGGGGGACGGCGCCCTTCTCGGAGCGGGAAACGACGGCCATCCGGTCGCTCTTTCTCGGTCACGACTTTCGGGCCATGGTCTCCTTCCACAGCTTCGCCCAGGACATTCTCTTTCCCTGGGGCTTCACGACCCAGCCCGCCCCGACCGACTCCGAGCTCGCCGCCGTCGCCGGCACGATGGCCGGTCTCATCGCCGGGGTCCGGGGGACGGCGTACGCCTACGGGGAGGGCTCGAGTCTGCTCTATCTGACGAACGGCGACACCGTCGACTGGACGTACAGCGTCGCCGGGGCCCCGTCCTATACGATCGAGCTGCCGCCGGTCGACATCGACCATGGCGGCTTTTTCAACGACGAGGCCGCGATCGGGACCATCTTCGAAGAGAACCTGCCGGCCATGCTCTACCTGACCCGCTACGCCATCGACCATCCCCGGTCTCTCCGGCCCCGGGTGCCCCTCCGGCGGGAGCATGGCGGTCCCACGTTCGTTCGAGAGCCCAAGCTCGGCGTCCGCACATCTCCGCCCCCGCACCGGTGAGCCCGGGGCGAGACCCTCGGCCGCGACCTTTCCCTGAGGCCTTCGTGTAGAATGGAAAGAGACAGTCCGAGGAGGCAGACCATGCCCAGAACGAAGCGCGGCGCGATCGCCTGGACGAGCGCGTCGGAAGCCGAGATGGCCGGCCCGCAACGCGTGGCCGCGTCCGCGGCGGAGGAGACGCTCCGAGACTCCGAGCTGCTCGACGCCTATTCGCGGGCCGTTGTGGGTGTCGTCGACCGGACCGGTCCGGCGGTCGTCAGCATCTCGGTCGGCGCCGCGGACAGGACCGAGGAGCCCGAGCCCATGGGCGCGGGGTCGGGCTTCGTGATCACCCCGGACGGCTACATCCTGACCAACAGCCACGTTGTCCAGGACGCGCCGCGCATCGACGTCACGTTCATGAACGGGGACAAGCGCAAGGCCCGGCTCGTCGGGCTCGACGAATCGACCGACCTGGCCGTCGTCTGCGTCGACACATCGGGACTGCCGTATGCGAGCCTGGGGGACTCCGCCGGTCTTCGCGTCGGCCAGCTCGTCATCGCCGCGGGGAATCCCTACGGCTTCCAGTCGACGGTTTCGACCGGCGTCGTTTCGGCGCTCGGCCGGTCCCTCCGGACCCGGCAGGGGAGATTGATCGAGAACATCATCCAGCACACGGCCCCGCTCAACCCCGGCAACTCGGGCGGCCCGCTGCTCGATTCGCAAGGCCGCGTCATCGGCATCAACACCGCCATCATCGCCATGGCCCAGGGCATCGGCTTCGCCATTTCGGCCGACACTGCCCGCACCGTCGTCTCCCAGCTCATCACCAAGGGCAAGGTCACGCGGAGCTATCTCGGGATCGTCGGGATGAGGCGCCCGCTCGACCGCCGCTTCGTCCGCTTCTACCGGCTGGCCAAAGACCAGGCCGTCGAGATCGTGTCGCTTGCGGCCGACGGCCCTGCGGCCGAGGCCGGGCTTCGCCGCGGCGACATCGTCGTGGCCTTGGGCGGGGCGGGCGTGTCGAGCGTCGACGAGATCTTCCATGTCCTCGCCGAGTGGCCCGTGGGGCAGCCCCTGGCCGTAGGCTTTCTCCGTGGCAAGGAGCTCAGGGAGATCCCCGTCACGCCGACCGAGGCGTCCTAGCCGCCGTGCCGCATCGCAGGCCGCCTCTTGCGGCCAGGCCCGCGGCTATGAGAGAATCACGCTGACGGACGCCGAGGAGGATCCATGAAGCGAACGATCGGACGACGCGAGTTCTTCAAGACGGGCGCCGGAGCCGGGCTGGCCCTGGCGATGGGTAAGGTCCTGGAGGCGGCTTCGGCCGGCGCCGCCAGAGCCAAGGTCCCCACCGTCGGTGTCGGCATCGGCGAAGACTACGGCAAGGCCGCGGTCCTGGCCGTGGGGCTTGCCGGCGGCATCAAGCAGTTCGTGCCGAAGGGCGCGAAGGTGGCCCTTCTTCCGAACGTCCAGAGCCGCCACCCCGGCTCTTTCACGAAGCCCGAGATCGTGCGGGCCGTCATCCGCCTGTGCCGAAAGGCCGGGGCCTCCGAGATCAACTGCCTGAGCTGGCAGACGCTCAAGCAATGGGAGGACACCGGGCTCAAAGCCGTCCTCGACGCCGAGGGCGCCGGGCTCAAGATCTTCGAAAAGGACGAGTCGCTCTTCAAGCCCGTTCCGGTACCCGGCGGCGTCGTCCTCAAAGAGGCGCGGGTCCTGGCCGCCTTCTTCGACCACGACCTGCTCATCAACATGCCCATCACCAAGGACCACGCGGGCAACAAGTTCACGGGGACGATGAAGAATCTCATGGGGCTGAACTCGCCCGGGAGCAACCGGACATTCCACCGGCCCAACTGGAAGACGGACCCGGACGATGTCGCCCACCTCGACCAGTCGATCGTCGACCTGAACAAGGCGGTCCGGCCGGCGCTCAACGTCGTCGACGCCACGGAGTTCATCGTCAGCAACGGCCCCTTCGGGCCCGGCCAGCTCGCCCGGCCCCAACGCGTGGTGGCCGGCACGGATCGCGTCGCCGTCGACGCCTATTGCGCCTCGCTCTGGGCTTTGAAGCCCGAGGACATCGTCCAGATCAAGCGCGGCGCGGAGCAGGGGTTGGGCGAGATCAATCCGGACAAGGTCAACCTCAAGGAAGAGAACATCTAGGCGGCTCCGGACGCGGGACGGGAAGGTCGGTCATATGGCAAAAACCCGGCGTTGGCACGCCGCACTGGCCCTGACGGGCCTTTTCCTGGCCGGCGCCTGGGCGGCCCCGGATCGTGCCGCCCAAGACACTCTTTCGGCCTATCTCCCGGCCGACGGCGCCGCACCGGGGTGGACAAGGGACGGCGACCCGCAGGAATTCGTCGGCGACGACCTCTACACCTACATCGACGGCGGGGCCGAGATCTATCAGGAGTACGGCTTCCGCCGGGTCGTCCTACAGGACTACAAGAACGCTGCGGGGAGATCGGTCTCGCTCGAGATCTTCGAGATGGCGACTCCGGCGGCCGCGTACGGCATCTTCACGTTCAAGCGGTCCGGCAAGGGGAAGCTCGCCCCCCTCGGCTCGGGGGGCGAGCTCGAGGACTATTACCTGAATTTCTGGAAGGGACGGTTCCTGGTGACGCTGACGGGCTTCGACGAAACCCCGGCGACGATCGACGGGCTTATGGCCGTCGCCGGCGCGGTCGACGCGAAGATCACGGACAAGGCCGGGCCTCCCGACCTTGTCGCGGCTCTCCCGGAACGGGGGTTACGGCCAGGAAGCGTCAAGTATCTCAAAGGCGTGCTCGGGCTCAACAATATCTACCCCTTCGGCACGGCCCGCGGCCTCGATTTTGCCGCGGCCGTCAAGGGGGACTACGAAGGCGGATCGACCCTGATCGTCATGGATTACGATTCGACCGAGGCCCGAGACAAGGCCTGGGCCGACCTGAGGGCCTATCTCGAAAGCACGGACAGGTTCAAACGGTCGGGCGCGGCGCAAGCGGCCGTGCCTCTTTTCCAGGACGGGAAAGGCCTCTATGTCGCCTTCACGCTTTCGGGGCAGCGCCTCTTCGTCGGCATCAGCCCCAACCCGTCCGCCGCTCTCGCCATAGTTGGGCAGTCCCGCTGAGCGGGGCAGCCCCAACCCGTCCGCCGCTCTCGCCATAGTTGGGCAGTCCCGCTGAGCGGGTCCGCCGCGTCCCGTCAAAAAATCTGCTTGACGATGTCGACAAGGCCCAGGGCGTACTCGACCTCGGTCAGGGGGATCTTCTTGGCCGCGGCGAGCTTGGTGAAGCGCCCGTCCTTGTTGCTGTCCTTTGTCACGACGAGGTAATCCGCGAAGGGGGCCACGGCGTCGATCATCCGCTCGTTGTCGCTCCCGGCCGGGCCTCGCTTCGATTCGCCGCCGATGTGGACGGCCATGATGAAGATCTTCTTCTGCCGGCAGAGCTCGATGACCTTCTTCAGCCGGGCCTCTTCGCTGTCGAGGGTCAGCCCCGATGCGCCCATGCCCTTGAGGCTCGCGCCGATGGCGAAGACGACGGCCTTGTAGGGGGTGCCGGCCGGGTACTTGGCCTGGTCGGTCGTGCTCTCGACGTGGAAGCCCGGGCCGGACTCGCGCCCCCCCAGCCCCACGCCATCGGCCACCATCTCCGCGGTGGGCACGTCGCAGTAATCGTAGGGGATGCCCGCCTCGTCGAGGACGATGTTGAGCGTGGTGACGTCCGTGCTCTGCCCGGCCGAAGTGGTCAGGACGGGCAATCCGACTTTCGGGAGGGCCTGTTGACCGGCCATGAGGAAGGCCAGTCCGGCAACCGCGGAAACGGCGAGCCCCAGGAGGATTCTCTTGTTCATGACGCGTCTCCTTTACTTCTTGTCCGGCTCCATGAGGATGTCGAAGGCCCGGGCGGCCTTCTTCCACCAGTCGGGAGTGGCCGGCTGGCCGCGGGAAAAGCCGCGCTTCTCGGCGTTGTAAAGGTAGAGCCGGTTGTATTTGACGAGCAGGTCGTCGCCGAGCTTCCACCAGGCGTTGGTGACCGTGGTGGCGTTGTTGATGGCGAACCCGGTCAGGAAATCGGCCGCCTTGGCCGGCTTGGTCTTGTAGAGGGCGAGGGCCTGCTGGTCGATCTCGGAGATGCGATTGACCAGCTCGCGCTCATATTTCGACTGGGCCGCCTGGACGTCCTTGATGGCCTCGGAATAGGCGACCTGGACGTGGAAATCCGTGTAATCGAAGGCCCAGCGGACCGAGTCGCGGGTGAAGGTCCAGTGGTCGCCGACCATGAACGACTTTGGGATCTCGGTCATGCCGGCGTAGAGCGGCATGTAGCACGAGGTGTCCTGCGAGCCGAAGGCGATCCAGGTGATGCCGCCGATGGTGTCGGGCAGTCCCGCCCGGCTCTGCGTCACGGTGGAGTATTCGGCCAGGCCATGGTCGATGACGCGGGTTTGGCGGTAGTAGTTGGGGTTCTTGAAGGGACCGCCGCGGATGCCTTGGACAGGGTCGAACGGGGTGCCGTAGCTGCGGTCCCGGGTCATGTCCATGACCTCCTGGACCGAGACCTTCTTGTCAGGCTTGACGGAGAAGGGGAAATCCATATTGGGCGTGTCGGCCTTGAACTTCTTCGACGGGGCGACAAGGTCGAAGAAGCGCCAGAGGCGCTGGATGCGGCCGTTCGTGCTCAGGGCGCTGCCCTCGACGGGGGAGTAGGCCCGCTTGAAGCTGAAGGGCTTGCCGCTCTTGGGGTCGTAGTAGCCCATCTCGACGGCGAGCGACACGACGTTCGGCGAGGCCATGAAGAAATCCTTGTTGGCGAGGTCGATCTCGCCGATCCGCGACTCGTTCGGGCAGACGCTGACCTCGTCGTCGGGGACGCGCTGGGCGGCCCAGACGGCGCCGGGCTTGCCGCTCTCGGGCGTCCACAGCGGGCCAACGGGCATGATCTCGAAGATCCAGGCCTCTTTCGCGTCCGCGACGGCCAGCATCTCGCCGTCGTCGTGGAAGCCGTAGCCGTATTTCTCGGCGAGGGAGCCCATGATCTGGATGGCCTCGCGGGCCGTGGCCGCCCGCTCGATGCCGAGCAGGGTGAGCATGCTCAGGTCGAGCTTGGCCGCCGGGGTCGGGTTCTGCATCTTGCGCTGGCAGCCGATCGTCGACTCGCCCAGCGAGACCTGCTTTTCGTTCATATAGCCGAACATGCCGTGATGATAGGCATAGGTGTGGGCGACCTGGGGGATCTCGAGGCCGGCGAAATCCTTCTTATAGACGTCCCACTTTAGCCCTTCCGACGGAGGCCAGGTCTTGTACTGGGAGATATGGTAGATCTTCCGGGTCGAACCGGGCTTATAGTCGGCCGCCGGGACGTGCCGCCAAGTCCAGTCGCATGTGCCGCAGTCGCAGGTGTGCGTGGTCATGACCGAGCCGTCGGTCGACGCGTCCTTGCCGACGAGGATCGAGGTACAGCCTTCGCCGGCGATGACGGCATCGGACCCGGCGGGGGCGGACTGGCCGACGGCCGTCGCCACATGGCCGGCCAAGAGGACGGCCATGACAAGGGCCAGGCCGAAGGGGATGAGGCGTTTGAGATTCATGGGCAGCTCCTTCTTTATAGGGGTCCGTTGATCATTTCTCGGGTTCGCTCAGGACATCGAAGGCCCTGACGGCCTTGTTCCACCACTCCGGGTTGGCCGTGGGGATGCGGCCGCCGCGGCGCTTCTCGGCGTCGTAGAGGCCGAGGTGGTTGTATTTCACCCACAGGTCGTCGCCGAGCTTCCACCAGGCGTCGACGACGTTCTGGGCGTTATTGAGGCTGAAGCCGGTGATGTACTTGACCGCCTCCCCGGGGTTCTTCTTGTAGAGGTCGCCGGCGCGGGCGTCGACCTCGGCGATCCGCTCGAGGGCCCCGTCCTCCCACTTCTTCCTGGCGGCTTTGACGTCCTCGATGGCCGCGTTGTAGGCCACCTGCGTGTGGAAGTCGACGTAATCGAAGGCCCAGCGGGCCGAGCCTCGGTCGAGGACGAAATGGTCGCCGGCCCCGAACGACTTGGGGATGTCGGTCGCCCCGGCATAGAAGGGGACATAGCAAGACGTGTCCTGGGCGCCCAGGGCGACCCAGACGATGCCGCCGACCGGGTCGGGGAGCCACGAGCGGCACTGGGTCAGGGTCGTGTATTCGACGTTGGAGACGCTGATGAGCCGTGTCCCCCGGTAATAATTGGGGTTCTTGAAGGGGCCGCCGCGCAGGCCCCGGACCGGATCGAAGAGCGTGCCCTCCGACTTGTCCCGGGTCAGGGCCATGACGTCCCTGGCCGAGAGCTTGGCGTCCGGCTTGACCGAGAAGGGGAAGTCCATGTTGGGCGTCTCGGCCTTGAATTTTCTGGACGGGGCGACGAGGTCGAAAAAGCGCCAGGTGCGCGAGCGGCGGCCGCCCGTGCTATCGGCGCTCCCTTCGGTCGGGGAATAGGCCTTCTTCCAGCTGAAGGGCTTGCCGCTCCGCGGATCGTAGAGGCCCGCCTCGACGGCGAAGGACTCGGCATGGGCCGAGGACATGAAATAGTCCGGGTTGCCGAGGTCCATCTCGCCGATGACAGATTCGTTCGTGCACACGGCGACCTGGTCGTCCGGGACGCGCTGGGCCGCCCAGACCGCTCCCGGCTTGCCGCTCTTGGGCGTCCAGAGCGGCCCGACCGGCATGATCTCGAAGACCCAGATCTCCTTGGGGTCGGAGACGGCCAGCATCTCGCCGCCGTCGTGATAGCCATAGCCGTATTCCTCGGCCAGCGAACCCATGAGCTTGATGGCCTCACGGGCCGTCCGGCAGCGCTCCATGGCCAGGAGGGTCAGCTGGGTGATGTTCGTTGCCGGGGTCGGGGTCGGGTTGCTGAGCTTGCGCACGTTGCCGATGGTCGATTCGGCGATGGCCAACTGCTGGTCGTTCATATAGCCGAAGACGGCGTGATGGTAGCCGTAGGTGTGGGGCGCCTCGGGGATCTCGACGCCGGTCGGGTCTTTGAGGACCATGGCCCACTTGCCCCCCTCGGCGGGGGGCCAGGTGCGGATCTGGTCGATATTGTAGAGACGCCGCTTTTCGGCCGGCTTGTGGTCGGCCGCGGGCACATGACGCCAGGTGAAGTCGCAGACGCCGCAGTCGGCCGCATGGGTGCTCATGACCGAGCCGTCGCTCGACGCCTCCCGGCCGACCATGATGACGGTGCACGCCTCGGAGGCCGGAGCGAGCTCGGACGACGGGGCGGAAAGTCGGCTCGGACCGAGGCTCACGCCGCCGGCGAAGAGAAGGACGACGGCGAAGGCCATGGCCGCGATGATCGCGTTCTTCTTCAGCATTTCGACTACCTCCAGGGGCTCGACGCGGGGCCGGCCCCGCTCAATTCATGACCACCCCGCCCGCCGGCGCCTTGGACGGGTCGGCGAGATAACGCCCAACGCCGCTCTTGACGATCTCGGCGTATCGGGGGACGCCGCTGAGAGCGATGGGCCGGTCGGCGGCCTTTTTCGAGAACTGGCGGAAGATCTCCAGGGACACGGACACGTTCTGGCCGACCCTCTTTTCGAGGGGCCAGCCGCTCTCGTCGTAGGGAACGAAGAGCTTCTTTTTCTTCGACAGGCTGAGGAGAAAGGGGTCCTTGCCGTCGAGGAGGAGCTTGGTCGTCTTCGGTCCGGTCGGCTGGTCAAGGAAGGGGATGGGCGCCTCGATGAGAAAAGGCAGCGCCGGCCCGTGATCGCCGATCTCCCGGTGCGACAATCCGCGGAAGCCGGACGGCGACGGCTCGACATGGCTCTCGAAGCCCTCCTTGGCCTTGACGGTCAGGGAGGCCAAGGTGGCGATCTTGACGGAGCTTTCCGGAGCGACGATGCAGTTGGTCACCGGATACATCGTTTCGGCGCCGTGGATGTCGATGGCCACGTCGATCTTCTCGCGCCGCATGAGCTCCATGGCACCGAACGTCACTCTCTCCATGAGCGTTCCGCCGGCCCGCCCGGGCCAGGCACGGTTGACGTTGCGGACATCCACGTAAGAGAGGAGCTGGCGGTCCGGGTAGTGGATGTAGACATCCGGGTCGGGCCACTGGTCGAGGGGCGAGGCGTCGCGGTTGCCGTAGCGGAAGCGGCGCTTGCCCCAGCCCGTATCGACGTCGAAGTAGAGAGGGTAGCCGTCGCCCGCCCTGGTGTTGCGGCTGCCGCTGTTGTTGAAGACGGGAATGACGTACAGGGTCCCTTTTTGGACGACGGCGTTCTCGATGAAGACGACCGCGGACAGCATGCCTTCGGGCTCGTTCGAATGCGAATCGCCCAGGAGCAGGGCCTTGCCGCCCGGCTCGCGGCCCTGGAGGACGTAGACGTTCGTATCGCCCCACGTGCCCTTGAGGCCGGGAGAGAATTCGCTCAGCCGGACGACGGCCGTGACGCCAGGGCCCTTGACGATGGGCATGTCATAGTGCCGATGACGGCGAAGGGGCAGGCCGCCCCAAAGGACGAGCCCGGCGAAGGCGACGGCCAGGGCCGTCTTGAGGAGTGCGTCTTTTTTCAAGGGGCCTTGCTCACTTCCACCTGAGGAGCCTGAGGACGAGCGGGATCATGACCAGCAGATACAGGACGAGGTCGCCCCGGCGGCTTTTATCGCGCGCGAAATTCCAGCCGAGAAGCCCCAAAAGGAAGGCCGTGATGACGTAGTATGCGATCATGATCATCGGCGCGTCTCCTCGGTACCCTACATGCTCCATCTGACCAGGAAAGCCAGCTTCGAGCTGAAGATGATCATGGCCATGGCCACCGCGGTGATGACCAGCCAGGGCAGCCAGGTGGCCTTGAGGAAATCCTTGTAGGAGCCTTCATAGCCGGAAACCATGTTGCTCAGCCGGCCGATCAGGGCCGTTGGAGGCAGTCCGTCGCCGAGCGGCCAGAGCAGGCTGAGCCCGGCGATGACGACCGTCGCATGGAAGCCGATCGAGTCCAGGAACCAGATCAGCGGTATGCCGATGATGGCCGCCCCGCCATAGGTCAGAATGCCTTCGGAGAAGGGGATGATGATCGGAAGAAGGAAGAACAGCAGCACGAGCGGGGTGGAGATGACGGCGAACGACAGCAGGCCGCGGACCCCGGTCGCCGTCATGATCTGCTGAAGCATGCCGACCGCGACCATGGTGGCCAGCAGGGGCAGGAGCCTTTTCGCCGTGTCCCTCGCCAGAGTGAGGAAGGCGATCCGCTTCGGGCTGAGCAGGAGCGCCACGGCGCCGGCCGCCGTAAAATCAAGGGACAGGCCGAAGATGGGGGTCGAGAAAGGCCAGACCCTGTAGGCGGCGACCATGCCGAAGAAGACGGCGAACGGGACGAGGACGCGCCACAAGGTCATGCCCGGCGTGGCGATCGGCAGGTCGGCGTCCTTGGACGCCTCCGCGAAGTCCTTTTTCCATCCCAGCGTGAGGACCGTGAACGTCCCCAGGATGAGGACCGGGATGCCCAGAGTGAACTCGAACCCGACGTAGGGGATGGCCGTCCCGGCGCAGAGGATCATGGCCCAGATATTGACGGGCGGGGCCGCGGCGCTCAGGCCGGCGACGATGAAGAGGATGGCCGCCACCCTCTTCTTGGGCACGCCGAGCCGGCCGAGGGCCAGGGCCACCGGGGCCCCGACGACGAGGAGGGAGACGCTGCCCGCTCCGGTCAGCGCGCCCGGGATGAGGACGATGATCATCAGGATGAGGAGGGCCAGGACGCGCTTTTTGCCGAACGCCCGGAGGGTCGCCCGGACGACATGATCGACTCCCCCGGATTCGTTGACGATGGTCATGAACAGGGTCGCCGTGAAGAAGACGAGGATGACGTCGAGGTAGGTCATCGAGCCCTCGACGAGGTGACGCCCGAGTTCGCCGATCGCCGGAGTCTTGAGGAAGGCCCCGGCCAGCCCGCCGCCGGCGGCCGCGGCGAAGATGCCGATCTCGACCGGGAGCTTGGCCGCCTTGGCCGCGGCATACGCGGCCACCATGACCGCCAGTATCATCAGGATCTGTATCGTCATGCTCAGCCCTGCATCTTACAGGAACTGCGGAGGCTCGGTCAACAAGCCGATTCCCGGCGCCTTCTGCGTGACGAACGCCGCCCTCCGGCCATGCCGTCCGGCCCGGGCAAGCCGATGTGCGCTGTAGACAAACGGGGGCATAGTTGCTAAGATATTTGGCGGAAAGGGGTCGAAAGGAGTTTCGACCTATGCGCGCACTTCCGCCTCCCGTCCGGGAGGGCATTTCCCATCCCACTCATCTTCCGCTACAATTGGTCCATGTCTTTCCAAGGAGGCCCTACATGCGGACTTCCGCGTTCGCGAAATTCGTCGCCGCTTTGAGCCTCGCCGGCCTGCTGGCCGGGGTGGGAGCCCCCGAGCTCCGGGCCCAATGGTACGGCCGCAACAAGGTCCAGTACCAGAGGTTCGACTTCAAGATCATGAAGACCCGCCATTTCGACGTCTATTTCTATCTCCAGGACGAGACTACGGTCAAAATGGCCGGCATGATGGCCGAGCGCTGGTACTCGCGCCTGTCCCGGATGTTCAACCACGAGCTCAAGGGCCGACAGCCTCTCGTCCTTTACGGCAGCAGTCCGGAATTCCAGCAGACGACGGTCATCCCGGAGATCCTGGGCGAGGGGACCGGCGGCGTCACGGAGTCGTTCAAGCGCCGCATCGTCCTGCCCTACGGGGCGTCGCTCTCCGAGACCGACCACGTCATCGGGCACGAACTCGTCCACGCCTTCCAATACGACATCATGGCCCAGGGCCATTCCGACCAGTCCCGGGGCTACGACGCAACCCTGCGCATCCCTCTCTGGTTCATCGAAGGCATGGCCGAGTACCTGTCGATCGGCCCGGTCGACGCCAACACGTCGATGTGGATGCGGGACGCCGTGCGGCGCAAGGAGGTGCCGGATATCAGGAAGCTCGGAAACTCCTACAAGTACTTCCCTTACCGCTGGGGCCAGGCCGTCTGGGCCTACGTCACCGGGCGCTGGGGCGACGAGGTCATCGGCAAGATGATGAAGTCCGTCGGCCGCACCGGGGACTACGAGGTCATCCTCGAGGCCGTCCTGGGCATCAAGATGAAACAGCTCTCAGCCGACTGGAAAAAGTCCATGCAGGACGCCTACGCGCCCCTTCTCGACAAGACCCAGCTGGCCGAGAAGATCGCCAAGCCGCTCTTCAAGGGCACCCAGTCCAATCCCTATAACATCGCCCCCGCCATCAGCCCGGACGGGAAATCCCTCGTCTTCCTGTCGAGCCGCGACCTGTTCTCGATCGACCTCTTCCTGGCCAACGCCGAAACCGGCGAGATCAGCCGCAAGATCATCTCGACGGCGGTCGACCCCCACTTCGAGAGCATTCAGTTCATCAAGTCCGCGGGCTCTTACGACACCACGGGCGAGAAGTTCGTCTTCGGAGGCGTGGCCAAGGGCCGGCCGGTCCTGACCATCATGGACATGAGGAAGGTCAAGATCGAGCGGGAGATCCCGTTCGGCGAGCTGGCCGAGATCCTCAGCCCGGCCTTTTCCCCCGACGGCCGCTACGTCGCCTTCACGGGACTCGCCGGCGGCGTTTCGGACCTCTTCATCTACGACCTCAACGAGAATGTCCTCAAGCAGATGACGCGCGATCCGTACGGCGACCTTCAGCCGGTCTGGTCGCCCGACGGCAAGACCATCGCCTTCGTCACGGAGAGGTTCTCGACCAACCTCGAGTGGGTCGACGTCGGGCACTATGAGCTGGCCCTGCTCGACGTCGAATCGGGCCGGATCCAGAAGCTCCTGGCGTTCCCCAACGGCAAGAACATCAACCCGCAGTGGACCGCCGATTCATCGGCCCTTTATTTCCTCTCGGACCAGAGCGGCAAGACCGACCTCTACCGGATCGACATCGCCTCGGCCAAGATCTCGGAGGTCACGAACCTCTATGCCGGCATCGCCGGGATCACCGAGCTCAGCCCGTCGATCTCCGTCGCCCACGGCACGGGCCGGCTCATCTTCTCGGGCTATCACGACGGGTATTACACGATCTACTCGATCGACGACCCTCAGTTCCTGCGGGGGGAGTCTTTCCTGGCTCAGTTCGAGCGCAACCCGGCCCTCCTGCCTCCGCGGAAAGAGCCCGAGGGGGCCCTCTTGGGGCTCCTCAAGAACCCCCTGTTCGGACTTCCCAAGGACAGCAACTTCCCGGTCGTCGCCTATAAGCCCAAGCTCGGCCTCGACTACGTCTCGCCCCCGAACGTCGCCGTCGGCGTCGACCGCTACGGCACCTACGGGGCGGGCGGTGTGGCCGCGTATTGGAGCGACATGCTGGGCTATCACACGATCGTCACGACCGCGTTCACGGGGTCCCGGCTGATCGATACCTCGGGCGTCGTGGGCTACCTCAACAACCGGGGCCGGTTCAATTGGGGCGCGGCGGCCCAGCGGATCGTCTATCCCTACCCGTACTATTACTTCTATCTCGATCAGAACGACGGCTTTTACCATGAGATCGAGGACGTCTATCGGCTCATCAACTATGACGTCTCGCTCTTCGGGTCTTATCCCTTCAGCCAGGTGAGCCGGTTCCAGCTGAGCGCCGGCTACCGGGTCCAGGATTTCAACCACACGATCTACGAGCGGATCTACGATCTCAGCGGGCTCCTGCTCGACTACCAGAAATTCCATCCGGCCGATACGCCTCCGGCCCTGTCCTTCGCCTATGCCACGGCCGGTTATTTTTACGACACGGGCATATTCGGCGCGACGAGCCCCATCCTGGGCCAGAACGTCGGCATCTCGGTATCGCCCGCCCTGGGCAAGGTCTCTTTTACGACATTCCTGGCGGATTTCCGTAAATACATCATGCCGGTCAAGCCCTTCACCCTGGCGTTCCGGGCCCTGCACATGGGCCGCTACGGAAGGGACTCCGAAGACAGCCGTTTCTACCCGCTCTACATCGCCTATTGGGACCTCGTCCGCGGCTACGAATCGATCACCAACGCGGAGCTGAACGAATACCAGAGCAATCCGTCGAAGACGTTCGATTTCAACCGGCTGTACGGCAGCAAGATGATCGTGGCCAACGCCGAGCTGCGCTTCCCGCTCCTGGGGCTGCTCGGGCTCGGCAAGGGTTTCTATGGCGCCTGGCCCCTCGAGTTCTGCGCCTTCTATGACTGGGGCCTGGCCTACGCTTCGGCCCCGAACTATTGGTGGGGCGGGTACGACGCGAACGGGAACCCCGATCCCAATCTGGTTAAGCCCTGGTTCGTCAGCGGCGGGCAGCGGAAGCCCGTGAGGAGCTATGGCATCGGCATCCGGACGAACATCTTCGGCTATCTCGTCGTCGGGCTCAACTACGTCTATCCCATCGACAGGCCGGTGCGCGGCTGGCACCTCCAGCTGAGCATCAGCCCGGGCTTCTAGATCCGACCGTAGCGAACGAAGCGAGCGAAGGGCAGGAATCCGGCGGAGATGCGCGGAGCCGGATTCCTGCGAGATATCTAGATAAAGCGGCCTGGCTCCAGCGAGCAGCACAGAGCCGGACGTCTCCGAAATATCCGGAATGCGTTCCTAAAGCTCCAATTCCGGCACGGTGGCGGCCTCGGCCTCATCCACCTTGAGGGCCGGAGGCCGGAAGGCCACGGCGAGCAGGATCGCGGCCCCGAGCGCCGTCAGGCAAGGGAGCAGGAACAGGGACCGGAAGTTCGTGACCCCCGCCGCGGTGAAGACGGATTGGATCAGCCAGGGGCCCAGGGTGTTCGCGGCCAGCACGCCCAGGCCGAGGATCATCACATTGAAGAGTCCCTGCGCGCTCGAACGGCATTCCTTGGGGAAATAGGTGTCCACGAAGATATAGACCGTGGCGAAGAAGAACGCGTAGCAGATGCCGTGCAGGACCTGGATGGCCACGATCATCCAAGGCTGGGAGGGGAAGAAGGCGTAGACCGCGAACCGGGCGGCGTGCCCCAGGATGCCGATGAGCATCGTGAACCGCCAACCCAATTTTTTCAGCACCATTCCCAGGACGAGCATCGTCAGGATCTCGGAGACCTGGCCCAGGCTCATGACGGGCATGATCCAGTTGCCGGGAATGCCCACGCCTCCGGCCGCGGGGCTGGCGCCGAGGAATGTTCCGGTCCAGTTGAAATACAGGTTATGGACGAAAGCATCGATGAACGCGATGAGCCATAAGATCAGGACGAAGGGGCGCTTGAGCAGCCTGACGGCTTCGAGCCAGGCAAAGCGCTCCGTGGAAGAAGCTCCCGGGACCTTTTTCTTCGGCGGGGTATGAGGGAGAAGCAGGCTGTAGGCGGCCAGACCGAGGGAGACCACCCCCGCCACGACAAAGGTCCAGCGCGTCGCCTGTTTCAAGGCCTGGCCTGTCAGCCCTGAGCCGAGGGCCGTACCGATCCAAGCGACGAGTCCGCGAGGGGCGGCGGCCTTGACCCGGGCCCAGTCCACGAGAATGAACGTGAACGGCCAGGCGGCGAGGATCCAGCCCAAGGTGCCGCCCATGCGGATGAACCCGAATTCCTTCTGCGAGTCCTTCATATGGGCGAAGGCGATCGAGTTGGCGATCGATATGGTAGGAACATAGAAAAGGCAATGCACTAACATCAAGACGAAAAACGGCCAGAAACCGCGGGCGAATCCCAACCCGAGGATCGCCAGGCCGCCTATGAGGTGACTGAAACCCAGGAACTTTTCAGCGGCGAAATGGCGATCCGCGAATTGGTTGCTGAAGAACATGCCGACGATGGCGGAGACGGGGAAGGCGTTCAGGATCCAAGCCTGCTGGATGGGCGTGAAACCGAGGCTGGGCAGATAGCCGAAGATCAGCGGAAGCCACGCCCCCCAGATGAAGAACTCCATGACCATCATGAGAAACAGCCTGTTGCGCGGGTTCCTGGTTCCTGTCATGCTCGATCCTCCTTATCTCTTACGGCGCTTCGGGGAGTCGGACGGTCTCTCAGATCTCTTTGAGGTAGACGTTGCGAAAGAACGGCGGCGACTGGCTGTCGTGGTTCTGGAGGCCGATGTAGCCCTCGCGCGAGAGGTCGCGGACCTTTCCGCCCGGGCGGGCTTCCCAATCGAGGACCGTATGGCCGTTGAGATCGACCTTGAGGTGCATCCCCTTGAACTCGATCCGGAAATGGTTCCACTCGCCGGTTGGGAGGGATGCCGCGATCTTGGGCGCCTCGATGTCGTAGGCCGCCCCGGTGTGGTGGATGCCCGTCGAGGTGTCGTCGATCTGGATCTCGATCGAGTGATAGATGTAGTCGTCGCTCACCGGGACCTCGGGGACGCGGAGGAAGATGCCCGAATTCGTCGTCGGCGTCGAGCAGCGGAAATCGCATTCGAGGACGAAATCCTTGACTTTCTTCCCGTACCAGAGCAGGCCCATGCCGCCCTGGCCCTTCAGGATGCCGGTCTTCGGGTCGCACTCGAAGTATCCGGGGCCGTAGTGGTTCCAGCCGTATTTCTCATACCCCCCGCCGCCGCGCCGCAGGATCTGGGTGTAGCCCTCATAATAGGTGACGCTCTTGACGTAGTCGATGCTCTTGCGGAACGCCGGCATGGGGTCGTCGACCTCGGACTCGTTCTCGTACTCCATCGTCAGGTAGCCGTCGTAGTCCTGCAGGGTCAGCTCGGCCAGGAGGTCGCGGATGTGCCCCTTGCCGGAGCCCCAGGGGACGTCGTCGACGCCCTTGGCCGTGCCGTAGTCGCTCCGGTCCTTGAGGTGGACGTCGAGGATGCGGCCGGCGAGCAGCTTGAAGGCCTCGCGGGGGTCGATCAGGCCTCGCATCCAGTGGCCGCTGTCGGCGCAGGAACCGATGCGCGGGTCCTTGCCGTTGACGTGACTGAAAACGGTCTCGGGCAGGTTGTACTTGGAGGGCGCCGGGTGGTTGTGGATGGCGATCTTGATGTCGTATTCCTTGACCAGCTTTTCGAGCAGGGTGAAGTCGTCGTCGGCCGGCTCGCAGGCGAGGACGCGGATTCCCATTTTGCGGGCGAAGTCGAAGACCTTGCGCATGCTCGGCTCGGTCCTGCCGAGGTCGACGACGCCGTAGCCGTAGAGCGTGACGCCGGACGCCTTGAGGGCCTCCTTGACGAAAGCGACCTGTTCGTTGGTCATCGTCTCGCCGAACTGGGCCCCGGGGAGCTCGGTCGCCAGGGCCTGGCCCGGAAAGGCCTCGACCGCGCCGACGCCGAGCTCTTTGAGCTTCTTGAGCGTGTCGGCGAAGGTGAACTTGCGGAAGGTCCAGGCCTCCCCGGCGAAAGGAAAGTTCTTGATGCGGACGCCGGCGTAGTCCGTTCTGGCCACGGCGGCCTGCAGCTCGGGCGATAGATGCCGGATCTGAGGCGCCGCGCCGAAGGCGGGGCCCGCCGCCGGGGCCATCGAGGCGATCAGGACAAGGGCGGAGATGACGCGTTTCATAGGTCCTCCTGGGGTCTCACTTGGCTAGGGGATTCCATCTTCCCTGGGCCACGGGAGGGATGTAACTCTCGAGGCCTTTGAAGGGGAAGGGCAGTGTCTTGCCGAGCTCCGCGCTCCGGTAGGCGGCCATGAGCAGCTCGGCCACGGCAACACCGTCGGCGAAGTTCTCTTCGGGCCGGACGCCTCTGAGGAATGACTGGACCATGTGGCGGTTCTCGGCGACGTAACCGTATTCGCCGGCCTCGTCGGGGACGACCGGCATGAGCCCGATCTCGGCATTCTGCTTCTCGACGAGGTCCTCGCCGGCTTTGCCGCGGACCTCGCGGCTGAAGAAGACCTTGAGGCCCGCGTCGAGCGTGTTGATCTGGAGCGAGTACTCGGGTCCCAGGAGCTCCATGCTCAGACGGAGTCCCGCGCCGACATAGCACCAGCTGGTCGTCGTCTCGACGACCAGGATCTTGCCGGCCTGGTCCTTGTACTCGATGAGAGACCGGGCGAAGTCTTCGGATGGCCGCTTCAGATAGTCCGTCATGCCGCCGCTCGTCTTGGCCAGGATCGCAGCGTACTTGGGCTCCTGCCATTTGAGGCAGTTGGTATAGGCTGTGACGCTAACGGGGGTCAGGACGCCGCGCCGCGCGCCGGGCGGAGTGAGCATGAAGCGGGCCTCTTCGACCGAATGGCACATCATGTCGTTGAGGACGCCGCCACCCTGCAGCGATCCTTCCCAGAACCAGGGCATATGCGGCCCGCTGTGCTCCTCGGCCGCCCGGGCGAGATAGGGCGGTCCGGACAGGGCCGCGCCGCGGGCCCAGACGATCTCCTTGCCGCGGACGACGGCCGGGGAGAAGACCTGGTTCTCGAGATAGCCGTCCAGGAGGCGGGCCTTTTCGGCGAGATCGAGCATCCTCCGGGCTTCACGGACGTTGCGGCCGAGGGGCTTCTCGCAAGAGACGCCGACGAGCTCCGCTTTGCCGCTGACGACGGCGTGGCTGATCTCCTCCATGACCTCCCCCCTCGTGTAGTTCGGGGCGCAGATCCAGAGGGCGCCGATGCGCGGGTCGGCGGCCATTTCGGTGATCGAGGCATAGGGCTTGGCCTCGCCGACGCCGAGCGATTTGACTAGAGCGCAGGCTTCGCGGGCCCGCCTCGCGTCCGGATCGAAGATGCCGAGAATGTCGGCGTCGCGGACGCCGACCCAGGACTTGATGTGGAAGCGGGCGATGAACCCGCCGCCGATGATGCCGACACCGAGCGTTTTTTGCTTTTTCGCCATCTGATCTGCCTCCCAGTCGTCGAAATGGATGAGGGGGTTCTTATCGGCCGTCAGTTTCTCAGGAGAATCTCCATAAGTATGGGACTCTACATACCTTAATTAAAAGCGGATTGTCAATGCGTCACGGCATGTCTTGGAGCCGGCCGATGATCGTCCGATTCTGGGCGTTGGCGATGTCCTTGGCCTCGGGTGTGAACAGGTGGTCGAGCCGGTTCCGGTAAAACTCGGTGATGCGGCTGCGGACCATCTTCATGGTCGAATTGAGAAAGTGGTTCTGCTCTGTAAAGCCCTCGCCGAGGATCGCGACCGCCGAGGGGAGCCAGCGGGCAGGGAATATCCCGGCGTGAGGGCCCCCGGCACGGAAGGCGTCGATCTGCCGCTCGATGAGGCGCAGCGCCCCCTCCTGGCCTGCGGGGGTCTTAGGGCTGAGGCCCTGATCCTTGAGCCAGCGGAGGAGGACTTCCTTGTTCGGCACCAGGAGAGCCACGGTGTAAGGCGATTGGTCGTTGTAGAGCATGATCTGCTCGATAGCGGGAGAGGCGTCGGCAACGGCCTCCTCGATCACCTCCGGGCTGTACTTTTCGCCGTCGCCCCCGATGAGCAGGCTCTTTATCCGTCCGAGAACGTAGAGGAATCCGTCGGCGTCGAGATAGCCGAGATCGCCGGTGTAGAGCCAGCCCTCCCGGATCGTCTCGCGGGTCGCCTTGTCGTTCTTCCAGTATCCGGCCATGACGTTCTCGCCCCGGACGACGATCTCGCCCGTGCGGCCAGGGAGGAGCTCGGCCCCCTTGTCGTCGCAGATGCGGACCTCGAGGCCGGGAGCGACCCGCCCGGACGAGCCGAGCTTGTGGGCCTCGAGACTGTTGGCCGATATCACCGGCGCCGCTTCGGTCAGGCCGTAGCCCTGGAACATGGGGATCCCGAGGGCATAGAAGAAGCGCTGGAGGTCGATGTCGAGAAGCGCGCCGCCGCCAACGAAGAACTCAAGCCGGCCGCCGAAATTTTCCCGGATCTTGCTGAAGATGAGCTTGTCGTAGACGGCGACGAGCGGCTTCTTCAGCTTCTTCAAGCCATGCCCCTTGTTCCAGCCCTCGGCGTTGTAGTCGACAGCCAGCTTCATCGCCTTGGCAAAGAGGGCCTCGACCTTGGGCCCCTTGTCCCGGATGCCCTTTTCGATGTTCTTGCGGAAATTTTTGGCCAGGGCCGGGACGCTCAGGAGAAGGTGAGGACGCGCCTCCCTGATGTTCACCGGGATGTTCCGAAGCGTTTCCATCGGCGACCGGCCGATCTCGACCGAGGCCATGGCCGCCCCGCTTTTCATCATCGAATAAATGCCGCAGGTGTGGCAGAAGCTGTGGTCCCATGGCAGGATCAGGAGGGAGACATAGTGCTCGGGACAATGGACGAGGCCCCGGGACTGCTCGATATTGGCGGTGTAGTTCCGATGAGTGAGGATGATCCCCTTGGGGTCGGCCGTCGTCCCGGAGGTATAGCAGATATTGGCCGGATCGCTCTCCCTGATGGCGGCCAGCGCCGTGTCGACGACGGCCGGCTGGGCCCTCAGGAGCTCCTGACCGCGGCGCATGACCTCGGCGGCCGAGACCTCGTCGGAGGCGGGGGCATCGAACTCGTCCAGGACGACCGTCGTGGCCAGCTCCGGCAGGTCGTTCTTGATCTGCCGGACCTTGCCCAGCTGAGATCTCGAGACGATGGCCATCCGGCAGCCGGAATGGGCCAGTCGGAACTTGAGGTCGTTCGTCTCGTCGACCTTGACCGAGACCGGGACGTTGATGGCTCCCGTCGAGAGGATGCCGAGCTCGGCGACGATCCAGTCCCTGCGGCCCTCGGAAATGAGGGCGGCCCGGTCCCCCCGTCCGAGCCCGAGGGACATGAGCCCCGCGGCGAATTGGCGGACGAGCGGACGCATGTCCGCATAGGTCGTCGGTGCGTAGCGCGATCCGATCTTCTCCCAGATCAATACGTTCTCTGGAAAGGAATTGACGCTGTCTTCGAAGAGCCCGGGCAGTGTCCGTTCCGGCATGCGGTCCCTCCTCGGAGCGTGAATTTCCTCATCCTACGTTCTGCCGGACCGAATGTCAAAGTTCATCCTCCGGGCGTGCGGACCGACTAAACGGATGCGGATAGCAGGGGATTGGACCGCGCCCGGCGCAGGGAAAGGCCGTCAGGAGCAGGGACCGATGAAGGATCGATCGACCGGCGTCAGAGCGGCGGCCCGGCCTTGTCACCGGGAAGCGGCCCGATGAAGAACAGGCGGCGCGACGTCCGGGTCATCGAAGAGAACAAGGTCGTTGTTTCTCTGATGACAGGCGAAGTCCGGCCCGGTATCCCGGGTGTCTTTCCTTCCCTGACCCGCGACATCTCGATGGGCGGGCTCCGCCTCATGACCGGGGCCCCGCTCGAAGCCGGGTCCCGCGTCCGCGTGGACCTCACGCTCAGCCGCTCCCGGAAACGCGTCAAAGCCGTGGCCGAGGTGCGCTGGGTCCGCGATCTCTACGGGGGCGAGGTCTTCGAGGCGGGGCTCGAGTTCGTCAGCCTCGACCCGGACGACGAATTCGCCTTGATGGACCACATCTTCGGGGGCAAGGACAGCCCTTCGGGCTGATCGCGCTCCCGGCTTGCATTTCCCCCTGACCTGGGCTACAAATGGTGCGCTCTCTGCCTTAAAGGAGGCCCCCATGCTCAGAGCGTTCCTCGCCGGTGTTTGCCTGCTGGGGCTGGCCGCGGCCGCGGCCGGGTCTCCGCCCGGGACCGAAACGGAGGCTGCGAAGGAGGCCCGGATGAGATGGTGGACCGAAGCCCGGTTCGGGATGTTCATCCATTGGGGGCTTTACGCCCTGCCCGCGCGCCACGAGTGGGTCAAGAGCCGGGAGCGCATGACCGACGGGGACTATGCCCGGTACTTCGACCGCTTCGACCCCGACCTCTACAACCCTCGCGATTGGGCCAGGGCCGCCCGGATGGCCGGGATGAAGTACTTCGTCGTGACCACGAAGCACCACGACGGCTTCTGCCTCTGGGATTCCAAGCTCACGGACTACAAAGCGACCCGGACGCCCTACGGCAAAGACCTCATCAAGCCGCTCGTCGAGGCCATGAGGGCCGAAGGGCTCCGCGTGGGCTTCTATCATTCCCTCCTCGACTGGCACCATCCTGAGTACACGATCGACATGCACCACCCGATGCGCGACGACAAGGCCTTCGTCGAGAAGGCCGGGACGCGCGACCTCGCCAAGTACGACGACTACCTCTTTGACCAGATCAAGGAGCTCCTGACGGACTACGGCCGGATCGACACCCTGTTCCTCGATTTTTCGTTCCCGGGCTCGAACGGCAAGGGCCGGAACGAGTGGAAGTCCGAGCGTCTGCTGAAGATGATCCGCGAGCTCCAGCCAGGGATCATCGTTAACGACCGGCTCGACCTCCTCGACGTCCCCGGGGGCTGGGACTACCGGACCCCGGAGCAGTTCATGCCCCGGGAATGGGTCCGCGTCGACGGCCGGCCCGTGCCCTGGGAAACGTGCCAGACGTTTTCCGGATCCTGGGGCTATGACCGGGACGAAACCACTTGGAAGTCCGTCCCTCAGCTCATCGTCATGCTGGCCGAGACGGTCAGCAAGGGCGGCAACCTTCTGCTCAACGTCGGCCCGACGGCGCGAGGCGCTTTCGACGAGCGGGCCATGGACCGGCTGCGCGGGATCGGGGACTGGATGGACAAGAACGGGCGCGCGATCTACGGCTGCACGCAGGCCCCGGCGGAGTTCCCCAAGCCCCCCAATTGCCTCCTGACGTACAATCCCGCTGCGGGGCGGCTCTACGTCCACGTGCTCGAGTGGCCGCTCGGGGTCCTGGCCCTTGACGGGTTCGCCGGCCGGGTCGAATACGCCCAGCTCCTTCACGACGCCTCGGAGATCACGTTCACAGAGAAGGGCGGAGAGACCGGGTTCATGCCCGGCTCGAGGGAGAAGGGCGGCGAGAACACGCTGACCCTTCGGCTTCCCGTTCTTAAGCCCGGCGTCGAAGTTCCGGTCATCGAGCTCTTCCTGAAGAGGCGTTGATGGAGCGAAGAGGAATCGGTCGTTTCGTTCCGGCACTCGTCGCCGCCGCGATCCTGGCCGTCTCAATAGGGCCTGCGGCTGCACCCGGCGCGGACAAGGACTATTATTTTTCGCAGGTCCGGGTCGAGGTCGCGATCGAGCGGGACGGATCGTTCCTCGTCGACGAGTTCCGAACGTTCGAGTTCCAGGGCTCTTTCCACTATGCCTTCATCGTCATCCCCCTCGGGATCGAAAGGGCCGGCGTCCGCGGGGACGTCAAGATCTCGGATCTCTCCGTGACGGATGAGCAGGGCCGGGCCCTGAAGACCGAGATCTCCGGGAACGGCCGCGAGCTCACGGCCAAGTGGTTCTATTCCGCTCGGGACGAGCGCCGGACGTTCCATATCCACTATCGTGTCGCCGGCGGCATCACCAGCTATCCCGACATTACCGAGTTCTACTGGCAGATCATCGGCGGCGGCTGGGACAAGCCGGCCCGCAACATCCAGGCTACCGTGATCCTTCCCGGACCCGTCCCATCGAAGGCCGATCTCCTTGTTTGGGGACACGGGCCGCTGGCCGGCTGGGCCGAGGTCGTCGACGAACGAACGGCCCGCTTTTCGGCGCCGGACCTCGCTTCGCGCCAGTACTTCCAGGTCCGTGTCGTCTGGCCGGCGGGGCTCGTCTCCGGCATTCCTTCCGACCGGCCGGCGCTGGCCGCCATCAAGGCCGAGGAAGAAGGCTATGTCCAGGATACGATCGCTCGGGTCCAAAGAGCCCAAGCCGACGAGGCGGGTCGGAGGCAGGGCTTGGAAGCGACCAAACGGAAAGCGTTGAAGCTCCTGGGTATCTGGGGGATCTGGCAGATCGTCGGCCCGCTTCTTTGGCTCGTGGTCTTCTTCCGGGTCTGGTCGGCCGCCGGCAAGGACTACCGGTTCGGCAGCCTGCCGGACTATGTCCGCGAGATGCCGGCTGTCAGGCCGCCCGCCGTCGTCCAGTCGCTGATGCGCGAGGGGCGGACGGTCACGACGACCGCTTTCACGGCAACCATTTTCGACCTGGCCCGGCGGGGCATTCTCGAGATCGAGGACCGGAACGTCTCCAAAAAACGCCTTTTCGGCACCAAGGAGGTCGTCGAGACGACGATCACGCTCAAGAAGGACCCCGGCGAGGACGCGGGTTTGCTCACTTTCGAGCGCTCGGTCCTGGCCTTCCTTTATGAAGAGCAGGTCGGCAGGATGTCGAAGGGCGCATCCTTTACGGTCGACCAGCTGCAAGACTATCTGAAGAAGAACCCGCAGAAATTCCAGTCTTGGTACCGGAAATGGACCAAGGCGATCAAGGACGAGGTCAAACCGCTCGGCTTCCTCGAGCCCGAAAGCGTCCGCTCCCGGAATCGCTTCTATCTCTTTACCATGCCCGTGGCCGTTCTGACCCTCAGCCCTGTCCTGTTCATTCTGGCTCTCGGTCTCATCCCGACGCTCACGCGGCGGACAATGAATTGGGCCCGCGAGAACGAGGCCTGGAAGGGACTCGACCGCTTCCTCGACGACTTCTCCGACTTCAAAGAGATCCCGCCCGAGGCCTACAAGCTCTGGGAATTCTATCTCGTTTTCGGCATCCTCTTCGGCAACGCCAAGAAGATCCTGAAAATGCTTCCTCTCATCCTCAAGGACGAGCGGGCCGCGGCGCCCGCATGGTACACGGGCTTCGGCCAGCCCAACCTGCTGACCAGCGGCGGTTTCGCCCACGTCATCGCCGGCATCGAGCATACCGCCACGGCCATCAGCCAGGCCAGCACTTCGGCGGCCCATTATTCCTCGGGCGGCGGAGGCGGTTTCAGCGGAGGAGGCGGCGGAGGAGGCGGGGGAGGGGGCGGCGGCGGAGGGGCGGGATGACCCGGCGGCCCTTCCGGATGACGGCGGCCGTCGCGGCCCTCGCCGCGATCGTTTTTTCGGCCTCTGCCTGCGGAAAACCGTCCGACGAATCGACCATACGCGCCATGCTCCGGGAGTCCGTGGCCCGGGCCGAGAAGAAGGACGCCCGCGGCCTGATGGAGCTCTTCGCGCCCGACTACGTGGATTTCGAGGGCCGCGACCCGGCGGGCACGCTCCGCCTGGTCACCGACTACCTCGACCGGTATCGCGGCATCGTCATCCATCTTCTCAGCGCCCGCCTCGGCGAAATCGCGCCCGACGGCCGGGCTTCCGTCGAATGCGAGATCTCCCTTTCGCACGGGGCGGCCGAGGTCCTGCGCAAGCTCATTCGCTACACCGGCGAATACTATCGCTTCAGGTTCGATCTCCGGAGATCCGGTCCGGGGACATGGCGGTTCACCTATGCCGAGTGGCAGTCGATCAGCCTGACCGATCTCTTCCCGGAATCGCTCGCGGTCCTGAAAAAGCTGTTTCCGGGCCTGTGACGCGGCCGGAGGTCCGAAAATCCCGGACGGTCCGGCCGCTTAGGGCCTCTGATATAATGATGATAGGGAGGCCGAAGATGACCGAAGAAAAAAAAGACGCGAAGACGAAATTCGAGGAGTTCCGCCTGAACGGAGGCGAGGTCCTCAACAAGGTCAAGGAGATCATCCACGAGGGGAACGCCCGGCGCATCATCCTCAAGGATGAGCACGGCAAGATCTTCATGGAGATCCCGCTCACGGTCGGAGTCGTCGGGGCCATCGTCGCGCCCATCCTGGCCGCCGTCGGGGCGATCGCCGCCTTGGCTTCCAACCTGACGATCGTCGTCGAGAAGATCGAAAGCTGACCGGCCGCGGCCGGCGCTTTGCCGCGCCTCCTCTCTGTGCTATAAAAGGAGCTCCTGACCCTGATCGACGAGGAGGACGCATGAAATACTTCTTTGCCCTGACAGCCCTGACCCTCGCCCTGTCCGTGGCCGGGCCTCCGTTGGCCGCGGCGCCGCAGCGGACCGAAGGCCTCTCGAACCTCATGCCGGTCCCGGCCAGCGTGACCGTCGTCGACGGCCGTTTCCGCGTCAACGAGAGCCTGGCGATCTGCCGCTCGAACGCGCCCGAGGCCGCAGGCGGGTCGAAGGACCGGACCTTCCGGGCCGCCGCGCGGTTCATGTCGCGCCTGGCCGGACGGACGGGGCTTTTCCTCAAGCAGGACTACCTCGCTTCCCAGGCCTCCTCCGGAGAAGGCGGCATCCGCTACAGCTTCGGCCGGGCCGGACGGCTCGTTCCCAACGAAGACGAATCCTACACGCTCACGGTCGAACCCGGATCGGTCTCTCTCGACGCGAAGACGGATATCGGCGTCCTGAGGGGCCTGGAGACGCTTCTTCAGCTCCTGAGCGCGGACGAGAAAGGCTATTACTTTCCGTGCGCCGTCATTTCCGACATGCCGCGCTTCACCTGGCGGGGATTGCTCATCGACGTCGGCCGGCACTTCCAACCTGTGGACGTCATCAAGAGGAACCTCGACGCCATGGCCGCGGTCAAGATGAACGTCCTTCATCTGCACCTGACCGAAGACCAGGGCTTTCGCGTCGAGTCGAAAGTGTTCCCGAAGCTCCAGGAGCTCGGCTCCGACGGGATGTTCTTCACCCAGGCCCAGATCCGGGACGTCGTCGAATATGCCGCCGACCGGGGCATCCGGGTCATGCCCGAATTCGACCTCCCCGGGCATTCGACGAGCTGGTTCGTCGCCTGTCCCGGGTTCGCCAGCGCCCCCGGCCCCTATGCGATCGAGCGCAAGTTCGGAGTCTTCGCCCCGACCTTCAACCCGGCCGACGAGCGGATCTATCCCTTCTTCGACGCCTTCTTCAAGGAGATGGCCGGGCTGTTCCCCGATCCCTACCTCCACATCGGCGGAGACGAGGTCGAAGGCCGCCAGTGGGACGAGAGCCAGGCCATCCAGGCGTTCAAGAAGAAACGCGGCCTCGCCGACAACAACGCCCTTCAGGCTTACTTCAACAGCCGCCTGCTCAAGATCCTGACCAAGCACGGCAAAAAGATGGTCGGCTGGGACGAGATCTTCCAGCCGAGCCTGCCCAAGGACATCGTTATCCAATCCTGGCGCGGAGCGAAGTCCCTCGTCGAGGCGGCCCAGAAAGGATACCAGGCGATCCTGTCCAACGGATATTACATCGACCTCTGCCAGCCGGCCGAGGTCCACTATCTCAACGATCCTCTGCCGGCCGACTCTCCCCTTGATGACCGCCAAAAGCCCCTCATCCTGGGCGGTGAGGCGACGATGTGGTCCGAGCTCGTCACCCCGGAAACGATCGACTCCAGGATCTGGCCGCGCACAGCGGCCATCGCCGAGAGGCTCTGGTCTCCGGCCTCGGTCCGGAACGTCGACGATATGTACCGCCGGCTCGGCCCGACCTCGCTGGCCCTCGAGGAGCTCGGCCTCCTCCATCTCAAGAACGTGGATATGCTCCTCAGGCGTCTGGCCGGCGGGCCCGGGATCAAGCCGTTGAAGCTGCTGGCGGGAGTCGTCGAGCCTCTCAAGGGCTACGAGCGTCACGAACAAGCCCCGTACATGAGCCTCTCTCCTTTCACCCGGTTCGTCGATGCCTGTGCCCCCGAATCCATGCCGGCCCGGAAATTCAAGGCCGGCGTCGACGGGTTCCTCTCCGGCAGAGACCCCGTGATCGCAGAGGAGCTCAGGACCGTCCTGAGCTCCTGGCGGGACAACCATCCCCTCGTCCTGCCCTTCCTGGCCGCGTCGCCGGCCTTGAGGGAGATCGAGCCTCTCTCGCTCCATCTGACTCGGGCCTGCGAGATCGGACTCGAGGCGCTGGGCCACCTGGCGAAGGGCGAAGGACAGCCCGCGTCGTGGGTGCAGGAGAAGAAGGCCGTTCTGGCCGAGGCGACCGAGCCGGCCGCCCATGCCCGGCTCGCCGTCGTCGCGGCGATCGGCCGCCTGGTCGAGGCCTGCGGAGGCCAGGCCAAATGACAGGGCCGGCGCACGGCGGCGTTCTCCCCGAGCGGCCGTCCTATATCGTCCGGCCCGTCGCCGAGGATTTCCACCCGGGCGATGCGGCGGCGCCCTGGGCCGCCGTCCCGCCGCTCGCGGTGGGCCACTATCTCTGGCTGAAAAACGGCTACCGCCCCGCGGTCCAGGCCCGGGTTTGCTGGACGCCGCGCTTCGTCTACGTCCGCTTCGAGGTCGAGGAGAAGCGGGTCCGGGTCAGCTATACGAAGTTCCAGGACCCGGTTTACAAAGACAGCTGCGTCGAGTTCTTCGTCGACGCCTTCCCGGAGCTCGGGCGGGGCTACGTCAACTTCGAGACGAACGCCATGGGGACGCTGCTCGCGGCCTTCGGCCCGGACCGGTCGCACCGGACGCCGCTCTGGCCCGAGGACCTGGCCGATTACGAGGCGGCCGCCTCGATCCGGCACCCGGTCGAGGGCGAATACGGCGCCGATTCCTGGACCCTCGAGTACCGGCTGCCCCTCGGGCTCTTCCGCAAGCTCTACGGCCGGGAGATCCGGTCCGGGCATCTGGCCTCGGCCAACTTCTATAAGTGCGGCGACGAGACCGATGTGCCCCACTACGGAGCTTGGAGCCCGGTCGGAACGCCGTCCCCGGATTTTCATCGGCCGGAGTTCTTCGGCGAGCTCGTTTTCGGGTGAGGGCCGCGGCGACACGGCGGCGCTCCGGCCATGGCGTGGTCCGGCAAGAGCCGAATGTGCTATGATGCCTGGCTCATGCCCCGAAATGGAAAGCGGACGGACCGGCCCGTCATTCGGCTTTGGGGTCGGGCCATCGCTGTTGCGCTCGCCGCCTTCGTCGCGAGCGGCCTTTATTTCTATGTCCGTCAGTTCATGAAAGACGGCGTCTGGCGCTTCGACCTGGGCCTGGTCAACAAATCGCTGGGCACGGCCGCCCTCTTCGCCCTTTCGCTGTCCATGGCCCTGACCGGGCTGGCGTATTTCTCGCGGCGTTCCACAAAGCTGCTGGCCTATCGGAAGCATCTGGGACTCGTCGGGTTCTGGACCGCCTTCGCCCACGCGGCCGTCACCCATGTCCTGCTGCCCGCAGTCGGACTTCGCCCGGAGAGGAAGATCGAAGCGTTGGATTCCGACTGGCCCGGCCTGGCCGCCCTCATACTCTTCGGGACGATGGCGCTCGTCTCCAACGCAACCATCAAGGGCCGCCTGGGCGGAGAGGCGTGGAGGAAGTTCCTTCGCTATGGCGGGTATGCCGGGCTCGTTCTTGCCGCCGGGCACGCCGCCTTGCTCAAATGGTCCAGCTGGACCAACTATTTCCGGACTTTCGACCCCGTCCTGCCGTCCCTCAGCCTGCCCCTGGCCGGGCTCGCCGGGTTCGCCGTCGTGCTGCGGCTGGCCGTCTGGCTCTCGGCGAAGCGAAATCGATGAGACCTACTTCAGCTTTTCCTGGCCTTTGAACTCACGGTAGGGGCTGAGGTAGTTCAGCGTTTCCCGGTCGTCCGTCGTGGTCGCGCCACCGACCATGCGCCCGATGAGCTCGCCGAGGCCTGGCCCGAGCATGAATCCCTGGCCGCACATGCCGACGGCCAGCAGGAGACCCTCAAGCTCGCGTGTCCAGCCGACGATGGGCGAGCCGTCAGGGGTCATGGGATAGAGTCCCCGCCAAGTCCTGCGGACCCTGAGGTTCCTGAGCCGGGGGATGAGCCCGACCATGCGGCCGGCGACCATCGGCAGGAAGGAGCTGGTCTCGCGGACGTCCTGACCCCAGATGCCGGGGCTGGGCGTGATGCAGAAGATGACCTGGCCGGTGGCGTGCTGATAGAAGTAATAGTTGGCCGATCCGGCCACGGGCCGGATGTCGACGACCATAGGCCCGAGGAATCGGGCCACGGCCTCGGTCACGGCGGCCTCGTGGGAGTCGGGCCGGACCGGGACGTCGACACCGGCCAGGGCGGCCATCTCCGCGCCCCAGGGCCCGGCCGCGTCGACGACGATGGGCGCGCTGTATTCGCCCTTGTCCGTTCGCACGCCCGTCACGCGGCCGCCGGCCGCGGCCACGGCGGACAAACGTTCGTCGAAGCGGAACTCGGCGCCGAGCGACTTGGCCCGGCTGTAAAAGGCATGGACGGCGAGCAGGGGAGAGGCGTTGCCGTCATCGGGTGAAAAAGTCCCGCCGATGAGCCCATCCGGGTTGAGATCGGGGATGATCCCGAGCAGGCCCGCCGCGTCGTGCCAGTCGATGTTGAGGCCGAAGCGCTTTTGGACGGCGAGAAGCTCCTTGAGGGTCCGCTCTTCCTCGGGACGATAGGCCACGTAGCTGTAGCCCCCTTTGAGCCATTCGATGTCGTCCCCGTAGAGATCCTTCCAGGCCGCAAAGACCTCCAGACTGCGCAAGCACAGACGGATCTTGGCCGGGTCTGAATGCGTAGCCCGGAGCCCGCCGATGGCCCGCTTGTTCGAGCCCTGGCCGACGCTGGGGCCTTGATCGACAACGAGGACCTTGAGCCCGGCTTCGGCCAGGGTCATGGCGGTGGGCGTCCCCACGCTCCCCGCGCCGACGACAATGACGTCGAAGCTCCTATTCGTCGCCATGGCCCTTGTCCTTCCCGTCGAAGCCGGCGAAGATGCCCATCGGGACCTCGATGAAGAGCGGCCGCTTCGGCTGATCGACGACCTCGGCGTCGGGCACCCCCTCTTCCCGGAAGAGCCGATGGATAAGGGGCGTACAGGTCTTGGCCCCGCACGAGCCCATGCTCGTCCGGGTGAGGGCCTTGATCTCGCTGATGTCGCGCACGCCCTGCCGGATAAGCCGGCGGATCTCGCCAGCCGTGACCCGCTCGCAGCGGCAGACGATGGCGTCCTCGCTGGTCCTCTTGACGTACTGGCCGAGCGGCTCGGCCTCCTCGAGCGGCTGGACCCTGATGCCGGCGATCCTTTTCGCGTACTCGCGCGGGGCGCGGACCTTGACGATGACGGTCCGGTCGTTCGCCTTGATGGCCCTGACCGCGCCGACCTCGACCTGGCCGAGGGCGTTCCCCTCCGTGTCCTGGACGACGACCCGGTCCCCGGCCTTCAGACGGTCCTTGAGGAACTCGAAAGGAATGGCCACGGTCGGGAATTCCGGGTCCTTGCGATAGTCGACGAGGGTGATGGCCAATCCGGGGCAGATGGCCACGCACTTCTCGCAGCCGGAGCAGGCCCCTCCGCCGGCCTCGCCGAGGAATATCGGGAGAAGGCGGATGTCCGTCTTGTCCATGTCGATGAGCTTGTTGGGGCAGACTGCCGTGCACGGGTCGCAGGGGATCTCCTGGTTGCAGTGGATGACCGGGAAGACCCCCGTGTCTTCGCCGGGCGTTCGCTCACGGACCGTCGCCCCCGGCTTCGACTTCAGGATCTCTGCGGTCCGGTACCAGTCCGCGGAGATCTCGCCGACGTCATGGCCGAGCGCCCGGGCCACTTCGAGCCCGCGGATCTTGCCGGAGAAGATGGCGGCCGAGGCCTCGGCGATCTCCTCGGCGTCGCCCGCGGCGAAAGCGGCGAGCCCGAATTCGCGGGCCTTCTCGTAGAACTCGCTGACGGGATCGAGGCCAACGGCGATGAGCAGCGTATCGCATGCGAACGACCGCTCGGTCCCGGGGACGGGCTGGAACTTCTCGTCCACGCGGGCGATGGTCACCGATTCGACGGCGTCCGCGCCGTTGGCGCTGACGACCGTGTGGGACGTATAGACGGGCACTCCGAGGCGAGCCAGCTTGTCCCGATGGACCTTGTATCCGCCGCACTCCGGCAGGACCTCGACCAGCCCGACGACCGCGATGCCGGCCTGGAGGGCGTGATAGCCGGCGATCAGGCCGACGTTGCCGCCCCCGACGATGAACAGCCGCCCCGTGGGCTTGACCAGGTCCCTGTTGACCAGCGTCTGGAACGCGCCGGCGCCGTAGACGCCGGGCAGCGTGTTGCCGAGGAAAGCCAGGTTCTTCTCCCGGGCGCCGGCCGTCACAAGGAGGATCTCCGGCTCGACGAGAACGTACCGCCGGCCCTCGACGAGGACGCCGACTCTCTTGTCGCTGTACACGGCCAGGGCCGAGCTCTGGAGCCAGACCCGGACGGCGGGGAACGAGCGGACCTCGTTCTCGAGGCGCGTGGCGATATCGATGCCCCGCGTCCCGGCATAGACGGCGTCTATGGAGCCGAAGAAGCGATGGGTCTGCAGGACGAGCTTGCCGCCGAGCCGGTGTTTGTCGTCAATGAGGAGCGTTTCGATGCCACGTTTGCCGAGCTCGATCGCTGCCGAGAGCCCGGCCGGACCGCCGCCGATGATCAGGACGGGCACGCGAAAGGTTTCGATGGAGTTCGCCCTCTCGCGACCGGCGGCCCGGGCGTCAAGACGGGGGAGCTCGGGCAGCCCCTCGACGGGCTCGACGCGGACCCCGGCCCGGACAAGCTCCATGCAGGACTTGACGGGGACCCCGTCAGCCAGGACGAGGCATTGCGAGCATTGGCCGTTGGCGCAGAAGATCCCCTGGGCCGCGCCGTCCTTGGCATGATGTCCGAAGACCCGGATGCCGGCGGCGAACAGGGCGGAGGACAGAGTCTCGCCCTCCAGGGCCTCGAGCGCCTGGCCCTTCCAAGTGAAGGCGACCCGGGGTCTGGAGGGGATGGGCAGAATGGGGTGCTGTTCGATACGATACATGGACGGCCAATCTCCTATGTCTTCGGCGGACGGCCCAAAAGAGCGCTATTATAGCACAGAGAAACGGCAGGAGGTAGACGGTCCGGAGTTGATGTATAATCGCTTCCCATGGCTCCGAAGAACGGCGTTCTCCACCGGTCCGGGGCGGCCGGGCTCGTCCTTGCGCTCATCCTGGGAGCCGCCGCCGCGGAGGCCGCGCCGCGGCCCGCCGGCCAAACCGTCGCGCCGTCCGAAGCGCGGGCCGCCGAGACGGCTGATCGCTTCACCCTGAAAGAGGCCGGCCGGGAGTTCCTCGGCGACACCGTCCGGATCTGGTCCTCACCGGTCCGCATCAAGGCCAAACACCTCGTTCCGCTCGTCGGGCTGGCCGCGGCCACGGCGTTCCTGATCGCTTCGGACGAATCCATCCGCGACGGCGTCCAAACGTTCGCCGGAAAGCACGCTTGGGTCGGGGACGTCGCGCCCGTGGTCACCGAAATGGGAGGCCTGGCCGGTTTCGCGACCGCCGGAGTCTTCTTCGGCGCCGGACTCATCTTCAAGGACACCCGGGCCAGGGACACGGGCTTCCTGGCGGCCAATGCCGTCCTTCAATCCTTCCTCGTGGACAGCTTTCTCAAGGGCCTGTCCGGGCGGCAGCGCCCGTCAATAGCCGCCGGCGAGGATCACTGGGCCGGACCGGCGGGGCTCTTCGAGCGATTTGAAAAAGGCCGGGACGACTACTACACCTCCTTTCCGTCGGGGCATTCGGCGGCAGCGTTTTCCCTGGCCACCGTCATCGCTCTGCAATACCGTCATCGCATCTGGGTACCGATCATGGCCTACACGATCGCCGCCGGCGTGGGGCTGTCGAGGATGGCCCTGGACCGCCACTGGGCCTCCGATGTGGCCATCGGAGCCGTCGTTGGCCACCTCGTAGCCCGCCTCGTCGTCCGCAATCATGTCCGGGGTCAACGGATCGTTCCCATGCTCGCCTGCACGGGCCGGGCTGTCGCTTTGAGCGTGTTGGTGGACCTGGACTAGACACCCGATGGTCCCTGGGCAGGCCGATCTTACGGAAAGGATGGACCGATGAAAGCGATATCCCTCGCCATTCTCGTTCTTTGTTTGGGGGTCTCAGTTGACGGTCTGTTCGGCCAGCGGACGGAGAAGCCCGTCCTCCACGGCCGGCAATGGATGGCCATCACGGGGAAGCCGCTCGCGGCCACCGCCGGCGCCATGATCTTCGCCAAGGGCGGCAACGCCGTCGACGCCGCCTGCGCCATGCTCGGCGCCGTCTGCACCATGCACGATGTCCTCAGCTGGGGCGGGGAGACGCAGGCCCTCATCTACAATCCGAAGACCGGCAAGGTCATCGGGCTGAACGCCCTGGGCGTCGCGCCGACCGGCGCCACCGTCCGATTCTACAAGGACAAGGGCTACGAGTATCCGCCCGAATTCGGCGTCCTTTCGGCCGTCACCCCGGGCACTCCCGGGGGGCTCTTGACCATGTTGGCCGAGTTCGGGACGATGTCCCTCGCGGAGGTCCTGGTCCCGGTCCTGCGCATGGCCGAGGGTTACCCCATGGACAAGGAGACGGCCGATCGCATCGAGAAGGACAAAGACAAGATCAAGGCCTGGCCCTATTCGCGCGCCGTCCTGTTGCCCCACCTCGGCGAGGCTTATGAAGCGCCCCGGCCGGGGGAGATCTTCCGCCAGCCCGAGCTTGCCGCGACGCTCGTCAAGCTTATCGAGGCCGAGCGCCAGGCTCTGGCATCGGGCAAGACCCGCAAGGAGGCGATCTATGCCGCTTATGACCGCTTCTACAAAGGCGACATCGCCCGCGAATTCGTCCGCGGCTCGAGCGAGCAGGGCGGGCTCATCACCATGGACGACTTGGCGGCCTGGAAGGTCCATCTCGAGGAGCCGGTCTCGACCTCCTACAAGGGCATCGAGGTCTTCAAGCTGACCAGTTGGGTCCAGGGCCCGGTCATGCTCCAGGCCCTGAACATGCTTGAGACGCTTGACGTCAAAGGCCTCGGCTACAACAGCGCCGCTTATATCCACACGCTTTATCAAGTCATGAACCTGGCATTTGCGGACCGGGATTTCTATTACGGCGACCCGTACTTTCCGCCCGAGGAGCCGCTGGCCGGGCTCCTGTCGAAGGCCTATGCCCGCGAGCGCGCCAAGCTCATCCGGAACGACCGGAACGACCCCGACGTCAAGCCCGGCGACCCCTATCCGTTCGAAGGGAAGGCCAATCCCTACGGCGCGTACCTCGATCGCTGGCTCGATTGGGGCAGGGGAGACGCGGCTGGTCTCGACGCCAGGCAGACCGCCGAGGTCGAGGCCTCGTTCCGCGCCGGGACGACCTCGATCCAGGCCGCGGACAAGGAGGGCTGGGTCGTCTCGGTGACCCCGAGCGGCGGCTGGATCCCCTGCGTCATCGCCGGACGGACCGGGGTAGGCATGAGCCAACGGGCCCAGAGCTTCGTCCTCGACGAGCGGAAGAATCCCTTCAACGTCATCGTCCCCGGGAAAAGGCCCCGGGCGACGCTGACCCCCGGCCTGGCCTTGAAGGGGGGCCGGCCGTTCCTGTCCTTCGCCGTCCAGGGCGGCGACACCCAGGACCAGAACTTGCTCCAATTCTTCCTGAACGTCGTCGAGTTCGGCATGAACGTCCAACAGGCCTGCGAGGCGCCGAACGTCAACAGCTACCAGATGCACAATTCCTTCGCCGACCACAAGACCTTCCCCGGCAAGCTCGAGGTCAACGAATCGGTGCCGCCCGAGATCCGCGCCCGGCTCGAGGCCATGGGCTATGTCCTGACCGTCAAAAAATACACCTCGGGCCCGATCAACGCGATCTTCTTCGACCGCGACCACGGCACGTTCTGGGGCGGCAGCAGCAACTACGGCGAGGACTACGGCATCGCCTGGTAAGCCCGCGCCGCGGCCTCATCCCTTCGGGTGACCACGATTTCACCTTCGGCGGTGTTGCGGGCGGCCGCCCGGATGTCGTATCATTTTCTGTCCGTGAAAGGCGGCGCCATGACCTTCAACGACCTTCTCCAGCGCATGGTCGAGCGCAACGCTTCCGACCTCCATCTCATCGCCGGCCTTCCTCCGGCTCTCCGCGTCCAAGGCGAGCTCGAGCCTCTCGTGGACGTCGAGCGCTTCACGCCGGAGGGCCTCAAGGAGTTCATTTTCGCGGCCCTGACGACGCACCAGCAGAACATGTTCCAGAACGACCCGGTCAGCCGCAACGAGCTCGATTTCGGCTATGGTATTCCAGGCGTCGGACGCTTCCGGGTCAATGTCCACGTCAGCCGCGGGAGCGTCGGGGCCTCGGTCCGGGCCCTGGCCAACCGCATCCCCGGCATCGACGAGCTGGGGCTTCCCGAGGCCACGAAGGAGTTCACCAGGGCCAAGCGCGGCCTCGTCCTCGTCACCGGCCCGACGGGCAGCGGCAAGTCGACGACACTCGCGGCCCTCGTCGACGCGGTCAACAAGACCCGGCGCGATCACATCCTGACGATCGAAGACCCGATCGAGTACATCCACAATTCCCAGAAATCCTACGTCACGCAGCGGGAGGTCGGGGCTGCCGGCGACACATTGTCTTTCCGCAACGCCCTGAAATACGCCTTGCGTCAGGACCCCGACGTTATCCTCATCGGCGAAATGCGGGACTACGAGACGATCGGCATCGCCATCACCTCGGCGGAGACGGGCCACCTCGTCTTCGGGACGCTCCACACGGCCAGCGCCGCCCAGACCGTCAGCCGCATCGTCGACGTCTTCCCGACCGACCAGCAGCCGCAGGTCCGGACGCAGCTCGCTTCGACCATCCTCGGCGTCGTCTCGCAGGTCCTCCTGCCGAACAAGGAAGGTACCGGCCGGGTGGCGGCCTGCGAGCTGATGCTGGCCAACTCGGCCGTCCGCAACAACATCCGGGCCGGCAAAGTCGATTCCATCTACCAGACCCTGCAGACCGCCTCGGCCGAGGGCATGCAGACGATGGACCAGGCCCTGATCAAACTCTGCCGGGAAGGCAAGATTGACTACGAGGCGGCCAAGCCCTATATTTACGAGAAGTCGACCCACGAAACGATCAAGGCCCTGCGCCGCTAGGGCGAAGCCCCCGGGCGCCCGGCTCATCCCGGGTCGGCGGAGGCCATTCATGAAGCTCCTGGTCATTCCGGCGCTCCTCCTGGCGCTCATCTTGCTCTGGTCCAGGGTGGGCTCGTTCTCCGAGCCGCCGGCAGGCCCGGAGCAGGCCATGACGGTCGCCGTCCCGCCTTCGGCGGCGCCAAACCAGCACTACCCCTCGAACCGTGTGCCTCTCGCTGTGAGCCCCCTGGTCAAGCTGCCCGTCGGGGCGGTCGAGCCCCGGGGCTGGCTTCTGGCCCAGCTGCAGCTGATGAGGGACGGCTTCACCGGCCGGCTGGCCGAGCTCAGCCCCTTCCTCGGGGACGACAGCGGCTGGATGACCCTCAAGGGCAAGGGCTGGGAGGAGATGCCGTACTGGCTCAAGGGCTACGGCGACCTCGGCTATCTGCTCAGGGACACGGCCATGCGCAAGGAGACCGAGCGCTGGCTCGTCCAGGCCTTCAAGTCGCAGGCCCGGGACGGCTTCTTCGGCCCGGCCGACAACCGGGGCGCGAACGATCTCTGGCCGAACATGGGCATGCTGTCGGCGCTCCAGAGCTTCTATGAGGCGACGGGAGACCGCCGCGTCCTGTCGCTCATGAGCCGCTACTTCCAGTATGAGTTCCACCTCCCGGCCGAAGAGCTGCTGCCGGGGAGCTGGCAGCAGCTCCGGGGAGGGGAGAATCTCGAAAGCGTCTACTGGCTCTACAACCGCACCGGCGAGAGCTTCCTCCTCGACCTCGCGCGGCGGCTCTTCGCCAGGACCTCGGACTGGACCTCGCCGATCCTCACCCCGGCCCGCGACGAGGACTGGGTCGAGAGCTCGTTCTATCACGGCGTCAACATCGCCATGGGCTTCCGCGAGCCCGCGATCTACTTCCAGCAATCCCGGGATCGGAGCCTCCTGGAGGCCGTCGAGCGCAACTACCGAGAGGTCATGGACCGCTACGGCCGTCAGCCCGGCGGGATGTTCGGCGCCGACGAGAATATCCGCCCAGGCAGGGACGATCCGCGCCAGGGGGCCGAGACCTGCACCATGGTCGAGTTCATGGCCAGCTTCGAGTCCCTTCTGAAGATCACCGGCGATCCCGTCTGGGCCGACCGGGCCGAGGAGATCGCCTTCAACTCCTTGCCCGCAGCCATGACCCCCGACCTCAAGGCGCTTCACTATTTCACGGCGGCCAACCTGATCTCGTGCGACAGCAGCGCCGAGCACGATTTCCAGAACTCCGGCACTCTCGTCTCGTTCGATCCCCGGAGCTATCGCTGCTGCCAACATAATGCCGCTTTCGGCTGGCCCTATTTCGCCGAGCATCTCTGGATGGCCACCGCGGACAACGGATTGGCGGCGGTCCTTTACGCGCCGTCCGAGGTCAGGGCCAAGGTCGCGGAAGGCGCGGACATCTCCATCGCCGAGGAGACGGAGTACCCGTTCGAGGACCAGGTACGGCTGACCCTGTCCTGCGACCGTCCGGTCGCCTTTCCGCTCTACCTGCGCCTGCCGGGCTGGGCCAAGACCGTCCGGATCCTCGTCAACGGCCAGGCGGTCGACGGCCTATTCGCCGGAGGCCGGTTTGCTGTCCTGAGCCGGACGTGGCGCCACGGCGACCAGGTGCGGCTTGAGTTCAGCCCGCAGATCGAGGTCGTCGAGTGGCCGGCCCGGCGGGGGGCCGTGTCCGTGCGCCGCGGCCCGCTCTGGTACTCCCTCAAGATCGGCGAGAGCTGGCGGAGATATGGCGGAACCGAAGCGTGGCCGGCTTACGAGGTCCTGCCGACAACGCCGTGGAACTACGGTCTCGTCATGGAAGGTCTGTCAGGTTCAGGCTCCGTACGACCCGGGACCCGCGAAGCGCCCCCATTCCAGCCTTTTGCCCTCGAGGCGGCCCCGATCGTTCTCAGGGCCAGGGCCCGGCGTGTCCCGGGATGGACGGCGGAAGGCCGGATGGGCGGGCTGGTCCCGGCCAGCCCGGCGAACGGGGAAGGCCCGGCCGAAGAGGTCGAACTCGTCCCCATGGGCTGTGCCCGCCTGCGGATCACGGTCTTCCCGGTCGTCAAGGATTGACATGCCGAAAGGCATTATATATTAGGGACTGAGGAACCGAATCCAAAGGAGGTCCGGATGTTCAGAGAATTCAAGGAATTCGCCATGCGCGGTTCTGTCATGGACATGGCCGTCGGCATCATCATCGGCGCCGCCTTCGGGGGCATCATCTCGTCGCTCGTCGCCGATGTCCTGATGCCGCCGATCGGACTGCTACTCGGCCGAGTGGATTTCTCCAATCTCTATATCCTCTTGACGGCCGGACACGCGCCGGGCCCCTACGCCTCGCTCGCGGCGGCCCAGCAGGCTGGCGCGGTCACCCTGAATTACGGCGCCTTCATCAATAAGATCATCAGCTTCCTCATCATCGCTTTTTCGATCTTCCTGCTCGTTCGGGGCATGAACCGGATGAAGAGGAAAGCCGAGGCGCCCGCGGCCGCGCCGGCGACCAAAGATTGCCCATTCTGCGCCACGGCCATCCCCGTCGCCGCGGTCAGGTGCCCGAACTGCACGTCGGAGCTGAAGAAGTAGCGCGGACGGGCTAGAACGCTTCCCGGGCGGTGATGTACAGGCCGAAGCTCTCCTGGCCCCAGGCCAAGTCCAGGCGGACGGTCGCGCCGTCGCGTTTGTTGATCACGTAGCGGAGACCGCTGCCCGCGGCGAACTTGACCCTCCCGGCCCCAATGTCCCGGAAACCCGGGAAGACATCGGCCAGGCCGGCGAAGCCGGCAACGCCGATCCTTTTGGTGATCAGGGCCCTGAACTCGGCCTGAAAGAGGACCAGACCCTTGTCCCTGAACCGTCCTCTGTAGTATCCGCGGAGAAGCGACTCTCCGCCGAGCATGGCCAGCTTGTAGAAGGGGACGGCGCCTCCGGTCGAGACGAGATAGGCCTGCATGGCCAGGACGCGGTTCGTCCCGACAGGCCAGTATTTCCGGAGATCGAGCTCGGCGCGGTTGTAGCTGAAGTCACTGCCGGCTGTGGCTCCGTAGGCCTCGGCCGTAAGCTGGAGAAATGCGCCCCGGAGCGGGAAGAGGACCGAATCTCGCGTGTCCCAATTCAGATTGGCGCCGAACCCGGCGATCACCCCGCCGTGGCTCCCGGCGAACTCCCCGGACGCGAGAAGCCCTCCCGGCGCGACACTCTCTATCGTCGTTCTCTCGAAATCGAACCCGAGCCCGCCGAAGAGACCGCCGACGACGCGCCTCTTGACAGCCATCCGGAGCGCGAAGATCCGCGGCGTATAAGATTCTCCGGACGTCGACTGTGTGTCGTTGCCCACGCCGTAGAACAGCTGCGGCGCCCTTTGGTATTGGATGGTGCCGGTGAAGATGAGGCTGTTGCTCTTGACGTAGATCTCGGGCTTGATGAGGACGTTGAACTGCCGGGCCAGATTGTAGCTGGCGAAGGCCCAGACGCTCGAGGTGCGGGCCGATTCTTTGATGCGCCCGGCCCGGAAACTGAGCATGCCGCCGGCGCCGAAGGCCAGCTTCGTCTCGGGAGAATAGTAGATGAAGGGAATTCCGACAAGGCGGGCCTTGTACGGATTCGGCGGCTGGACCGGCTCTTCGGCCCCGGCCGCGGGCCCTCGCGGGAAAAGGCCGGCGGCGAGAAGGACGGCGATCGCGAGGATCCGGTGAGGCGGGGTCATGTCGGTCGTTCCACCTTTCCCGTATCAGTGTAGCGTCATGGCGCCGGAATGTAAAACGATGTCTTGACCGTCGCCCCCAAGCGGGCTATCCTGCCGGGCGAAGGAGCCAGTGTGACGTCCAAGGAGCGTATGGCCGCGGCGATGTCGGGAGGACGTCCCGACCGGGTCCCCGTCATGTGCCAGATGAGCATCGGCCACATGCTCCGCGAGACCGGCGAGTCCCCGTCACGGTTTTGGCACTCCGCCGCTGATTTCGCCGATGGGCTCCTCTCGCTCCGAGCCCGATACGGGTTCGACGGGATCCTCGTCAGCCTCCACGGCCATGCGCCGGATTGGGAGCGCCGGGTCGCCGCGGTCTCACGGGAACCCGGCGGCGAGCGCGTCCGCTGGACGAACGGCGACGAGACCTGGTTCCCGGCGGACGATCTGCCCCTGTTCTACCCGTCCGCGCCCGGGGCCGCGCCGGAGTTCGACCGCTTCGACCCCGCGTCCCTGCCGTCGCGTCCCGGCTATATCCCCGTCTCGCAGGGGCTGCGCTTCGTCCTCGATCCGGACCATCTCTTCGACGCGGTCGAGAAAGTCAGGGCGTGCGTCGGCCGGGACTTTTCGGTTCATGGCGAGGTGACATCTCCCCTTGACTATTTCCTCGACCTGTTCGGCTTCGAACAGGCCCTGCTCGGCTTTCTCGACGATCCGGGCCGGGCCATGGCGGTCCTCGACAGGCTTACGGAGGGGATCGTGGCGATCGCCCAAGGACTGGCGTCGACAGGCGTCGACGCGATCAAGATCTCATCGCCGTTCGCCGGCGCGGGCTTCCTGTCCGCCGCGTTCTACCGAAGGTTCGTCCTGCCCTGCGAGAGCCGCATCGCCCGGGCCATCGAAGCGGAGGATGTTCGAGCCTACATCCACACCTGCGGGGACATCCAAGACAGGCTCGAGCTCATGGCCGAGAGCGGAGCGTCCGGCATCGAGTGTCTGGACCCGCCGCCGCTCGGCCGCATCGATCTCGAGGACGCCAAGCGGCGCGTCGGTGGACGGATCTTCATCAAGGGCAATATCGACCCGGTCAATGTCCTGCTCGCGGGCGACCGGGGCTCCGTCCGGGCCGACGCGATGCGGCGGGTCGAAACGGGCCGGCCTGGCGGACGCTTCATCCTGAGCACGGCCTGCTCGATCGCGCCGCGGACTCCTGCGGAGAACGTGGCGGTCCTGGCCGAGGTGGTCGAGGAATGCGGCCAATATTGAGTTGAAAGTCGGCCCGACCTGGGTTATAACTTCCTTTCTAACTCCAGCGCTCTTTAAGGAGTCTCCATGAAGAAGATCATCGTTCTTGGATCCGGGATGGTGGGACGGGTCATCGCGCTCGACCTCGCCGGCGACTTCGAGGTCACGGCGGTCGACGTCAATCGCGACAATCTCGCCAGACTGGCTGGGACGGCGGTCCGGCCGCTCCAGGCCGACCTCTCAGCGGCCCCATCGATCCGGAAGATCGTCGCCTCCTGCGACCTCGTCGTCGGGGCCGTCCCCGGTTCCATGGGGTTCGCCACACTGCGCGAGGTCATCGCCGCCGGCCGGAATATCGTCGACATCTCCTTCTTTCCCGAAGATGCCCTGGCCCTCGACGAGGCCGCGCGGGCCGCGGGCGTGACCGCCGTCGTCGATTGCGGCGTCGCGCCGGGCACGAGCAATATGATCCTCGGCTATCATGCGGCCCGCATGACCGTGGAGCGTTTTGCCTGCTATGTCGGCGGCCTGCCGTTCCGGCGGCAGTTCCCGTTCGAGTACAAGGCCCCCTTTTCGCCCGCCGACGTCATCGAGGAGTACATCCGGCCGGCCCGCTACATCGAGAACGGGCACCTCGTCGTCAAGCCGGCCCTCTCGGACGTCGAAAACCTGGATTTCCCCGAGATCGGCACGCTCGAGGCGTTCAATTCCGACGGGCTTCGCTCCTTGCTGACGACGATCCGGGTGCCCAATATGATCGAGAAGACCCTCCGTTATCCGGGTCACGTCGAGCACATCCGGGCCCTCCGCGACAGCGGCTTTTTCGGCAAGGAGGAAGTCGAGGTCGCAGGCGCCCGGGTCCGGCCTATCGACGCCACGTCGGCCGTGCTGTTCAAGCACTGGCACCTCCATGAAGAGGACGATGAATTCACCATCATGCGGATCGTCGTCGAGGGCAGCGCCGGCGGGACGGCGAAGGAGATCCGGTACGACCTCTTCGATCGCCGGGACCGCTCGACGGGCTTCTCGTCCATGGCCCGGACGACGGGTTTCCCGGCGGCCGCCGCCGCGCGCCTCGTCCTGGCCGGCCAATTCGTCCGCAAGGGGATCTCGCCGCCCGAATTCCTCGGCGCCGAGGAAGCCGCCTTCCGGGCGGTCATGGACGACCTCGCGGCGAGGAACGTCGTCTACCGCAAGACCGAACGATAGTCGGAAAAAGGAGGCCCGCGATGTCACGGAAGCTTTCGACCGCCTTCGCTGTTTTGGCCGCCCTGATCGCGGCCGCTCCTTCCGGGACGGAGGCCCAATCGAGGCCGGCGCGAAAAGCGGGTCCGGCCGCCCCCGCCGCGCTCAATGCCGCGGATGTCCTGAAGGGCCTGAGTTTCCGCGCCATCGGCCCGACCCGGCAGAGCGGCCGGTTCGTCGATTTCGCCGTCCCGGCGGGGATGCCGAACACGTTCTACGCCGCTTCGGCTTCCGGAGGCCTGTGGAAGACGGAGAACAACGGGCAGACGTTCGAGCCTCTCTTCGAGAGCGAGAAGGTCTTCTCGATCGGCGATATTGCCGTGGCCCCTTCGGATCCCGCCCTCCTTTGGCTCGGCTCGGGCGAGGCCAACAACTCCCGCTCGACCTACTGGGGCGACGGGATCTACAAATCCCTTGACGGGGGCAAGACCTGGCTCAATGTGGGGCTCAGGGAATCCCATCATATCGGCCGCATCGTCATTCACCCCTCTGATCCCGATGTCGTGTATGTGGCCGTCTTGGGCCGTCTCTACTCCGAGAACCCCGAAAGGGGCGTCTACAAGACGGTCGACGGCGGCAAGACCTGGATCCAGGTGCTGGGCGTCACCGTCGACGGCCGGGCCGTCGGCGCGGTCGACATCGCCATGGACCCGTCCGATCCCGAGACGCTCTATGCCTCGACCTACGACAAGTTCCGCAAGCCCTGGACCTGGGGGATCGGGGGTCCGGGATCGGGCATCCACAAGACCGTCGACGGCGGCAAGACCTGGACCAAGCTCGCCAACGGCCTGCCGACCGGCATCCTGGGCCGGATCGGCCTGGCCATCGCTCCCAAGGACCCGAAGATCGTCTACGCCGAGATCGAGAACGCCAACAAGCCCGGCATGTCCGCCGAGGATCGATGGCGGGAGATCCTGGCCGGCAAGTCGAGTGAGGGCATGATCGACGGCGAGATCTACCGCTCCGACGATGCCGGAGCGACCTGGACCAAGGTCAGCCCCGACAAGAGGTCCATCGGCGGCAATCCGGGGTACTACTACGGCCAGATCGTCGTCGATCCGAACGACTCAAACGTCGTCTATGTCCTCAGCGTCGGCGTCCTGGCCAGCCGCGACGGGGGCAAGACCTGGACGTCGCCGTTCCGCTTCGGCGGCGACAACCACGCTCTCTGGATCGACCCCAGGGACAGCGCCCACATGCTGCTCGGCTACGACCATGGGATGGGCGTGACCTGGGACAGCGGCAAGAACTGGCACCACCCTGACATCCTGCCCCTGGCGCAGCTCTACGCCGTCGATTTCGACATGTCCTATCCCTATCGCGTGGCCGGCGGATTGCAGGACAACGGAAGCCTGATGGGGCCGAGCACCAGCGTCGGCGCCGGCGGGGGCTTCGGCGGCCGGGGCGGCTCGGCGCCGCCCATTCGGCTTGAAGACTGGTTCGGCGTGGGAGGCGGCGACGGCATGTATAATGTTTTCGACCGGACGACCAATCGCACTCTCTACAACGAGTCCCAGTTCGGCCCTCTGACCCGGATCGACCTCCTGACCGGCGAGGCCGAGAGCATCGCCTACCAGCGGCTAAAGCCTGAGCTGCGGTGGAACTGGTGCGCACCGATCCTCGTTTCCGCTCACGCCAACGAAACGATCTACCATTGCGGCAATGTCGTGGTCATGTCGACCAATCGCGGCGAGTCCTGGACAGAGATCAGCCCCGACCTCTCCACCAACGATCCGTCGAAGCTCACGGTCGAAGGCAAGGGGGGAGACGGCAACATCCAGTATTGCACGATCACGACCTTCGACGAATCGCCCCTCCTGCCCGGGGTGCTCTGGGCCGGCACGGACGACGGCAACGTCTGGGTCACCCGGGACAACGGCAAGGCCTGGACCAAGCTCAACGACAAGATCACGGGGAACCCGGGGCACTGGGTCAGCCGGGTGGCCGCTTCGCCGTCCGACCCGGGGACGGCCTATGTCTCGTACACCGGCTTCCGGAACGACGATTTCAAGCCTTACCTCTATCGGACCTCCGACTACGGCGCGACCTGGACGTCACTCGCCGGCGGGCTGGCCGAAGGACCCGTCAACGTTATCCGGGAGGATCCCAAGAACCCCAAGCTTCTCTTCGCCGGGACGGATTTCGGCGTGTACGTCTCGATCGACGGCGGCGCGTCCTGGCTGAAGCTGAAAGGGGACATGCCGACCCAGCCTGTCCTCGACCTCAAGATCCAGCCGCGCGAAAACGACCTCATCGTGGCCACCCATGGCCGCGGGATCTTTATCGCCGACATCAAGGTCCTGCAGGAGTCGACGCCCGTTGTCCTGGCCGAGCAGGCCCACTTGTTCGGGATCGACCCCGCAGTCCGCTGGATCGGCCAAGACAGGCGGGAATCCGGCAGCTCGAACTTCGAAGGGACGAGCGAGACGCCGGGACTGGCCATCTCTTACTTCCTGAAGGCCAAACCCAAGGATGCGGTGAAGGTCCAGGTTTACGCCGGCGGCTTGCTCCTCAACGAGATCACGGCGCCCTCGAGCGTCGGTATCAACACCGTCTATTGGAACATGACAGGCCGGCGCGAGCGGACGCCCGATGAGAAAAAGGCGGCCCAGGAAAGCGCTAGCCGGGCCCGGGAAAGAGGCTACGGCGGAGGGACGGGCGATCCCAATTTCGCTTCCTTCCCCGTGCAGCCGGGAGATTACCGGGTCGTCCTGACGGTCGACGGCAAGTCGGAATCGACGACCGGCACGGTGCTCAAGGACCCTCGTTATTGAGGTGAGCCTCAAAAAGGGGCCCGGCGGCATGTAACGATTATTTACGGCCCGATCGCGCGAGCGCATGAGGCCGCGGCGGGCCGGGCCCCCGGTCCGGTCGTCATGCCTGGGGGGAGAGGCGGGACTTTTCGAAAGACCCAGCGGTCGGGGCACCTGGCACGCCGGTTGCAGAAGCTGGGTTAGGCCCATGTTGGAACTCAGGGGCGTTTCAAAAAAGTTCTCGGCCTTCACGGTCGTCAGGGACGTCAGCTTCACTGTCCGGCCGGGCGAGGTCCTGGGCTATCTCGGGCCCAACGGCGCCGGCAAGACGACGACGATCAAGATGCTTGCCGGTCTTCTCGAGCCCTCGAGGGGGGAGATCCTCCTCGACGGCCGCAGCATCGGGCATGATCTCTACGCCTACAAGCGGCGTCTGGGCTATGTCCCGGAACAGTCCGAGATCTATCCCCACCTCAGCGCCTTCGACTACCTCCGCATGGTCGGCCGATTGAGGGGCATGGCCGAACCGTCCCTGCCCGGCCGGGTCCTGGCCTTCCTGCGGATCTTCGATCTCGAACAGGACATGCACGGCCCCATCGCCTCGTTTTCCAAAGGGATGCGTCAGAAGGTCCTCATTGCCGCGGCCCTCCTCCACGATCCCGACATCCTGCTCCTCGACGAGCCTCTCTCAGGACTCGACGTCACCACGGGCCTCGTCGTCCGCGATCTCATCCGCCGTCTGGCCGCCGAGAACAAGATCATCGTCTACTCCTCCCACGTTCTCGAGGTGACGGAAAAGATCTGCACCAAGGTCATCATCCTCTACAAGGGAGGGATCGTGGCCAACGATTCGGTCGAGAACTTGCGCCAGCTCATGCACCTGCCCTCTCTGTCCGAGATCTTCAACGAGCTCGTCCTCAAGGAGGACACGGACGCGGTGGCCGCCCGCCTGGTCGAGGCCATGAAGGGGGACGCTTAGGGCGATGAACGGCCGGCCGACCGAGCGCGGGCAGTTCGTCATCCTCACCCGGCATTTCTTCGGACGGCTGTTCAGGAACGATACTATCGATTTCGAGGACCAGATGAAGGAGAAGCTCATCGTGAGCTTGTCCCTTCTGGCCGTTTTCTTCTCCTGGGCCTCCTGGCTCATGCTCTTCAAGTACCATTTCGTCCCCGACGTCAACCGCTCCTGGCAGGAAAAGAGCTACATCTTCACGCTGATGATGCTCGTCTTCGCCCTGATCACGCTCCTCGAGTGGGACGTCCTTTTCCCCGACCGGAGGGACTTTCTCAACCTGATGTCCCTGCCCGTGCGCCTGCGCACGATCTTCGCGGCCAAGCTGGCCTCGTTCATCCTGTTTATCGGCACGTTCTCCGTGGCCATGATGGGCGTCTCGTCGATCCTGTTCTCGATGTATCTGACGGAGTGGAGGGCCAACAGCCTGGTCCTGGCCGTGCGCTATGTCATCTCGCACCTGGTCGCCGGCTTTGCCGCCGCATTCACGGTCTTCTTCGGTGTCGTCTTCCTGCAGCTCCTGATGATGGCCTTGCTGCCCGAGAGGCTTTACCGCATGTCCGCCGCGGCCGTGCGCTTTGTCCTCGCCGCCGGGCTCTTGTTTCTCCTGCTCGGTTTCATCGTCGCCCCTTCCGGCTTGGGAGGCTCGTTCAAGGACCTCGAATCCCTCAAGGAGAACGGCGATCCGTTCCTGTACCGTTATCCGCCCCTGTGGTTCGTCGGCCTTTACGAAGTGCTCCTGGGGACCCGCGACCCGGTTTTCGAGGCCGGGGCGCGGACGGCCGGATTGGCCCTGGTCCTGGCCTTCGCCGCCTTCGTCGGTTCGGGGGCCTTGAGCTACAGGCGCCATGTCCTCAAGACGTTGGAGGAGCGCAAGGCCAAGCCGGCACTTTTCGGTCTGCACGAAAGTTGGAGGAAGCTCCTGGCGGCAGCGGTTCTCAGGTCGCCTGAGGAGCGCGTCGTTTACGGTTTTTTTTCGGACACGATCAAATCGAGCCAGGTCCACCGGACATCCTTCGTCAACTATCTGGCGGCCGGGGCCGCCGGGATCCTGGTGCTCGTCACGGCCTACCGCGCGTCCTTTCGGACGCTGACGCCCGCGAACGGCTTTCTCCTCATTCTCCCCCTGCTCCTGGCGTTCACGATCATCGCCGGCCTCCGGGTGCTCGTCGACAGGCCGATCGCGCTCGAGGCCAACTGGGTCTTCCGGCTGGCCGGGTCCCCGCGGACCTCGCGTTATGCCTCCGGCTTGAAAAAAGCCGTCGTCCTCAAGTTCCTCGTCCCGTTGTTCCTGGGAGTCCTGGTCGTCCACGCCGTTCTCTGGGACTTCCGTGCGGCCGCGGCGCACGCGGCCTTCGGGCTGATCATCTCCGCGCTGGCCGTCGAGGGCGCCTTTTACCGCTTCCGGAAGATCCCCTTCACTTGCTCCTGGGTGCCGGGCAAGCTCAAGCTCCAGTTCACCGCCATCCCCATCCTCGTCGGTCTCCTGCTGACGATGATGGCACTCGCGGCCATCGAGAAATCCGTCCTCGCGGATCCCGTCCGGGCGGTTGTTTTTATCGCCTTCGCGGCGGGGGCGGGTCTCGCCCTGGGACAGGGGAACAGGCGCTTTTATCGCGGGGCGTCCCTCCGCTATGAGGAAGAACCTGAGGCCGCTATGGTCGAGCTGCCGCACGGCGACTGAATCCGCCGCGGCTTTTTTTTGCCGGCCTAATCTGTTACCCTATCCAAGGAGGTTCGGCCATGCCTTACTCGACCCGGGACGTCCGCGATCGCACCGACCGCTTTCCCCACGTCGACATCATCCACCGCCCGACGCCTTTCCGCAAGCTCGAGAGGCTTTCGGCCCGTCTCGGCGGACCGGAGATCTATGTCAAGCGGGACGATCTGACCGGCCTCGCGTTCGGGGGCAACAAATCGCGCAAGCTCGAGTTCATTATCAGCGACATCCTGGTGAAAAAAGCCGACGTCGTCATCACTTGGGCCGGCCTCCAGTCCAACTGGTGCATGCAGACGGCCGCGGCAGCCCGGACCTTCGGCATCAAGCCCATCCTCATGCTCTTCAAGCCCGCCGACCAACCCGCCGTTGCGGACGGCAACGTCCTGCTCGACATCATCCTCGACGCCGACATCCGCATCCTCCCGTCCGAGAGGGGCCGGGTCGTCAAGGCGGCCCAGGCCATGGAAATCCTGGAAGAGGCCGGCCGTGAGGTCAAGGCCCAGGGTCATAGGCCCTATCTCGTTCCCGTCGGCGGGTCGCTCGTTCGCGGCGACATGGACAAGCCTCTCGGCGCCATCAGCTACGTCGCCGGCTTCGCCGAGCTCCTCGACCAGATGAGGGCCGGCGGCCTCGAGCCCGACTACATCGTCCATTCGACGGGCTCCGGAGGGACTCAGGCCGGTCTCGTCGTCGGCGCCAAGTCCATGAGCCGGGGCTGCCGGGTCATCGGCATCAGCGTCTCGGACCCGAAAGGGCCCTTCTCCGAGGAGGTCCTCGAGATCGCCCGTGCCGCGGACGACGCGCTCGGCCTCGGCCTCAACGTCATGGCGGACGACGTCACTGTTTTCGACGAATATCTCGGCGCGGGCTACGGGGTGGTCGACAAGGCCGTGGCCGAAGCGATCCGGCTGGTCTTCCAGACCGAGGGCATCGTCCTCGATCCCGTCTACACGGCCAAGGCCATGATCGGGCTCAGGGACCTCATCAAGACGGGGTTCTTCAAGCCGACCGACAAGGTCGTTTTCCTCCATACGGGCGGGACGCCGGCGCTGTTCCCGAACCGGGACAAGATCTTCGAATTTCTGGTAAAAAAAGCTTAGACAGAGCGGCCAAGGCCGGCCAAGCCGGCTTCGAGCCCCTCGAGTGCGAAGCGGTGGACCTGGATCGGGGCCGAGACGAGCAGATGGAGGGTCTTGAGCCCGCTCCCGGTCACGACGAGGACCACGCCTCCCTCCCCGGTCTTGATCCGGCCCGCGGCCGTGAGCTTGCGCAGGGCGGCGAGCGTCGTGGCGGACTCGGGCTGGCAAAAGAGCCCTTCTGAGGACGCCAATTCCCGCTGGGCGTCGAGCATCTCTTCGTCCGACACGGCCGCCAAGAGCCCGTCGCGCTCCCGGATCATGCGCAGGACCGCGTTGCCGGCCGGCGGGGAGGGGTTGGCGATGGCGTGGGCGATGGTCGGACCCGCGGCCAGCCGTTCGTACTTCTCGAGGCCTTTGTCGAAAGCCCGGACGAGCGGGGCGCAGCCTTCGGCCTGGACGCCGACGATCTGAGGATAGGCGGCGATGAGTCCCTCGCGTTCGAGGTCGGCAAAGCCCCTCATGAGGCCGAGCAGGTGGCCGCCGGAGCTCAGGGGCACGATCACCGTTCTGGGCGCGCGCCGGCCGAGCTGGACATAGATCTCGAAGGCCGAGAGCTTATAGCCCTCCAGGCGATAGGGATCGATCGAGTTCATGAACATGATGCCGAGCTTCTTCCCGATGGCGAGGCTGGCGTTGAAGACCGCTCCGTAATCGCCCTCCACTGCGACGAGCCGGGGGCCGAAGATGCCCGCGGTCTGGAGGCTCGCGGCCGAGGTCCCCTCCTTGAGCAGGACGAATGTCTCGAGGCCCGCCCGGGCGCCGTAGGCCGCCGTCGACGCGGCCATGTTTCCGGTCGAGACCGTGCCGATTCGCCCCATTCCGAGAGAGACGGCCTTCTGCACGGCCACGGCGGTGCCGCGGTCCTTGAAGCTCGAGGTCGGGTTCTGGGCCTCATTCTTGGCGAAGATGTCGGCCAAGCCGAGGGTGCGTCCGATCCGGTCGAGCCTGACGAGCGGAGTCAGTCCCTCGCCCAGGCTCAGGGCTGGTTCGATCCGTTCGAGCGGCAGGAACTCGGCGAACCTCTCGATGGCCAGCGGCTTGTCGTCGCGGATGCGCCGGCCGCCCGGACGCGGCGCGGCCGCGACGAACAGCGGCTCGCCGCAGCCGGGGCAGAAAGGGGAGAAGGGGTCGCGCGAGGTGAGGGGCCCGCAGACGGGGCATTCAAATCTGTCCATGTCATGCTCCTTGGATCGATGGCGGACATTATAAACCGAAATCGCCTCACTGGCCATCCTCGGGTCCCGACCCGCCTCCCTTCGCGATTGCGCCCGGGCGGCGATCGGGGGTAAAATCGTTCGATCATGGACGACAAGAGATTCATGAAGGCCGCGCTCGCCGAGGCGGGCCGGGCCGCTGCCAGGGGAGAGGTGCCGGTCGGTGCCGTCGTCGTGAGGGAGGGCCGGATCGTCGCCCGAGGCTCGAACAGGCCGATCGGGTCGAAGGACCCCACGGCCCACGCCGAGATCGTGGCCATCCGCAAGGCCGCCAAGAAGTCCCGCAATTACCGCCTTGCGGACTGCGATCTCTACGTCACCGTCGAGCCCTGCGCCATGTGCCTGGGCGCCGTCGTCCAGGCCCGCATCCGCCGCCTTGTCTTCGGGGCCGCGGATGCCAAGACCGGAGCGGTCGCGTCGGTGATGGAATTCCCGTTCGCCCGCCTCAATCACCGTCCCGAGATCCTCGGCGGCGTCCTCGCGGGTGAGAGCGCCGTGCTCCTTCGGAGCTTCTTTCGCGCGCGTAGAAACAAATAGCGATTTCGGCTATAATGCGGCTTTCGTTTTGCGTCCCCGATAGTGCGGAGAGGTGGCCGAGTGGTTGAAGGCGACGGTCTCGAAAACCGTTATCTCGAGCGATTGGGATCGCGGGTTCGAATCCCGCCCTCTCCGCCATGGATCTTCCATCCATGAAGAACATCCCGCTCGTCGTCACCGGATTCGGCCGCGTCGGCCGGGCCTTTGTTTCCCTCCTTCGCGAAAAGTCCGAGGACCTCGAGCGCCGCTACGGCCTCGGCTTCGTCGTCCTGGCGGTCGCCCGGGCCGAAGGCTGCTTCTATTCGGGAAGCCCGCTCGAGGTCCGGCAGGTCTCCCGGGCCGGCGACACCTGGACTTCGGGCAACCCCTCCTGGCACGAGGGCCTGAAGGTCGGGGACATCTTCGCCGGGCAGGGCCCGGGAGGCTGCCTCGTCGAATGCACCGTGTCCGATCTCGAAACGGGAGAGCCGGGCCTGTCGTACATCACGGGCGCGTTCCAGGCCGGGTGGCATGCCGTCGCGGCGAGCAAGGGGGCTCTCGTCGTCGGCCTGCCGGCGCTCCGGTCGCTCGCCGCGGAGAACGGCGTCCTGCTCAAATTCAGCGGGGCCACCGCCGCCGCCCTGCCCACCCTCGACGTCGGCCTGTTCTCGCTCGCCGGAGCTCGCATCGAAGGGATCCAGGGGATCCTCAACGGGACCTCGAACTATATCCTGACCCGCATGGGCGAGGGTCTGGGCTACGACGAGGCGCTCAGGCAGGCCCAGGACCAGGGCATCGCCGAGCCCGATCCGAAGAACGACGTCGGCGGCTGGGACAGCGCCTGCAAGATCCTGCTCATCACCAACGCCTGCCTCGATGCGGAGTACGTCCTGAAGGACGTCAAGATCGCCGGCATCACCGGCCTCCCGGCGGATTTCGTGAGATCGGCCCGCCGCGAAGGGCGCTCGGTCAAGCTCCTGGCCACGGCCGCTCCGGGCCGGCAGGGCGGGAGATGGAGCCTCGACGTCCGGCCGTCGCTCATCGACGCCTCCCACCCGCTCGTCCACGTCAACGGCACCGAGAAGGGCATCACCTTCCTAACGGATTCCATGGGCTCCGTGACACTGACCGGAGGCCGCTCCAATCCCCGAGGCGCCGCCGCCGCCCTCCTCAAGGACATCATCAACATCTATCGGCCTCCGTTCTGAGGCCCTGACGCGTTGACCAAATGACGCTTTTTTGGTAAGGTTGGCGTCTCCAGGGAATTCCGGAACCAGAGGAACGGAGAGGTGTCCGAGCGGTTTAAGGAGCACGCTTGGAAAGCGTGTGTGTGCCGTAAGGTGCACCGCGGGTTCGAATCCCGCCCTCTCCGCCAGTCAAACGCCCGCATGAAGGAGACGTGACATGGACAGCAAGGACCTTATCCAGATCGAAGACATCTATGGCGCCCACAACTACCATCCTCTCGACGTGGTCATCAGCAAGGCCCAGGGGATCTGGATGTACGATGTCGAGGGGCGCAAGTACCTCGACTTCCTGAGCGCCTATTCGGCCGTCAACCAGGGCCACCGTCATCCACGCATCGTCCGCGCCCTGATCGAACAGGCCCGGAAGCTGACCTTGACCTCCCGGGCGTTCCGCAACGATCAGTGGCCGATGCTGGCCAAAGAAGTCTGCGATTTGACCGGCTACTCCATGGTCCTGCCGATGAATTCCGGCGCCGAAGCCGTCGAGACGGCCGTCAAGACCGCCCGCAAGTGGGCCTATCAGAAGAAAGGCGTTCCCCAGGACCGGGCCGAGATCATCGTCTGCGCCAACAACTTCCACGGCCGCACGGTCACCGTCATCAGCTTCTCGACGGAGCCTCTGTACCGCCAGGACTTCGGCCCCTTCACTCCCGGATTCGTCGTCATCCCCTTCGGCGACGCCGATGCTCTGGAGAAGGCCATTACCCCGAACACGGCCGCCTTCCTGGTCGAACCCATCCAGGCCGAGGCCGGGATCCTCATCCCGCCCGACGGCTTCCTGCGGCGGGCCGCCGAGATCTGCAAGGCGAACAGAGTCCTTCTCGTCGCCGACGAGATCCAGACGGGACTCGGCCGGACCGGCAAGCTCTTCGCCAGCGAGTATGAAGGCGTGCGGCCCGACATGGTCATCATCGGCAAATCCCTGGGCGGCGGGTGCTACCCGGTTTCCGCCGTCCTGGCCGACCGCGAGGTCCTCGGCGTCTACAAACCGGGCGAGCACGGATCGACGTTCGGCGGCAATCCTCTGGCCTGCGCGGTGGCCCGGGAGAGCCTGAAGGTCACCCGCGAGGAGAAGCTCGTCGAGAACGCCGCCGAACGGGGCGCCTATTTCGTAGAAAAGCTTCGCAAGGTCCGCAGCCGCCATATCAAAGAGGTCAGGGGCCGGGGCCTTCTCGTCGGGGTCGAGCTCCATCCTGCCGCCGGCGGAGCCCGCCGTTTCTGCGAGGAGCTGATGAAAGAGGGGCTCCTTTGCAAGGAAACGCATGAGAACGTCATCCGTTTCGCCCCTCCTCTTATCATCAGGGACAAGGATCTCAACTGGGCCCTCAAGCGCATCAAAACGGTCTTCAAAAGACTGGCTTGAGCCGTTGATTCGGACTCGACTGTCCGTTTTTTAGGACGAAAATTTCTGCCTGATCCTTCTCTTATACGACTAAAGATGTGCCTGGCATATTCCTTGCACATTCGAGATTCAGGAGGACAGAGATGAAGAGATCCTTCGGCTTCATGCTCTTGACGACGCTCGTGGTTCTTGTAGGGACCTCATGTACCATCAGGTACGTCCCCTACGACGAGTCGGGAGGCCCGTACAACCCGCCCGACGAACCCTATAACCCGCCGCCCGCCATCGACCAGTACGACAACCTCGACAGCGCCTATTTCTATAACGAGCTCGAGCCGTACGGAGCGTGGGTGTCTTATCGTCCTTACGGCTACGTCTGGGTGCCCCGGAACGTCGGCTATAACTGGCGTCCGTATACGACGGGGCACTGGGATTGGACCGACTACGGCTGGACCTGGGTTTCGTTCGAGCCGTGGGGTTGGATCGCCTTCCATTACGGCCGTTGGGGCTTCGAACCCCGCTTCGGCTGGTATTGGGTGCCCGATGTCGTCTGGGGCCCCGCCTGGGTAGCCTGGAGATGGGGTGACGCGCACGTCGGCTGGGCGCCCCTGCCTCCGGGATCGGACTTTATCCCCGGACGCGGCTTTGGACGGCGCCAGTGGGATATCCCCGGCCACTCTTGGAGCTTCGTCCGGGGCCGGGATTTCATGGACCGGAGGATCGACCGCTGGGTCCTGCCCCTCGAGAGGAACGCGACGATCATCGGCACGACCCGATTCGAGGTCAACATCAACGAACGTGACCGCCGGGTCCACGATGACGGCGTCGACGTCGACCAGGTCCGTCGCTGGACCAACGGACCCGTCAAGCGGCTGACCCTCAAGGATTCGGCCCGGCCCGGCCCGGCCCGGGAAGAAGGCAGCGACCTGGTCGTCACCAGGCCTGTCGTCCGGCGCAATGAAGCGGCCAAGCCTAAGCAAGTCGTGGACGAGGCCGCGGCCGAGAAAGAGATCCGCGGGGGATCCCCCAGCCGCGTCGTTCGCCGGACGACGCAGAACCAGGCCCAGGTTGTGCGCGAGGACCAGCAAAAGCAACAGAAGCTCTTAAAAGAAAGCCAGGATGCCGAGATCAACGAGGTGCGGCGTCGGGCCCGTGAAGAAGAAGCCAAGGTCAAGAGCCCTGTCGAGAAGATGAAGGTCCAGCAGCAGGCCGTGGCCAAGATCGCCGAGCTGAAAAAGAAGCACGACCAGGAGAAGGCCGAGCTCGAAAAGAGACAGAAGGCCGAACAGGCCAAGACCCAGCCGGCCCCCGTCCGGCGCAAGACGGACGACAAGAATTAGGCTAGTCGCCGGGCGCGGACGGTCGCCGCAAGGGCCGCCGCGAGGATAATGGCCCCTCCCGAGACCGTTCTCAGGGAGGGGCTTTCGCCGAGGAATACCAGAGCGAGGAGAATGCCGTAGACCGGCTCGAGCGAGCTCAGGATGCTCGCGGTCCTGGCCCCGGCGCCCTTCAACCCGTTGATGAATAGGGTGTGGGCGGCGGCCGTGCAAAAGACCCCCAAAATGGCGACGAGGGCCCAGTCTCTGCCCGAACGGGGGAGCCCCCCGCGCCAAACGGCCGGCACGAGCAACAGCCCGGCCACGAGGTCCTGGTAGAAGGCCACGCTCAGACTCGAGTGCCTGGACGCGAGCCCGCGGTTGAGAACGGACAGGAACGAGAACGACAGGCCGGCGCCGAGCCCCCAGAGCACCCCGCGAAAGACCGCATCGGAGGGATCGAGGCCCGGAACGATGAGCGCGATCCCGGCGACGCTGATCAGGGCATAGATGAGGCTCTCCGGCTCCCATCGCTCCCGGGCCATCAGAGGCTCGAGGAAGGCGGTGAAGACCGGGAAGCTCGAGTAGGCCAGCAGGCCGACGGCGACGGTGGAGACTTGGATGGACTTGAAGAACATCGTCCAGTGGGCGGCCAGGACCAGGCCGCAGAGGGCGAGCAGAAGGACGTCGCGCCGCCCCGCGACGCGGAAGGAGGCCCGCCGCCCCGCGGCCATGACGGCGGCCAGGGCCAAGCAGGCGAACAGGACCCGGCCGAAGACGATGGTGACGGCGGGCCAGGCGAGCCATTTTCCGAACAGACCGGGAAAGCCGAAGAGAAAGACGGCGAGGTGGATCTCGGCGAGGCTGCGGGAGCGCGGCGGCACGCGGTCATTATATTCCTTTTCCTTGCTATTTAGCCGATTTGTGCTAAGATAACCTTTACTTTTTAGGGGAGAACGGCAGGTTCTCCTCTCCCGTCGCGGACGGCCGAAACCCATGTCCTACGAGATATTCGCCCGGAAATACAGGCCCTGGAAGTTCGAGGAGGTCGTCGGACAGCTGTCCGTTGTCCGGACCATCCAGAACGCCATCGCCTCGGGCCGCATCGCCCAGGCCTACCTCTTCTCCGGCGTCCGGGGGACCGGCAAAACGACCGTGGCCCGCATCCTGGCCAAGGCCCTCAATTGCGTCAACGGCCCCACGCCGCACCCTTGCCCCGACAGGGAGCGCCCCTGCCAGTTCTGCAAGGCCATCCATGAGGGCAGCGCCATCGACGTCCTCGAGATCGACGGCGCCTCCAACCGCCAAGTCGACGACATCGAACCCATCCGCGAGATGGTCAAATACAAGCCCGCCTATACCCGCACCAAGGTGCTCATCATCGACGAAGTCCACATGCTCTCGACGCATGCCTTCAACGCCCTTCTCAAGACGCTCGAGGAGCCGCCGCCGAACACCGTGTTCATTTTCGCGACGACGGAGTTCAACAAGGTCCCGGCGACGATCGTTTCCCGCTGCCAGCATTTCGAGTTCCGCAAGATCTCCCACAAGGACATCATCAACCACCTCATGGAGATCGCGAAGAAAGAAGGCATCACCATCACCCCCGCCGGGCTGGCCCTCATCGCCGAGGCCGCCGACGGCAGCATGCGCGACGCCCAGAGCCTTCTCGACCAGGCCGTGGCCTTCAGCGGCGAGAACATCGGCGACGAGGACCTCAAGACCATCCTCGGGACAGTCGGCCAGGACTTGCTCAGCCGCTTCTCGTCGGCCGTCCTCGACGAGAAGCCGGACGAGGTCTTCGCCCTCGTCGAAAGCGTCGTATCGGCCGGCTATGACCTCCGCTTCGTTTTCGGCAAGCTCATCGAGCATTTCCGGGCCCTGCTCCTCGTGCGCTCGGTCGAGCGGCCCGAGGATTTTCTGGCCGTCGGTCCCGAAGGCCTCGAGGCCCTGCGCGCCGAGGCGGCCAAGGCCGGTCCGGAGGACCTGCTGCGCTATCTCCTGGCCCTCCAACAGGCGGAGGCGGGCCTGAAATTTTCGACCATGCCGCGGATCTATCTCGAGGCCTTTCTCGTCAAGCTCTGTCATTTCCGCAAGATCGTCCCCCTGCGGGAACTCATCAAGGACTTCGAGTCGCTCAAAGAGACCACGCCCAGGACCCGCCCCCTCCGGCCCCGCGCCGAAGGGGACCCCTCCGGCGGGAAGCGTCTCTCGCCCCGGCCCGATGTCCGGGCCTCAGCCCGGCCCCCAGGCCATCCCGTCGAAGCCGGCGGCTCAGGCCGCCCCTCCGAGGCCTGCCTCGCCGGGCCCGAAGGACGTCTTCGCCCGGGTCCTCGAGAAGCTCGCCGTGGATCGGGCGCCTCTCGCGGCCCTGCTGGGGCAATACTCGTCGGTCATCGTCAGGGATGCGGAGCTCGAGGTCTTTTTCGGGAGCGGGCGGGGATTCTTCGTCACCAGCGTCCAGGAAAAGGATGTCCGCGCCGTCGAGAAGGCGGCTTCCGAGATCCTGGGCCGGGAGACCAAGGTCCGCTTCGCCGAGGAGAACGCGACCGAAGGCGGGCCGATCCGGCCGGGCCGGGAGCTCGAGTCGGCCATGAAGGACCCGGCCGTCCAGTTCTTCATGAGACACGTTTAAGGCCCAGGTCCTGTCGGCCGACCCCGTCGCGGCCTCGCGCGAGGCCTCGCCCAAGGGCCGCGGACCGACGGAGAAGGACAAATGAAGAACGTCATGGACCTCCAGAAGATGCTCAAGTCGGCCAAGGAGATCCAGGACCGGCTCCAGAAGGAGCTCGCCGACCTGCGGGTTGACGGGTCGAGCGGCGGCGGCATGGTCACCGTCGTGCTCGACGGCCACAAAGTCCTGCAGTCCATCCGCATCGACCCCGAGGTCGTGAACCGCGACGAAGTGGAGATGCTCCAGGATCTCATCGTCGCCGCCTTCAACGACGGCGCGGCCAAGGTGGACGAGGCCTTGGCCTCAAAGCTCGGCGGCCTCGGCGCCGGCCTGAAGATCCTGGGGCTCGATGTTCGAATACGCCCAACCGCTCCACGATCTCATCGAGGAACTGCGCCACATCCCCGGCATCGGGGCCAAGACGGCCCAGCGCATCGCCTTCTACTTCCTTGGCCTGCCGACCGAGGACACCGACCGCTTGGCCGAGGCCATCCGCGAGGCGGTAAGGCAAGATCTTCTACTGCTCTCCGCTGCAACAACATCACTCACGTCGACCCCTGCCCGATCCGCGCGGACGAACACCGTTCCGACGAGTCCCTTTGCATCGTCGAGGAGCCGTTCAACATCTCCTCGATCGAGCGGACGGGGGCCTATACGGCCGCTACCACGTCCTCCTCGGCGCCCTGTCGCCGCTCAAGGGCCGCGGGCCTGACGAGCCGCGCCTCGGGAAGCTGACCAAGAGGATCGAGGAGGGCGCGTTCAAGGAGATCATCATCGCCACGAACCCGACGGTGGGAAGGGGAGGCCATCGGCCTCTATCTCCCTCTCCGGCGCCGAGGATTACGGCATCCGGATCACCGGGCTGGCCATGGGGCTGCCGGTGGGCTCGGAATCTCGATTTCGCTGACGCAGGGCGACCATCAAGAAGGCCCTGGAGGGGGCGGACGGAGCTCAAGGAAGAGCCCGAGACGTCGCCCGGCGACGTTCGACGAATACCGCAAACAAGGAGTCGTTCATGGAACAGAAGAAAGCATGCAGACGATCGACGGGAACACGGCGGCGGACCCATGTCGCCTACGCGTATTCCGAGGTCGTGGCCATCTACCCCGATCATCCCTTCTTCGACGATGGGCGAGCTGGCCGACGAATGGCTCTCTGCTGATTCGACCGCAAGAAAGATCTCCGGGCGAAAACGGGTGGACGTCGTCGAGATGCAGTCGGAGGGCGGGCGCGTCCGGCGCGGTCGACGGCTCGCTTCGGCCGGCGCCCTGACGAACGACCTTCACCGCGTCCAGGGGCCGATGTCGATGCTCTCAATATGCACAAGATCGCTCGGCGAGATGCTGCCGACTGCTTCCTCGTGCTTCGGCCGCTCGCTGGCCTGCCAGGCCCTGTCGATCTTCGGGGACGATAGCGACGTCATGGCGGCGCGCAACACGGTCCGCCACGACCTGCCGGCTCCGTTCAGGTAGGCCGAGGACCTGGCCATCGTCGCCCACCTCGCGACGCTGCGGCAAACGAAGATCCCCTTCCTCCACTTCTTCGACGGCTTCCGCACCTCCAACGTGCTACGTGGAAAAGGTCGATGTCGTGTCCTACGAGACGCTGGCGCTGGTCGAGCGCCCAAGTATCTCGAGGACTTCCGCAGGCTGCTGCTGGTAATCCCGAGCGTCCGACGAAGCTGGTAGCAGACCCCGACGTCTACTTCGAGGGGGCGAGATGCGACAAGCAGACCACGTCGATCGCCCGGGCCTTGTCCAGCACTACATGGACAAGGTGGCCGGGGCGATCGGCCGCGAGCAGTCCCCTCTTCACGATCGCGGCGCCCCCGACGCCGACAAGGTCATCGTCACGACGGGGTCGGGCGCCGAGACGGCCGAAGAGACGATCAATGATTCAACGCCGATGGGGCAAGCTCGGCTCTGATCAAGGTCCGCCTTACAGGCCCTTCGACGCGGCCGCGCTGGCGGCGGCCCTGCCGGCCTCGGTCAAGAAGGTCGCCGTCTCGACCGGACGAAGGAACCGGGCCGATCGGCGAGCCCTTGACCTGGATATCGCCGTGGCCCTGGTGGGCGCCCCGTCAAGGTCATCGGCGGCCGCTACGGCCTGTCCTCCAAGGAACTCGACCCCGGCCATGGTCAAGTCCGTTCTACGAGCACCTCGACGGCCCGGCGACGCATGGCTTCACCGTGGGCATCATCGACGACGTCACCCACACGTCGCTCCCGATCGGCCTGGTCCTCACCGAGCTCCCGGCACGGTCCGCTGCAAGTTCGACGGCTATGGCTCGGACGGCACGGTCGGCGACAAGATCGATCAGATCATCTCCACCATACGGACATGTACGGCCAGGGCTATTTCCAGTACGACTCCAAGAAATCCGGCGGCGTCGACGATCTCCGACCTCCGCTTCGGCCAACACCCCATCCAGTCGCAGTACTCCTCAGACACGGTCGATTTCGTCGCTCTCCACAAGCCCTCCTACATCGGGCGGCTCTACATCCTCGAGGGCATCCGCGAGGGGGAGGCACGCTTCCATCAACTCCGATCTGGAAGGCCTCCGAGGTCTTCGAGCACCTGACCGAGGACATGCAGCGGACGATCATCGACAAGAAGGTCAAGGTCTACATGATCGACGGCCTGAAGATCGCCGGCGAGCTCGGTCGGCCTGCGCATCACTCGATCATGCAGGCCTGCTTCTTCAAGCTCTCGGGGTCCTGCCCGAGGAGGAAGCCATCAAGCTGATCAAAAAGGCCATCGAGAAGACCTACGGCCGCAAGGGCAAGGACGTCGTTCAGATGAACTGGGACGCCGTCGACCGGGCCTCCGCGGGCCTCGAGGCCGTGCCCGTTCCGGCGAAGATCACCGAGTCTGCGCCGGTCACGAAGATCGTCCCCGATGACGCCAGCGCCTACGCCCGGCACGTCATCGACCCGGTCACCCGGTTCAAGGGCGACCTCCTGCCGTCTCCAAGATGCCCCTGGACGGCGCCACGCCGACGGCGACGGCCCGCCTCGAAAAGGCGCGGCATCGCGACCGAGCGCCGAGTGGATCCCCGAGAAACGCATCGAGTGCAATCAGTGCGGCTTCGTCTGCCCGCACGCCACGATCCGGGCCAAGCAGATCGCTCCGGCCGACCTCGCCGGCGCTCCCGAGGGTTTCGTCACCGTCAGTTCCGTGACCAAGAACGGACCGCGATTCCTCCGCTACCGCGAACAGCGCCACATCGAGGATTGCGTCGGCTGCGGTCTGCGCCGGTCTGCCCGGCCAAGACCAAGGCCCTGGTCATGACCCCCATCGCCGAGCTCCGGGCCGCCGGAGAGACCCAAAAGGCCGAGTTCTTCGACCGGCTCCCCGACAACGTCCTCGACGGCGTCAAGGCGGATACCCTGAAGGGCAGCCAGTTCCTGCGGCCTCTGTTCGAGTTCAGCGGCGCCTGCGCCGGCTGCGGCGAGACGCCTCTACGTCAAGCTGGCCACCCAGCTCTACGGCGACCGGATGATCATCGCCAACGCCACGGGCTGTTCCTCGATCTACGGCGGCACCTTCCCGACCTCCCCGTATTGCGTCACGACAGAAGGGAAGGGGCCGGCCTGGGGCAACTCCCTGTTCGAGGACAACGCCGAATACGGCTTCGGCATGCGCCTGGCCGTCGACGTCAACCGGCGCCTGCTCCTCTCGTCGATCGAGGCCGTTCTGGCCGCCGGGACGACCCCGCGCTGACCGACTCTCTGACCAAGATGAAGGCCGCCTGGACCGGGGTCGGCAACGAAGCCAAGGCCGCTTCCAAGGCTGTTCGGGCCGCGCTGCCGGAGGCCCTGGCCAAGGCCAACGGGTCCAAGGGCCCGCTGGCGAAGCTCGATGAGCTCAAGGATTTTCTAGTCGAAAAGAGCGTCTGGTGCATCGGCGGCGACGGCTGGGCCTACGATATCGGCTACGGCGGGCTCGACCACGTCCTGGCCATGAACCGCAACGTCAACGTCCTCGTCCTCGACACCGAGGTCATCGACACGGCGGCCAGGCCTCCAGTCGACGCCGACCGGCTCCGTGGCCAAGTTGTCGCTGCCCGGCAAGAGAACGTCGAAAAAGGACCTCGGCTGCATGGCCGATCTGAAGCGACGGCTACGTCTATGTCCGCCTCGGTGGCCATGGGCCACATGAACCAGGCGTCGAGGGCCTTCCTCGAGGCCGAAGCGTTCCCCGGGCCGTCGATCATCATCGCCTGGATTCGCCCTGCACATCAACCACGGCATCTATATGAGCAAGTCGCAGGCCGAAGAGAAGCCGCCGCGGAGACGGCCACCTGCGACCTGGAATCCGGTTCAACCTGCTCTGGCGAAGGAAGGCAAGGACCTGTTCGAGGCTCATCTCGCGAGCCCGAGTCGAAGATCGAGGTCTTCCTCAAGAACGAGGTCCGCCAACAAGATGCTCGTTCGAGCAGTTCCGAGATCGCCAAGGATCTTTTCGCCCGG
>CAVSAI010000030.1:0-77997 GCA_963725825.1 Candidatus Aminicenantota bacterium
CCGTCCAAGCCGAGGTGGACGCCCGCTGGGAGCGCCTGACCAAAGGTTGCGCCGCATGATCAAGTGCGCTCGAGGCTTCGCGATATTGACCATGATCCTGACGGTCGCCGCCGCAGCGGCCGCCTGCGCCAAGAACCAGGAGGCGGCCAAGCCCGTCCCCGCGCCGGACTTCTCGGTCACGGACCTCCAGGGGAACGCCTTGAACCTGGCCGCCTTTAAGGGCAAGGTCCTGGTCATCAACTTCTGGGCGACCTGGTGCCCGCCCTGCCGCCGGGAGATCCCCGATCTCGTCGCCGCCTACAAGGAGCTCAAGGGCGAGGGACTGGAGATCATCGGCCTCTCCGTCGACGAGACGACCGGTCCCGCCCTCCTCGATTGGACGCGCAAGATGGGCATCAATTATCCGATCGCCCTGGCGACGCCGGAGATCATCAAGGCCTTTGAGCCGGGCGATTTTATCCCGGCCACGATCATCATCGACCGCAAAGGTGTCATCCGCTTCCGGCAATCGGAGCTCATGACCAAGGAGACTCTCGTCCGCTTGTTCCGGCAATATCGATAAGAAGGGGTGGCGTGGAAGCGAGCCTCCAGGTGCAGCCCGGCGTCGGCACTCCAGAAGGACTTCCGTTCTGGCTGCTGTGGCTCCTGCTCTGCGTCATCCTGCTGCTCGTCGCCTTCATCTTCCTCCACGACAAGGACCTTCGCCGCCGCGTCAGCGCCTTCCTCTCGGGCGCCCGCCGTCACATGCTCCGCCTCCGGATCCAGGCCCGGCTGAAAAAGGAACGGGAGAAAAAGGCCGCGCTCTGGCGGGAGCTCGGCAAACAAGCTTGGAACGAGGACGTCCAGGCCTCCTGCATCGGGGAGGAATGCGCCAAGCTGTCCGTCCTCGACCAGGAGATCGCCCACCACCAGAAGACCTGGCACGACGTCTACTCGCGCATCGAAGTGCTCGGCCGCGAGCACGACGCCGCGCTCAAGCGGTACCGGGAGCTCATCGCCGGACAGGAGGAAGCCCGGCGGCCGCATCAGGAGGAGATGCTTGCGCTGGCCAACAAAAAGAAGGAGGTCCTCGAGGCCCTCGAATCGTCCCTGCGCGAGGCCGAGTCCGGTGAGGCCCAGCTCGCCTCGGTCGAAAAAGACGTCCGCCTGCTCGAGGCGACCGCCCGCCCCTCCGAGTCCGACCGGGCCACCCGGCTGGAGCGGGCCAGGGAAAAGGCCGCCTCCCTGATAGGGCTCAACACCGCCCTGCGGGAGAAAGCGCCGCTTCTCCAGGAAGAGCGTTACCGGCTCGACCGGCGCATGGAGGAGGTCGAGTCCCGGGTGCGCGTCTTCAACGCCGCCATCCAGCGCATCGAGGAGGAGTACCGCGAACGGCTTCGGGGGCGCGAAAGGGAGATCCGGGAGTGGCAGCGGGCCAAGGGGCGCATCCAGGACAAGATCGTCGACGTCAAGCGGCTCATGGAGCCCTTGTTCGAGAGCGTCGGCCGGATCCTCGACGCCGCTCGGATCGACCATGAGGATCTGGCGGTCATCTACTTCCAGATCGACGGCGTCGACAAGGCCATCGCCGATCTCGAGGCCCGCCTGGAGCACTTGACATAATCCCGTGCCAAGACCCCGCATCCTGGTCCACGTCTGCTGCGCGCCGGACGCCCTCTACGTCTTCGGCTTGCTCAAGCCCGACTATGAGGTGACCGGGTTCTTCGCGAATTCGAATATCCAACCGCGCGAAGAGTACGATTTGCGGCTCGACGAGGCCCGCAAGGTCGCGCTCGACTCGGGCGTCGGTCTGATCGAGGACGACTACGGCCCGGACAGATGGACCGCCTTGACGTTGAAGTTCAAGGACGAACCGGAAAAGGGCCGCCGCTGCGACGTCTGCTATGCCCTGCGGCTCGCCCGCACCGCGGCGCGCGCGTCCCTCGAGGGGTTCGACGCCTTCACCACGGTCATGAGCCTCAGCCCCTGGAAGAAGGCGGCCGTCCTGAACCGGATGGGCCGTCAGTTCGCCGCCCGTTACGGCCTCGCCTTCCTCGAGGCGGACTTCAAGAAGAAGGACGGCTTCAAGAAGAGCGTCGACCTCAGCCGGGCCCATGGGCTCTACCGGCAGGATTATTGCGGCTGCGTCTACAGCCGGAGCGCCGCCCGCGAGCGGGCCTCGTCGTGACGGGACGCCGCGCATGACCCCCAGGACCGGTCCCCTATCGGCCGCGCGCCTCACCGTGTTCGGCGTCGTCCAGGGCGTCGGCTTCCGGCCGTGCGTCTACCGCCTGGCCCGGGAGCTCGGCCTCGACGGCTGGGTCGAGAACGCAGGCTCCGGCGTCGAGATCCAAGTCGAAGGCCCGCCCGGCCTGGTCCGGAAGTTCCCCGCCGCCCTGCGGTCCGGTCTGCCCCCTCTCGCCGTCATCGAAAGGCTTGACGTCCGCCCGGCGCCGCTCGAAGGCCTTTCCGGCTTCGAGATCCGCGAGACCCGCGATCGCGCGGGCTTCGTCTTCATCTCGCCCGACATCGCCACCTGCCCCGACTGCGCCAGGGAGATCGACACCCCGGGAGAGCGCCGCTACCGCTACGCCTTCACCAACTGCACCAACTGCGGCCCGCGCTACACCATCGTCCGCGGCCTGCCCTACGACCGCTCCCGCACGACCATGGCCGGCTTCACGATGTGCCCGGACTGCCGGCGCGAATACGAGGACCCGTTCGACCGGCGCCACCACGCCCAGCCGATCGCCTGCCCGGTCTGCGGGCCGCGCCTGACGCTCCTCGACGCCCGCTCGGGCCGCAAGCTCCGCGGCGACATCCCCGAGGCCGTGGCCATCATCCGCGCCGGGCAGGTATTGGCCGTCAAAGGGCTCGGCGGCTTTCACCTCGTCTGCGACCCGTTCGACGCGCCGGCCGTCGCCCGCCTGCGCCGCACGAAGGACCGCCGGACAAAGCCGCTCGCCCTGATGGCCCGCGATCTCGCGGTCGTGCGGCGCTTCGCAGTCGTGTCGCCGGCCGAGCGCGAGCTCCTGATCTCGCCGCGGCGGCCGATCGTCCTCCTCAAGAAGAAGCGGGATATCCCGCTCATCGCGCCCGGCCTCGACGAGATCGGCTTCATGCTGCCTTACACGCCGCTCCACCGCCTCCTCCTCGAGCCCCTCGGGCTCATCGTGGCCACGAGTTCCAACTCCAAGGACGCTCCGATCATCAAGGAGGAGCGCGAGGGCGTCCGCGGGCTCTGCCGGGCCGTGCTGACCCACGACCGCCCGATCGCCATGCGGGCCGACGACTCGGTCGTCAAGGCCGTCGCGGGCCGCCCCCTCTTTGTCCGCCGGGCCAGGGGCTATGTCCCCTCCCCGCAGCCCGTGCCGGAGGCGCTCCGGTCCGGCCGCGTCCTCGTCGCCCTCGGAGGCGAGCTCAAGGACACGATCTCCCTCTACAAGAACGGCTACGTCGTCACCAGCCAGTTCCTCGGCGACCTCGACGACTACCGGAACTTCGGCTATTTCGAGGAGACCCTGGCCCATCTCCTCAAGCTTTTCGACGCCCGCCCCGAAGCGGTCGTCTCGGACATGCACCCCGATTTCCGGACAACGCGGTTCGCTTCCCGGATGGGCCTGCCCCACTATCGCGTCCAGCACCATCACGCCCACGTCCTGGCCCCGCTCCTCGAGCACGGGCACGTGCCGCGGCGGCGCGTCCTCGGCGTGGCCCTCGACGGCTACGGCTACGGCGATGACGGCACGGCCTGGGGCGGGGAGTTCCTGCTCGCCGATTACCGGGGCTTCGAGCGTTTCGCCCGGTTCGAGCCGGTGCCGCTTCCCGGCGGCGATGTCGCGGCCCGTGAGCCCTGGCGGATGGCCCTGGCCTGGCTCGACAGAGCGTTCGGCGGGACGGTCCCCGACCTCGGGGTCCTGCGCCGGATCGGCCGGTCGCGGCGCGCCGCGGTGCTCCAAATGAGCCGCAGCGGCTTCCGCAGCCCGCTCACGTCGAGCTGCGGACGCCTCTTCGACGCCGTGTCGTTCATCGCCGGGACGGCGCCCGAGCGCCTCGAATTCGAAGCCGAGGCGGCCATGCGCTTCGAGGCCGCCGCCGACCGGGCCTACCGCGGCCGCTATCGGGTCGGCCTGAGCGAAGCGGGACCCGGCCGCCCGATCGAGATCTCGTTCGCGCCGCTCCTCCGCGCCCTCGTCCGCGACGTCGAGTCGGGCGTGCCCGTGAAGGTCGTATCGGCGAAGTTCCACGACGCCCTGGCCGAGCTCATCGCCCGCGTCGCGGAGAGGGCCCGGCGGGCCCATGGGACGGAGGATGTCTCGCTCGCCGGAGGGGTCTTTCTCAACAGGCGGCTTCTCGAAAGGACGGAGCGAAGGCTTGCGTCCGGGGGATTCCGGGTGTTCCGTCCGCTGGCCTATTCGCCCAACGACGAATCGCTCTCGCTCGGACAGATCGCTTGGGGACTCGCGAAGCTCAGGAGCGGCGGAGCCTGACTCCGCCGATGAGCGACAGGATCCCGTTCGAGACGACGGCCGCGGCCGCCCCGGCCCCGGCGCCGATCGCGAAGCCAAGGACCCCCCCGACAATGGAAAAGCCTAAGCCGCCCAAAAGATCCCCTTGGTGATCGACGAAGAACGCGGGCAAGTGGCTGACGAAGCCCGGGAAGAGACCGATCGCCCCGGCCAGAAGGCCGAAGAAGATCCCGGCGAAGAGGCCCAGCACGCCGGAGAACCACAGGAAAGAGACGATGTCGACGGAGCGGATCGTGATCGGCGAGCCTGGCACCGGGGAGGACGTTTCGAAGGCCGCCGCGGACCGAACACCGTCGCCGCCGGCCAGCGCTTCCGGCTCGGATCCCTCGCCCCGGCTGCCGCAGCGGGCGCAGGTTTCGGCCTCGAGGTCGTTCTCGAACCCGCAGGCGATGCAGATCGCCTTCTTCTCCATCTGGGAAGGAGGCTTGGCCTCGACCCACTCGCCGTTTTCGAAGGCGTACCACTTGCCGCTCTGCGCCCCGATCACCCAAAAGCGTCCCTCTTCGTCCTTGATGCGGAGCTGTTTCAGGGAATCGGCGAACTCCTGCGGCGAGATCCTCTTGTCCTTGAATTTTTCGCGCAGGAGCGAGAATGTCGCCTCGGCATCGCGGAACTGGTCGGCCATGAAAGCCTCCTTCGGCCGTCCTTTATCTTAACGCCACAACATCAGTCTTTTCAACGGTTTATTAACTCATTGAAAAGGCGGGGATTGCGGCCATGACGAATTCTTGTGCAATCCGAGCTATGTTCATGCAGGAGCGGGCCTTGCCACGATGGAAGGGGTTCTTTTCCACAAGTTTTCCACATAATATGTGAAAAAATTAGGGGACTAAAACGTGCCAAGCGGGTCATCTGGCCACTCCCGGCGCGCTCTTTATCAAATCCAATAATCCGTAGCCTTTGACAGGGTCGGGAATGAAGGACAGGACGAAGATGAGGAGGATGACGATGCTCAGGATCGTTCTGCGCGTTCCGAGCGGGGCGTCTTCGTCGATGACCGGCGGGTGCTGAAAGCGCATCTTCGTCCGGAATTCGAAAAAGAGAAGGACCGCGGCCAGGATGAGCCAGGTCAGGTGAAAGAACAGGCCCATGACGACGAGAAAACCGACCATGATCCGCGAAAGGAGCCGGGCCCGCCGCCCGAGAAGGGCGTAGGCGACATGGCCGCCGTCCAGCTGACCGAGCGGCACAAGGTTGATGGCTGTGACCAGCAGGCCGACCCAGCCGGCGAAGCCGATCGGGTGCAGGATGAGGGACGAGCCTTCGGGGATCGGGCCGAAGAAGAGCCCGCTCAGGAGCCTGAAGAGAAGCGGCTCGCCGAACGAGATCGTATCCGGCGTCAGGGGGACCGGCCCGACCTTCGAGAACGCCAGGCCGATGACGAGCGCCGGCAAGGCCAGGGCGAATCCGGTCAGGGGCCCGTTCGCGCCGACGTCGAAGATCTGATGTTTGAAGTGGATCGAGGACTTGATGCGGATGAAGGCGCCGAAGGTCCCCAGGAACGGAGGTCCCGGGATGAAGAAGGGGTAGGTGGCCAGGACCCCGTAGCGGCGGCAGGTCAGGTAGTGGCCGAGCTCGTGCCCGGTGAGGATGGTCATCAGGGCCAGGGCGTAAAGGAAGCCCAGACCGACGACGCGGGGGTCGAGGAGCGAAGCTTCGGGCGCGCCTCCCGTCGACAGGAAGGACAGGGCGAAGAACAGCCCGGCGAACCACGTCGTCAGGACCGTCAGGACAAAGAGAAGCCCGTGCAGCCAGATCTTTTGTCCGCGCAGCGTGTCGCTCATGGTCGGGTGAAAAAAAAGAGGAGTGAAACGGGTTCACTCCTCTTTCAAGGTCAGTCCGGTCGGCGCGGGGCTATTTCCCGGTGAGCCGGTGGAACTTGGCCATCAGCTCGTCGTGGTTCTCTTTGTGCTCCGGGTCCTGGACGCAGGCGTCGACGGGACAGACCGAGGCGCACTGCTGCGTGTCGAAGTGCCCGACGCACTCGGTGCACTTGGCGGGGTCGATGACATAGCGCTCTTCGCCGGCGGTGATGGCCTGGTTGGGGCACTCGGGTTCGCAGGCGCCGCAGTTGATGCACTCTTCGGTGATGACGAAAGCCATGGAATTCCTCCTTGGAGTATTAGGGCCTATTATATCCCTTCCGGGCAAATTGGCAATGCCCGGCCTCTACTTTCGGGCCTCGAGCTTGCCGACCTTGAGGGACGCCTCATAGCCGAAATAGGACTGGGGGTAGTCGGCCTGGAGCTTTTTATAGAGCTCGAGCGCCGCCGCCGTCTCCCCCTTGAGCTCCTGACTCTCGGCCTGGTGAAATAAGGCGGCGTCGACCGGATAGACCTTCGGCTTCTCCTCGGCGATCTTCTTGTAGATGGCGATGGCCGCGTCGAAGTCCTTCTTGCCGAGGGCGATCTGGGCCTTGAGGTCCTCGGCCTGGTAGAAGAACAGGTCCTTCGGCCCGGCCGGGATCTTGGCCAGGTAGGATCCCGCCTTGGCCCAGTCGCTCTTCTCGGCCCAGTACCGGGCCAGCTCGAGGCCGGCGAGGCGGGCGGTCCGCCCCTTCGCGGCCAGCTTTTCGAGCTCGGCCAGCAATTCGGGCTTCTGTTCGACCTGGGCGGCCAGCGCCGTGACCTCGCCGACGGCTTGGCTGCGGACACTCCGGCCGTGGGCGCGGATGGCGAGGAGCCCGGTGAAGACGACGGCCGCGAAGACGACCGCGGCGGCGACGATGGTGATCTCGCGCCTGTAATTCTGGAAGAAGGCGACCAGCCAATGGACGCCTTGGGCCATGTCATCTTCTTGGAGGCGATGCCTTTCCGTTCTCTTCATTGTTCTCTCCCGCGGGCCGAATGACAGTCCTTTTTAGCATATAAAGAAGAGGGGGTCAAACCCGGGGCAAGCTGAGGTTTCCCAGACGGGGTCAAACCTACACTTTTCTACTTTTTGGACAGGCTCAGGCCAATCCTATTTGGATGCGCAAGAAAAGTAGAAAAGTGTAGGTTTGACCCCTTCTTATAGCGGCGGACCGGAGGCCGCGTCCAGGAGCTCGCCGACCGTCGTCACGGCCAAGCCCACGGCCGTGTCGGCGGCGCCGTAATAGACCCTGACCGGGCTCGCGGGCAAGGCATAGCCCTCCGCGTCGAACTCCTCGACGACCATTCCGGAAGGAAAGACGACGTTCGGGACCTGGCCGGTGAGCTCGTAGCATTCCCGCGGCTCGAGGATATTGCCTCGCGACCGCCCCAGGACCCTGGTCGGGTCGCCGAGATCGAGCAGGACGACCCCCGCCTGGTAGATATTGGCGCTGCCGAAGTGCGTCGCGACGCCGTGATAGACGTGAAGCCACCCCAGGCGCGTTTTGACCGGAGGAGGCCCCGAACCGATATATTCGTCCCAGTAGTGGAAGCGCCCGCCCATGACCGGCCCGATCCGTCGCCAGCCGATAAGGTCGTCCGATCCGGCCAGCCAGATCTCGCTCCCCGTCGTCGGGCCGCCCTCGGGCCTGGCCTTGTTGGGCCGCTCCAGCCTGAGGTAGAGGCCGCCGATCTTCTCCGGAAAAAGAACGCCGTTGCGCACATCGTCCGTCGACGTGACCCCGAGGAAGCGGAAGTCCCGGAAATTCTCGGTCCGGGCGAGGCCCAGCTGACAGCCGCTATCCATGTCCATGGCGAACATGACGTAGTGGGCCCCGTCGAGCCGGGTGATCCTGGCGTCGTAGACGTGGTAGACCCTGTCCTTGACGCCCCTGATCCCGGCGAAGTTCACGATCTCGGGCCGGACCACGAAGCGGAAGCCGTCGGCGCTTTCGGCCATGACCATGAACGTCTCGCGCGACCGGGCCTGGACGCGGAGCATCAGGTAGGTGATCCCGCCGTCCTTCGCGGCGCCGGGATTGAACACCGAGGTCGCGTCGGTGAGCAAAGGCGGGATGTCGGGCACGTCGGCCCTGGTCAGAATAGGGTTCCCCGGATCTCGGCGCATGGTGCCTCCCCTCAGCCTTTGTCCCGCTCGACAAAGCCCTGGTCGGAGGGATCGCGCTTCATGACCTTGAGCGTCGCGATCATCTCCTTCAGGTTGATGACGCCGCCGATCGAGAACCAGACGATGACGAAGATCGACGCGGCGAGATAGATCATGGTGTAGGTCTTCCAGAAGCCGAGCCAGGCCGCCGTCGAGACCTCGCGGGTCAGGTTGAGGACCGTGCCGACGACGAAAACGACCACCCAGCTCGCCGTCCAGGCGTAGGTCGCGATGTAGATGACCTTGTCCCAGCGGGTGAACTCCCGGCCCATGCCCAGGACCTTCCAACCCTTGACCGGAACGGCGTCGACCACGGTGTACTCCTCGCGGATCAGGTACTTCCCGCGGTGGAGCATCTTGTCCATGTCGAAGGCCTTGCGGCGGCCCGTGAGGAGAGAGACGACGACATAGACGACGGTCGACCCGGCCATGGCCAGCCCCCAGAACATCTGGCCGTTGACGGGGAAACGGGGCACGAGCTGCTTGACGACGATGCCGCCGACGGCGACGACCGAGCCGACGGCCATGGCCGCCCAGGCCGCGGCCGTGGTGCCCCGCTTCCAGTACAGACCGCCGATGATGACCGCGCCGCTCCCCCCGGCGAAGATGGCCCCGGTGATGGCGAAGAAGAGAAAGATGTACTCGCTCTGCTGGAAGAGCAGGCTGAAAACGAAGCTGAAGGCGGCCACCGCCAGGATCGAGAGCTTGAGGGCCCTGAGGTGCTCGTCCGGCGCGAAGGGCTTCTTCCGGATGGGCATGACCACGTCCTGGATGAAGATGCTGCCCCAGGAGTGGAGATAGGTCTCGTTGCAGCCGATCGCCGCGGCCAGCATGACCGCGGCGAAGGCCCCCATGAGCCCGACCGGCAGGAGCTTGGTCAGGGCGATCGGCACGGTCAGCTGGCTCCGAAGGGCGTCCGACCCCAGTCCGTCGAGGACGGGCCGGACCGAGGCCGCCGCGGCCGCGAACCCCTGCCCGTGCCAGAACGTGTAGGCGACGATGGGCACGAACACGAGGAACAGGCCCCACTGGGGGATGCCCCGCCAGTTGGCCAGGACGTCGCCCATCTTGGCCTCGTGGGCGCTCTTGGCCGAGGCGTTGTAGGCCTGGGTCCCCTGCCACGACAGCTTGCCGTAGATGACCCCGATCATGCCGATGAAGAAGTACCAGAAGTTGTAGTCCTTGGTGCTGCCCGTGTGGAACGGGTTGACGAGCGAGGCGTCGGCCGGAGCCAGGGCCAGGGCTTGGGCGATCTGGGACCAGTCGACCTTGAGCATCAGGACGATGACGATGACGATGAAGACCGCGTTGACGAAGATGCCCTGGAGGAAATCGGTGATCATGACGGCGATCTGGCCGCCGCTGAAGACGAAGTAGAGCGGGATCCAGAGGATGACGATCATGATCAGGGCGAAGGTCGAGACATGGAGGCCGAGGAGATCGACCGTCTTCGGCAGGCCGCAGAAGTAGATGAAGAAGCGGGCGCTCACGGCCGGAAAGATGCCGAAGTTGATGATCCCCGAGAGGAAGGCCAGAGAGCCGGCGAAGATGCGGAAGGTCCGGCTGTAGCGGATCTCGAAGAACTGGGCCATGGTCAGGGCGCGGGTCTGGCGGAACCTGTACAGGACCCAGCCCGAGACGCTGATGCCGACGACGACGACGGCCATGACCATCTCCCACCAGCGCATGTTGAACCCGGCGATGTAGTTCATCTCCAGCATGCCGACGATGGTGATGGCCCCGAGCGAGGCCGTGCCCTGGGACAGGCTGATGAGGTAGCGCCCGCCGGTCCGGCCGGCGGCCAGGAAATCGGAGACGCTCCGCATGAGCGGCTTGCTGAGGATGACGACCCCGATGATGAAGGCGAAGACGGCGGCGACGATGGCCCAGTCGATCCAGGTCAGGTTCATGGCCGGGATTCTATCAAAACAGAGGGGGTCAAACCTACACTTTTCTAGTTTTTCGACTTCGACTGTGCCGGGTGGAAAACACCGGTCCGCGAAAAACTAGAAAAGTGTAGGTTTGACCCCGTCTTCTCAGATGTCGAAGGCGATCAAGCCGGTTTTGAGCCTGATCTGGTCGCGGATCGCGTCCTTGGAGATGCGGTTCTCCTTCTCGGCCTTGACGGCCCGGAAGAGCTCGTACGACGTGAGGAGCCCGTTGCCGTCCTTCTGGGCCTCTTCGATCTGGGCGGCGGAGAAGGGGTTCGGCCGGGACTTGGCCTCGGCCGCGGAGAAATAGTTGCCGACGAGGACGGCCTTCATGCGAGTGTTGTCGAACTCCTGCATCCGGCGGCCTTTGTATTTCTGGAGGAGGGCGCACTCGTCGTCGGTCGCCCAGTTCTTGCCGCCGCGGGCCAGGAGGATGACCAGCTCGCCCTTGCGCAGGCCGGCTTCGACGGGCATGTCGGCCGGGTCGATGATCCAGGCGTCCTCCTCCTTGTCCCGGATCGTGTTCTTCCAGTACTGGTCGACGTCCACGATCCGGCCTCCGCCGAGGTAGCGGAACGTGGCGACGACGGCCTTCTTGAGGGCGGCGCCTTCGCCGTTGAGCAGGCGGTGGAATTCCTCCTGGCCGCCGGTCTTCAGGTCCTTGACCTGCCGGTCGTAGTCGGCCAGGATCTCGGCGAACTTCTTCTTCTCTTCGTCCCGCTTGGCCACCAGGGCCTTGAGCTCGGGGAAGGCATATTCGTCGGCTTCGAGCCAGTCCGCCGGCGCCTCCGCGGGGATCTCGGACGCGAACGGCAGCCTGTCCTTGAGGATGTGTTCGACAATGTCGACGTTCTTCGGCCCGAAGGAGGGCAGGAGCAGGAGGTAGCCCTGGCCCTTCCGGACGGTCATGGCGACAGGGGCGCCGTCGCTCGTCTTGGCCAGGAACTCGAACCTGCCGTTGGTTGATGGCTCCTTCTCCCAGACCCCGTCCCCGAAGGTCTCGGGCAGGAGGCGGAAAGCCTTGGCGATGTGGGGCTTGAAGCGCTCGAAGGGGACATGGAAAATGGCCCTCGGATTAAAGACGATCGTGTCCGGGCGGGCGCTTTCCAGGGACTGGAGCCCGTCCACGGGGCCGACGATGTTGGTCAGCCGGGCCATCTCGCCGGCACCGATGAAGCAGACGACACGGGCCCCCTCGCGGACGCGTTTCGCGAGCGTCTCATGGACGTCGGCGTGGAGATCGGGCCGGCCCGCCGCGGCCTCGCCGCCGATCTGGTAGAAAACGATGTCGCTTTCGAAGGGCAGATCGAGGGGCGTGTCGAGACCGGTCAGCCAGCCGGTCTGCCGCAGGTCAACGTCGTACTTTTCGGAAACCAGGCGGTCCTTGTCCGCCTGGGTGAAATCCACGAGCAGTACTTTGGACATGAGCCGACTCCTTGTGCGTATTCGGGCCTATCTTCCGATTAGCCTCAATAACCGTCAATCACCCCTAAAGGTGAAGACGGGGAGGAGATCCCCGTCCGGCCCGGGGCAGTCGGCCCGGAGCGCATTTGACATCCTCATAGTATATAGATAGGATATATAGGTACAGTCGGACCATGGCAATAAAGAGCTCGATCCGCCCGCTCGCCGGCCTGGGGTCGGTCCTGGCCCTGGCCCTGGCCCTTTCCCCCGTCCTCCGCGGCTCCGGCGCCGCCCAGGACCAGAAGATGCCCGGCCCGCTCAGCGCCTCCCACGCCTCCAAGCCAGGCGAGGGCGATTGCTCGGCCTGCCACGTCTCCCCTGGCAAGACAGGCCCGGCCAAATGCCTGGCCTGCCACACCGAGATCGCCTCCCGGATCGCCGCCCGTCGGGGCTTCCACCGCGACAAGGCCGAGGACTGCGGCGTCTGCCACGCCGAACACCAGGGCCGTCAGGCCGACCTCCTGAACCTCGATCCCGCGGATTTCGACCACGCCGAGACCGGCGCGGACCTTCAGGGCGCCCATCTCAAGGTCAAATCCTGCGAGACCTGCCACGCCCCGGCCAACGTCCTGCCGCGGATGTTCGGGCGGTCTTATCTTCTCAAGGCCGCCGGCTGCAAAGGCTGTCACCAATCGCCCCATCCCGGCCGGCAGGACCGCTGCTTGTCCTGCCACGACCAGGACAGCTGGTCTGTCGGGCTCCGGGCGGGGGAGGATTGACCATGCGCCGGGCGATATCGGCCGGGGTGGTGGTCGCGGCGGGGATCTTTCTCTTGGCGACACGGCTGCCCGCCCAATACCCGGCATCCTCCTTCTATCAGAAAGAGACGATCTATCTCGACTGGAACGGCTCGCGCTACGCCGACGGGATATTCTTCAATCAGGTCTCGGCCCGGGTCAAGTTCGCCCTGATCGATCCTCCCGGGCAAGGCTGGACCCTGGACCTTGACGCCCGGGACCGGGTCGGCATCCGGGACCGGACGACCAACCAGCTCGTCCTCTACAGCGCCAGGCTGACGTTCGACAAACCGGGCTCCCGGTTCTATCTGTCCGTCGGCCAGATGAACCTGTACGACACCGCGGGGATCGGCGCCCTGCTCGGCGGGATGGCCGGGGTCAAGATCGGCCGCGACTTTCTCGTCGGCGCCTTCGGCGGTCTCGAGTCGACACCGTATATCGCCCGGCTGGATTCGAAATACTACAAGGCCGGCGCATTCGTCCGCTGGCTCGGAACGCAGGGACGGACGGTCGGCCTGACCTTGAGCCAGCTGTGGTTCGACGGCCGCGTCGAGCGCCGCTTCGCTTACGGGACCGTGTTCCTCCCGGTGCGCCGGATCCTGGTCGTCTACGGCGACGCCGAGTACGAGCTCGGCGGCCACGTCGCCGGCGCGAACCGCCTGTCCCGGCTGTTCGGGAACATCCGCCTCGACCTCGGCCCGAAAGCCGACCTGACCGCGAGCTACAGCTCCGGCAAGGGGCTCGATTTCCATCGCTACGTCGTCGAAGCCTCCCAGGACCCGACGCTGTTCAACCAGGACGTCGAGAGGTTCTACTATTCGAGCTATTACGGGGTCCGCTTCAGTCTCAAGCCGGTCCGCGGGCTGCGGCTCTCCGTGGCCCGCCAGGAAAGCCGGCAGAACGACCTCGGCATCGTCAACCACACCTGGCGCTTCGGCGCCTCGGTCTGGAACTTCCCGTGGCCGGGCCTGTCCATCGTCGGGAACTACGCCCTCAACCGCGGCAGCCTGTCCGAGAACGATTCCTATTATGTCTCCGTGAGCAAGGACCTGGGGCGGTTCTCGTTGAACGCCAGCTACTCGAACACGTTCCGGGGGCTGCGTCTCGATCCGGTCACGGGATTGCCCCTGCCCATCACCGTCACCGACTACCGCAATGTCGCGCTCGGGACGCTCATCCGGTTCGGCCGGAGCCTCTCGGCCCAGGTCGAGTACGGCGGCTTCCTGCGCTCCGGCGACAACGAGCACTTCCTGTTCGTCCGGCTGATCTACAGGAGCCGGTGAGGACGCCATGAACCACTCTCGAACGAAATCCGGGCCGGTCCTGGTCCTGGCCGCGGCGCTCATCGTCCCGCTCCTCCTCGTCCTCGGGGCCAAGCCGGGCACAGGCCAGGAAAAGGCCGCGGCGGCGGCCAAGCCGTCGCGGATCGGCAGGCAGGGAACGGTCGAGTCCCACGACCGGACCAACTTCCCGCTCGTCGGCAAGCACCGGACGCTGGCCTGCCGGGAGTGTCACATCAACCTGGTCTTCGAAGGCACGCCGACGGACTGCGAGGTCTGCCACTGGGAGCGGCGCCAGGACGACCGCTATTCGCTCCGCCTGGGCATGCGCTGCGCCGACTGCCACACGCCCCAATCCTGGAAGAGGGTCGACCCGGCGCTCTGGAGCCATGAAACGAACGTGGGCTACCGGCTCGAGGGCATCCACCGGACCCTCGACTGCGAGGCTTGCCACGGGAGCGCCGGCTTCACGGCCCGGCCGACGGATTGCTTCGGGTGCCACGAAGCCGATTACCGGCGGGCCCAGGACCCGAACCACGTCCAGGCCGGCTTCCCGACGAGCTGCCCGTCCTGCCACTCGCAGCGAAGCTGGTCGGACGCGTCGTTCGCTCACACCGGCTTCGTTCTGCAGGGCCGGCACAAAACGGCCCAATGCGCGGATTGCCACATCAACGGCGTCTACCAGGGCACATCGACCGAGTGCGTGTCCTGCCACCTCGCCGATTACAACGGCACGACCGATCCCAACCACCGGACCGCCGGGTTCCCGACCGATTGCTCTCAATGCCACGGAACATCCGCGACGGGCTGGTCGGGCGCGAATTTCGACCATCCCTTCCCCATCACGTCCGGACGGCACTCGGGGGTCGCCTGTTCCGAATGCCATCAGACGAGCGATTTCCGGGTCTTCAACTGCCTCGGCTGCCACGAGAAGGCGGCCACGGACAGCCATCACCGGGAAGTCTCCGGATACTCGTACAGCTCTCCGTCCTGCTATGCCTGCCACCCGAACGGAAGCGCCGGGGACCGTCCCGCGGGCCGGGCTGGCGTTCATGCGGCCGGCCGGACATAGGCGGTCAGCGGTTCTTCCCGCGATCTCCCGTCGGCCTCCGGCCGCGTGACCGCTCTTTCCGGAAGAAATCCGGTCGTCCCGAGTCTTAACAATGGTATAATCGCGCCTTTAGGAGCCCCGCAGAATGCCTCACCGCCGACGCCGCGCGCTGACCTGTCTCGTCGTTCCCGCGCTCTTCGCTCTCCTCGCCGGCCCGCTCGCCGCGCAGGAGCCCCTCAAGATCCTCGACGTCCGCCCGGTCGTCACGGCGCCGCCCAGGATCGACGGCGTCATCGACGACGCCTGCTGGAAGGCGTCAAGCCCGTCGACGACTTCTACCAGTACGATCCCATCAACGGCGCGAAGGCCTCCGAGGAGACGTTCGTCTGGGCGGCCTTCGACCAGGACTATCTCTATTTCGCCTTCCTCATGAAGGACTCCCAGCCCCGCAAGATCTGGGCCGAGCTGACGCCGCGCAACGAGTACGAGAACAACGACTCGATCAAGCTCATCCTCGACGCCTACAACGACAAGCGGACGAGCATCGAATTCGAGGTCAATCCCAGGGGCGTCCAGAAGAACTCGGTCGAGACGATCTGGAAGTCCGAGGCGGTCATCCGCCCGGACGGCTGGAGCGCCGAGATGGCCATCCCCTTCAAATCGCTCCGTTTCTCCGCCAATAAGCTCGCCGTCTGGGGCGTCAATTTCGAGCGCTACATCAACCGCCTCAACGAGACGGACTTTTGGACCGACGTCAAGCGCGACCTGCCCGAGCTTCAGCAGAGCGGCGAGCTCCGGGGCCTTGCCGGCCTCCGGCCGGGCTACAACCTCGAGTTCTTCCCCTACGCCGGGCGTCCGCACGTCCGAATTCGATACCGAGGGCGGACGCGAGACGGATACCAAGGCGGCCATCGGTCTCGACGCCAAGTGGGGCATCAAGCCCAACCTCTACCTCGACGTCACGGCCAGCCCGGATTTCAGCGAGGTCGAATCCGATCCGTTCATCTATCAGCTCTCGCCGTACGAAACCTACCTCCAGGAACATCGGCCCTTCTTCACCGAGGGCAGCCGCTATTTCACCTTGGGCAGCAACGACGAATACGACGAGGGCGGCGTGAGCCTGTTCTACTCCCGCCGCATCCGGAATCCCCGGGCCGCGGCCAAGATCTCGGGCAAGACCGGCGGCTTCGGCTTCGGCATCCTCGGGGCGATCAACAAGGTCGACGTCGGCACGGGCGAGGACCCGCGCGACTCCTATTTCGGCGTCTTCCGCGTCCAGAAGGACATCCTCAAGAACTCGCAGGTCGGCGTCTATTACGCCGGGGTCCGCGATGGCGACGCCCGCAACCAGAACGTGGCCGTCGACTTCAATTTCAATTTCAAGGACTTTTACTATATCCAGGGCATGGGCGCCTTCACGTTCAACGAGGGCGTGCCCAGCTCCCGCAACGGCATCTATCAGCTCGGCTTCCAGCGGGAGCCGGACGCGGGCCTGCAGGTCATGGGAGGCTTCCAGAGGATCGAGGACAACGTCAGCATCAGCACCGGCTACCTCGACCAGAAGGACGTCCAGTCCTTCGACCTCATGGTCGGTCATGCCTGGCGCTACAACAAGGGGCTGTTCAAGCGCCTCAGCTTTGACGTCGGCGGCGTGGTCCGCCAGGATTCCCACGGCAACGCCACCGGCCAAAACGCGGAGTTCATGGTCTTCTCCGAGCTTTTCAGCCGCATCGACTTCCACGGCGGCTTCACCTACGGCCGGAGCAAGTACCAGGTCCTCAACATCGACGACCGGCTCGTCTGGACGCCGGACTACATCAAGACCCGGGGCTACTTCCTTGACTTCGGCTGGGATCGCGGCGGCTTCATCAAAGAGGTGAGCGTCGAGGCCGGCTGGGAAAAGCGGGGCGTCTATAACGAGGACTACACGGCCGTCGTCCCCGGCGCCGAGACGAACGTCCAGGGTCAGCTGGTCCTGCGGCCGCGCTCCAACTGCGAGTTGTCGGCCCAGGGAGGCTGGATCCGACAGACCTCGGACCTCACCGGGACCGAGGTCTTCAACGGCCTGACCTACGAAACGGCCCTCCATTACCAGCTCACCCGGAGCCTGTTCCTCAACACGCGCTACTTCGGCGAGACCCGGGAGAAGCAGTACAGCCTCGATTTCCTTGTCGGGTACTATTTCGGGGCCGGCAACGTCGTCCAGCTCGCGCTCAAGAAGAGCGAGCGGAACGAGTTCTTCGTCCGCGTCGGCGGCTACTCGATCACCCTCAAGGTCTCTTACCTGCTCCGCATCTGACCTCGAAGAGCCGGCCTTGAATGACGCTCTGGTTCGATGGAAGCTGGACATTCCATGGTCAGCTCTTCCTGTTGGCCCTGCCTGACATCCTCGTCGCGGTCCGGCCGGCCGGGGCGACGCGGACAAGCCCAACAAGCTGGCCGACGCGGTCCTGGCCCGCATCGGCTCCGAGCGCGAGCCCGGAGCGGGGATCCTGGTGATCGCCGGCGGAAAGGTGGCCTATCTCGGCACGCGCGGCGTCGGGGACCTTCAGGGCATGCGTCCCATCGACGGGCGGACGGCCTTCCGCCTGGCTTCGGTCTCCAAGCAGTTCACCGCGGCGGCCGTGATGCTGCTCGTGCGCGACGGCAAGCTCCGTTACGAGGACAGCCTGACCGGTCTCTTGCCCGGTTTCCCGGAATACGGCCGGGCCATCACCGTCCGCCACCTCCTCAACCACACCTCGGGACTTCCCGATTACGAGGATCTGATGGCTCCGGCGGACCCCTCCGTTCCCGTCGAACAGGCGCAGATCGACGACGCCGGGGTGCTCGAGCTTCTCAAAGGCCAGAAGGCCGGCTGGTTCGCGCCGGGGGCCCACTGGCGCTACAGCAATTCGGGCTACGTCCTGCTCGGTCTCATCGTCGCAAAGGTCTCGGGCCTGTCGTTCCCCGAGTTCCTCCGCGAGCGCATCTTCGCCCCGCTCAAGATGGACAACACCGTGGCCTTCGTCCGGGGCCGGACGAAGGTCTCCGACCGCGCCTTCGGCTACACGAAAGAGAACGGCCGGTGGCGCTTCACCGACCAGAGCCCGACTTCGGCGACCCTCGGCGACGGCGGCGTCTATTCGTCGCTTTACGACCTCTCCATTTGGGACGAATCCCTCCGGCGCCACCTCCTGCTCAGCGAGGAAGAGATGAAGCCGGCCCTGACCCCCGTCCGCGTCCCGGGCAAGGGTCCGACCGGGCCCGACGGCAAGCCGGCCGATTACGGGTTCGGCTGGTTCCTCAACGCTTGGCAGGGCCGTCCCCGGATGTGGCACTACGGGGAAACGGTGGGCTTCAGGACGGCGATCGAGCGTTTCACGGCCGACGACCTGACGGTCGTCGTTCTGGCGAACCGCTCCGATATCGACGCCGCGGCGATGGCGCTCCAAGTGGCGGGATTCTATTTGAAGGACGGGAAATAGCTAAGCGACGGTCGTGGGGATGCCCTCGTTCCGGCCGTAGAGATGGCGGATCAGGACGAGCACGGCCTGGGACGTCAGCCGCTCGAACTCCACGCCGATCTCATAAAGCTCCTCCTCGGGCCTCTGCTTGAGCCACTTCACTTCCCCGTCGAGGTTGACGAACTGGTCCGAACCGGAGAGGTTGAGGCGGATCTTGATGAAGGTCCCGACCGGATAGCCCTTCGAGGCGATGATCCTGGCCCCGCCCGTGGACAGGTCGTAGGTGTGGGCGGCGATGCCCGCGCCCTTGTACTTGTCGACGGTGGTCCGGACGAGGACCTCGTTCCGTTCGACGAAACGGTGTCTTCGGCGTCTTTCGTACATGTCCGGCTCCTTCGCCATCGATTATGAGGCCGCGGGGCGCGGAGGCCATCACCCCGGGGGGTGAATCCGACGATGATTTCCCGCCCCCCCGGCCGCCTCCGTTGACGGGCCCCCGGCGCGGTGTTATCCTTAAGCATCCCGCATGAAAGCCTCCAAGACGTGGGCCCTGGTCCTTATGGGCGGCGGCGCCCGAGGGCTTGCCCATATCGGCGTCATCCGCTTCCTCGAGAAGAAAGGCCTCGTCCCCGATGTCATCGCCGGGACGTCCATAGGGGCGCTCGTCGGGGGGCTCTTCGCGGCCGGCGTGTCCGGAGCCAAGCTGACGAAGATGCTCGACGGGCTGGGGCCTGAAGACGCCGCCGCCAAGGCCCGGCATCCCAGCCTGTTCTCGCGTTCCCGCAACCTCTTCGAATACCTGCTGCTCACGGACACCAAGAACCGCTTCATCAGCAAGATCGGCGTCGATAAGGAAGACGCCATCGAAGCCTACCTGAAGAGCTTCGTGGGGAACGTCCGCATCGAGGCGCTGCCCATCAAGTTCCTCTGCAATGCCGTCGATCTCGTCTCCGGCCAGGAAGTCCTGTTCACCCGGGGCAAGCTCACCCGGGCCCTGCGCGCGTCGATGTCTCTGCCCCTCGTCTTCGCGCCGGTCCGGATGGGCCGGATGCTCCTCCTCGACGGCGGCGTCCTCAACAGCGCCCCGGTCGAGGCCGCGCGGGCGGCCGGGGCCGAGGTGGCGGTCCTCGTGGACGTCCACCGTCCCCTCAAGAGAATGCCGCGGGAGCATCTCAGGAGCTCGCTCCAGATCGTCCAGAGGACGATCGAGGTCGGGGCGGCGGCGTCCTTCGAGGAGCGGGCCCGGCACGCCGATTTCGTCTTGAGGGTCCCCGTCGATCAGGGTGTCCTGAGCTTTTCCAGCCCGCGGCGGGTGGCCGCGATCGGCGAACGGGTCGCCGCGGCCGGCCTCGCCGGCTTGAAAAAGGCGATCGGCGCCGAGCTCTGATCGCGAAGGGGAAAACTGACAAAATCTTGACAAAAGCCTGACAACTCCATTACCGCCCGGTCCTATCCTGTCCCTGGAAATTCGGAAGCCCTTTTCCAGCAAAGGAGACCGTGCCATGGCCGATCGAACCAGAGAGAAGAAGGGCGGATCCGGGGGGCGTGTCCGGCTGGCTGCATGCGCCCTATTCGGACTCGGACTTATCGTCTTGCCGGCGGCCGGCCAGGACCGGCCAGCCGACCAAGCCAGTTGGCAAAAGGATGTTGACTATCGTGGATTGCCCTCGGAAAGCATGGCCGTGGCGCTGTCTGTGATCGGGAGTGCCGCGGCGGTCGCGAGCCTGTACTCCGACAACTGGGGGGTCGCGCTGGCCGGATTGTCTCTCGGGCCTTCCCTGGGCTTCATGTACGGCGGCTGTTGGGGGAGAGGATTGATGACGTCCGCGCTGCGACTGGGCGCGACGATCGCGCTGGCGACTTACGTCTTAGACCATGATGAGGCCGGCCCGGGGTTGGCTTACGTCTGGATCGGCGGTATGGCCCTTTCGGCCGTCATCGACGCGGCGACCGTCAGGAAGGCCGTCCGCAAGCGCAACGATCGGCTCCTGTCCCGCCGCGGCTTGAACGTCGGCGTGTCGCCCTTCGCCCTGCCCAAGGGCGCCGGCGTGCGGGTGCGCCTGAGCTTCTGATCGCACCGGGATCCTTCCGGGTCATTGACGGCCCGGCGGCTAAGCCGTTAGAATGCCGCCATGACGATCTCATCAGAACCGGTCCGCCTGGCCTGCTCCTTGAGCGCGGCCGCCATCGTGATGGTCGCGGCGTCCCTTGTCTCGTCCACGGCCTGTCATCGGGCGTCCGAGATCGTCGAAGTCGGGGAATTCCAGAAGGGCGTGGCCTATACAGGCTACGGGGCGACGGCCTATGAGGGGGACGGTCCCCTTCAGTCCCTGCAGGAGCTCCGGCAAACGAACGCGTCCTGGACGAGCGTCCTCGTCACAGGCATGCAGGAGACCATCGATTCGACCTCCATCGACTTTGCCGGGCCCGCGACGCCGACCGACGCTTCGCTCGAGCGGATCATCCGCCGGGCCCACGATCTCGGGCTGAAGGTCATGCTGAAGCCCCACGTCGATCTGGCCAACGACAGCGCCCACTATCGCGGGGAGATCGGGCCCAGCTTCACGGCCGGCGACTGGGCGGCCTGGTTCGCCTCGTACCGGCCGTTCATCCTGCACTACGCCGAGATGGCGGCGCGGACGGGGTGCGAGCTCTTCTGCGTCGGCTGCGAGCTCGGGACGACGGCCGTCCACGCCTCGGAATGGCGCGAGATCGTCGTGGCCGTCAAGGGCGTTTACACGGGCCCGCTGACCTACGCCGACAATCAGGTCGAATACGCTCCCGACGCCGTGGCCTGGTGGGACGCGGTCGATTACATCGGCCAGGACGCCTACCCGACGCTGACGCAGGTCGAACGGGCGTCGGTCGACGATCTTCTCAATGGCTGGACTTCCTTCCGCGACAAGCTCCGGCGGCTCTCCGAGAGGTGGGACAAACCCGTCATCTTGACGGAGATCGGCTGCCGGAGCATCTTCGGCGGCGCCCAGAACCCTTGGGACTGGCAGCGCCAGGGCCCGGTCGACCTGGATGTTCAGCGGAACTTTTACGAGGCGGCCCTGCGAGCCGTGGCCGACCAGAGCTGGTTGCGCGGGATGTACTGGTGGCAGTGGTCGCCCGATCCCGAGGACGGCGGACCGAACGACTCCGGGTACACCCCCCACGGCAAGCCTGCGGAAGAGACGCTCCGCTCCTGGTACCTCCGGCTCGAGTGAGCCGCCGGCCCGCCTCGTCCTGCCAGGCCCGGGGCCCGGGCCGGTTCCCTTCCAGGCGCCTGCCAAGAAAGGCCTGAGGCGGCGGAGGCGGGCTACTCGTGCTCCGTCGCCGCAGGTCCTCCGGTATAGAGAAGGTTCTCCATGCGGCTGAAGCCCTGGTTCACGACGTGCCGGATCCAGCGGATGGTGCCCAGCTTGGCCGAATATTCCATGACCAGGCCGCCGGCCTCCATCACCGCCCGCTGGGCCCGGGAGATCTCCTCGGGATCGGTCTGGTCAAAGAAATAATCGTATTCGAGGATGCATCGCTTTCCGTTGTCGAGGGGCGTGATGAACCCCAGATCGTTCGCGACGCCGTGGCGCTCGGCGATCCGCTTGAACCCCGCGCAGATCTCGGCGATCAACCCTTTTTCGAGGGGCATAAAGATGATGTTGACGGCGAATTGTTTCTCGCGTCCCATCCTCGAGCTCAGGATCCTGAACATATTCAGCCAGACCAGGTCCGTCATCTCCGGCCGGGCGAAGACCTCCTCAAAGAAGGGACGGAGGTCCGGATCGACCGCCGCGGCCAGGCTTGCCGCAGACGGCGCCACGGCCGCCTCCACGATCTCGGCGAAGCCCTTGATGCGGAGGTAGGAGAACGGCTCGACGGCGGAAAGCTGGCCCATCAGGTCCGGCCAGCCGGCCGACCGGAGCGAAGGCAGACCCAGGCTGAGGGCCCTGAAGAGCCGCTGATCGAAGACCGGATGACCCATGGCCTGGACATTTTGGATGGCATAGCGATCGCCGATCACCAGGACCAGATAGGCGATGCCCAGCTTGTTCTCGAAGACGTCCCGGACCTCCGCGGCCAGCTCTTTCGTGGGGGCCAGGAAGGACGACATGTATTCGCCTCCGAGGACCCCGATGGCCAGGCCGATCCGCCGGATCGCGCATTCCCTGGAAAAGTCGAGGGCCTTTTCGAGCGAATCGAAAGGAACGAGAACCCCCGCCTCGTCCCCGGTCACGGGATGGAGCTTCATGCTCACGGACGTGCAGATCCCGGGGGCCGGTTGGTCGGCCTGCCTGAAGGCGAACGCGTTGGGGGCGTCCTTGTCGCCGAGCGAGAAGAACGAGCCGTCCCCGGCCACGAATTCGGCGTCGACGCAATTCTCGGCGGCCGTCCCGTACGCGGTCAGGAAGGTCGAGAAGATCCCCGAGCAGATCATGTTGGAGCAAACCAAGGCCGCCGGTTCGGCGACGTTGACACGGTAGCCGCGCCGGGCGGCCTCCCGCTGGAGGTCGAAGGCCGGGACGCCGGCCCCGACCTTGACCGCCCAGTTCTTTTCGTCGAAAGCGATGTCTTTCATCCTGTTCAGATCGATGACGGCGCCTTCGCTGAGGCTGAGGCCCGCGTTCTGAGAGCCGTTGCCGCGGACCACCCAAGGGATATTGCGGGTCTTGAACAGCTTCACGAGGGCCGATATCTCCTCCCTGGTCCTGGGCAGAACGACATAGGCCGGCATCTTAGCGACCGTCAGGGGGCCGGGGTCATGCGAATACGTAACGGTGACGGCCTGGTCGTTCGTCGCCCAGTCTTCACCGACGATCTGCCGGATCTCGCGGAGCAGCGGGTCCTCCGGGGCCTTGAGGACCTTCCCTCCGCCCTGGACGTGGGCGGCGACGAGGTCCTTGAGCGCGGCCATGACTCGGGAGGGCCGCAGCTCCGTGACAAAGTAGCACTGGTAGTCGCATTTGCCGCAGAGGTCGCAGCTTGCGGCGATGTCGACACAGCCTTCCGTGACGGGGATTTTGTGCTCCGCCAAGGCGGCATAAAGGTCCATCCGCCCCTCCGGATAATAGCTGACATAGTGCTTTCCCAGCCCCGAGGCGCAGACGCCGCTCCCCAGGAAATCGATCTTGCACATCGCGTAATGGCGGCAATTCTTGGCCGTCTTCAGGACATCATCCATGCTCATCCTCCAGTCTCCTCAGATCGGCATCATCCGGTCCCGGACCGCTGTTCTTAACGGCATAGCCCATGTACATGACCGCCGTGAGGCGGCTTTCGACCATCCGGACCTTGGCGGCGAGTTCGGCGTAGGTCCATTCGCCCCTGGCCCTCTTGCGCAAATAGCCGAGGAGCCGGGGGATCGGAACGTCGGGCCTCAGGCCCCGGTGCTCTTTCCACTCCAGGCCGTTCTGCCGGAGCAGCGACTTCATCTCGCCGGGCTTGATGAACATCCGCCAGACGTGGAGGTCCGGAGGCATGAACGCCCACGGCCTCCAGGCCTGGCTGATCTCGATCGCGGCCAGATGGCTCAGCCAGGTCCGGTTGAAGGTATCGTAGCAGAACACGCCTCCCGGCTTCAGGACCCTGGAGACTTCGGACATGACCTTCTCCAAGTCGCGCACATGCTCCAGGACGTCGCAGCAGAAAACGACGCCGAAGGACCCATTCGCAAAGGGGAGGGATTCGCCCGCGCCGGTGCGGTAACGGATGTTCAGGTCGTTCTCGCGCGCGTGGGCGGCCGCGGCTTCGACGGACCGCGCGGAGGGATCGACTCCGGTCGTTTCAAAGCCCATCCGGGCGATCTCCTCGGTCAGGAATCCCCCGCCGCTGCCGACGTCCAGGGCGGACGTGGCCCGCGGATCGATCCCGGCGTCCTCTATCAGCGTCCTTTTCGCGTAGGCCACCCGGACGGGATTGAGGAAGACCCTCATCTGATAGAACGCGGAATCGGGCTGCCACCACTCGTCGCCCCTGACGCTGTAGACCGCGTTGTCCATGCGGTCATAGATCGCCTGCGGGATCTTCGGCATGCCTGACTCTATCCGGATACCACTATATCAAGATTTTAAGACTTCTGCCCTGGGACCCGCTGTCGCCGAGGCGCCCGGGCGCGGAGCCGACGACCTGAATTGCCGTCCGCGAGCTCGCCTGCGCCAGAAACTGCCCGGTGGACGCGACGGGGGGGTCAACGAGTCCGCGTCATCGTGCCGGCCGGGATTTCGCCGGAGTTCCGGCCTCCTCCCGAGCGGAGCTGATCGCCAGGTAGAGCGTCTTCAGGTCGTCGACGGTCCCCGGCCGGCGCCGCTCGAGAAAGCGGATGAGCATGTCCCCGCCGCGATAGAATGTCACGCGACTGAATGGCGGGGTTTCGCCGCCCCGGTTCTCAGACAGTCCGACGACGTCTCGCATGCGGTTCTCAAGGTACCGGGCCAGGCCCTCTTTCCATTCTTGCCAGGTGAGGTACTCCCATTCCGCCGGCGATAGGGCCTTGCGCAGGGTCGCCCTCAAGGATGCGGCTGCCGCGGCATCGTTCCCCTCCCAGGCCTTGAGGAGCCCGGAATATGTCTTGACAAAGACCGGGCCCGCATAGGGAAACTTGTATTGGAGCTCCCACATGTAGTCCTTGGCCTTCATCGCTTCCCGATAGAGCGACAGACCCTCTTTGAGCGTCTGTTCGCAACAATCCCATTGGGCGCAGTGCACGAACTCGTGGAAGATGAAGACATATCCGTCCGGTTGGCCGAAGACCTCCCCGGTCACGACGCAGGCGATGCGGTTGTCCCAAAAAGCGAGGGGCATGGCCGCGCGAATGCCGGTGGGGATATTGAAGGTATCAGGGGAGGTCTGGACGAGGCGATAGACTTTCTCCCCGGGGACGGGCTCGAAGATATGGAAGGCCTTGTTTTCGACGATGGCCACCGGATAGACCTTCCCCAGGGCCGGGTGAAGGGGGGCGAACCGGGCGCTGAGGTCGAAGATCTTGTTCAGGGGCGCAGAATATTTTTCGGCGACAGGGTCCGGGGCTTCTTGTCCCCAAACCGTTCCCAAGCCTGGGATGAACAAAGCCAGCGACAGGGCAACGATGACTTTTTTCATGGCGGCTTTCTCGACCAACTGAGTCGCGTTCATGATCGCCCTCCTCTGTTCGGGTGTGCCTGGCAATATCTTAGCAGTCCGAACGGTTCTTGAGAAATGGATCATCGTCCTCGCGCAAAAGCGCCCACTCTTGACCTGTCCAGGCTTCGCGGCTATCATCGGGAAAATGGCTATCCTGAGGCCGGTACGGCGAGATGCGAGGACACGATGAAAAACCAGTGGTCTTTGATCGGGCTTATCATGTTGACCTCCTTATGCATACTGGCGGCGGTAACGACCGGGTGCTCCGGCCATAGAGAGGAGGCCCAGGCCCAAAAAGCCGACCCGGCCTCCCCGGCTCAAAAGAAAGCCGCCGCCGAACCGGCATCCGGCGACCCTTCCGTCATGGATATCTCCGACAATGTGAATTTCCGCTCCGCCAGTATCGTCTCTCCGGCCAACGAGACCATAGAGGACCTCGACCGCATGATCGCCCCGGTGCTGAAAAAATATTTCGGTGACGCTCGCCTGGTCGGGCAGAACATCGAGCCGTCCACGCGCCCCGACGGGGAAGTCATTCTGGAGACCCTGCAGTATTCCGCCAAGCGCTGGTTCGGCCCGGAGGATGCCAAGCCCTTACACACGGCTTTTCGTGAGGCCTTGTTCCGGCCGAGCCCGAGGCTCGGCTCCGAGCCGACGAAATCGAATAAATATCTGATGATGTCGTTTTTCAATAAATCGGACCTCAAGAGCTATTCTCTGGTCGTCCACATGACGGTCCCGGACCAGACGATCCTCGTCCAGTCCTACCGGCTCGGCTCCAAATACGACCGGCTCATGTAGGGCAGTCCGGCCGGCGCCGCGTTTCCGGGACCGGGGAGCTCCTAGGGGGGCGCCGAATGAGTCCTTGACGGCAGCGCCGGGCTGGCGATATCATCGTTCCATGATGAGAATCAACAACTCCAGACCCTCCGATCGGAAGACGCCTTGGGGACGAATGGGAAGATCCCTGTCTCTCGCATCCGTTCTCGCGGGCCTCGTTCTTGCCCTCGCCCCTTTCGCTTCCGGACAGACCGGCCGGGTCGCGCGTCGCGACATGGCCCAGATCGCGACCGAGGTCCAGAGCCGCGGTTTCGCCGACTACATTCCCGTCGCCTACCGGACGATGGGCTTTGACGGCGACCTTTCCGGCGCCGCGGACAATCATGTCCGGGCCCATTTCCTTCTTTATATGGCCCGGGACTGCTCGCATTTGGTCCTGAAGTGGGAGATCCCGGCTCCGCTCCTGGGGGCGCTCGAAGTCGGACAGCCGCGAGAGATCCAGCCCGTGGACTACGTCCGCAATGTCGGGCCGCGCCCCAAATCACGCCTGCTGACGATCGAAAACAAGGCGAAGAACGCGGCCTTGCGCTCCTACCAGATCGGAAAGATGGAACGCATCTGGACCCGGGGCCCGTTCAATGCGCTGGCCGACGCGGCTCACTCGCGCGCCACCCCCGGGGAGGACCGTTGGGGGGCCTTGATCACCTGCGGCCTCTTTTTGGGCTCGGAAACGCCGATCGCCGCCTACCAGACGCCGGCGGGCGAATACGGCGACGAGCTCAGCGGCGGCGCCGTCCTCGAGATCTCCCCGACCCATCAGAGGGTCCTTCAGGCCGCGGCCCGCATGAAAGCCATCACGCCCTCGGCGGCGCCGATGAGTTGGCGTATCACGGCCAACGTCTTCAACGCCTTTTTCCTCCGTCAGATCGCCGAGCTCAAGAGCATCGAGATCCAGATCGACTTCTGGGGAGGGGCGATGCTCGACGTCTTGGGCGTGTATCTGATCGCCGCGAAGCCGCCGGAGACGGCCGGCGAGGTCGCCCAGGAGCTCGTGACGGTCAGCGTCGGCCTGGCCCTTCCCGATGACATGCCCAACTTCCTCGATCCGCTGGACGTGCTCTGGTTCATCACCAAGGGATGCATGTTCGCCGTTCTTGACGAGGCGATCGGGAACCTCGGAAAGATCGCCATGGTCCGTGTCGGGTTCATGACGGCGGCCGAGCCGTTCCAGGTCGCCCCCTGGACGTTCGTCGTCCTCGACGGGCCGCCGACAGGGACGGACACATGGAACGCCGTCGAGATGAGGGGCGGATTCCGGGATACGGGAGAATACCGCTGGGTCACCGCGGCCGGGGCCTGCACGGACTGGGCCGCCCGTGTGTCCGTCCGGCCGAGTGTCATCGTCCAGCCAGGGCTCGACACTCCCTCCCCCTTCATCTGCAATATCCGCCCGAACGACATCTACATCCAAATGCGGCGCGACAACTCCAACTGGGGTGACGTGGACAAGTTCCTCGTCGAACATTTCGTCGGGGGGATCAACGCGCCGATCTTCTGGGTCTCGGCCCGGCTCAAGGTCAACTACGAGATGGCCGACCAGGAGGCCCAGCGCTGGGCCGGCGCGCAGACGGCGGAGACCGCCGGCAACGCGGCCGTGACGCGCCGGCAGTTCTTCCATGGGGCCAGCGTCGCCAGCGGCGCGGTCCCGCTCGATCTCGGCGAGGACCTGCGGGTCGATCTCGACCGGCCCCATCCGGAGGCCGTGATGGTCCACGGCATGGAATTGCCGGTCGACGTGACCTTCGAACGCGGCATCATGCCTCAGGGCGGATTCCTTCTCCAGAAGGGCCAGCTCCAGCTCGTCCTATCGGACCCGGTGTTCAGCATCGGGAACAACGGAAAGGTGATGATGGCGTCGGACTACGAAGACAAATGGTGGTACGCGCCGGTCCAAAGCGCGAAGGACCGCTGGAGCGCCCAGGCGGCATTTCGAAAGGACCGCCGGGCCGATAATCTGGAATACAACCGCCATCGGCTCGAGCAAGCCCTGGCCCATTGGTCGGAGACCCTGCAGTATCGCTACGACACAAACCTCGGGAACCTGACCCTGGCCGCGGATCCCCGGCGCTTCAAGGCGAACGGCAGCGTCGGGACGATGGTCGTCCGCTATGTTCCGGAATTCCGGAACATGACCCTCAAGGAGCCCGTCATCTGGGAGAGCCTCGTCATCGATCGGCCCACCGAGGACTATCCCGACCTCGAAGCGTTCGCTCCCGGCCTCACGATCGAGGGCGGCCGCTATGTCCTGACCTGGACGAATCCTAAGACGGAAAAGAAGATGTCGCTGATCATCAAGGCCCCGGCGGCAAGGGCAGAGAGATGATCTAAGGGGAAGCCCGGGAGACGAACCGGAGGAACCATTCAACATGGTCTATGTCGCCGCGGCTCCGCCGAAGCCTCTCGGCGCGGACCTCTTGAAAAGGGTGGCCTCCCTGGTCGGCAAGGAAATCGTCGACGCGCGTCTCCTGCTCTCCGGAGAGATCCCCAGGATCATCGCCGCCTGCCCGGACGCCGGCACGGCGGAGACGATGGCTCAGGGCCTGAGGAATGCCGGGCTTGTCGCCTTCCTGTGCGCGGATTCCGAGCTTCGATACCGCCCGCCCGGCTTCAGAGCGCACACCGCGAGATCCGGCGAAAGCGAATCGATATTCGGAGACAGGCTGGGCCGGGAGGTCAAAGTCGCCGCGGGCGACGCCTCTCTGATCATAAGGGGAAGGATAAAGAGCGCAGCGCAGGAGAAGACCCCGACGATAAGAATGAAGCTCAACGTGCCGGCGACGCTGCTGACGGGCGGCCTCCCGATCATGCGACGGGTCACCGAAAAGGGCGCCGCAGAGCCGTTCCAAGCCGAGGATTTTGTCCGGATCTACGGCCGGGGATCATCCGATCCGCGCATCGAGATGTTCCAGAACCAGGTCGACTACGGCTTCCTGGGCCCCGAACTGACCGCGTCCGCTTCGGCGAATTTCGGCGCCCTCGTCACAAAGCTCCGCGAATGGTTCCCGACGGCGATCTATGATGAGCGGTTGACCAGGCACTTCACGACCGACGTGCCCGTCTCCGGAGCCGGGACGGCGCTTGAGATCCACTGTAAATTGATCTACCTAAGCCATTTGGCCATAAGGCGGGGGAATGCGCGCTAGTCGAATCTCCTGACATCGACGCCCTATTTTGGGTCTATGAGCTTGATATCAAGGGAGTATCGTCCCCTTTATCCAAAGCCTCGAGCGCCCGCGCCGGGTTCCCGCCGACGAGGCGATTGGGGGGCATCGACCGCTGAACGACCGAACCCGCGGACACGACGCTCCCGGCCCCTATCGTCACGCCCGCGCTGATCGTGACCCGGGCGCAGATCCAACAGCCCTCTTCGATGCGGATCTTTTTGGAGACCACCTGGCCCAATCTCATCCCCGGTTCGCCGATCTCGTGGCTCCCCGCCATGATCAGGGCCTGAGGGCCGAATTTCACGTTGTCTCCGATAAAGATCCCGGCGCCCGCGTCAAAATAGGATTGCCTGTTGAGGCAAACATCATTTCCGAGAACGATCCTCCGGTGGCCTTCAAAATAGATGTCCTTTCTGATCTCGCAGCCTTTTCCGCATTTCAGTCCCAGGATCCTGGCCAGACGGGGGCGGAAGCGAGAATTGAACAGCTTGTTATCGGGCAGCAGGTTCATGAGGAAATTGAACAGGACATCGTCAAGATCGAGCCCTGAGGCCAGCCTCCGCGGATAGTCAGCCATGGTCAAGTCCTCGCCGCATTATCGGCCTTCTTTCGGAGGGGAGTCTATCACCCGCGAAGGCTATTCACCAGGTGATTTTCCGCCCCCTGATCCCGCTCGGACGTGTCGACTGGTGACATCCTCGACAAAAAGGTGTATCCTCTGGATGTTCATCCACCCCGCCTGATACTCGCGACGGCGCAGACCTCGATTTGCAGTCCATCTGCGGATCGGCGTAAAGAATGCCGCGTGGGGCCAGTCCTGAGCAAGCTCCGGGCTTGAGACCAGGGAATGGGATCCCCCGGGGCGTGAAGTGACGGAAAGAACAGAGGAGTCCTGTGCGCAGACAAGATATCCGCAATGTCGCCATCATCGCCCATGTCGATCACGGGAAAACGACGCTGGTCGACGCGATGATGCGGCAGTGCAAGCTATTCCGGAATATCGACCAGATGGGCGACTGCATCCTCGATTCGGGCGATCTCGAGCGCGAGCGAGGCATCACCATCATCGCCAAGAACATGTCGCTCGTCTGGCAGGGCGTCAAGATCAACATCGTCGACACGCCCGGCCACTCCGACTTCGGCGGCGAAGTGGAGCGCGTCCTCCGGATGGTCGACGGCGTCCTGCTGCTCATCGATGCGGCCGAAGGCCCGCTGCCGCAGACCCGTTTCGTGCTCAAGAAAGCCCTGGAGCTGGGCCTCCGGCCCATCGTCGTCATCAACAAGATCGACCGCCCGGACGCCCGGATCCAGGAGGTCCTCGACGAGACCGTCGATCTGTTCATCGAGCTCGACGCCGACGACGAGCAATGGAATTTCCCGGTCATCTACGCATCGGGCCGGAACGGCACGTCGACGACGGACCTGGCCGAGCCGGCGCGGGACCTGACCCCGCTCTTCCGCTCCATCCTGGATCATGTCCCGGCCCCGGAATACGATCCCGAGAGCCCTCTCTCGGGACTGATCACCAACATCAGCCATGACGACTATATCGGGCGCATCGGCATCGGCCGCCTCTTGGGAGGCCGGGTCCGGACCGGCGACCCGATCGTGGTCCTGTCCGGGGACGATAAGCAGGTTTCGGGACAGGTCCAGAAACTGTTCGTTTTCGAGGGCCTCGAACGGACGGCGGTGCCCGTGGTCGAGGCGGGCGAGCTCTTCGCCTTCGCGGGCGTCCCGTCCGTGACCATCGGCGATTCCCTGGCCGACCCCGAGAGGCCCATCCGCCTCAATGTGCTGACCATCGAGCCGCCGACCGTCTCCATGATCTTCCTGGTCAACAACAGCCCGTTCGGGGGCCGGGAAGGTCAGCACGTCACCTCCAGCAAGCTGCGCGAGCGCGTCGAAAAGGAGCTCCGGACGAACGTGTCCATCTCCGTCGATTGGGGCGATTCTCCCGACCGGTTCGCGGTCGCCGGCCGCGGCGAGCTGCAGCTGGCCGTCCTCATCGAACAGATGCGCCGGGAAGGCTACGAGTTCCAGGTTTCGATGCCCCAGGTCATCACCAAGACGGACGGAGGCGGGGTGCTTGAGCCCTACGAGACCCTGGTCGCGGACATGCCGAAGGAGTGCGCCGGCACGGTCATCCGCATGCTGGGCGAGAAAAAGGGCGTGTTGGAGAGGATCATCGACCTGAAGGGGACCTATGCCCGGCTGACTTTCACCGTTCCGATGCGAGGGCTATTCGGCTTCCGGATGGAGTTCCTGAGCCAGACGAGGGGCAACGGCGTCATGGCCCACACCTATCTCGGCTACCGGGAGTGGGCCGGAAAGATCAGCGGCCGCAGGAACGGCGTCCTGGTCTCCGACCGCAACGGGACCGTCGCCACGTATGCCGTGGCGAACATCCAGGACCGCGGCCGCCTTTTCGTGTCCGCCGGAGACACGGTCTACGCCGGACAGATCGTCGGCGAGACGATGCAGGCCCACGACTTGGTGGTCAATCCCACTAAGCAGAAACATCTCACGAACATGAGGTCGTCCACGTCGGACATCGCCGCCAAGATCGATACTCCCGCCGTCCTGGCCCTGGACCAGATGATGGACTACATCAACGAGGACGAATTGCTGGAAGTCACCCCCACATCGCTCCGCATGCGCAAGAAGATCTTGGACTTCAAGGAGAGAAAGCGCGCGGGGATGGGCCGGACATCCCGGGTTTTGCTCGATCGGTCCGGGGATATCTACTGAATATCGGCGGCGGTCCGATTCCCCCGGCTCCCCCCGCCTGATCTTTCAATTCGCCTTCTTCGCCTTCCCCGGCATCCGGATCGAGACGAAGGCGGCGGTAACGCCCGAGGACTTGAGGCACTGGCCGGCCTCCGCCGTGGTACAATTGCCGAGCCCCGTACGTCCTAAATTAGGTAGAGATCATCCGCGGATTTCCGGAAGGAGACGGAGCTATGCGTCAGCGTCCCCTAATCGCCTCTATCGTCATTATTCTCTGCGTCTTGGGCCTGAGCCTGTCTATCGCCTGCAGGAAAGAGAGTCCAGGGGGGCCTGGCGCGACTTGGCTGGACGCGCTCTATGATCAGGGCCGGAGCGCCTTCTATCAGTCCGTTCGCAGCGAAATTGCGATCCGCCCCAAGCAGGCCAGCCTGACCGAGATCGAGCTTCAGAAGATCCAGGAATCGGAGACCCGTTACCCCAGGCTGTACGGGATCCTGATCAATGTCTTTTACCAGAAGGACGAACCCACGTTTTCGTCGCTGCTCGAGAAGACCGACAAGGAGTCCCGACGGCGCTTCTCCGCAATGTATCTCGACCTCGCCCGCTTCGCCGGCCGCATGTTCGTCGAGGCCTTCTTCGCCACTGACGCCTCGACCGACCTTATCCGCAAGACGAACGCCGCCTATAAGGACCTCGACGCCGTGGACCTCGTCGTGCGCTCGGTCGGATACGGCGCCAAGCTCGACCCCCCCCCGCCCCATGAATCGTTCAAGAATCCCGTCAGCCCGGAGTTCGAGCGTCAAGGCGCCCTCGACGGGGCCCGCTTCCGCCAAGCTCACCTCATGACCCGGGGAAAGGGAGCCAAGATTGCCATCCTCGATTCGGGGATCGACGAAAGCCACTCCATCTTCAAGAACACGAAATGGGGAAAGAATTTTTCCTTCGTCGGACGCGAAGGCCGGCCCTGGTCCGACGACGCCCCGCTGGTGGATTGGGGCTGGCACGGCACACTGATAACCTCCGTCGCCGCCTGCTTCGCCCCCGAGGCCCAGCTGACCGTCTATAAGGTTCTCGACGGCGACACCCAAAATGATCCCGCCTACCTTCTCCTGCTCGAAAGCTTCCTGGCCGCGGGAATCTACCGAGCCGTTCACGACGGGAACGATGTCATCAGCATCAGCGCTTCAGGGGCCACCCTGGATTCCGATTACCTCAGGGAGGCCTGCCAGTACGCATATGCCCAGAACCGGATCCTCATCTCCGGAGCGCTCTACAGCAAGTGGTTCAAACAAGGCGCGACGCGAAATTTCCCATCCCAGTACAAGACCGTCGTCGCGGTCACAGCCGCTAAGAGGAACCCGGACGGAACGTACGGGTACTGGGATGTCTGCGCGGCGCAAAAGGAAAATACCGTGGCCGCTCCGAACGACATCTTCGGGGCCTTCCCGACATACGTCGGAGAAAAGGACGCCTATATTCCGAGCATCTCCGCGGCCATCCCGGTCGTCGCTTCCCTCTTCGCCTTGACCGTATCGGCTCATCCCCGGCAGGGCAACGAGCCGCCGGGACGTTATGCCCAAAGCCTGATGGACCTCGTGAACAAAAACGCCAATCCCGATCGGGTCGGATTTAAAGGCTTTTCGCCCGAGTGCGGCTACGGGCTGATCGACGCCGAAAAGACCGTCCAAGCGGCTCTGGAATTGAACTCCAAGCGCTAGGGACGTTCTCCAAGCGCGCCGGGCGCCTGTTCTATCCATAGGGGAATGATGTTCCCGGGGGAGGGTGCATGAAACATCAATCCATACCCGTACGGTCAACGATTGTCCTGGTCGCCCTTTCATTTTTGATCGGGCCCGCGGCATGCCGGTCAAGCTCCCGATCGGCCGGCAGGCAAGCCGGATTCCGGATCGGCGTCTCGTTCTCGAAGGAACTGGGCCCGGGGCCCTTCGACGGGCGGATGCTCCTGATCCTTTCCGACAACGACAGGCGCGAGCCCAGATTCGAAGTCAGCTCCCGAAACGACGACGCTCAGCCGATCTTCGGTATGGACGTCGAGAATCTGGAGCCTGGCCAAGAAGCCATTTTCGACGCCGGGGTCTTCGGGTTCCCGGTCGATACGCTCGCCAAGATCCCGCCCGGCGAATATGTCGTCCAGGCGCTCCTCCATAAGTATGAGACGTTCCATCGCGCGGACGGCCGTACGGTCAAGCTTCCCATGGATCGCGGCGAAGGCCAGATGTGGAATATCGCCCCTGGAAATCTCCTCAGCACGCCCCGGCGCGTCCGGATCGACCCCTCGAAGCCTGGAATGCTCCACGTCATTCTCGACAAGGAGATCCCGCCCTTCCCGGAAGAAAAGGACACAAAATATATCAGGCACATCAAGATCCAGAGCCGGCGGCTGACCGAATTCTGGGGCCGCCCGATGTTCCTCGGCGCCGTCATCCTCCTGCCCGCGGGATTCGATGAACATCCGGAGGCCCGCTATCCCCTGATGGTCTATCAGGGGCACTTCTCGCGGACTTTCGACACCCTCGTCGGATTCCGCGAAGAAGCGCCCCCGCTGACCCAACCAGCGGAGAACGCCTCACGCCCGGGCGTCTGGGGCGAATACTACAGAGCCTATGACGACTACAGCCACAGGTTCTACGAAGCCTGGACCGGACCCGGTTTCCCGCGCATGATCCTTGTGACCATTCAGCATCCGAATCCCTATTTCGATGATTCCTACGCCGTGAACTCGGCCAATCTCGGGCCCTACGGCGACGCGATCACATTCGAGCTCATCCCCTACATCGAACAGCAGTTCCGCGGCATCGGCCAGGGGTGGGCCCGGACGCTCTATGGTGGCTCGACGGGAGGATGGGAATCTTTGGCCGTTCAGATCTTCTACCCCGACGAGTACAACGGGACGTGGACTTTTTGTCCCGATCCGATCGATTTCCGGGCCTATTCGCTCGTCAACATCTATGTCAATAAGAACGCCTACTTTTCGGACGGCCCTTGGAAGCATACGCCCCGCCCGGGCTTCCGGAACGAGATCGGCGAGGTCCTCTCGACCACCGAAGAGATGAACCATCTCGAACTCGTGCTGGGAACGCACAGCCGCTCCGGCTATCAGTACGACATCTGGCAGGCCGTTTTCGGCCCGGTCGGGGACGACGGCTACCCCAAACCGATCTGGGACAAGAGGACCGGCCTCATCGACCCGTCAGTCGCCGCCTATTGGCGCGAGCATTACGATCTCAGGTATATCCTGGAACGCGATTGGAAGACGCTCGGGCCGAAGCTCCAAGGCAAGATCCACATCTATACGGGCGATATGGACAACTGGTACCTCAACAACGCCGTCTACCTCATGGAGGCCTTCCTCAAAGGCACGACAGATCCCGCTTACGACGGGACGGTGGAATATGGAGACCGGCAGCCCCACTGTTGGTGCGGCGGGACAGGACTTTCGCTCCCCGTATCGATGTTGACGATCAACCAGCGTTTCGCCCCCGAGATGGCCGCCCGTCTCGTCAAATCCGCCCCTCCGGGGGCCGACATCTCCAGCTGGCTTTACTAGGGGGATATCTCTCGACGGCCTTTTCGAACCTGCCCAAAAAGCACAGGGGCGTTCGTCCCCGGGGTCCGGTCTTCGACGCAAAGCAACAGAAACTGGCCGTCGGCCTGAAGGCTCAGGAGCTTTCCTTTGTCATCGATCACCTGAAAAGAAAGGCCGCGCCCAGCGAGGAACCCGCTCGACCCCGGGTCGTCCCGGAGCGACTTTTCAATCCCGGCGAATCCCCGCCGCAGTGATTCTTCACTGGAATATTCGAGAATGAACAGCGACGCGCCCGAAGAGTAGTCGGCTCTGACCCCCTCCTCGAACACGAACGCCTTGGCGCCCATGGAAGGATAAACGTTCATGAAACCGAGATAACCCTTAAAGTAGCGGACGCCGGCCTTGATGAGCGCCGATTGGGGAAGCCTGTTCACGAGCGGAGCCGGACTCGAGGGACCCGGGATCTTTTCCGCGACGGCCCGGGCGAGCTCAAGCAATCCCCGGCGGGTCGCCGGGCCCTCGTCCTGACCGGTGATGGTGACCAGGAAACGGCCTTTCCAGAGATTCAGGTAATAGTCCTCGATCTGGCCCCCGGCGCCGGCTTCGACCGGCGTGCCCTTGGGGCTTCTCTTGAACGTATACATGCCGAACGCGGCCTCGGGGCTCGTCATCCGGAAGATCTCGAGCGAGAGCCGCTTCCCTTCCGGGCCTTTGTAGTCCTGAATGAGGACTTCCGCGAACCCATACTCGCGGTAGATCTCGGCCCCGCCGTCGATATAGAGAAAAAGGTCCTCGCCCGCATAGTCCTGCGGCTCACCGTCCATCGTCCACTCCCCCGCATCCTGTCCGGAAGGGAGATAGGAACGGAGGCCGGGAACCCCGCGAGGGGATTGTGCGGCCAAGAATAGATTCCAGGAAAGGGCGAGGACGATCAGGCGGGAGAGCCGGCGGAATCCTCTCCTCATCTCCGTGAACACGCCGTTTATGCGGCGACCTCCTGGATCCTGACCTTTTTCAAGTCGATCTGGCCAAGCCTGTGCTCAAAGCCCTTTTTGATCATAAGGATCTCTTCGCCCTTGAGACCCCGGATCGTGGCGCAATAGCTGTCGACCGCGACCCTGTCCACCCCGGCGACGATCTTCAGCGGCTTGGACAGCTCGCCCGGCCCGAAGGGACCGTTGGTCAGGATGATCTCCGTAGCGTCGACGATGGACAGGGCGGGCTTGACGGCCAGATTGAGGTCGGCGATGCACTGGTCGAGCCGGTCGATGTCGTCGGGCTTGGTCTTGAAATCGCCGCTGTGGAAGGTCCGGTTGACCGCGGCGAAGTTCAGGCCCATCATGTTCTTCATGGCGCCCGTGAACTTGTTTCCGGCATGGTCCTTGGTGATGGGCAGGTTGATCAGCAGATCGTTATCGAAATAGTCCCGCATGATCATGGCTTCGCGAAGGATCTTCCCGTTGGGGATCGCGACCGGACGGAAGAGGGCCTCCGCCTTGAGGTCGATGATCTTGAGTTCAGCCCCTTCTTCCTTGAGGACCGCCGCAAGGCCGGTCGCCGTCCAGAACTTTTCGGGGAGCCAGCTCAGGCAATTGATTTCGACGGCTCCGGCCGCCTTGCACATCCGGACGACGGCCCGCACGATGTCCGGTTTAGTGAACGTCCCGGGGTGGGCGCTCTGGGTGTTTGGCAGGATGGCCACCCGTGCGCCTTTCCGGACGAATCGCGCCATCCCGCCGACGAGGTCCACGGCCTTCCGGGTGTTGGCCAGGTAATCCTCACCCTTGACGACGGCCACATCCGGGAATTCCGGGATCGCCGTCTGGGAACGGCCGTCCTTGGTCCGGGGCCAGACGAGCCCGCCGGCGACCAGTGCCGCCGCCCCCGTGCCCGCGCTCTTCTTAATAAAATCCCTGCGGTTAAGCTTCGCGTCCACGATCACCTCCTGCAACGAACTTGAAGCACGCCGTGGGCTTGGTCAGCGTTTTCCCTGGAGCAGATTCTTGATCACCTGGAGCGAGCCGTAGGCGTCGACAAGCCCGCTGCCGACGACGTCGTCGGGCTCGGTCAGCCCGAGAATGTCCAGACGGGCCGCTTTCGCCAAGCTGAGAGCGATCAGGCGGGAGTACTCACCGGGCTTTTTAAGGACATCCGGGGACGGTGGCGCAGCGCTCCGGAGGAGCGTTACGACCCCGGCCGCGAGCGGCGCGGCAAGAGACGTCCCGGCCACGGCCATGTCCTGCATGTCTTTCATGTAAACGGGAACGGTCACGAACACGTCGGCCGCGGGCGTCGCGATGTCGATCTCGTCATGAGGGACGGTGATCGGCCACGGCCTGATGGCGCCGTCTTCCCTGGCCACGCCGCCCGCCAGGATGACCTCTTTCTTCATGGCCTTGAAGATCTGGTCTTCCAGGCGCAGGCCGAACTGGACGCGGGAGATGTTGCCCGCGGCCGTGCACAGGGGGACGTTGTTCCGGTAGGCGTATTTGGCGGCATCCAAGAGCGGGAGTTCCGTGGCCGGCAGGGGCGCGCTCAGCGAGATGACCTGGGCCCCGTGGTGGACGGCGTAGTAGATCCCGGCGGCGACGAATTCATAGATCCAGTAATCGTAGACCGGATCGTTCATCGTGTCTCCGTCGTGGACCCGGACCGGCATGATCCGGCAGTCCGGGGCGATGGCCAGAAGGGCCGAGGAGCAGCCCGTGCCGTGCATGCCCCAGTCGATCATGGGGGGGTTCTCGTCCGACCACGGGGGCGTCGTCCGCTCGACGAAATTAAAGCCGGAGACCGTTTTGTCCTTGAACAGCGAATTATAGGGATCGATCCCCGAATCGATGACCGCGACAACGACCCCAGCCCCTTTGCTCACGGGCCAGACGGGCTTGACATTGAGCGCGTCGATCGCCCACTGCGACCGGTATTCGGGCTTCATCGCGTTGGTGAACCACTTTTCCCTCGGGATGTCGGGCCGGTCGTTCCGGGCGTTATACCCGATCGATTGGAGGACGAGCTCGAGCCGGGATTTTCCGCGGTTGTGAGGAAGGGAGATCTCGAAGTCGTACTGGCGGGTCTTGCGGAAGAGGGAACCGACGAACCGGGCGGCGTACTCCTCCGCCAGGGCGATAAAGGACTTGCGAAACTTCTCGAGCGACTCGGCGTCTCCCCGCCTGGCCCAGGCCGTGAATTGGGGCTCGTCCTTCTGGTACGCGAAGAGGATCAGCCTCTCGAACAGGTAGGGGATGTCTTTCCCGGCGTTCAGGACGCGGGCCAGGTCGGGCTCGCCGAGCTGGGATTTCATCGGGTGATTCTGGAGGATCTTTCCGACCAGGCCGAAAAACGAAGCCTTGGCTTCGGCGAAGATCGGGTCGAGTTTCTTCTGGACCTCGGGGGAGATCTGGCCTTGAAGGGGAGCGTTCAGCGCCCAGAGGACGGCCGCGAACGCCACGGCCCGGGACAAGGATTTCCACATGTTCTTTGGCATCGACGACCTCACGAGCTCGCGGTGATCTTTGGCCTCCGGCCGTGTTCTTCTGCGCGCTACTTAAAACCGACTTCCAGACCGAGCTGGCCCCAGCGGCGGGGATTCGGCATATCGCTCCGGTCCCAATAAACCTGGTCCGTCAGGTTAAAGATGTCCAGGAAGATCCCCAGCCGGGTGTTCCCCTGGATCGTGAATCCCTTGGAGATCCGGAAGTCGACGATCCACTTCTTATCGTGCGGATTGAACAGGGCGGCGGTGTCCGGGTCCATGTTCCACCAGATCCAGCGGGCCCGGAGGTTGGCGAAGAAGTCAAACTTTTCGATCTTGTACTTCAGCCCGGCCTTATAGGTTTGAGTGGGGATCCAGGTCAGGATCACGGCTTCGGTGCCCGTGGTGTTCTCGTGCTTATTGTAGTTCGTCCCGATGTAGCCGGTGAGGCCGATGGGCGTCAGGATGCCGATCTCGGCATCATAGCCCTTGCGGACGAACTTGGAGATATTCCCCCAAGTGAACCGGCCCTCGGTATCGGCGGGGACCCGGACGATCCCGTCCGTCATCTGATGGTAGTAGCCGGACAGCTTCACATAGAGGAAGCGAAGTTCCTGGGATTCGAAGCCGGCGCTGTACGCCCAGGCCCTTTCCGGCTTGAGGTTCGGGTTGGGCAGGATCTGATCGAAATAGGAAACGCCCAGCGTGTACCAGAGGGGGGGGACCTTGAACGTCCGGGCCACGTTGACCCGGAAGAGCGACGCCTTGAGGAAGTTGAACGTCGCGCCCACCGAGGGGCTGAGCTGGTCGCCGAAGGAGCTGTCGTAGTCGTACCTCGCGCCCGCGTGAAGCCCGAGGTTCCCGATCCGGTATTCCGCGTTGACAAAGGGGGCCCAGGAGTTCACGTAGACCAGGGGCTGGAGGGCGATGAAGCCCGTGAAGTCGGCCTTGATCCGGTAAAAATCCACGCCGGAGATGACTGAGAACGCCTCGGAGGGCCGATAGGCTCCTTTAAGGGTGAAGCCCATCTTCTGGTCGACGAATTTGGAGGTCTCGATGGTGCCCGCCGGCGGCTGGAACAGGGATCCGGCCAGGTATTCCGTCGTGCTGCTGAAATCCGACCGGTTGTACTTGAGCTGGGTTTCGAGGTTGAGGGCCGGGGTGAGGTTGGTGGTGAACCTCAGCGAGGCGACGTTCGAGATGCCGTGCATGTTGATCTGGTAATTCCAGTAATAGGGATCGTCGGGCCCGAGCAGGTCCGGCAGGAACAGGAACGCGAGGTTCTGGGTGTTCATCTTGTTCCTGTCGTAAAGGAGGTCGAGGTAGGTGTTGTCGTTGAATTCGTAGCTGAACTTGCCGAAGATGTTGTAGTTTCTCTCCTGGCCGTACTGGACGAATCCGTCATTCCGGACCCCGTCATAGCCCAGCATGTAGCCGAATTTCCGGATGTTTCCGAGGACATTCGCGGAATAATTGAGGTTGTCGCCCTTGACGCCGATGGCGTTGGCCCCATGGAAATCCATGGCCTTGAAGTTCGAGTAGGTGCTCTTGAGCGTGAACTGGGGCCGGGCCAGGTCGCGGGGCCGCTTGGTGACCACGTTGATGATGCCGCCCATGTTCGATCCCCAGACCGAAGACGAGCCGCCCTTGATGACTTCCACCTGGCTGATCATCTCCTCGGGATAGGAATTCAACATGCTCCAATTGTTGACGACTTCGCCCACGTCGACGCCGTCGACCATCTTCCGGATATAGACGTCGTCGTAGCCGTCGATGTACATGAACGTCCCGAGCGTCGTGTTGCCGCTTCCGGATTCCACGTCGACGCCGGACATGTTGTTGAGCGCCTGGACGATGTTCGTTTGCGGAGTCTCCGCGAGCTTGGTTTCCGTCAAGACCTCGATATTCTGGGGCACGTTCTGGAGGCTTTCGACCTCGCGGCGGGCCGTGACGGTGACCTCATGGGCAAAACCCTCGGCCAAGGTGACGTTGATCTCGACCGTCTGCCCCGCAGTGACAACGACATCCTTCCGGGTTTGCGGGACGAAGCCCGCGATGTCGAAAACGATCTTGTATGTGCCGGGCGTGACGTTCTTGAAGAAATACTTTCCGTCGGCGGCCGAGAGGGCGGACCTCTTGGTTCCGAGGATCGTCACCTTGACCGTGGGCAGGGGCAGTTTTTCGTTCGCGTCGACGACTTTTCCCCTGATCTCGCCGCCGCTTTCCTGGCCCTGGGCCTGAAGTGCGCCGGCCACCTGGAAAAGGGAAAACGCCAAGAAGATGATCCCAAGGACTCTCAGTATTCTGGTCATGCTCTCCTCCACGGCGAGTGGTATGGTGTTGTCGCCAAAGATCTCGCCATTTTCATATAAGGACGGCACAAGCGGCCCGTTTGTACCACCCCGGAGTCCCGCCGGACCCAATTCCGACCCCTGGGCGGGGCCCATCCCTGGTAAAATATGGGGCGGGGCGACGTCCTTAAAGAAAGCGGATGGCTTTCGCGTCTTTTGACGAGATGTTCCCATGGAGAGGGTCATGAAAAAAACATCCTCGAGGTCCTTGTTCCTGGTCATATTTGTCGCAGGTCTGATCCGGGCCGGATCGGCGGGGCCGGCCGGGCGGCCGGCGGTCCTCCCTGAGCCGTGGCTGCGCCTCATCGGCGGCGAGGTCAGCGGCCACGCCGCCTTCAACAACCTGGCCGTCATCTCGACCTATCACCGGACGCTCGGCTCCGACCAGACCCACGAGATCCTGCAGAGGCTTCAGAATAAGTGCCGGGAGTACGGCCTGAGCTCCGCGGAGATCCTTGGGGTGCCCGTGAAGACGGGCTTCGAGTTCTTCGGCCTCCAGAATTTCGACGGCCAGGTCCCGACCCGGGTGCGAGGCGCGGAACTCCGACTCGTCAAGCCCATGCCCAGGCTCATCGCCACAACGGAGAGCGTCCCGAGCGCCCTCATCCAGGGCAGCCGGTCGGCCGACCTCACCGCCCCGCTCGTCTGGATCGGCCCGGGGGCCGACCCGAAGAATTATGAGGGAAAAGACGTCAGGGGGAAGATCGTCCTGGCCGGGAACGCCCTGCCCGAGGACGTCAAGGAGATGGCCATCCATCGTTTCGGGGCCGCGGGGATCCTCTTCTATTTCGATCTGCCCCATAACAGCGGCGACGATCAGGACGCGAATCTCGACATGTGGTGGTCCCCGTGGGGCAAGGACGGCCGGGACTCGACGTTCGGCTTCTCCCTGTCAAACAACCAATACCGGTTTTTGAAAGGCCTGCTCGACCGGGGCGAGGAGGTCGTCCTCAAGGTCAAGATCGACGCCGAGATCAAGCGCGGCGACGAGGCCGTCTTTGAGACACTGGACGCGGCCATTCAGGGTTCCGAGTACCCCGACGAGGAATTCCTGCTGTGGGCGCATATCGACCATGCCCTGCCCGGCGCCGTGGACAACGGGAGCGGCTGCGCGGTCATCCTGGAGGTCGCAAGGACCCTGCAGGCGCTCATCGACAACGGGCTCGTCCCCCGGCCGCGACGGACCATCCGCTTCCTTTGGCTGCCGCATGTCACCGGCCTCTATATGTATCTTTCCAGGCATCCGGAAAAGATCGGCAAGATCCGGGGCGGACTCTCGGTAGACAGCGTCGGGATCAGCCAGACCCTGTTTTCCAACTATTTCGCGCCCGGCAAGCCGTCTCACGCCCTCCCCTCCTATTGGTCGGCGGTACTCGAGAACCTGGCCGGGCAGCTTCAGGAGCGGACGAACCGCAACTTGTTTGACTTCAGTAAGGCGGACAACCTTTACGCCCCCGAAGGAAGCCGCGACCAGTTCCACATGCGGGTCATCCCTTATAGCGGTTTCGGCGACGAAATGCAGAGCAACAACAACACCGTGGGCATTCCTACCATGGCCTTCGGCTGCCTGCCCGTCCCGCCGCGCCACAGCCAGGCCAATGTCCTGTCCTATATCGACCCGACCGGCCTTCATCGAGTGGCCTATCTCGGAGCGGCGCTGGCGGCCGTGTTCGGCTGGACGGACTCGCGGAACGCCGGCCTGTTGACGGGCGAAGTGTTCCGGGCCGGCCGGTCTAAGCTCACCCAGGAATCCAACCTGGCCCTGGACGCCCTGGCCTCGGCCGACGACGGAACGATCGAGGCCGTCTTCAAAAGAGGCCTGGATCTGCTCCGCTCGGGACTGGAGAGAGAGCGGGCGATGCTCGGGTCGGTAAAACCACTCGTCCCCGGGAGCGATGAGGCTTCGCGGCTCATCGGGCTGCGAATTCGTGAAGAAACGGACTTGGCCGATTCCCTCTCCACCCTCCTCGGCGGGGAATACCGCCGGCGTTGCAAGGAGTTGGGCCGCCCGCCTCGGCCGGTGACCCTCTCGCCCGAAGAAAAGGAGCTTGAGGAAGTCGTTCCGAGGCCTGTCCCGGGAGTCATGGGCACTTCGGCCTATTTCGGCAATTATTACGAGAAGGTCCTGGGCAAAGAGAGGCTCGCATCGTTCGGGCTCGCCCCGGACTTTTCTTATGGACACGTCGGCTACACAGAGGCCCAGAATTTCATCGACGGCCGGCGAAGCGTCCTGGGAATCTTCCAGGCCGTCGATTCCGAGCTCTGGAGCGAGGGATACCCGGCGACGCATGCCGTCAGTCTCCGGGAGGTGGCGAGTTACATGCGCATGCTCGAGGCGGCCAAGGTGATCACGATGGAACAGAGGGCCGCGAAAGATCCGAACCGGGAGGTCGTCCATGACTAAAAGAGGGGCCCTCATCATCATGATCGTCGGGCTGTCCGCGGTTCTCCGAGGCGGGCGCGCGCCGGAGGACCCGGCCGTCCTCCCCGCCCTGAGTTCGAGCCAGGTCCGGGCTATGATCGACCGGGCCTCCGGCGAGCGGGCCATGAATGATGTCCGGCGCCTGGCTCTCCTCCATCGCTGGTTCGTGTCCCCGGGCTACGACGAAGCGGCGGCCTACATTATGACAGAGGCGCGCAAGATCGGGCTGGAGGGAGTCGGGCTGGAGAAGTTTCCATCCGACGGGAAGATCCATTACGCGACGAGCCTGAGTCTGCCCCGTTGGTCCGTGGACAGCGCGGAACTCCGCTGCGTCTCCCCCGAAGCGAAACGTCTTGTCTCCTGGGCGGAAATGCCGACCGCCCTGGCCAGCAACAGCCGTTCCGCCGCTGTTGAAGCCGAGCTCGTCGACGTGGGCGAGGGCGTCAGTCCCTCGGACTACGAAGGAAAGGACGTCGCGGGCAAGCTCGTCCTGGCTTCCTCGCCCCAGGGGAAGGGCCGGATCGACCTCGTCAGCCGCCTGGCCGTCCTCGAAAGGGGCGCGGCGGGAGTCGTGTCCTATCGCAGCTATTACCTCGATGATTTCCCGGACCTCGTCACCTGGGATCATCTCTTCACTCTCGAGAAGAACGGGCGGTCTTCGACCTTCGGCTTCTGCGTCTCGAAGCGCGTGGGGCGGGAGCTCCAAAGGCTTCTCGGAGAAGGGCGGAAGGTCGTCCTTCGGGCCGATATCAAGGCCGATCTCTCGCCCGGGGAATATGGCATCGTCGAGGGGTCGATCCCCGGGACGGAATTCCCGGGCCAGGAGGTCTGGTTCATCGCCCACCTCGACCATGCCAACCCCGGGGCCAACGACAACGCCAGCGGCAGCGCGGCCATCCTGGAATGCGCCCGCGTCTTTCAGGATCTCATCCGGTCGGGCATCTTGCCCAAGCCCCGGCGGACCCTGCGCTTCTTCTGGGTCCCGGAAGTCTACGGCACCTATGCCTACCTGGTCTCCTATCCGGAGCGCGTCCGCAAGGCCGTGGCCGTGATCAACATGGACATGGTCGGGGAGAACCAGGCGCTCTGCGGGTCGACCTTCCAGGCGACCAGGACCCCGGACTCCGTACCGTCATTTCTCAACGACCTGCTTTCAGGCGGTCTGGACCTTCTCCTCGGAGGACCCCTTCTGCCCGGCCACGAAACGCTGGGCTCATTCGCGATCACATCGCCGACCGGGACGCGCGATCCCTGGCACGCTGGCCTCGTGCCCTTTTCGGGAGGGAGCGACCATGAGGTCTTCATGGGCGGAGGCCTTCAGGTCCCCGCCACAATGTTCGGCAGCTGGCCGGATTATTTCTACCACACGAACGAGGACACTCCCGACAAGTGCGACCCGACGGCGCTTCGCCGGGCCGTCGTCCTGGGGATGATGACGGCGGGCTCGATCGCCAACATGGACGCCGCGGCTGCCTCCGATCTCGCCGACAGGATGCATGCCGCGGCTGTTCAGCGGATGGGCCTGGACCTCGAGAAGGCGGTCGCGACGCTCGAACGGGGCCGGCCGGCAAGTGAAGACCTGAAGGAAGGCCTGAACATCATCGACCGCGGATTCGAGAGGGAGAGCGGGGCGCTCTCCTCCTTGTTGAGGCTTTTCCCCGCCGACAAAGACCTGGGACTGACAGTCCGCCGGAATATCGAAGCCCTCGGATCGTCAAGGGTATCAGCCGGGAGGGATGTCCGGGCCTCTTGTCTTGCGTTGTGCACCCGCCGGAAGGTCGACCCCGGCAGGATCCCGGCCGGTCTCACGCCTGAGGAAAAAGAGGACGCGCACCTTGTTCCTGCGCGCATTCCCGAGCTTCCTGGCCCTTTGTCCGACGAGTATGTCGCCGCCAAGCTCGAGTCCCGGGGAATCCCCTACCGCAATCCTCTATCCGAAGCGACAGGCTTCGAGGTTGGCGCTTTCATCGACGGAAGACGAAGCGTTCTCGAGATCAGGAACGCGGTCAGCGCGGAGTGCGGCCCGGCGAGGCTCGCGGATGTCCGGGACTACATCGAAAAGCTCGCCGCGGCGGGGGCCATCGTCCTGAAAAAGCGGGGCGTCTAGCGGAGGATCATTTCAGCCAGCGGGCGAACCAGTCCAGGTTGCGTTCCATCATGTCCTTCATGTGCTTCGGTTCGACGGCGACGTGTCCTTGGCGGGGATAGATGATGAGCTGGACGGGGACGCCGTTCCTCTTGAGGGCCTGGTAGAGTTCCTGGGCCTGGGGCACAGGCACCCGAAAATCCTTCTCGCCATGGAGGATCAGGGTCGGCGTCTTGAGATTGGCCGCATAGAAGATGGGTGAGCGCCGCAGGTAACGATCCATGGCCTTCCAGGGGACATCCCCGAGATAATATTCCGTGTATCCGGGAATGTCTGTCTGCCCGTAGAAGCTGACCAGGTTGGACATCCCGGCGCCCAGGGAGGCGACCTTGAACCGTCCCGTCTGGGAGATGATCCAGGCCGTCATGTACCCGCCGTAGCTCCGTCCCATGATCCCGAGCTTCTCCGGGTCGGCGATCTTGCGGCCGACGAGGGCGTCGATCCCGGACATGATGTCACGGTAATCGCCGCCGCCCCAATCCAGGAGGTTGGCCTTCCGGAACTTATCGCCGTAGCCATAGCTGCCCCTGGGATTGGGCATAAAAACAGCGTAGCCCATTCCCGCCAGGACCTGGAGCGGGAAGCATTCAGCCTGGATCGGATAGGGGGAGCCGATCTGAGGAGAGAATTCGGCAGCGAAACGCCCCGACGGGCCGCCATGGACGTATGTCAGCATCGGATAGGGCTTGCTCGCCGGCGGTCCCGGGGGAAGGAGGAGGAGCCCTTCGATCTCAAGGCCGTCGGGGCTTTTCCAGCGGACGATCTCCCGCCGGCCCAGGCTGATGTCCTGGAGCTCGGGGTTTGTGAAGGTGAGCCGGACGGGGTCGAATTCCCCCGGCCCGGAAACGAAAACCTCGGTCGGGGTCGAGGAGTCGGTGCCGAGGAAGGCCCGTCTCTCGCCGTTCGCCGAGAAGCTAAAATCGCTCCAGACAAAATCGCCTTTGAGGAGGGCCTTCGGCTCCCCGCCGTCCCGGGAAACGGAGAAGAGCTGGTTCCTGACGCCCGCGGGACTCTGGATGAATATCCATCGGCCGTCGGGGGACCACTGGGGCGAGAACATGAATTCATTGTACTTGGGAGTAAGGTTGCGCGGCGCCCCGCCTTCGGCCGGGATGAGGCAGAGATACCAGTTGGCGATCCATTCGGTCTTCCCGTCGGTCGAAAGAAAAGCGACCTCTTTTCCGTCCGGGGAAAAGCGGGGGAAGGTGTCGATGCCGGGCCGCTTGACCAGGTCCCGGACTGTCCGCGTCTCGAGGTCGACAGAGAAAATGTCCGTCCGGAAAAGGTCCTGGATGCGCGGGGAGGGCTGGGCCGCGAAGGCGATTCTTTTCCCGTCGGGAGACCAGGTGAAGTCGACGACGGCCATCGGCGGCTGGGTCAGCTGGCTCGTATCTTTCGACGCCAGGTCGAGGACAAAGAGCTGGAGGCCGGGGACATCCGGGTCGTAAACGATCACGTCCGCGGGCGTATTCGACGCTTTGGCCGGCTCGGGCGCTTTAGGGGCCCGGCCCAGGAAGGCGATTTTTCGGCCGTCCGGAGACCAGGCGAAGGTCGATACCGCGCCATCGACGGCGGCAGTCTTGGAGGCTTCTCCTCCGGCCAGATCGATGAGCCAGATCTGGTTCGAGCCGTCCCGGTCGGAGAGGAAGGCCAACGTCTTCCCGCCGGGCGACCAGCGCGGCGTGTCGTCCCGGCCGGGGCCCGAGGTCAGCCGAAGGGGCGCCCCACCGGCAGCGTTGACCAGCCAGATGCGGCTGGGAGTCGCGTTCTTGGCCAAGTCGATTTCCGACAGAACATAGGCCACCCGGTCTCCGGCGGGCGAGATCCGGGCATCCAGGATATTCCGGATGCGGAGAAGGTCCTCGATCCCGGCCGGGTGGGTGGCCGGATAGAGCGGGCGCGGGCCGAGCCACAAAAGAACTGCGGCCGCTCCCAGGATCACGGGCCTTCGAGCACGGCGGTTCAACGGAGGTATTTCCTGAACCAGCTCTCGGTCTTTCTGAGCTTATCGAGCTGATGGTTCGGCATCATCGTCCCGTGAGATTCTCCGGGATATATGTAGAGCTCGACGGGCGCCCCGGCGGCCTGGACCGCCCGGAAGAATTCGACGGCCTGCTCCATGGGGACCCTTTCGTCCTTTTCGTTCTGGGTCATGAGGAGCGGCGTCTTGACCTTCCCGGCATAGGTCAGCGGAGAGAGCTTCCGGTAGATCTCGGGGTCCTCGAGCGGCGTCTTTTCGAAATACTGACGGCACAGGATCCGGCCGATGGGCGAGATCGACCACAGGCTCTGGAGGTTGGAGATGCTGACTTCGCTGTGCGCGGCCTTGAAGCGGTCGGTCTGAGTCACGATCCAGTTGGTCATATAGCCGCCATAGCTTCCGCCCCAGACGACGAGCTTGTCCTTGTCGGCCAGGCCCCTGGTGACGAGAAGGTCCAGTCCGGCCATCAGATCACGGTAATCACCGCCGCCCCAATCCCTCATGTCCTTCCTCAGGAACTCGGATCCCCAGCCGATGCTGCCGCGCACGTTGGGCATGTAGACGAGATACCCCTGACCCGCGAAATACTGGGCCGGGCAGTAATAGAGGCCGGAGAAGGAATTGTTGAAGTTTCCGGCCGGGCCGCCGTGAATGAGCGTCACGGTCGGATACGCTTTGCCTTTTTCATAGCCCAAGGGGTAGACGATATTTCCCTGGATTTGGAGCCCGTCCTCGGCCTTCCAGGTGACCTGCTCGGTTTCGCCCAGCCAGATCTTGGCCAATTCAGGATGAATATTGGTCAAGCGCCTGGCCTTATCGGGAAAATTGACGTCCCCGACATAGATCTCCTGGGGCCAGTCCGGAGTGCTGGCCGAGAACGCGATCGTCCGGCCGTCGGCGGCGAAGGAGAGCTGGTTGACTTCCATCTTCGGGAAATGGGAGAGCTGGCGGACCTCCCGCTTCAGAACGTCGAGCCGGAAGATCTGGGCGTTGAGCTGCTCGTAGGCGACATAATAGATGCCGCCGCCGTCGGCGGACCAGCGGCAATTCGTGAGAAAATGATCGGCGGTCCCGGACGCGTTGAAAACCTTTCCGGTCTCGAAATCATAAACCTGGATGATGAGGTTGTGAAGTTCCGGCTGGTTCGGGTCCCCGACCTCCAAACTCAGGTAGCGCCCGTCCGGGCTCCAGGCGGCCTCGCCGCGACGGGTGAAGGCGGCGTAGTAGCGGAAATCGAGGGCTTTCATCCCGCTGCCGTCGCGGTTGACGACGCGGAGCGTCTGCGAGTCCCAAGTCACGGGCTCCAGGTTCTTCGGTGAGGTCACAAAGGCGATCCTGGAGCCGTCCGGCGACCAGGAGAACCCCATGATATGGAAATCTCCGGCCACGAGAGGCTTCGAGGCTTTGGCGGCCAGATCGTAGACGTGGAGTTGCGCGCGCGGGTTCCCTTCGTCGATATCCATGGCATCGAACCCCGCGCTCTTGGCCTTCGTCTTGTCCGGGTCGGGGGACTCGGGCGTCAGGAAGGCGATTGATTTTCCGTCAGGCGACCAGGCGTATTTCCGGACGCCGCCCGGGGCTTCAAAAAGAAGCTCCGCCTCTCCCAGGCCCGGTTGAAAGACGAACAGCTGGGGTTTTCCCCGCCTCGTCGAAAGGAAGGTCAGGGTTTTGCCGTCGGGAGACCAGGCGGCCGCCATAGCCATGTCAGGCCCCTTGGTCACAGCGAAGCACTGACCGCCGGCCGTGTCGGCCAGCCAGACGTCGGACGTGAATGTGTTGCGCGGCCAGTCGACCGAAGTGACGTCGAAGGCGACCATCCGGCCGGAGGGCGAGAGCGCGACCGTTCCGATGGACTTCAGGGAGATCATCTCCTCGAGCGTCAGGGGCTTCTTCCCGGTCTGGCCTCGAACGGCCAGCGGAAGAAGGACGGAAATGCAGAGAACCGCGATGACGGGGAATCGCCTTTTCATTGGGACCTCCACGACGGCCGCATTGGATCGGGCTATTTCTTCTTGGCCGCGGCTTCCCTTTCCGCCGCGTCCTTCCGGTCGGCCTCCTCGGCCTCTTTGGCCCGCTGAGCCATCCGCTTATTGAAGCTGTCGTCGAGCTCATTCATCTTCTTGATGTAGGTTTGGACCGCCGGGCCGACGGCCTTGGGGGCGTCGATGAGTCCGTATCCGATCTTGGGATTGAAGGTCCCGAACCCGAGGATCTTCGGGTCGGCCCCTTTTTTGAGGATCTCCGCGATCCTCTGAACGTACTGTCCGGGAAGCTCCTTGCCGGTCTTGGGAATATTCGGCGAGAGAAGAGAGGCGAGCCCGCCGCAGGCGCCGACAGCATAGGCGTTCGAGGGAGGGATCCCGTCGCCAATAAAGGCCGGAGCCGTGACCGCCGTGGACTTCGACGGGGAGGACAAGGCCCAGGGGCTGGGGCGGTTCGACGGGCCTATGGCGGCCCCAGCGACGGCGATGACCGAGCCGTAGGCGGCGGGGTAGGCCGGCCGCTCCTCCGCTTTTCCGGAACGCAGAAGACCGTTCGGGGCGAAGATGATGACATTGCGGAGGTAGGCGAACTGGCAGGCCTTCTTCAGGAAGGGGAAGTCCCCGCTGAAGGCCGCGCCCGTGAGGATGAAGTCGTTACCGTCGTAAGCCGCCTTATAGATGGCCTGGGCGAGCTCCATGGCAGGCCAGTACTCGTAGGGCGAATCGGGACTGCCGCCGGTCCGGTAGGTCCTGACCTCGGCCTCGGGGGCGAGCCTGGAGGCCAGGAGGGCCATGAGCGTTCCCCGGCCCAAGTCGTCTCCGGGCGCCACGGTCTCGACGCTCCAGGGCGGCTGGGTCCTTCCGATGAAGGAGAAATCGAGGGCGTGGCTGATCTTGACCTTCTGCGAGGCTTCGGCGTCGGGAGCCCAGCCGGAGTCGATCACGGCCAGCTTGACCCCCTTCCCTTTGTTCGACTTCTGGGCCTCGCCGAACTTGCCGAGTATAAATGCGGGGCTTTGTTCGAGGGCCAGGGAGCTTATCTTCTTCAGCACGTCGGGCGCCGGGAGGGGTCCGGACCTCCGGCCCAGGGAGGCGAGGATGAGGTCCAGCCGGCCGCGGCCGAGGTTCGGGGCGGAGGCCAGAAGGTCCTGCGTGCCCGGGCTTTCGATGAACAGGGACTCGACGAAGCGGTCGGCGGCGTCCCGGCAGAGAGCCAGATATCTGTCCTTGAAGGCCGGCATGTCGTTCTTTTCCCGAAGAGCGGTGAGTTCGGGCCCGGTCTCCTGGAAAAGGATATTGACCACGTTTTCATAAAGGCCGGGAATGGCGTCGGCGCCGCGCTCGATCTTGTCGATCTCCGCGGGCAGCAGTCTCAGCAGCTCCGGGTGCAGACCGAGCGCCAGCTTGAGCTCGCGGTAGAAGACCTTTTCCCCTTCCGAAAAGACGCTATCGGCGGCCGCGACGGGCGCGGGAGGCGCCTCCTCCTCGGCGGGACTCTGGACCCGGCGGGCTTCCGCCAGCCGGAGGGCGGCCTTCACGGTCTTCTCGGCGTCGATCAAGCCGTAGCCGCACTCCGGGGAGAACCCGTCGAAGCCCACGGCCCGGGGATCGGCATTTTCCGTCAGGAGCTTCTTAACGGTTTCGGCGTACCGTCCCGGGGGCTCGGTCCCCAGGCGAGGATAGACGGAGGCGACAAGGGCCGCCAGGGAAGCGACGATGGGAGTGGCGCAGGAGATCCCGGCGGCATAGTCGTCCTTTTCGCCGACGTAGGTCGGATAGGCGACAAAGGGCGCGTCGGGGGATCCGACCGTGGTCGTCGGTTCGGGGGCGGCGACGTCCCAATAGCCATACTTGTTTTCGGCCAGCCTGGTGATGGCTGTGACAGAGATATTGACCGGGTACTGGCCGGGATAATCCTCGTTTCCGCCGAGGTACTTGCCCATGTAGTACGGGCTCGTCGTGACCAGGATCACGTTATTGTCATAGGCGTACTGACAGGCTTCCTGGAGGTAGGGGACGTGGAGGTTTGTGCCGGCGCTGATGTTGATCACATCGTTGCCGTCATGGACGGCCTTATAGATCGCCGCGCCCATCTGGCTGGTGACAACCCGGGGAAGCGGGGAATCGTTCTGCGTGTCGGCGTCGAGATAGCGATAGACCGTGATGAGGGCTTCCGGGGCGTAGTTGGCCACGATGGAGGTCACGATGGTCCCGTGCCATCCCCAATCCACCATCGGGGGGCCGACCGGGCTCCAGGGGAATCCGTCCCGCCCGACGAAGTTGAAATGGGAGCCCCAGCGGGTATTCTCGAATACCGGGTGGGTCATGTCGATGCCGGAGTCGAGGACCGCGACGCGGGCGCCGCGTCCCTTGCTCAGCTTGTGGGCGGTCCGGAATTTGCCCGCGTCGAGCCCCCACTGTTTCTCGAACTCCGGGCTGAGGGTCTTCTTTTCGAACTTGTCGGGCGTGGGAAGGTCGAGCTTGGCCATGTGGCTGGAGGACAAGGCCACGATGTCGACGGTGTCCTTGCCCTTGAACCGCGGAATGAGATCCTTGAAGTAGCCTCCCCACGGGCTGGGCTGGAAGAGGCTGTCGGCGAACATCTGCGCGGAGAATCGGGCCAGGTCCAGGTACATGTCCCGGAATCGCCGCAGGGACGCCTCGCTGCCCTCTTCGAGGAGGGCCCCGAAGACGGGGGCGTCTTTTTGATAATAATAGTTCATCAGGATCGCGTAGAGACGCGGATAGATTTTTGTGAGATCCCGGACCTTGGCCTTCTCCGCGGCGTTGAGCCGGTCCCGCAGCGGATGGCGGTCGACGTCGCCGGCCACGGCCGCGTAGAATGTCGCCCGGCCCTCGTCGAACAGCGCCTCGAGAGGAGGCTTGGCGGGGGGAGCCTGAGAGGAGCAGCTCGAATGGATGCCGGCCGAAAAAAGGCCGGCCAGAATGGCCATGACCGAGAGAAGCCACCGCGAGTATGATCTTGTGCGCATAATTCCCTCCACTGTCCTATAAAGACGATAAAAAGCGTTCATCTATACCAGGTCTTATGATAATATCGGGAAAAATGCAGGACCTCGAGCAGAGCACCAAGGCGGTCATCGAGAGGTTCTCCCTCCTCATCAGGAAGGTCATCCAGAGCAACCTCCACCGAAGCGACGACGTGGACCTCGAGGACATCGAACAAGAAGTGCGGCTCAAGATCTGGGCCTTTCTCAAAAAAGGTAAAAATGTCCAGAACCTTCCGTCCTATATCAAGAGAGTCGCCTATTCGACGACCATCGACGAACTGAGGAAGATGATGAAGCAACGGCCGTCCGGTGAACCCGAGAAGCTGAGAAGGATGTTCGCCGGAGCCTCACAGGTCGCCAGGCCGGCCAAGGAATACTCCCCCGAGGCCGGGGTCGAGGACTACGAATCCAAGGAATCGATCCTGGCGCTCGTCGACTCCCTGAGCGAGAACAGGAGGAAGGTCCTGCGGCTCTATCTCGCGGGCCAATCCATCGACGAGATCTGCACGTCCCTGGACTGGGAAAAACCCAAGGTTCGGCACCTTTTCTACCGCGGCATCGACGACCTGAAGGAAAAGACCCGCTTCCTCCAGGGAAGCGTGGCCGGGGATCTTCCGGGCCTCTGGCCCCCGGCTGGGAAACAATGATGCGCCAGAGGTGTCCCTCGAAGGACGAGATCATCCGGTTCTTCGAGGGGCCCGTCTCCGAAGCCGACGGGCGGCGGCTTCTCGCCCATGTCCGCTCGTGCCCGGAATGCCGGATCGTTCTGGAGGCGGCTCAGGAGATCCGGTCGCAGAGCGTCGGGGTCCTCGGCGGCCTTGATGGGATGGACTTGCGGAGCCCCGAGACCCGGGATCGCCTTCGGGATGCGGCGCGCCGGGAGATCCGCCGACTCCGGAATAGCGGGCGTTCGAGAAGGCGCGTGGCGCCCCGCTGGATAGTCGTCCCGGCCGTCGGGGCCGCTCTGGCCCTTCTCGCGGTGTTCGTCATCGCCCCGAACGTCGGGACCCGCCGGACGAGCGCCATGGAACGGAACGGCTCGCCGCTCGAAATCGGCCTCCTGCGGCCCCGGGGAACGGTCCCCTCCGCGGCGCTGAGCTTCCAGTGGACGCCGCAGCCCGAAGCCCGGAGCTATCGCCTGGAGATCTATGACCGGACGCTCGAGCCGGTCTACGAATCCGGCCCTCTTGACGCGCCCGGCTTCTCCCTACCCGGAGAGGCGGCCGCCTCGCTCCGAAAGAGCGAGGTCTATTTCTGGAAAGTTGTGGCCGTCTTCAAGGACAGCCGGACGCTCGAATCGGAATTCGCCAGGTTCGTTCTTCAGAAGTGAAGAAGCCTGCGCCAGAATGGCGCTCTGTGGAAAGGAATGGCCGCATCGCCCTCGCCGATCAGGACGAAGGCCGCCCAATGGTAGGGACGCCAGTCGTCGGAACGGCACATCGTGATCTTGGTACGGCGGAGGCCCTCCTGCTTCGTCTGCCCTTCGGTCAGAAAGCCGTAGAACGTCTTCATGAAATGCGACGTGGATTCGTCGTTGGCGTTCCACAGGCTCGCCACGACTGACCTCGAGCCTGAGCAGAAAAAGGCCCTCGACAAGCCCTGGATCCCCTCGCCTTTCTCCATCTTTCCCCTGGCCGTCTGACAGGCCGAGAGGACGACCAGGTCGGCGTTCAATTTGAGGTTGTAGATCTCCCGAGCCTGGAGGAATCCGTCCTCCTCGGACCGGGGATCCGCGGACAGGACGAGCGCCGAGCGGCTGGCGACGGTTTCGTCGAGCAGGCTGTGGGTGGCAAAATGAAGGACCTTGTATCCGGCCAGGGGGAGCTTCTTGACCCGGTCTTCCGTGGCCTCGGCGCCGGAGACGATCCTCCGCGAACCCGGGTCCATGAGACTTGAGATCGATTCCATTTCCCGGGAGGCGAACTCGAGCGGGCCCAGGGCGAACCGCTTTTCGAAGTCATATTCCGAGAGGATGTCGTTGCCGCTCTCTCCCCCGCGGCTTAAGTCCCCGGTCGAGCCGAAGCTGGGGTTGCCGATCGCGAGAAGGTCGGCCTCGGCATTGCCGCGGTCCCGGCGATCGAGGATGCTCACCAGGGTCGAGGCGGATGGCGCGTAGGATACCGCGTAGTCCTCCATGAGAAAACGGGAGCCCGTGCGGCCCGGGCCGGGCGCGTCCCCCGGGACGAGGGCTTCAAAGGGCAGACCATAGAGGGTCCGGTCCGGGATAAAGATCAGGCTCTTTATGCCCGAGAGACCGAACCGCGCCGCGGGACCGAGAAGGGCGTCATAAAGCTTGCGGCCCGCCGGGATGACATCCGAGTTCGTGACCTCCTTCGACGATAACAGCCCGATGTAGTTGCTCACGAGCCTCAGGGTCCGCCGGCTCTCGGGAGGAGTGAGGCGTCGAACCGAAAGGTCGCCGGCGGTGATGAAGAAGATATAAATGTTCTCCTCGCCGACGAAATACTCGACAATGCCCGTCTTGCCGTTCAGGAGCTTCGTCCGGATCTCCTGGAGCCGGCAGGGCTCGCCCGACGCCGCCCGGAAATAATCGGGATTCTCGGCCCTCGCCTTCTCGGCGAAGAGCTGGTAGTCGTCCTCGGCCTTGTTGAGTCTTTCCACAAGTTGGGCCCGCTCGGCCGGGCTCAGCGAGGCGTCGTTCAGCTCGGCCGAAAGATGCGAGATCTTCCTGGAGTTCTGCTCCAGTTCATCCACTCGCTCGCGGGAGGGGGAGATCGAATCGATCCTGGCCTTTTGAAGGTCGTCCAGGAACGAGCGGGCCTTGGCTTTCTCGGCGAAGAAAAGACATTCCTCGAGGGTTTCGGCCGAGGAGTTCTTTTCGGAGCGTTCGAAAAGAAGGTCGACCAGCGCCTCGTAGATCGGGATCTTGTTCTTGAAAAAACCGGAGCTATATTCCCGAAGGAGTAGCTGGACCCTCAGGTCTTCGACGATCTCGACGGCCTTCTTGTAGCTCTCGACGGCCTGGGGGATATCCTCCTGGGCCGCGAAGAGGGCCCCCAGGCCCGCATAAGCCTCCCAGATCACATCGGGCTGCCTGATCTCACGGCCCTCGCCTTGGGCCAGGAGATAGGAGGCCTTCGATTTCTCCCAAGATCCCAGCTCACGGTAGAGGTCGCCCAGGCGATTATGGATCTGCGCCTGAATGATCTTCTTCCCGGCCAGGCTCGCCGCGTTCAGGCTCTGGGAAAAGGACTCCAGGGCGCCCGGAAGGTCCGCAAGCTTGAAATACGCGAAACCGATGTTGTAAAGGCACCGCGCCTCCTCGCGACGGTGGCCGATCTTCCGGATGTAGTCCAGCGCTTCCTTGAAATAGGCCATGGCGCGAGAGTAATCCTGGAGCTCCATGTAGACGAAGCCGATCGTGTTCAGGCACTCCTCCCGGCTCCACTTGCCGATATACTGGTCGGCGACGCGAAGGGCGCTTTTATTGAATTCCAGGGCCCTCTCATAGTTGCCTAAGGAGAGATAGATGTCGCCGATCGTCGTCAGATGGAACGCCTCGCCGGTCCTGAACCCGATCTGTCGGCTGATCCTCAGCGCCTCGTTGGCGCAAGACATGGCTTTGGAATAATCGCCTTTATCCTGGTACAAGAGGGTCAGCCAATAGAGGCAGATGTCCTGGCTTCTCAAGGCGCGCGTTCGCTGATAGTAGGCCAGGGCCTGGGAGAGGAATTCCTGGGCCTGGGCCAGATCGCCTCTTTCGAGGAGGATCACCCCCAGTGTTCGGAGGCAAAGGACTTCCAATTTGCGGTTGACGCTCTCCCGGGCCAGGGTCAAGGCTCTCTGGCAGGCGTCGTAAGCCAAGGCGTCTTTACCTAGGTCCGTCCAGACAAAGGCGCTTCGTTCCAGACTTTGGATCTCCAGGACCTTGTCGCCGGTCTCACGGGAGATCTGGAGTCCCCTCTGGGCTTCCCTCAGGGCGGCGGGATAGTCGTTGAGATACGTGAAGACATCGCTGAGATCGAGGCGACATCGTCCTTCATTGGCCCGCGACCCCCTCTCGCGGAACAGCGCCAGGGCCTTTTCCAGCGAAGCGCGGGCTTCGGGATACTCCGACGAATAGTAGTGGACGAGGCCGATGGCCTGATGGAGAAAGGCATGATCGGGGTGCAGAAGAAGCTGGGACCGAAGAAAGGCGGCCGTGTCCTCAATGTCCTTATTCGTGAGGTAGCTGCTGACGAGCTCGCTGTAGACCTCGTGGAAATCCGCGCCCGAGGAGATGCTTTTTCTCAGGTACTCATCGGCCTGGGCGGGCTTGTCGAGCAGCCTGGAGGCCACCCCCAGCCCGTAATGATAGTAGACGTTTCCCGGACGTTCCTGGAGCAGCCGCTCGAGGCGCCGTACCGTGGCCGGGACGGCCGACGCTCTGGCCGAATCCGGCGTCTCCTCCAAGGCTTGAAATAGCCACGCGTACGCGGGCAAGGCCGCCGGGTATCGTTCAATGATCCCTAAACATGAGAAAACCGCTTGAGCGTTCCGCCCGGCCCTGAGGTCGGACCGGATCGAACCCGCCCAGGCGTCCCATTGCGATTCGAGCGTATTCGATGATAACTTGATGATATCGCCCTGAAGCTGGGGATCTGCCGCTGGGAGGATGGCCGGCGGAATAGCCAGGGCGGCCGCCAGGAGCGTCCATAGCACCCTTCGGATCTTTGTCGCCATGAATTGCGCTCTCCCAGGGACGGAATTCTAATCTAGTCGGCTCACTAAAGCAAAACACTAAAATTGACATAACCTTGACAACTTAGCTTTTGGCCTCGTGTACATTCATAAGCGAGAGAGGCCCCCATGCGGAGAAAGGAAGCGGCGCGGTTTCTCCTGCTGACGTTCATGAGCGTGCTGCTCTCTACCGACTGCGCGACGCTGACCCGGAAAAGCGAGCAGAGGATCCCCGTGACATCTTTTCCGGCGGGAGCCTCGGTCATCGTCAACGGGATCGAGCGAGGCGTGACCCCTCTCTCGATCGGCTTCGGCAGGCGGCTGAGATATGTCATTCGGATGGAATCCCCCGGCTACAATCCTTTTGAGATCCGGCTTCGGTCAAAGATCTCCGGGGAGACGATCCTCGTCAGCTTCCTGCTCGGATTTTTGCCCGGAATTGTGCCGGCCCTGGGCTGGCTGGGGTCTTCTCATACTAAATCCGACCCCTCGAATGAGACGCGGACGATTCTCTCGATCTATATCAAGAGCGCTGCGGTCCTCGGGGGACTCTTCGCGCTGATAGATATGGGCGACAAAGCCTACACATTGACGCCGATGAACCTCAACGTGAGGCTGACGAGGGCCAAAGGGCCGCCACGGGTCGACGCGATGGACATCGACGCCGACGACTTTCGGAATATCAAGTGGATCCGGGTCCGCAGGGACTGAGCGAACGGAGGGGAACCATGGACGCCAGCCGCAGACCCGTGGCCTTGTTCTTGTTGCCCATCGTCAGCATTCTGAGCCTCCAGAGCTGCCTGACGGTCACCCGGGGAGAGTCCCAACGGATCCCCGTGACCAGCAATCTCGTCGGCGCCGCGGTATTTGTCGATGGCAAGGAGATCGGCGCCACCCCGATCCATATCGTGCTCAGGAGGAACCGGGACCACGTCGTCCGGATCGAAAAACAGGGCTATGATCCCGTCAGCATGGTCATGAACCGTAAGAGCCCGGCCGCGTCGAGCGGCCTGGCCGAACTGTCCAACGCTCTTGTTTTCTTCCCGATCGGCTTCATTCTCGTGGGCGGAATCAGCTCGCTCGCCTTTGATATGGGCGTCCACGGGGCGGCAGGGCCCTATGTGATCGGGACCCTGGGCGGCATCGGCTTGACGCTGCTGGCGATCTCCACGGACAGGAGATCCAACGCCGGGTACGGCTTTTCTCCTGCCGAGCTGAAGGTCACTTTGGAGAGGACGGGGACGCAAGCCCGGGAAGTCAAGATCGTTTTGACGCCGGAACGGCTGAACAACGTTCATTGGATCAGGATTTCGTTTTAGACCATGAGGGAGATCTGATGACGCGGCCGGCCTCCGCGCACCCCTTCCGTGGTATATTGGTAATATATCGCAAGAGGGGAGGCGTGAGATGGCTATGATCGAACTTTCCAGGCGGTTCTTCCTTCTTGGCGCGGCCGCGGCGCTGGCCTTGGTTCCGGCATGTGCGCGCGAACAGGACGCGGCGAAAACGACAGCGGTCGAGATCCGGGAATATAAGGGGGAGAAGCTCGACCCCATCGCGAAATTCCGAGAGAACTCGATCGAGGGGCCTCAGCGTGTCGACATCAAAGCCTACAGGCTCAAGATAAGCGGCCTCGTGGACAGGCCGCTGAGCCTGACCTACGACGAGGTCCTGGCCAGGCCGGCCGAGTCCCGCGTCATCGTCATCCACTGCGTCGAGGGCTGGAACGTCAAGGTCCTGTGGGAGGGCGTGCAGCTCGCGGCGCTCATCGACGCGGCGGCCCCCCATACGTCCGCGAACACGGTCATCTTCCGCTCCGTCGACGGCTACTCGACCCCTCTGCCGCTCGCCTACATCAGGCAGATGAACGTCCTGCTCGCCTTCAGGATGAACGGCCTGGCCCTGCCCATGGACCGCGGCTTCCCCTTCGAGGTCGCGGCCGAGGCGAAGTGGGGCTACAAGTGGGCCAGGTGGGTCAAGGAGATCGAGCTTTCGGACGACCCCAACTTCCGGGGCTATTGGGAAAGCCGGGGCTACAACAACAACGGCGACTACCCTGGCCCGATCTTCGGAAAGCGCTAAGAAAACGGAGAACGCCCTCCAGCTAGATCCAGTAAGTAGTTTGACATAGGCCTCTCGAGACTGTAAATGAGTTCGCGAAGCGTCGCTACGGCAAGATCAAAACAAATTGGAGTGTCCTGTTGGCCGGTGCCTGGAGATCCGGCATGATGGCCTTGTTATGAGACAGGGCTCCACTTGCCCTCACTGGATAGGCCCCGTTCTTTAGCACGGCTGACTGCATAGTTGCAGGCGTCAGGAATATTGTCCGATTGGACCCAGCGACGAATCGGGCCTAAACCGATGATTTCACTGGCCATATGGGGGGAAAACGTGGCGTGCCTGAGAGGATTCGAACCTCCGACCTTTGGATCCGGAGTCCCTACTCTACACTCCCCGACACATGGGGAAAACCGAATTTCCAGGGGAGACCCATCCTTAGTCTTGAGCTGCGACGGTCAATGTCCTATCGGAGAGCACAGCGCCGGGTATTTCCTCAAACTTGGAACCGTCCCGACGGCCATTCCCTCTTGAGTCTGGGCAAGGACTTATTCCCACCATTGGCACGTTTAATGCAATATTCTTTATGAAGGGGTTAATATATTGAAAAACCCTTATCCCATCTCAATGGAGGTTTGAAATGAAATCGAGAATCGCACTCGCGCTGGGCGTCGTCAGTCTGCTCGCCCTCGGCCAGGTCTACGCCGTCCAGTCGACGGCGGAGGTGCTCAAAGCGAAAATCGACTTCGCTTTTTCCGTCGGAAACAAGGTCCTGCCCGCTGGGGAGTATGTGTTCACGAAGGACGAACAGGTCCAAGCTTTCAGGATCCAAGGGGCCGGTAAGACCGGCGATGTCGTGAACATCATCACGCTGCTCTCTAGGGAGGTCGGCGCAAATCCCAAAGGTGCCGCCCTCGTCTTTGACACCGTCGGGGACAAGTACATCCTTTCAGAGATCTGGATCCCGGGCGTCGACGGCTTCCTCGTGCAGGTTACAAAGGGAGCGCATACTCACAAAGTCGTCAAGATCGGAGATTAAGCGCCGGATAGGGACGGCGGCGAACGACGCTCCCGCCGTCCCTTCGTCTTCACCAGGAGCTAGACGACCAGGTTCTTGGAAGTCCCCCTAACAAATTCAGGTTCAGTGAGTTAAATGAAATGCCCCTGGCCTGACTCGAACAGGCGACAAACGGATTAGGAATCCGCTGCTCTATCCATACTGAGCTACAGGGGCACCCAGCGGAATTGCGCTTACTATAGCGAAAATCCGGCGGGGTTTCAATCCGGAAGGGCCTGTCCCCCGCCGGGGGCGGTCCCCTCCAGGTGATTCTCTTCTCATCGCTTGAACATGTGGACGAGCTTTTTCAGGTACTCGAGAATGGACTTCTTGTTCGTGCTGCCTTCCAGGTCCTTCGAGGAGAGCTCCTTGATCTTGCGGAGCATCTCGAGATTCGTCCGGTTCCGGCCGCTGACGATCTCGGCGACGGCTTCGGCAAGGGTGGGGTTCCTCTCGAGCAGCCCGGCGAACGCTTCGGCCCCGACTTCGAGGAGCTCGGCGTCGTCGCGGACGACGACCGTGGCTGTCCGCGGGATCCCCGTGAACAGTGACATCTCGCCGACGATCCCTCCGGGCCCGATCTCGAAGTCCGTCGTGTATTTCCTTCCGTCCTCCTCGTAGCTGATCTCGCCCCGCACCTTGCCGCTTGCGACGAGGTAGCAGTTCTCCCCCCGCTCCCCCTGGCGAAACAGGACCTCCTTCGCGGCGAACGCCACCCGGCGCGCCCGCGACGCCAGGTCGCGGATCTCCTCATCCGAGAGGATCATCGCCCCGGCCTTCTCCCCATCCTGAGCGCGAAGGAAGGAAGATCGTGCCAGGTCCTGGCTGTTCCTCTCCTGCTCGGCGACGGCCGCCTCCGCCCGGTCGCCCGGCCTGACGGCGCTCAGGACCTGCCGCAACTTGCTCTCGACCGGGAGAGGAACCTCGATGCCCCGCCTTCGGAACTTGTACCAGATGAGCCGGGCGATCTCCGCGATGATGTCATCCTTGCGGGAATAGTCGCCGATGTGGACCTTGAGGACATAGGACATCCCGAAATCGTTGTAGCCTGCGACGCGGGCCTTGGGAGGCGGCTCCAGAACGACGTCCGGGACCTCCCGGGCGGCCTCGTCCAGCGCCTCCAGCACGGCCGCCGGCGGGGCGTCGAAGCCGGTCTTGACCGGGAGCACGACCTCCACCAGGCTGTCGGGCAGGGAATAATTCGTGATCGTCCGTGACGCGACCTCGCTGTTCGGGAAGATGATGGTGTTCTTGGACCCGTCCATGATCCGGGTCTCCCGCCAGTTCGTGTCGATGACGACGCCTTCCGTGTCGCCGACTCTGATCCAATCGCCCCGGCTGAAGGACTTGGTATAGTGGAGGGACATCCCGGCCAGGATGTTGCTGAGCACTCCCTGGAGGGCCAGGCCAATGACCGCGGTCAGGATGGCCGAGCCGGCCAACAGGGGTTTGATGTTGATCCTGAGGAAGCGGTCGAGCACCGCGAAAACGACGGCCAGGTAGATGACGAGCAGGATGAAGCCGTGGAGAACGCGGGGCAGCGGAAAGGGCCGGCCCTTCCTCCCGTAGAAGAGCTGGATCAAGGCGTCCATCAGCCGGACGAGAAAGAAGATGACGGCGAAAACGAACACCGCGTCGAGGATCTCGAAATACCTCGGGCTCAGGGGAAGCGCTTCCCGGAAGGCCGGCCACTTCGCGATCAGGAATACGGCCAGAAGACCCAGCGGAAAGGACAGGCGCGCGACGACGGTCTCCCAAGGCGTCGGTTTCCAAATCGGATGCCGGACGAACGCCCGCCTCAGGAGGACATGGACGAACCCCGCCGCGGCCAGGAGGATCAAAGAGAAAAGGATCGCAACGTAGAGCATCAGCTCCGGGGACATGTTCTTCGCCATCGGATCATCCTTTCGAAAGATCCCAACTCCAGCCTTGACGCGCCGCCTCGGCCCGCGGGAAGATCCGCCGGGCCGCCGCCAGGAGCCGGTCTACCGTCTCGTCGGAATGGTCGGGGTTGTAATGCGACAGGATGAGGCCCCCCACGCGGGCCCCGGCGGCGAGCTCCGTCGCCGCGAGCCAGGTCGAATGGCCCCAGCCCTTCTTGGCCGCCGCGTACTCTTCAGGCGTGAACATCGCGTCGTAAATGAGGCGCGTCGCCCCGGCGGCGAAGGCGGCCAGCCGTTCGTCGATCCCCTTTTCCGGATGCTCGGTATCCGTCGCGGAGACGACGCTCCGCCCGCCGCTCTCGAGCCGGTAGGCGACGCTTCCCTGCGGATGGACGAGGGGGCAGGAAGAAACCCCAACGCCGCCGATGACCAGTCCCGGCTCGCATTGGAGAAAGACCTTCGTCGAGCGGGTTTCGTCCAGCCGGACCGGGAAGTATCTGCCGGCCATCAAACCGGCCAAGTGCTTCCGTGTCTCTTCGGGCGCGACCGGCGCATAGACGAAGACCGTTGCCCGGGGCGAGAAGAGCGGCCGAAAGAAAGGGAAGCCCATGATGTGGTCAAGGTGGAAATGGGTCAAGAGGAGGTGGACCCGGACCGGACCGTTCCCGGCCTCTTCGGCCTCGGCCATGATGCGCTCGCCGAGGTCCCTGATCCCGGTCCCCGAATCGACGACGATGTACTCCCCGGCCGCGGTCCGCAACGAGAGACAGCAGGTGTGGCCGCCGTAGCGGACGGTGTCTTTTCGCGGCGACGGGAACGTCCCCCTCGCGCCCCAGATCGTGACTTCCATGGCGTGTCTCCGGCCCCCTATTTTTCTTTCATTTCGTAGACGCCGTCCCAGCCGGCGGGCGGCGGCGAGGCCGTAAAAGTCCGGCAACGGCCGGCATAAACCTCCGCGACAGGGTCCCCCGCGAGGGCCTCGAACAACTCCCGGGCCCTCGCCCACTGCCCGGCCCGGTAGGCTTCGAGGGCGGCCCGGAAACGGCCGACCCGCTCGATCCTGTCGGCGGCGACGTCGTCTTTCTCGCCGATGAGCTCGAAGACGCGGATGGGCTGCTTCTTGCCGACGACGCGGATCATGTCCACGTCCCTGGTCACGATCTCATCCCCCACCCGGGAGGCCGTTTCCTCGCTGACGAGAGTGAAGATCTTGTACGCCTTGCACGCGCCTTCGAGCCTCGAGGCCAAGTTCATCGTGTCGCCCATGGCGGTGTAGTCGAACCGTCTCTCCGAGCCCATGTTGCCCACGACGACGGGGCCGGAGCTGAGGCCGATCCTCATCCGGACTTCATGGCCCGACCTGCGCTGGAATTCCTCCCGGAGCTCGGCCAGCCGCTTCTGGCACCTGAGGGCCGCGCGACAGGCCCGGAGGGCGTGGTCGGGCTGGTCGAGGGGCGAGTTCCAGAAGGCGATGATCGCGTCGCCTTCGTACTTGTCCAGCGTGCCGCCCAGGCCCAGGATGATGTCCGTCATCTCCGAGAGGTAGGCATTCAGCAGACCGACGAGGGCCTCCGGCGAAAGTCCCTCGGAGATGGAAGTGAAGCCCGCGAGGTCGGAGAAGAAGGCCGTGATCTCCCGGCGCTCGCCTCCGAGCTTGAGCAGGCCGGGGTTTTCGAGGACCCGGTCGATGACGTCGGGGCTCAGGTAAAAGCGGAAGACGCTCTTGATGAACCGGCGCTGGCGGCCTTCGACGCCGTAATTGAGGAGCGAGGCGGCGATGAAGCCGCCGAGGACGGCGAAGAGAGGCGCCGTGAAGTCGAGCCAGCCGCCGGCTCTGAACGCCAGCCAGGCGGCGGAGGCGGGCAGCGCCAGCACGGCCAGGAGGAGGACCGCCAGGTGCCAGATCTTCTTCAGGAGCGTCGTGCCCAAGCCGGCGAGAAGGGAGAGCGCCAGGATCCAGCCGACGGTGACCGCGGCCGGGACGGGCCGGATATGATCTCCGTGGACGAGATTGTCGGCGGCCGTGGCCAGGATCTCCATTCCCGGATAGATCCCCCCGAACGGGGTCGGCCGCAGGTCGTAGAGCCCGGGCGCCGTCGTCCCGACGATCACGGTCTTGCCGGCGAATTCGGCGGGATCGATCTGAGGGGCTGTCCCCTCTTCGATCTGGGCCTGCGAGTTGATCACGGCGGCGATCGAATAGGTCTTGTAGGTCCGGGCCGGCCCATGGAAGCGGAGGATCATCTGGCCGGACCGGTCGAGCGGGATACGGCCGAGGTCGAGGGGCGCCCGGGCCTGCTCGGCCAGGACAAGGGGAAGTCCCGGCAAGGTCAGGCCCTGATACGCGAAAACGAGAGGGATGCGCCGGTAGACGGAATCGCCGTCGGGAGCGAGCTGGACGTTCCCCATGCCCCGGACGCTCTTCATCAGCTCCTCGACCGGAAGCGTCACCGAATTATAGGGCTGGACGGCCCGCGGCGGGACGGATCTTCCGGCGAGGGCGAAACGCCTCAGCGAGGCCGCCACGGCGGGGTCTTCCCGCCGGATGTCCTTGCTCAGGAAAAAGGGAAGGAGGACGTTGCCCGAGCGGGCGATGGCTGCGGCGAACGCGTCGTCGTCCTCGACCCCGAAGCCCGACGGCTCGGTCAAGATAAGGTCGAAGAAGACCGTCTTCGCCCCGCCCGCTTTCAGGAAATCGAGGACGGCCGCGTACATCTGCCGCGGCCAGGGCCAGGGCAGGCCCTGCTGCTTGTTGTAGGCGTCCAGGCTGGTCTGGTCGACCGCGAGGAGGACGATGTCCGCCGCCGCGCGGGAGGGATCGGCGCCGAGCCGGACACGGGCATCCCAGGACTTCCACTCGAGCGTTCGAAAGACGCCAAGCCCCCAGAGGACGGCCGTAACGGCGAAGACCGCCAGACCGATCGCGGCCCCGCGCAGGAGCTTGTTCCGCAGGAAGCGTCCGCCTTTGTCCTTCATGGTCCCGTCACCCCGGGCCAGGCCCGGAGAGCCTTACTTCAGCCGCTCGAGCTCGGCGGCGAACCGGGCGGTCCGGATATCGAGCTTCGCCGGCACGGATGCGAGCGCCGCGATCTCGGTCTGGACCTTGGCCAGCCGATCGGCGGGACTCGGGTGCGTTTTGAACCAGCCGGCGACCGGGCCGGACGGCTTGTCCCGCTCCATAGTGGTCAGAAAGGCTGCCAAACCGGCGGGATTGTAGCCTGTTTGAGCAATGAACTTGACCGAAAGTTCGTCGGCTTCGAATTCGTATTTGCGGTCATAGCCCCGACCGACGAGGGTCTCGAGGACGTCCCCGAGCGCTCCCTCGAAGAGGCCGGTGAGCTTCGTGAGCTCTTCCGAGTTGAGCTGGCTGGCCGCGGTGCTGCCGATGACCCCGAACGCATCCACGAGGCGCGATTTCTTGATGGACTGGAGGCCGTGCCGGGCCGCGACGTGCCCGACCTCATGGGCCAGGATCGCGGCCAGGGTCTCTTCGTCCCCGCAGCGCCGGACGAGACCCTTGGTGACGAAAACAAATCCGCCGGGGGCTGCCATGGCGTTGACCTCATCGGAATCGAGGACCGCGAAGTGGTAGCCGCCGTAGGTTTCGGGCCGGTCGGAATTGTAAACGACGGCCATGCCCACGAGGTTCAGGTAGCGCGTGAAGGCGGCGTCGTCGACCGTCTTGTACCGGGAAAGGATCAAGGCGGACACGGCCCGGCCGATATAGTACTCTTCCTCGTCCGTGATGTCGGCGAACGTCGAGCGCAGGGCCTGGCTCGTGCCGACGATGGCCGCCCGGTCCTTCTCGGAGATCTTGCCCTGGGACGCCAGAATATCGGCGCCCTTCTGGACGGCGGAGCATCCCGAAAGGAGCCCCATCGCGGCCACGGCCGCGAAACCGGCGACCGCGCGCAGCCGGGCGTTCATCGGCCGCCTCCGAACTCGCCGAGCTTGCCCCGCTTGAGGAACTCCTCGACCGCGGCCGGGAGGACCGTGAACTTCTCCATTTTGTCGACGCCGGCATAGTTGGCCGCGGCGTTCTGGGCCCGGTACTGGTCTTCCACCCGCTTGTTGAATCCCTTGGCGGCCAGGGCGACCTCGCCCGAGGAGGCCTGGGTTTGTTGGGTGCCGCCCAGGGCTGTCAGGTCGAATTTCCGGGTGTCGATGGCGCTCGAATGGACCCAGCCCGTTACGCCGTCCTTGGTCTTGACCTGGAACCAGCCGTTCTTGAGCGCGAGCTTTTCGAGCGGGGCCCCGGCCTGGATCGTGGCCAGTGATGCCGCGTAGAACTTGGGATCCCGCCGGACACTGGTCGTTTTGACCTTCACCGTGATCGTTTCGGCGAGAAGATAGACGAATACGAGCAGGACCGCCAGGGCCAGGGCGCCCAGGCGAAGACGCTTTTTCATGAAGACCTCCACCTCGAGTCTAGGGTCATCATAGGGAGAAGGGGGAAATAAAGTCAACTCACGGTCCGGCGCGGCGCGTCTTCTGTCTTTGACACCTGGGACAATAATGGCTCGAGCGGCCGCCGATGCGCTTCATTTGGATCGGCGTTCCGCACGTGACGCAGGGCTCCCCCGCCCGGCCGTAGACCTTGTGAGACTCCTGGAAGCTCCCCTCGTTGCCTTCAGCATCGCGATAATCCCGGAGGGTCGAGCCTTTGCCGGCAATGGCGAGCGAAAGGACGTTCTTCATGGACTCGTAGAGCCGCTCGACCGCATCCTCCCGGAGCGACGAGGCCGGCCTTTCCGGATGGATGCGGGCATCGAAGAGCATCTCGTCGGCGTAGATGTTCCCGATGCCGGCGATCCGCCTTTGATCGAGGAGGACGCTCTTGACGCGGCCGCGGCGCGCCTTGATGACGGCGGCAAATTCGGGAAAGCTCACGTCGAGGGGCTCGGGGCCCAGGCAGGCCAGCTCCCCGCAGCTTGACTCGGGCTCGCCTTCAAGGCAGAGCAGGAAGCCGAATTTCCTGACGTCGCGGAAACGGAGCTCTTTCCTGCCGTCGTCGAAGCGCACGATCAGGCGCGTGTGCTTGTCGCGCGGGGCCGAGGCCGCGGCGAACAGGAACTGGCCGGTCATCTTGAGGTGGAAGACGAGTGTCCGGCCGCCTTCGCACGAGATCAGGAGCATCTTGCCGCGCCGGCGGACGCCGAGGACGCGGCGGCCCGCCAAGGCGGCGAGCCCCCTGCGGCTCCCCGTCCGGAGCAGAGGCCGATAGATGAGCTCGACCCCGGCGATCCGGCGGCCGATGACGGCGGGCGCGAGCGTCCGGGCGATCGTCTCGACTTCGGGCAGCTCGGGCATAGGGGTATTTTACTTGATTTGAGCGGTCTATTCGACTAATATGCCCTCTTATGAAAATCAAGGGCCTCGTCGCCATGATCCTGGGCTGGGCCGTGCCCGGCCTCGGCCACGCCATCCAGAAGAAGTACCTTCGCGCCGTGCTGTTCTTCGTTTCGATCTTCGCCATGACCGGCCTCGGCCTGGCCATGGGCGGGCGGGTCTATCCGTTCCAGACCGACAATCCCCTGACCATCCTGGCCTTCTTCGCCGACCTCGGCAACGGCGTCTTCTACGGCCTGACGCGCTATTTCCATTGGGGCGGCGGGGACCTCGCCCGGGCCACGTTCGAGTTCGGGACCTCTTATATCGCCGGGGCGGGGCTGCTCAACTTCCTCATCGCGCTCGACGCCTTCGACATCGGGTCGGGAAAGAAATCATGATCTTCGAGAGCCACCTCCTGTCGATGATCGTCTACGCGTTCTTCGTCGCGCTCGTCCTGGCCCTCATCCGCCGGGCGGACCTCAAGGGCCGCGTCCGCTACGGCCTGCTCCTGTTCGCCGTGATGACGGCCGGCGCGCTGGCCTTCGGCTGGCTGATGTTCCTGTTCATCAAGAAATAAGCGGCGGCCCCGCGGCCCCGCCGGCAGGCACGCCCACACGATGATCGAGCTCTTTCATATCTGGAAGCAGTACCAGAAGCCGTACTGGGCCCTGTCCGACGTCACCCTGCAGATCAACGACGGCGACTTTTATTTCGTCACCGGGCCGAGCGGCTCGGGCAAGACGACGCTCCTCAGGACGATCTTCCGCGAGGTCCTGCCGACCGAGGGCCAGATCCTGATCAACGGCATCAACATCCTCAAGATCCATGACAACCGGATCTACACGCTGAGGCGGAAGATGGGCATCGTCTTCCAGGATTTCCGGCTCATGTTCCACCGCACCGTCTTCGACAACGTCGCCGTGCCGCTCCAGGTCGTCGGCGTCAGCCACAAGGAGATCCGCCGCCGCGTCTTCGGCACGCTCCAGAAAGTCAACCTCCACCAGAAGATGTGGGAGCTGCCGGCCTACCTGTCCTACGGCGAGCAGCAGCGCGTGGCCATCGCCCGGGCCGTCGTCAACAACCCCGAGATCATCCTCGCCGACGAGCCGACCGGCAATCTCGACCCGGAGCTCGCGTTCGAGATCGTCACCCTGTTCAAGGAGTTCAACAAGCAGGGCGCGACCGTCATCATCGGCAGCCATGACCGCGAGCTCATCCGGCATTTCGGCGACAACATCCTGTTCCTTCAGAAGGGCAAGATCGTCGGGAAGGAAGCGCACGCGTGATCGAGAAGGTGAAGTTCTTCCTGAACGTCACGGGCAACAACTTGTGGCAGTTCCGGACGCGGAACCTGTTCTCGGTGACCATCATCTGCCTGTCCTTCCTCACGGTCGGCATCTTCCTGTCGCTCTCGAACAACCTGCGGGCCACGGCCCGGGAGCTCTCGAGCAACATGAGCGTGGCCTTCTATCTCGACCCGGGCCTGTCCCCCGATGCCGTGGAGGCGATCCGCCAGGAGATCGCGAGGCCGGCTTTCGTCGAAAGCGCCAAGCTCGTGACGCCGGCCGAGGCTTTGGAGAGGTTCCGCGCGAGCTTCCCCGAGCTCGCCGACATCGTCTCCGGACTCAAGGGCAATCCCTTTCCGCCGTCGCTGGAGCTGCGGGTGAACGCCAAGGCGTCGGCCTCGAAGGAGGTCGTCACTTTCGTCGAGGGCATGAAGAAGCGCCCGGGGGTCACCGACGTTCTTTTCAATCAGGACTGGGTCGAGAAGATGCAGGGCTTCAGCCGGCTGGCCGCGGCCATCGGGGCCTTCCTCGGAGGCATCCTCATCCTGACCTCGTTCTTTATCATCTCCAACGTCGTCAAGCTCAACGTCTTTGCCCGGAAGAACGAGATCGAGATCCTCCGGATGGTCGGGGGCACGAACCTGTTCATCCGCATCCCGTTCTGGCTCGAGGGCATCACCCTGGGCCTGCTCGGGAGCCTGCTTTCGCTGGGTCTGTTATTCATCGTCATCCGCATCTTCCCGGTCTACCTCGGCGCTTCGCTCGGCGCGCTCCAGGAGCTCCTTCGCTTCCGTTATCCCGATCTGACCCAGGCCGTCGCCCTGCTCGTGGGCGGCGCGGGGACGGGGTTCATCGGCAGCGCCACATCGGTCTCCAAATTTTTAAAGGTCTAATAAGAAGGGGTCAAACCTACGGCGGGGAGCGGATTCTTAGGAGCGACCATCAGAAGTGTGGCGTAGTGACCCGGAGCCGCACTTCTGGGAAATATCTTAATAGTCTCGAAAACTGAAATCGTGTAGGTTTGACCCCCTCTTGTCTGACCCGCTTCTCTTTGTTAGAATCGAGGCAAATGGAATCGCTCGGTCAATGGCTCAAGGAACGGCGCGAGGCGCGGAGCATATCGCTCGAGGAGATCGCCACGGCCACGAAGATCGTCCCCCGCTACCTCGAGGCCCTGGAAAACGACCGTCTGGACGTGATGCCCGGCGGCTTCTTCATCAAGGGGATCATCCGCACCTATGCTCAGGCCATAGGCCTCGACCCGGACGAGGTCCTGGGCCGGTACAGGGCCGCCGGACTGCTCTCGGCCGGGCCGGAGCGCGGCCGGAACATTGTCCCCGAGCCCGCCGAGGTGACGCATCCGCAGATCGAGCCGCCACCCCTGGCGTTCGTCCCGGAGGCCCCCGCCGAGCCTGTCCTTCGATCGGAGCCTGACCCGCCGGCTCCCGACCGGAAGCCCGGGCCCGCTCTGCTGTTCGAAGAAGCATCCAAGCCCGAGGGGCCGTCGGCCGCCCGCAGGCAATTCGTGGCCTGGACGTGGCGGGGTTTGGCCGTCCTGGTCATCGGCTGTGCCGCCTTTCTTGTCCTGCGTCCCATCATGGATCGCCCCCGCTCGGCCCGGCCACAACCCTCGACCGTGATCGAACAGCCTGTTCTCCCGCCGGCGCAGAAGGCCGAGCCGGCGACCAAGCCCGCCCTCGAGCCCGCCCCGATGCCACAGGCCCCGGCCGTCGCCGAGGAGGAGTGGAAGGGCATCACCATCGAGATCGTCTTCCAGGCCGACACCTGGATCCAGGTCTACACCGACGGCGATCTCAAGATCAACGGCATATTCCCGGCCGGCGCCACGGCCCTGGCCCAGGCGGACCAGAAAGTGCTCATCCACACCGGCAACGCCGGGGGATTCACCTTTCGCTTGAATGGCAAGCCGGCCAAGTCCCTCGGCCGCTCCGGACAGGTCCTGACGGACATCAAGATCACGCCGGAGAATCTCAAGGATTTCCTCGAGGGCCCGTCGTCCGGTCCGACCACGGGCTGACGCGTCCCGGCCCATGCTCTCGAGCGTCTGACCCCATGCCCACCGATCAGGCCGAAGCCATCGTTCTGCGGACCTTGAACATCGGCGACCAGGACAAGATCGCGGTGTTCTTCTGCCGCGAGAAGGGCATCGTCCGGGGGGTGGCCAAGGGCGCGCGCAAGTTCGGCAACCGCTTCGGCAGCAGCCTCGAGCCCCTGTCGGTCGTGCGCGTCTTCTACTACGAGAAGGAGCGGCGCGACCTGGTCACGGTCTCCGGGTGCGACCTCGTCGAGTCATTCTTCGAGATCCAAGCCGAGCCGGAGACCGCTTTTCTTCTGACCTACTTCGGCGAGCTCGTCGAGGAGTTCGCCCCGGCCCGGGCCCGCGAGGAGGTCCTCTACAGGCTCCTCCTGTCGGTCCTCCGCTGTCTCAAGGCGGGCGGCGAGAGGGAGTGCGCGGCCGCCTACTTCGAGGCCTGGTTCCTTCAGGCCAACGGCCTCCTGCCGGACCTGGCCGCCTGCGCGAAATGCCGCAAGCCCCTCGCCCGCGGCTGGCTGGCCCCCAAGAGGGACGGGGCGTACTGCCCCGATTGCGCCCCGGTCAAGAAGGACGAGCTGCCGCCCAGGGTCCAGGACTTCCTCCGCTGGGTCCGAAAGAACCCGCCTTCCGAGGCGCGCACCCCGCCGTTCACGGCCGGCGAGATCGCCGGGATCCGGAGGGCGCTGCAGGCCCAGATCGTCTACCACATGGAGCGGGAGCCGAGGAGCCTGCATTTCCTCAAGACGAAGTGACCCCGATTTGCTATAATTGGGGAACAAAATCGACCAACGGACGGTTAGTATGATTGCGGTTCGGGATCGACAGAGGAGGCTTCATTGAAAAAAGTCGGGCTCATCTTCGCTCTTCTCATCTTCGCGCTGTCCCTGTCGGCCCAGATCCGGACGGGTGAGATCCAGGGCAAGGTCGTCAGCAAGGAGGGCCTGCCCCTCTCCGGCGTCAAGGTCACTCTGTCGCGCCCCCAGGCCGCCAATGAGAAGGCGGTCACCGGCCGCCTGGGCGTCTTCCGCTTCCCGGCTGTCTTCCCGGGCTCCGATTACAGCCTCAAGGCCGAGCTCCCCGACTTCAAGACGATCGACCGCGCGGGCGTCGTCGTCGCGCTCGGCGGCCGCGTCTCGGTCGACTTCGTCCTCGAGCCCGGCAAGCCCGAGGAACTGGTCAAGGTGACCGCTCCCACGCCGTCGATCGACCGGACGAGGTTTACGGCCGGGGCGTCGTTCGGCTGGACCGAGCTCCAGACGCTGCCGACGGCCCGCGACCCCTGGGTCATCGTCCAGCTCGTCCCCGGCGTCATGCTCGACAGGGAGAACGTGGGCGGCAACGAATCGAGCGAACAGTCCCGTTTCGTCGCCCGCGGGGACAACACGAACGGCATCGACAACACCTGGGTCGTGGACGGCATCGACGTCAGCGACCCCGTCAACCTCGGCCTGTCCGAGATCAACTACGACTTCGACGCGATCGACGTCATCTCGGTCACGACCGGCGGCGCCGCGGACGTCATGCAGCAGACGAGCGGCATCGCCGTGAACCTGTTGACGCGCCGCGGCGGCAACAAGATCGCCGGCACGGCCCGCTTCTTCCTGACCGATCACGCCTTCCAGAGCGACAACTTGACCACGGCCCTCAGGTCGCAGGGCGTGCCCAACACCAACAAGATCCAGCAGATCCATGACTTCGGGGCGAGCGTCGGCGGCCCCATCTTCAAGGACCGGCTCTGGTTCTGGCTCGCCTACGGAGTCCAGGACCTTTTCTCCTACACGATCTACGACTTCCAGGACCGGGCCCTCTTGAGCAACTACAACTTCAAGCTCAACGCGGCCCTGTTCGCGGGGAACCGGTTCGAGGCGCTCTTGACGACGAGCCAGAAGGAGAGGTTCGGAGTCGACGCCGATCCGGCCAAGCCGGAGGGCGGCCACCAGACCGGCCGCTTCCGCCTGGGCAGCCCGATCTTCAAGTTCCAGGACGAGCAGACCATCGGGAACTCCCTTTACCTTTCGGCGAAATTCACCTGGACGAACACGGGCACGACGGTCAAGCCCATGGTCGACGAGGCCCTGACGACCCCCGTGACCTTCGATGTCGCCGAAGGCGTCTACGTCCCGTTCTCGACCATCTTCGGGCGGTCGTGGGACTATAGCCAGGCGACCCGGACGAACAAAGCCATGCAGTTCGCGGCGACGCTCTTCAAAGACGACCTCTTGGGCATGTCCCACGAGATCAAAGCCGGCCTCGAGTTCGCGGACAGGAAAGTCTCGAGCATCTCGGGGTTCGCGCAGAACTACGAGGTCTTCCGGGACTTCGCCGATCCCCTCATCGACCTGGGCCAGGGGCTCATCGTCCCGCCCGCAGACTGGCAGCGCTTTGTGCTGAACCGGGACAACCGCCAGGTGGCCTTGGGCAGCCAGTCCTCGGGTTATCTCCAGGACACGATCACCAAGGGACGTTTCACTCTGCAGCTGGGACTTCGTTACGACTACCAGAAGCCCTCGCTGGGCGCCGTCGGGGTCTCCTCGGTCCTCTCGAGCTGGTCGAACGTCTTCACGCAGGATGCCGTGACTTCCTTGGGCACGTATCTGCCTCCTCTCAACGTCAGCGCGGTCGGCGGCCGGTACCAGTGGAGCACCTGGTCCCCCAGGATCGGGTTCAGCTGGGACCTCAAGGGGGACGGCCGGACCGTGCTCAAGCTCGCCCTGGCCCAGTACGGAGACCTCCTCGCCGCGGGGGCCAACGTCCCCCGGCCGCTCGGTCTGACCGGGAACCTGGCCTTCTGGTGGAACGACACGGACGCCGATTCGCTGGTCGATCGCACCGAGATCTACTGGAAGTATTCGGCCCTCCACGCCGGAACCCCGAACCAGCTCTACGCCCTGTTCACATCGGACGGGGCCCTGACCGAGGCGGCGACGGCCGCGCTCGTCGGGGGGTTCGAGAGCGACGCCTATCTCGCCGGGAACTTTTCCGGCTTCGATTGGAACAACCGGACGGCGATCAACTACGACAACCTGACGACCTTCTACCGCAGCGACGTCGATCCCTCGGTCAAGAGCGTCAAGACCTCGCCCCGGACGCGGGAGATCATGCTCAGCCTCGAGAAGGAGCTCCGTCCCGACCTGTCGGCCTCGGTCAGCGCGACCTACCGGCGCTACGACAATTTCGATTGGGCCAAGCTTTTCTACCCGGCCGATATCTACCCGTCGACGCCGGACCTGGTCATCGACAACACCCAGACCTGGTACGCGGTCGCCGGGACCATCCCGGCCACGGTCAAGATCGGAGAAAAAACGATCGAGATGCGCGACGCCGCCGGCAAGTCCTGGTATCTGCCCATCGCCTCGTTCCCCGGGGACACGCCGTACCGGATGGTCGACAAGAGCTCGTCCTACCGGACCTATGTCGGTCTCGACCTGGCCGTGACCAAGCGGCTGTCCCACCGCTGGTTCCTGAACGCCTCGGCCACTCTCCAGGACCAGCGCGTCTATTGGGGCGATTCGTTCATCGACCCGACCAACCAGTGGGCGCTCGACGGCAAACCCTACGGGAACTGGGGCAGCGGCTCCGGCGGCAAGGTCCCCGTCCAGATGTACTCGCGCTGGCTGGCCAAGCTCAGCGGCCTCTACCAGCTGCCCTGGGGCTTCGACGTCTCGGCGACGTTCCTGGCCCGGGAGGGCTGGAAGATCCCGAACTATCTCACCCTCGCCTATGCCAACAGCTCCTCCTGGCCGGGGCTCTACCGGGCCAACACGATCTACATCCAAACGGCGACCAAGGACAGCCTGCCGGCGTTCAGCAACTTGTCCTTGCGGATCGAAAAGCGGTTCGCGCTCGGCTCCGGCCGGATGTACGTCATGGCCGACGTCTTCAACGCCCTGAATTCGGCCGTGGTCAACCGGTCCTACGACGCCTACATTGGAACCTATTACGTCGATACGGAAGCCTCGGTGGTCAACCCCTTCAACCGGCTGTACAACGAGATCCTCAACCCGAGGGTCTGGAGGTTCGGCCTGCGCTTCGAGTTCTGAGTAGGGCCGCCGGAGCTATTTCTTGATGGTCGAGATGAACGCCTCGACCTCGGGGATGCCGCCCTGGAAGATGAGGTAGCCGTTGGAGGGCTCGCGCTCCGTGATCTCGCCGGCGATCGGCGTCAGCATGATCCTGCGGACCTCCTCGACGTCCGACGTCTTCCCCAGCGCCCAAGCCAGCTTGACGTAGGCCACCTCGGGCAGCATGTTCGCGGCCGGGATGACGCCGAGCTCCATCATGTCGCGGCCCGTATCGTAGACATACATCTGGACATAGCCCCAAAGGGTCTGGACGGTCATATAGACGGCGATGCCCTTGTCCCGGGCCCTCTTCAGGGCCGGATAAAGCGGCTTGTTGACGTGGCCGAGGCCCGTCCCGGCGATGACGATGCCGCGGTAGCCGTTGTCGATGAGCGAGTCGATGATGTCCGGCTTCATGTTCGGATAATAATAGACGATGGAGACGCGCTCGTCGAACGAGGTGTCGATCTTGACCGTCCGGTCGGTCCGGCGGCGCTTGTAGTCCTGCCGCAGCGGCGTGATCTTCTCCCGGCTGACCATGGCGATGGGGATGTCGCCGATCGTCCGGAAGGTCGAGCGGTAGCTCGAGTGCATCTTGCGCACGCGGGTCCCGCGGTGGAGGAGGCCGTAGGTGTCCGAGGTCGGCCCGAACATGCAGACCATGACCTCGGCGATGTCGCTCTCGGCGGCGGTCTTGACGCTGTGCATGAGGTTGAGCGCGGCGTCGGAGGAGGGCCGGTCCGAGGAGCGCTGCGAGCCGACCATGACGATGGGCACCGGCGAATCCTGGACCATGAAGGACAGGATGGCCGCCGTGTGGTGCATGGTGTCCGTGCCGTGGCCGATGACGATGCCCTGGACGCCCTTCTCGATCTCCCGGCCGATGGCCTTGGCCGTGGCGATGTATTGCTCGGGGCCCATGTTCTCGCTGAAGACGCCGAAGAGCTTCTCGGTCTCGAGGTTGCAGATGTCGGCCAGCTCCGGCACCGAGCCGTAGAGCTCGCCCGGCGAGAAGGCCGGGATGACGGCCCCGGTCCGATAGTCGAGGCGGCTGGCGATCGTCCCGCCCGTGCCGAGGAGCTTGACCCGGGGTTTCGCGGGATCGTAGGGGAACGCTTTCTCCGGGATCTTGTAGTGGGCCTCCTTGCGGCCGCTGATGGTGATGGTCTCGACCGAGCGGGCGGCCAGGCCGATGTTGTAGCCCGAGCGGAGCTTGATGACGATGTGCTGCGCGTCGGCCGTTTCCGAGCGCGGCAGGACGATGCCGGTGTAGGTGCCGCGGGAGGTCGTGATGTCGACGTCGCTCCAGACCATGGCCCCGAAGCTCCGGAGCGTCTCCAGGGCTTCGCCCCGATAGCCTTTGTAGTCGTCGCTTTCGGCCATCAGCATGTCCCTTCGGCGGCCGCCCGGACGCGGTCGACGATCGCCGCTCCCTCGACCCGGCCCCGGAGCGCGGTCATGACCAGGCCCATCAGGACGTGGGCCTTTTTCGACGGGTCATGGATCTTCATGTCCTTGAGCGCCGCGTTCGAAGCCTCGACCCGGGCGTAGATCTCCTCTTCGGTCGCGGGCCGGATCTCCCCGACCTCCGGCAGCGGCTCGCCGCGGGAGGCCTTTTCCATCAAGGCCAGGAGCCCGTCGCGGGAGATCTTTTTGTCGCGGAACAGGGCGAAGATCCGCCGCAGCGTCTCGTCGGCCAGGCGGCCCGCGTCCAGTCCTTTTCTTTTCAGTCGCTTGGGGAATTGGACGAGAGTCACGGCCGCGGTCACCGGATCGACGCCCCAGTCCTTGACCAGGACTTCGAAGAGGCGGGCCTGGAGCGAGACGGCCAGGGGCTCGACGACATCGGCGGGCAGGCCGAGCTCCCGGTACCAGGCCTCGCGCGTCCAGATCGGGGCCGGAAGAGCCCGCCGGATCCGCTCGAGGCGCTCCTCGGTGACCTGCTTGGGCGGCAGATCGGTGTCGGGATACATCCGGTCCGGGCCGGGCAGGATGCGCTCGAACCCGTTGGTGCCGTCGCGCAGGGCCTGGCGCGTCTCGGAAGGGACGCCGATCGCGGCCTCGCGGGCCCGGATGGCGATCTCCTGGACGGCGGTCTTGACGTCCTCGGGCGCTCCCCAGACGACGACGACGGCGTCGTCGCCGGTCGCCCGCACGGCCTTGCGGACCGCCTCCCAGCGCGAGCTCGAGAGGGTCTCCGAGAGGCTGTCGGAGTGAATGATGTTGGGCAGCTTGGTCAGGCAGGCGACGACGCGGACACGGTCCGAGATCTCGCGGGAGAAGCGCGTGTTCGTCTGCGTCTGCCAGTTGAGAAGGTCGCGGAAGCCGCGGAGGACGACCGCGGAGGCGACGAGGCCGGCCTCGAGAACATCGCGGATGGGCTGGTAGCTGGTCTTGAGGAGGATCC
>CAVSAI010000031.1:0-95195 GCA_963725825.1 Candidatus Aminicenantota bacterium
TAAAGAGCGTCCCACTCCTCGGCCATGGCCCGCCGGGCCCGCCAAGCCGCGTTGTCCCGCCCGGGGTCGCGGGGCACGTCGACGAGTATCCCCAGGGTCCGGTCCCTCGGGAAGCCCGGGAACACGGAACGCACCAGGCTTGCCAGATCAGTTGCAGTCAGTCCAGGCATGTGACTAGTCCTTTCTCGGCTCACCGTGCGGCGGCCCGACGGTGACGCGCAGGGCTCGGGCCGGATCGAGGACCTGGCGGATGTAGGCGTTCATCTCCTCGAGCGTCACGGCGTCGAAAGCTCCCGGCAACTCGGCGGCCGATCCCGCGCCGAGGCCAAGGGTCTCGAAGAGCCAGAGCGTCCGCAACCGAGGCGACTTGGCTTCCGTTTCCCGGAGGAAACTGGCCCGGGCCATCGTCCGCGTGGCTTCCATCTCCTCCTCCGTCAGGCCCTTCTCCCGGAGAACGCCGAGCGTCCGGTCAAGCGCCGTCGCGGCCTCGGAGCCCCTGTCCCGCCCTGTCTCGAGATGGGCGATGAGCACGCCCGAGCTTCTCGTCCAGGTCACGTCGGCGTCGACGCCGTAGGCCAGCCTCTCGTCCTCCCTCAGGGCCCACAGGCGGGAACCGGGGCCCTTGCCAAGCAGGATTTCGAGAAGGTCACCCCGGGCCATGTCCGCCAGACCGGCCCGGGGCAGGGCATAAGCGCGCCCGACGTAAATCTGCTTGGTCTTTCTCTCCCGGCTGATGTTGCGGTTGTCCGGCAAGGCCGGCTCCTGGGCCCGGGCATCGACGGCCGCCGCATCTGGAAAGGCGGGGAAGGATTTTTCGAGAAGGCGGCGGATGTCCTCCCGGCCGAGGTCCGTCTCGACGCAGAAAAAGACGTTCGGCTTGACGACGAGACGCCGGACGAACGAGACCACGTCCTTTCTGTCGATGGCCTTGAGGCTCGTCTCCGTGCCGTTGAGGGCCGAGCCGTAGCCGACTCCGCCGAAGAAGGCCTCGAAGACCGCGTTGCGGCCGATCGTGACCGGATCGTCTTCGTCAGCTTTTCCGTTGGCCGTCATGAGGTCCTTGGCCCGGCCGACGCGAAGCCCCGAGATGAGCGGGTCCAGGACGATCTTCCCGGCCAGCCGAAGCGCGTCCTCGAGATGCTCGGTCAGGCATTCGATAAGGACGATCGAGCTGTCCTCGAGGCAGACGTAGCTCAAGCGGGTGGCTTGGGCCATCAGGTCCTGGATCTTGCCCTCGTCGGGGATCTCGAGGAGGAGCCGCGTCGAAACGGAGGCCAGGCCGTCGAAGCCGGGCGGGACGGCAGACTTGCCGCCTCCGATAACGAGCGCCACGACCGTCGTCGGCGATATCGGGTCTTTCTGGTAAACGCAGGGGACGCCCGTACCCAGGATGAATCTCTCGGGAGGGTTCTGCCAGAGTCGCGGCGGGTCCTCGGCCCGTCGCCCGGGGGCCGCGCCGGCGGCCATGACAAAAGCCGCCAGCAAAACGATGGCTGATCGCCCGCGCAGGGGGGGCGGCGGGGCCGTCATCATTTCTTCTCCTTTTCGGGAACAATGGAGACCGCCGCGTACTCGCCTCGCCCGAGATAGCGCGATGCCGCTTTCCGCAGGTCGCCCGAATCGACCTTCTCGATGTGGTCGAGATAGCGGCCCGGGTTCTCGCGGGTGTTGAGAAGCATGTGTCGGACGAGAGAGGCGGCCAGCTGAAGGCCGGATTCCTCCGCCCGGGCCGAGGCGAAACGGATCTGGTTCTTGGCCATCTCCAAATAGTCGAACGCGGCCATCGCCGCTTCGGTGGCGAGGAAATCCTTCTTCGAGTACGATCCGCTATGGGCCCTCTTGAGGAAGGACACCGCCTCCCGCTCGACGGCCGCCAGATCCTTGGGATCCGCCTTGATCGACACGACGGCCGCCCCGCCGTACCGGTAGGGAATGTAGGTCATGGAGACGTTCTGGACGGAGTCGCGCTGGCTGCGAAGGTAGGCGCCCAGCAGAGGATTCACCCCGCGGCCGAGGGCTTCGGCGAGGACGTTCATGGCATACTGGTCCGGATCGTTATAGTCGGGGGCGGCGAAACCGATAAAGAGATAGCCGGCGCGGACGTCCCGCTCGAGTCGGCGGCTGTCGCTCTTTTTGAGCGGCAAGGCCATCGGGAGGACCTCCGGCTTGAATCCGGTCTTCGGCAGAGGCCCGAAAATCTCCCGGACCCGGGACTCCATGTCGGCCGCTGCGAAATCCCCCACCACGGCCAGAGCGCAATTATCGGCCACGAAGAATCTCCGGTAGAAGGCGCCGAGATCGGCCGCGGTGGCCGCGACAATGGTCGCCCGCCGGCCATAGACCGAGCGCCCATAGGGGTGGCCGGGGAACAGCCCCTGGAGGACGAGGTCGACCGCGCTCCGCTCCGGGTCGTCCTCCATCTGATCGTACTCTTCGAGGATGATCTCCTTCTCCTTGTCGATGTCGGCCTGGCTCAGGGCGAGACCGAAGAGGATATCCTTCTGGTTCCGCAGGCCGAACGAGGCCGACTCGGCCGGGAGCGAGATTTCGAAGACCGCCAGGTCCTGGCCCGTGCTGCCGTTGAAGTAGGCCCCGTGGCGCCGGATGTCCGCCCCGACCTCGGCCCCCGATCGCGTCGACGTCCCGCGGAAAAGGGCGCAGTGCTCGAGGAGGTGGACGAGCCCGCTCGTCGCGTCGGTCTCGTCCTTGGAGCCGACATTGAAGCCGGCGACGATGTGGACGATGGGGAGGTCCCTCTTTTCGTAGAGGAAAACCTGGAGGCCGTTGTCGAGCACGACATGCCGGCCTTGGGCGGCGGCGGGGAAGGGACTTGCGGCGAGCCAGAGGCCGGCGAGGAGGCCGGCCCCGAGTCCTCGAGCTCTCAGGCGTTGACTGGCCACGGCGAAGCCTCCGTTAAGGTGCGATGCCAGTCTATCACAAGGGGAGTCAGGTGTGCTAGAATCCCCGGAAGAGGTCACCGCGATGAGACCCGAGAGGAAAGCCAGGATTCTGGTCATCGACGACGAAGAGAACATCCGCAAGTCGCTGAAGATGATCCTCGAGTACGAGGGCTACGAGTTCTTCGAGGCCGCGACCGGCGAGGACGGCCTGGAGATGCTCCGGGAGACGGTCGGCGTCGACCTCGTCCTCCTGGACATCAAGATGCCGGGCAAGAGCGGCCTCGAGGTCCTGGCCGAGCTCGGGGCGCGGCCCTTCATGCCCGAGGTCATCATGATCTCGGGACAGGGGACGATCCAGGCCGCGGTCGAAGCGACCAAGCTCGGGGCCTTCGATTTCCTGGAGAAACCTCTCCACCGCGAACGGGTCCTCATCAGCATCCGCAACGCCCTGAAGCAGACGAGCCTCAGCCGGGAGTGCCAGGACCTGAAAAAAAAGGCCGAGAAACACTACGAGATCATCGGCAACCACCCCCTCATCCAGAACCTGTGGAAAGAGATCCTCAAGATCGCCCCGACCAACGCCACCGTGCTCGTCCACGGCGAGAGCGGCACGGGCAAGGAGCTCGTCGCCCGGTCCATCCATGCCCACAGCCTGAGGGCCCGCGAGCCGTTCATCCAGGTCAACTGCGCCGCCATCCCCGAGGAGCTCATCGAATCGGAGCTCTTCGGCCACGAGAAAGGGGCCTTCACCGGGGCCACGGAGAAGAAGACCGGCAAGTTCGAACAGGCCGACGGCGGCACGATCTTCCTCGACGAGATCGGCGACATGAGCCTCCGGACCCAATCCAAGGTCCTGCGCGTCCTCGAGGAAGGCGAAGTCCAGAAGGTCGGCTCGAGCAAGATCTCCAAGGTCGACGTCCGGGTCATCGCCGCGACCAACAAGGACCTCCGGAAGGAGATCCAGGAGGGGCGGTTCCGGGAGGACCTCTTTTTCCGCCTGAACGTTGTCCCTCTGTACTCGCCGGCCCTCCGCGAGCGGAAGGAGGACATCCCTCTTCTCGTCGATTATTTTTCGCGGAACTTCGCCGAGGAGAACAACTTCCGGCCGCGGAAGTTCTCCCCGGACGCCCTGCAGGCCATGTCCGCTTTTGCCTGGAAGGGCAACGTCCGCGAGCTCAAGAACATCGTCGAGCGCCTGCTGATCATGACCGACCGCGACACGATCGAGCGGACGGACCTGCCGGAACCCCTGCGGGAGAAGACCGAAGCGGTCCTCCCGGACGCCGCCGGGGTCAAGACGCTGCGCGAGTTCCGCGATCTCGCCGAGCGCGATTTCCTCCTGGCCAAGCTCGAGGCCAACGCCTGGAACATCTCCCAGACGGCCCGGGAGATCGACACGCCGCGGTCGAACCTCTACAAAAAGCTCGAGCAATACGGTATAAAGATAACGGCCGGAGTGGGCGAGACGGTCGCTTCTCCTTCCCGAGAGGGGGGAGAGGAGGAAGATCCGGACTCCGAAGGGCAGGATGATCGCTAAGAGCGACTCCGGGCGCAGCACAAACCCCATCCGGAGCAAGGCCAAACGAGCCCCATTTTGGGATGGCCGTACCGGTCTTCGACACGACGGCCCTGCACGCCGCCGCGGACATCGAGTTCGCCCCGGGCCGATCGCACTCATCTTAGTCATCGTTCGTTGACAAGCCGAGGGGGCCGGTCCCAGCGTTTCCTCTGATAAACTTCCGGTATAGTGAACATCTGTTGACGTTCTCCTGCAAGACGCGGGGGCTTTGCCCGTCCTGCCACGCCAGGCGGGTTGTCAATTTCCGCGGAGCCGGATACAATCGCATCCTATTCCGCGGAGCGAGAGGAGGCGGCCCGGTGAGACAAGAGCTGGTTTCATTGCTCAGCCGACTGGTGGCGATCGATTCGGTCAATCCGTCCCTTGTGCCGGGCGCGGCGGGCGAAGCCGGGATCGCCGCTTTCGTGGCGAATGAGCTCGAGCGCCTCGGGGCGCACGTCGCGATCGTCCCCGCCGAAAAGGAAAACCGCCCCAGTGTCCTCGGCGTGCTCGCGGGCACGGGCGGCGGGCGTTCTCTCCTGCTCTACTCGCACCTCGACACCGTGGGCGTGGAAGGCCTCGTCGATCCGCACCGGCCCACGGTCCAGGACGACAAATTCTTCGGCCGAGGTTCCCTGGACATGAAAGGCGCCCTCGCGTCCGTCCTGCTCGCCGCGAAGGCGCTCGCGCGCGCCAGGCCGGCGGGCGATGTGTACATCGCCGCCGTCTCGGACGAGGAAAGCGACAGCGCGGGCATGGAAGCCGTGTTGCACGACCTGGGGCAGCGACAGATTCGTCCCGACGCCGCCATCGTCCCGGAGCCGACGGGGATGGATTTGTGCCTGGCGCACCGGGGCTTCGCATGGATCACGATCACGACGCGCGGGCGCGCGGCGCATACGGCGCTCCGCGCCGACGGCGTGAATGCCATCGCGCACATGGGGCACGTGCTGACGGCGCTCGAAGAGTACGATCGGGAGCTGCTGGAGCGGCCCGCCCACCCGCTGCTGGGACATGGCGCGGCCACGGTTTCGCTCGTTCAGGGCGGCAGCGAGTTATATACCTATCCGGCCCATTGCCGGATCGATCTGGTGCGCCGCACCCTGCCCGGCGAAAACAGGGAAACGATCATGCGCGAGTTCGATGCGCTGCTGGCCGTGTCGGGTCGCACCGACCCCCGGTTTTCGGCAAAGTTCGAGATCAATCTGCAGCGCGCGCCGCTCGAAACCCCCGCCGAATCGCCTATCGTCACGACGCTGGCGGCCATGGCGCAAAACGAGCTGGGGCGCGCGCCGGGTATTATCGGTGCTCCCTACTGGACGGACGCGGGGTTGCTAGCGGAGGCCGGAATCCCGAGCGTGATATTCGGCCCTTCGGGCGAGGGGCCGCACGCGGCCGTCGAATGGGTGAGCCTCGCGAGCGTCGATGCGCTGACCCGGATTCTGATCGAGACGGCCCGAACATTTTGCTCGTGACATGATCATCGACAAGGTGATCGCATGGCGGCGAGGAAGCCAGGCTTATGAAATACCCTGAGTGCGAGGCCGTTAATCCGGTCGACTCAAAGTTCTGCAAGGAATTTCCTATCCTTAACTCGAGCAATACGGTATAAAGATAACGGCCGGAGTGGGCGAGACGGTCGCCTCTCCTTCCCGAGAGGGGAGAGAGGAGGAAAGTCCGGACTCCGAAGGGCAGGATGATCGCTAACAGCGATCCCGGGCGACCGGGGGAAAGTGCCACAGAAAACACACCGCCCTCCGGGGGGCGCAAGCTCCCCGGGGAGCAAGGGTGAAATGGCGAGGTAAGAGCTCACCGCCCCGGCGGCGACGCCGGGGGCAGGGCAAACCCCATCCGGAGCAAGGCCAAACGAGCCCCATTTTGGGATGGCCCGTCCCAGGGGGCGGGTCGGCCGCTGGATCCCGGGAGCAATCCCGGGACTAGACAAATGACCGTCGCCCGCGCAAGCGGGGACAGGATCCGGCTTACGTCCCGCTCCGGCCGCTCTTCTTCTCTAGCGAGTCCCTACCCCTGGCCGCGGATTTTATGCTATAAGCGGTGCCATGGTCCCTCAGCTCCCTTACAGTGCCATCGGCATCGGGATCGCCGTCATTTTTGGCGTCTGGGCCTTCGTCGTGGCCGAGACGGTCAAGGAGAGGGCCGCCATCGCGGGCGCCGCTCTTCTGGTCTTCCTCGCCGGAGCGATCTTCCACTCCCGGGCCGGCCAGCTCGTCGCGCTCATCGGCTGGGTCGTCTACGGGATCGGCTGCATCATCTACCTGCGTCTCAACGGCATGGAGATCCGCTGATGTCCCGCTTCGCCTGGTGGAAAGAGGCGTCGCCGGACGCCCGGCGGTCGCTTGTCGCCGCCTCGTTCGGCTGGATGCTCGACTCCTTCGACGTCATGCTCTACGCCATGGTCCTCGCGGCGCTGATGGCCGACCTGGGCATGGCCAAGGCGACTGCGGGACTGCTGGGCTCGCTGACCCTGGCCGCGTCGGCCGTCGGGGGCCTCGTCTTCGGCGTCCTGGCCGACCGCTTCGGGCGCCGGCAAGCGCTCATGGCCAGCATCGTCATCTATTCGGTCTTCACGGCCGCCTGCGGCTTCGCCACGGGAGTCGCCATGCTGGCCGTCTTCCGCGTATTCCTCGGGCTCGGGATGGGAGGAGAATGGGCGAGCGGCGCGTCGCTCGTCTGCGAGACCTGGCCGGCCGAACACCGCGGCAAGGCCCTGGGCATCGTCCAGAGCTCCTGGGCGGTCGGCTATGCCCTGGCCGCGGCTGTCGCCGCCGTCGTCCTGCCCGTCTGGGGCTGGCGAGGGGTCTTCTTCGTCGGCGTCCTGCCGGCCTTCTTCACCCTCTGGATCCAAAGACGGGTCCGGGAGCCCGAGATCTGGAGGACCGCCCGCGCGGCCGCCCCCAAGGTCCGAGCCGGATTCGGCGAGATCTTCGGCCGAAAGAGGCTGCGCCTGACCGTCTTCGTCACCCTGATGAATGCCTGCACGATGTTCGCCTGGTGGGGATTCAACCTTTGGCTTCCGGCCTATCTGTCCATGCCGTCCGGCGAGGGAGGGATCGGCCTCCCGCCCCGGACGATGTCCGCTCTGATCATCTTCATGCAGGCCGGCATGTGGCTCGGGTACATCACCTTCGGATTCATCAGCGACAGGCTCGGGCGGAAGAGGTCTTATGTAGGCTTCCTCATCGCCGCCGCGGCTTTCATGGTGCTCTATTCGAGGACACGCGACCCCCTGGTCCTGCTGGCGTTGGGTCCGTTCGTCGCCTTCTTCGGCACCGGATATTTCACGGGTTTCGGAGCCCTGACCGCGGAGATCTACCCGACCGCCATCCGGGCCACGGCGCAAGGCATTACCTATAACACAGGCCGCATCGTCAGCGCCGTCGCTCCATTCGCGGTCGGTTCCCTGGCCCAGACGAGGGGATTCGGGTTCTCGTTCGTCATGATCGCAGCGGCTTTCCTGGCGGCGGCGCTCTTCTGGGCGGGCATTCCCGAGACGGCCGGGAAACAGCTGGATTAGATACCTCGTTTGCGCTGTCCCCTGGCACGCGTCCCTTCGCGATGGCGGCGCGCTTTTGGATCGGCGTCCCGAGATGGCAGGCAAGATCATGGATCAGGCGGCCGACGGCCCAGGGCTCGAGCCTGAGGGTCACCTGCGAAAGGGCTAAAGCACCTACCGTCTTCGTCTCCAATAGTAGCCGCCCCCGCCGAATAAAAGGACCAGCACGATGATGATGATGATGAGTGTCATGGTCGTCTCCTCCCTTTATGCAGCCGACTAGCCCTGTCTTTTCGGATTCTTCCGGATCCCCGGGCCGTCGTCAGTTCACGGCCTTTTTGACCGTACGCTTCACATCCTTGACCGCGCCCTTGACCTGGCCCTTGAGTTCATCCCGCTCACCCTCTCGCCGGAGCTTCTTGTTGCCGGTCAAGTCCCCGACAGCCTGTTTGATCTTGCCTTTGCTCTTGTCGATGATCTCGCCCATCATTCACTCCTGTGGTCAAGATAAAAAGGTCTCACCGCAACGTCTCGCCTTTTTACTCGATGATCATTCGGTTGTAGATCTTTTTGACGCCGTTAATATCTTCAATACGTTTGGTCACCAATTCCTTTTCCGCAGCGTTTTTGGCCTTGCCGCTCACTGTGACCACGCCTTTGTCGACAGAAATATCGGCTCTAAAGACGTTGGTGCCGCGGTGGAAAAGCAGCGCCAATTTGATCTGCGACTTTATGGACGCGTCATCGATAAATTCCCCGACCGACTTGCGATCTCCATGGGGCATCTTGGCCACGGTCAGCTCATTGTCGACAGCCTTCACCCCTTCGATATCTTTGACATATTCGGTTGCCAGCCCTTTTTCGGCGCGGCTGTCGGCTTCACCCCTCAGGGTCACCCGGCCATCTTCCACAGTCACCTCGGTAACGGCACCGTCTAGATTGCGATGCAGCATGAGCATGGTTTTGACCTTCATGTGGATCCATGCATCCGAGCCCTTTGCCGGAATTCCCCCCTTGACCTCCAGCTTGTTGTCGACGCTCTTCACTCCAGGCAGATCGGCAACCGTATCGGCCGCCAACGAGAGATGGGATTCCTCCGAAACGGTTCCCGTCAGGGTGACGACCCCATCCTGGGAGTGAATCTGGATATCATCGCCTTGGAGATAGGTCTTGAAGACATACGATGATTTAAAGGTCGATTCGATGCGTCTGTCGACGTCTTGGGCGACCAGAGAGACGGTCATCATCAACACCACCAACGCTCCCAAGATCAACGTTTCCCGATAGTCTCTCTTCACTTCGACTCCTCCTCTTGACTGATCAGGCTGCGTTTCTAACGCTAAACAACCCTGCGGCCCTGCAACAATCGTATGATCAGAACGACCACGGCGATGACAAGAAGAAGATGGATCAGGCCGCTGCTGACGTGGAACGCGAAAAACCCTAAAGCCCACAGGATGACCAAGATGATGATAATTGTCTCAAGCATGCCGACCTCCTCTTTTTAATTAGCCTCTCGCTGCCCTGCTCCCAGCCGCCATCGGGACGGGCAAGGCAAAGCTTAAAGAAGCCACTTATCATATAGCCGTTTTCATGCCAGGATATTTCGGTACGATCGGAATGACATAAAAAAAGCTTTCTTCTCTGGGAAATGGCGGAATTCCGGGAGACCGGTGGTCTGAAGCCTCCGGTTGGGTAGACGAAGCCGCTGCCCTGACTCAGAAATAATTCTGTTCAATAGCACGATTCCCATCTAAGCGGACATTCTTTACCTATGGTCAGGGCTAGGAATCGAAGAAGCGGCGTTTGAATGAGCTGCGCGGTCGAGGCTAGAAGGCGACCGAAATGGCCTGACGGATCAGAGTCAGAAGATTGCCCGGCCACACGCCGAGCTGGACGACCCCAATAAGACACATGAAGATGACCAGGTAGAGGGCCGGGTTATCGCGGTCGATGGCGGGTTCAGTTTCGGCGTCCTGCATGTACATCGCGACGATGATCTTCAGGTAGTAGGCGACCGCGATGAGGCTGGCCAGGACGCCCGCCACGGCCAGGAGCACATGCCCCTTCGCGACCGCGGCGCTGAAGATATAGAATTTTCCCAAGAAACCGGCCGTGGGCGGGATGCCGGCCAGCGACAGCAGAAAGACAGCCAGGCATGCGGCGAGCCAGGGGTGCCTGCGCCCCAGTCCCGCCAGGTCGGCGAGCGAGGTGCGCTCTTCGCTCTTCCCGGCCAGCGCCGCCAGGACGCCGAACGCCCCGACGTTCATGAACGCATACGCAATGATGTAGAAGACGAGTCCGGGCCCATCGCCGGAGACGACCCCGACGAGGAGGTAGCCCGAATGGGCGATGGCCGAATAAGCCAGGAGTCTTTTGACGTCCTTCTGCCTTAAGGCGGCCAGATTCCCCACGAACATCGTCAGGACAGCGGCAACCGCTACGGCCTGCATGAGAAACGGAGCCGCCCCGCCGCGGCCGGGGAGTGGGGCCAGGGCGCGGAAGAGAACGACCAGCCCCGCGGCCTTGGGGGCGATGGTCAGGAAGGCGCTGACGGGCGTCGGCGCGCCTTGATAGACGTCAGGCGCCCACATGTGGAAGGGGACGATGGCGATCTTGAAGAAAAGGGCGGCCACAATGAGGCCCAGGCCGAATACGTCGGCAACGGATGCCGCCGCGGACGGGCCGCCCCCTCCGGCAAGGCCAGCGGCGAAGCTCAGCCCGCCCGAAGTCCCAAAGAGGATGGCCAGGCCAAAAACAAAGAACGCTCCGGCGAAGCTGCCCATCAGAAAGTACTTCGCCGCCGCTTCGGACGAGGCCCGGTCATTCCGCCTGAGGCCGGCGAGCGCGTAGGAAGCGACCGACAGAACCTCGAGCCCCAGGAAGACGACGAGCCAGTCCGTCGACGAGACCATGATCATCAGGCCCGAGACGGCGAGCAATAGCAGGCCGCAGAGCTGGCCGAGGTTGATGTCCCGGCGGCGGGCGTACTCGAGGCTCATCAGCAGGACAAAGGCCGCGATCAGAACGAAAACGGCCATGAGGAGGAGGGCGAGCGGGTCGAGGACGAGCCGCCCCCCGAAACAGGTCAGCTCCAGCCCCCAGGAACGGACGATCAGGAACCCGGCGACGAAGAGGGAAACGATCGTCGCCGTCGCCGACACATCGTGGTCCTTCCGCTTCAGGAACGCCTCGAAGAGCAGGGCGACCAGGGCGCCCGCGACCACGGCGAGGAGGGGAGTCAGGGCCATGAGCGACATGCTAGCGCTCCGGCTCTACGGCTCCCGCCTCGTCCGCTGCGGACGGAATAGCGAGTGTCAGGCTGGACGTCAGCGCCGGCTTGGCCTTCGCGGACTCGACGTAACGGGTGATCGAGGCGTCCATCTTTCTTAGGATCGTCCCCGGGAAGAGGCCCATGAAGACCATGAGGACAATGATCGGAACAAGATAGGCGAGCTCGCGCCCATCGAGATCGCGCAGCCTCGTGTCCTGAGGATCCTTGAGCGGGCCGTGCATGACCCGCCGGTAGAGCCAGAGGAGATAGGCGGCCGAGAGGACGACCGTCGATACGCCGAGGATGGCCAGGAACTTGTTCGATCCGAAGATGCCGAAGAAGCACAGGATCTCCCCGACGAAGCCGTTGAGTCCGGGCAGGCCGGCCGACGAAAGCATCGCGACAAGGAAGAGACCGGCGAAGACCGGCATGCGCGCCGCCGCGCCGCCGTAATCCGTGATGAGCCGGGTGTGGGTCCGCTCGTAGAGGATGCCGACGCAGAGGAAGAGGGCCCCGGTGCTCAGGCCGTGGTTGAGCATCTGGTAGAGGGCGCCCTCCGTCGCCTCGAAGTTGAGCGAGAAAATGGCCAGCATGATCAGACCCATGTGGCTGACGCTCGAGTAGGCGACGAGGGATTTCATGTCCTTCTGGACAAGGGCCATCAGCCCGCCGTAGATGATGCCGACGACGGCCAGGATCGTCAGAGCCGGGGCGAAGGAAGCCGCGGCGTGAGGAAAAAGAGGGATGCCCAGCCGCACGAAGCCGTAGGCGCCCATTTTCAGCAGGATCGCCGCCAGAAGGACAGAGCCCGCCGTGGGCGCTTCGACATGGGCGTCCGGGAGCCAGGTGTGGAGCGGGAACAGGGGGATCTTGATGGCGAAGGCCAGGCCGAAGGCGAGAAAGAGCCAGGTCTGCAGACCCGGAGCAAATGGCGTCGCGGCCAGGTCGGCGATCGTCAGCGAGTAGCTTCCCGTGGCCCGGTAATAGGCGGCGTGGAGGACGAAGATCCCGGCCAGCATGAGCAGGCTGCCGAACATGGTGAAGAGGACGAACTTCGTCGTCGCGTAGATGCGCCTTCGCCCGCCCCAGATGCCGATGAGGAAGTACATCGGGATGAGCATGGCCTCCCAGAAGACATAGAACAGAAACAGGTTCAGCGAGACGAAGACGCCGATCATGCCGGTCTCGAGCAGCAGCATGAAGACGGAGAACTCTTTGACCCTGTCGCCGATGGCCCGCCAGGACGAGAGCAGCGCGAGAGGCGTCAGGAACGCGGCCAGGAGGACGAGGAACAGGCTGATGCCGTCGACGCCGACGTGATAGTCGAGGCCGCGGCCGAGCCACGACGCCCGTTCGACGAATTCCGGCAAACCCGATATGCCGCTGAAGCCGAGGTAGAGCGCGAACGACAGGCCGAAGGTCAGGAGCGATATGGCTATGGCCAGGACCCTCACGGTCTTGACAGATGCGCCACGGATGAAGACGAGAAGGATCGATCCGGCGAGCGGCAGGAAGGTGACGATGGAGACGATGGGGATGCCGGTCGCCATGGACTTCATATCAGCAGGAACCCCAGGAAGAGGATCGCCCCCAGCAGAAAAGCCAGGGCGTAATCGCGAAGAAGACCGCTTTGGAGCAAGTTCAGCCCTCTGCCGGCCAGCCCGGCGACCGCAGCGGATCCGTTGAGGGCGCCGTCGATGACCGGGAGATCGATGTGCTCATAGGTCCATGCGGCGCCGCGGACGAGCGGCCGGACGAGCGCCGCGTCATAGGCCTCGTCGACGTAGTACTTGCCGAGGAGAAGGCTATAGATCCCGGGGAAGCGATGGGCCAGGCTCACCGGTATCTGCGGGGACCTCCGATAGAAAACGAAGGCCAACCAGATCCCCGACAGGGCCGAAAGTGTCGCCGCCAGAACGAGCAAGGCCCCCGTTGAGGACGCGAGATGATGCGGCGCCCGGCCGAGGACGGTCTCGAGGAAGCGGCCGACGACGTCGGCCCGCTGGCCAAAAAAGACCGGCAACCCGATAAATCCCGCCAGCGCCGAGAAGACGGCCAGGATGACCATGGGGACGGTCATCGTCCGGGGCGATTCGTGAACGTGCCGCCCGGGAAGGAGCGAAGCCCTTTCTTCGCCGTAGAACGTCATGTAGATCAGCCGGAACATGTAGAAGGCCGTGAGCACGGCCCCGGCCAGGCCCAACGCGTAGAGAGCGTATTTCCCGCCGGCGAACGCGCTCGTCAGGATGGCATCCTTAGAGAAAAAGCCTGATAGAAAAGGGACCCCCGAAATGGCCAGGGCGCCAACGAGGAACACAGGGAAGGTCACGGGGAGCTTCTTCCTGAGCCCGCCCATGCGCCTCATGTCCTGCTCGCCCCCGAGGGCATGGATGACGCTTCCCGCGGCAAGAAAGAGCAGGCTCTTGAAGAAGGCGTGGGTCACCAGGTGGAACATGCCGGCTGCGTAAGCCCCAACGCCGCAGCCGATGAACATGTAGCCGATCTGGGAGATCGTCGAATAGGCCAGGACCCGCTTGATGTCGTTCTGGACAAGCGCTATGGTCGCCGCGAAAACGGCCGTGATCGCGCCGACCCAGGCCACGACCGAGGACGCCGGGGCGGAGGCCGCGTACAGCCCGTTCAGCCGGCAGACCATGTAGACGCCGGCCGTGACCATGGTCGCGGCGTGGATGAGGGCCGAAACCGGGGTCGGCCCCTCCATGGCGTCCGGAAGCCAGACGTAGAGCGGGATCTGGGCCGATTTCCCGGTGGCGCCTACGAACAGGAGGATGGCGATCAGGGTGACGAGCGCGGGCGAGAGAAGCCCCGCACCGGGCGCAGCGTTAAGGGCCGCGATATCGGCCCGGCCGACGGTCGCCAGCAGGAACAGGATGGCGATGATGAAGGCCGCGTCGCCGATCCTGTTGACGATGAAGGCCTTCGTGCCCGCCCTGGCCGCCGCCGGCCGGTTGAACCAGAAGCCGATCAGGAGATAGGAGCAGAGCCCGACGCCCTCCCAGCCGACGAACATCAGGATGATGTCCGAAGCGAGGACGAGCACAAGCATGAAGAAGGTGAACAGGTTCAGAAAAGCGAAATACCGGGATTGGCCCTTGTCGTCGGCCATATACCCGGCGGAATATACGTGGATGAGGAAGCCGACACCGGTGACGACGAGGGCCATGATTGCCGAGAGCTCGTCGAGACGGAACGAGATCGAGGTCGAGAACGACCCGCTCGCGATCCAGGGAAGCAGGGTCTTTGCGAGCGGCCGGGCCCCCTGGCCCTGCTGGGCCAGGCGGAGAAGCCCGGCCGTCGAAAAGGCGAGGGAGGCGAAGACGGCGGCCGAAGCCTGAAAAGCGACCCAAGCGCGGGAGAACCGGCGGCCGAAGAGCAGGAGGACCAAAGCGCTCGCGCCGGGAATGAGCGGGATGAGCCAGAAAAGTCCGGCCATACTATCCCTTCAGTTCCTTGAGGTCGTCGCTCCGGATGGACTTCCTTTGGCGAAAGACGAGGACGATGATGGCCAGCCCGATCACGGCTTCGGCCGCGGCCACGGTGATGACAAAGAGCACGATGGCTTGGCCGTTCGCCTGGCCCGAGGCCCTGCTCAGGGCCAGGAAAGCGAGATTGCCGGCGTTGAGCATGATCTCGACGGCCATAAACTGCGTCAGGAGGTCCTTCTTGACGAAAAAGGCGATGATGCCGAGGGCGAAGAGAACGGCGGCCAGGGCAAAAAACGCGGCGGGAGGGATCATTCCCCTTCCTTTTTGCCGGCCAGAGCCAGCGCCCCGACCAGGGCCGCCAGGATCAGAAGCGAGGTGATCTCGAAGGCGTAGAGATAGTCCGAGAACAGGAGCCGGCCGAGATGGGCGATGTCGCGCCCGGGGGGAACGGCTCCGGAGCCAAGACCGCCCAGAGCCCGCCTGCCTGCCAGAAGAAGCTCGGCCAAAAGGATCAACCCCAGCGCGGCCCCGAGGATGGCCCGGAACCGACTTCGCTCCGGAAGCTCGGGCTGGCGCAGGTTGAACATCATGATAGCGAAAAGGAAAAGGACCATGATGGCCCCGGCATAGACCAGGACCTGGACCGCCGCGGCAAAGGGGGCGTCGAGAAGTCCGAAGATCCCGCCGAGGCTGGCGAACGCCACGACCAGGAAAAGGGCGTTATGCGCCTGGTTGCGCGAGACGATCATGGCGACGACCGCGCCGACGCACAGCGCAGAGAGAATGATGAAGATGACGAGAGCCATGGAAATTCCCCCTATATTTAGTTTTCCCGGCGGTCAAAGTCAAGCCGGAAAATGGGGGAGGACGGGGGCGGTCAGACGGCGAAACGGAAGTTGATGATGTCGCCATCCCGGACGGGATAGGTCTTGCCCTCCAGGCGGAGAGTCCCATCCGTGCGGCAGCCGGCGATGTCGCCCCGGGCGACGAAATGCTCGTACGAGACGACCTCGGCCCGGATGAAGCCCCGTTCGATATCGGAGTGGATGACCCCGGCGGCGCGCGTGGCCACCGTCCCGTCGCTCACGGTCCAGGCTTTGACCTCGTCGCTGCCGACGGTGAAGAAGGAGATGAGGCCCATCATCCGGTAAGCCGTGGCGATCAGGCGGTCGAGGGCGGAGGTGCCGATGCCGAAATCGGACCTGAACTGCGGCGCGTCCTGGTCGGGGAGCTGGCGGATCTCGCTTTCGAGCCTGGCGCAGAGCCCGACCGCGGCGGACCGAGCCTCCGAGGCCCGATCGGCGAAGGGAGAAAGGACCTCGGCCTCGCGGCGGATCTCGTCCTCGTCGAGGTTGACGACGGCAATGAAGGGCTTGCGGGTCAGAAAACGGAAGCCCCGGAGGAGGCTCTCTTCGTCCTCCGACAGGTCGATCCGGCGGAGCGGCGTCTCCGAATCGAGCGCCGCTTTGCACTTCTCGAGGGCGGCGAGCTCCCGGACGTCCCGGTCGCTCTTCTTGGCCGCGATCTGCTTCCGGAGCCGGTCGATCCGGCTTTCGACGATGGTCAGGTCGCTCAGGAGAAATTCGGTCTCGAGAGCTGTCAGGTCCCGTTGAGGATCGACGGTATCGAGAGGGTGCGGAACAGAGGGGTCCCGGAACGACCGGACGACGGCCAGGAGGGCATCGGCCGTCCTGAGCTTGCCCAGGAACTGCTCACTGAACGTCGTTTGTTTCGGGTCCCCGGTCGAAATCCCCTGGAGCTCGACGAACTCGATGGCCGCGGCCGTCTTCTTCTTGGGCTCGAAGATCGCGGCCAGCCTTTCGAGGCGCGGGTCGGGGACTTTGACGACAGAGATCGGATCTGCCCCCTTGGACGCGGCCGTTTCGGTTGAGGCGCCGGTCAGGGCGGAAAAGAGCGAGCTTTTCCCTGATTGAGGCAGGCCGACGATACAGATCTTCACTTTCGATTTCCTTCGGGGGATTGACCGGACGAGGAAAATAGAATGCTATTATAGCGAATTCGGGGTCGCGGTTCAAGAAGCGTTGACAACCGAGGCCGATTTGATATAATGACGCCGGTACCGCGGGGTAGAGCAGCCTGGTAGCTCGTCGGGCTCATAACCCGGAGGTCGTTGGTTCAAATCCAACCCCCGCTACCATCCGAAATCAACGTTTTCCCCATATGAACGAGGCCCCGGCCCCGTTCTTTGTCTTCCGCCTCTGATACGCGGAACAGTCACAGCCCCTGAAACGTTTGTTCTTTCATTTGCATTTGATCAGGCGAATTGCCTATGATGATGGTCGGGGTTGGATCATGCAGAAAAAAGAAAAGAACGTTTTTCGGGAATATTTCGAGCTCATCGCCGAGACGGCCGTCTTTGTTTTCTTCGTCTTGACCTTCGTCGTGCAGCATTTTCAGATCCCCACGGGGTCGATGATCCCGAAGCTCCTCATCGGCGATTTCGTCCTGGTCAACAAGATGGCCTACGCCCGGCCCGTTCTTCCTCTCGAGGGCCTCGTCTTGCCGCACAAGCGGATAGAGAGAAAAGACATCGTCGTCTTCAAATGGCCCGGAGACCTCACGAAAGACTATGTGAAACGCGTGATCGGCCTCGCGGGAGATAAAGTCGAAATACGGGCCAAGCAGCTTTACGTCAATGACCAGGCCGTCGATGAACCCTACACGATCTATAAGGATAACCCGGCCTATCCAACGGATGAGAACTATGGACCTATCGTCGTTCCGGACAGGAGCCTCTTTGTCCTGGGGGACAATCGGGACGACAGCGCCGACAGCCGGATTTGGGGATTCGTCCCCCTGGCCAACGTCAAGGGGAGGCCCTGGCTGATCTATTTCTCGTATGACGCCGAGCCGAACGCCTATCAGCAAAAAAGCCTGGCCGCTCGGCTCAAGAAGGCCGCGAGGTTCATCACCAAAGCCCGCTGGGGCCGCATCTTCAAGATCATCAATTAGCCCCCGCCGGCCGGAAGTCTGCAGGCTAATCTGTTCCGACGCCGTCCCAACAATACGTGCAGAGCCTTTCCTTGGGCAGGCCGATCGCGCCGACCAGGTCATCGAGGCGTTGATAGCGGAGCGAGGTCAGCCCGAGCGTGTGCGAGATCCAGTCGACCATGGCCTCGTATTTCGCCGAGCCGGCGCTCACGTACTCGTCGAAGCTCCGGACCTCCGGGCCTTCGAGCGCGGCGATGGCCCTGCGAGCGGCGAGATCGAGCTCCGAGCGCGACCGGGAGAAGTTCAGGTACTTGCAGCCGAAGGCGAGCGGCGGGCAGGCTGGCCGCATGTGGACCTCGACGGCGCCCGATTCGTAGAGGCGCTGGATCGTGTCCTTGAGCTGGGTGCCGCGGACGATCGAATCCTCGCAGAACAGGAGCTTGCGGCCCTGGATGATCTCCCGGATGGGGATGAGCTTCATCCTGGCCACTTGGTCGCGGATGTCCTGGTGCTGAGGCATGAAGCTCCGGGCCCAGGTCGGTGTGTACTTGACGAAGGGACGCCGGAAGGGGACGCCCGCCTCGGCCGCGTAGCCTAAACCGTGACCGATGCCGGAATCCGGGATGCCGGCGACGAGGTCGACCTTGACGCCGTCGTTCCGGGCGAGGAGCGCCCCGCAGCGGTTCCTCACGGTCTCCACATTGATCCCTTCGTAGCTCGAGGCGGGATAGCCGTAATAGACCCAGAGAAAGGAACAGATCTGGAGCTTCGGGCCCGGGGGGACGAGCGTTTCGGCGCCATCGGGCGTGACGCGGACGATCTCGCCCGGACCGAGATAGCGGTCGATCTCGTAGCCGAGATTAGGGAAGGCGCACGTTTCCATGGAGGCGGCGAAAGATCCAGGCTTCTTTCCCACAACGACGGGCGTCCGGCCGAGCTTGTCCCGGGCGGCCAGGACGGCGCCGTCGGTCAGGATGAGGACCGAACAGGACCCTCGGACGAATTCCCAGACGGCCCTGATGCCGTCCTCGAACGTGTCCTCCCGGTTGATCATGGCCGCGACGAGCTCGGTCGGGTTGATCTCCCCGCCGCGCATCTCGGAGAAGTGGAGGCACTTGCCCCGGAAGGCCCGGACGACGAGGTCGTCGATGTTCTTGATGACGCCGACCGTGGCGATGGCGTAGTTCCCGAGGTGGGACCGGATGAGGAGCGGCTGGTCCTCGTAGTCGCTGATGACGCCGATCCCCCGCGTGCCGCGGAGCTTGCCGACGTCGTCGCCGAACTTCGAGCGGAACTGGGCGTTCTCGATGTTGTGGATGTAGCGGACGATGCTCTCGCCGTTGCCGGCGGCCAGGCCGCCGCGCTTGGTGCCCAAATGGGAGTGGTAGTCCGTGCCGTAGAACAGGTCCTCGACGATGTCGCCCTTGCCGACGACTCCGAACAGTCCGCCCATGGCCGTCCTCCTGTCCAAGATGATCCGGGAATCATAGCATCGCCCCCCGAACGTTTCAATCCGAATTAGTGCCAGGTGTTCCTCCGCGCCCGGCCGTCTCACGCAGCTCTCCCGCACAATAGAGGAAAGTGGTCAAACTGTGATAAAATCTTCGAGAGACGATATTAGGAGGACGATATGTTCAAAGCCGCGACGTACATCGAAAGGCGAAAGCTCCTGAGGAAGTCCGTGGGATCGGGCCTGCTCATCTTCCTGGCCAACGAAGAGAGCCCGATGAACTATCCGGCCAACACCTTTCACTATCGTCAGGACAGCTCGTTCCTGTATTTCTTCGGCCTCTCCTCGCCCGGGCTGGCCGCGATCGTCGACGCGGACGAGGCGACGGACACGCTTTACGGCGACGACATCGGCATCGAGGACATCATCTGGATGGGCAACCTGCCCAAGTTCAAGGACCGCGCCCTCGAGGTCGGCGTCCGCCGCACCGCTCCCCGAGCCGCCTTCGGAGAGACCGTCCGCAAGGCGCTCGCCTCCGGCCGGCGGGTCCATTATCTCCCGCCCTACCGGCCCGACAACGCCGTCGCGCTGAGCGAGCTTCTCGGCATCCCCGTCAAGGACCTCAAGGCCAAGGCCTCGGCCGCGTTCATCAAGGCCGCGGTCGACCAGCGCCTCCTCAAATCCAAAGAAGAGATCCGGGAGATCGAATGCGCCGTGGCGGTCAGCCAGGAGATGTACGTGTCGGCCATGAAGCTGGCCAGGCCCGGACGCTACGAGTACCAGATCTCCGGGGCCATGGAAGGGATCGCCCTGGCCTACGGCATGCATCTCGCGTTCCCGCCCATCGTCACCGTCAACGGGCAGACCCTCCACATGCACTCTCACGACAACCTCCTGGTCAGGGGCCGGCTCCTGGTCATGGACTGCGGCGCCGAAGCCGCCAGCGGCTACGCCTCCGACATCACCCGGACCGTTCCCGTCGGCGGCCGCTTCAACGCCCGGCAAAAAGACATTTACGAGATCGTTTTGGCCGGACAGGAATCGGCCATCAAGGCCGTCAAGCCCGGCGTCAACTTCAAGGATATTCATCTCCAAACGGCCCGAGTCATGACGGACGGGCTGAAAGCCCTGGGCCTGATGAAAGGTGACGCCGCCGAGGCCGTCGCCGCGGGCGCTCACGCCCTCTTCTTCCCCCACGGCCTGGGCCACAACCTCGGCCTCGACGTCCATGACATGGAGGATTACGGCGAGAACAACGTCGGCTATGGCGAGAAGGTCGAGCGCAGCCCTCAATTCGGGCTGGCCTACCTGCGCATGGCCCGCGAGCTTCGGCCCGGCCACGTCATGACCGTCGAGCCCGGTATCTATTTTATCCCCGCGCTCTTCGAGCTGTGGCGGAAGGAAAAGAAGCACCGCCACTTCATCGTCTACGACGCCGTCGAGAAGTTCCTCGACTTCGGCGGGGCCCGGATCGAGGACGATGTCCTGGTCACGGAGAAGGGACGCAAGGTCCTCGGGCCTCCCATCCCCAAGACGGTCGCCGAGATCGAAAAGGCCTGCCGGGCTTGAGGATCGCGCTCGTCCAGCAACAGGCCACCGGCGACCCGGCCGGAAACCGGGCCCGGGGCGAAACCGCTTTTCTCGAGGCGGCCCGAAGCGGGGCCAACCTCGTCGCTTTCGCCGAGCTGGCTTTTACCCGCTTCTATCCGCAGGCCCCCGCGACCGCTGAGAGCCCGGCCCTTGCCGAGACCATCCCCGGACCGACCACCGATCTCTTCAGCGCCCTGGCCCGAGAGACAGGGACCGTCGCCGTCCTGAACCTGTTCGAGCGCGACGGGGACCGGACCTATGATTCTTCGCCCGTCATCGACGCGGACGGCCGCATCGCCGGGGTCGCGCGCATGGTCCACATCATGGAGGGCCCCGGATTCCATGAGCGCGGCTACTACGCGCCCGGTGACCGGGAGAGATCCGTCTTTTCGACCGCGGCCGGCCGGATCGGCGTCGCCATCTGCTACGACCGCCATTTTCCCGAATACATGAGGGGCCTGCGCCTGGCCGGCGCCGAGCTCGTCGTCGTGCCCCAGGCAGGGACGGCGGGGGAGTGGACCGCAGGGATCTTCGAAGCCGAGCTCCAGGTGGCCGCCTTCCAGAACGGCTATTATGCCGCCCTCGTCAACCGGGTCGGGCGCGAGGAGGGCCTCGAGTTCGCCGGCGAGTCCTTTGTCGTCGATCCCGACGGCCTGGTCATCGCCCGGGCGCCGGGCGGCCTGGATCGCATTCTTTACGCCGATTGCGATTTCGTCAGGAACGCGGCCTCGCACGCGGCGCGTCATTTTCTCGGGGACCGCAGACCCGCGGTCTACGGGGCGATGGGGCTCACGAACGCCGGCCCGAAGAAGGAACGCTGATGCCGCGCTGGTACGTCATCAACACCAGGCCAAAGAAGGAGAGTCAGGTTGAGCGCCTGTTCAGCGAGGGGGGATTCACGATCTATTGCCCGAAATATGTCCGGGAAAAGCGGATCACGCCATTCTTCCCCGGATACGCGTTTCTCGAGTTCGAATTCCCGGACCAGTTCCAGATGGTGAAATATACCCGCGGCGTCAAGCGCGTCGTCGGCAACGACGCCGGCCCCACGCCCATTCCGACGGAGATCGTCGAGAGCATCAGATCCCGGGAGCGGGACGGGCTCATCGTCTTCGAGAGATACGGGGAGGAGCCTGGGGTCGGCGACGAGATCGAAGTCGTCGAGGGACCTCTCAAGGGCCTCAAGGGCATCTTCCGCAAAGAGGTCGGCGACAGCGAGCGGGTGATGATCCTCCTGAACTACGTCTCGTACCAGGGCATGCTGCTCATCGAGAAGGACAAGCTCAAGAAGATCTGAGCGGTCTATTTTCGGCCCTTCAGCGCGTCGAGGAAAGGCTGCTTGAGGCTGTTCGAGGAGAAATAAACCACGCCGTCGGCCTTGAGGGCCTTGCTCAGGCGCATCTGTTCGATCATCCCTTCGGGCGTGTTTTGGTTGTGCGAGGTGCCGATGCCGATCCCCGGGCAGACCAGCGTCTTGCCCTTTCCGTAGCCGACCGCCTCGCGCGCGAGCCTCTCGTAGAGCTTGGCGTCGTTCGTGTAGAGCATCGGGTTGAGCATGTCGACGAGCCCGTCGCGGCCCCACTCGGCCCAATCCTGGCCGATCATGACCCGGGCGTTCACGGCGTCGGGGAAGACGGCGGCGCTGATCTTGACCCTGCGGCCCGTCGTCTTGAGGGCGTCCTTGAGCTCCCGGACGAAGACCGTCACACGGTCCGTGTTCCAGCGGAGCCACACGTTCCAAGCGGGGTTGCCCGTGTCGCGGGCCTTGACCGCGGCCATGTCGATCCCCGTGTCCGATTTGAACAACTTGAGCGTCTCCGCGTCAAAGCTGAAGAAGGGCTCGGTCGGCTCACAGGGATAGCGGATATAGTCGAGATGGACCCAGCCCACATTGTACTTCAGGACGACTTCGAGCATCAGACTGATCTCGTAGGCCCGGACGGCCGGCAAAGCCGGATTGGCCGCGGCGACCATCTCCTTCCGCGGGGACGCGATCAGCCATTCGGGATGCTCGCGGACCTGGCCGAGGATGGCGGACTCGGGGAAGACGCAGAACCAGGGGTGGACCTCCATCTTCCGTTTTTTCGCCTCGGCCAGGAAGACCTCGAAGAAGTCCCAATTCCAGGCCTTGTCGGCGACGCCGATGTCGCTTGCGTAGTAGACGCGTCCCGATGTGTCCTTGACCAGCATGATCAAGGTGTTGATGCCGGCCGCGGCATATTCGTCGAGGGTCGTTTTTATCTTTTCGACGGCCGCGGGCTTGTCGGGGCCGAAAAAGCCGGGGTGCATCCAGACGCCGCGCACCGGCATCTTCAATGAGGTTTCGGCGGCACCGCTCGAGCAGGCGGGCCCGACAGCCAGGACGAGGGTCATGAGGAAGAAGAATAGGATGGCAAGGGCTCGGGATCTCATCGAAGACCTCCTTGGGCGATCTTACGGACATGATCGGGGAGACGGTCAGTCCTGATATAGCAGATGAACGGCGGTCGAGTCAAAGTCGAGGGGATCCGGCGGCCCTCAGCGGCGGGGCTTGCCGTGGCCGCCGCCGCCCGGCGTCTCGATCCTGAGGATATCGCCCGGCCCGAGCTTGACGTTGAGCTTCGAGCCCACGACCGTGGTCCGGCCCTTCGACAGGATCGAGTTCCGGCCCTTCGCCCCTGGGCAGCCGCCGCACGCTCCATAGGGGGCGAATCGCCGCCGCTCGGAGATGACCGTCAAGTCGACCGGCACGCCGAATTCATATTCACGGACGATGCCTTCGCCGCCGCGCCGGGCCCCGCGGCCGCCCGAGCCCTTCCTCAGACGGTAAGCCCGGATCTTCAGGGGCAAGTGATTCTCGAGGGCCTCGACCGGGGTGTTGAGCGAATTTGTCATGTGGGTGTGGACGCCGTCGAGCCCCGCGGCCCGAGAGCCCGCGCCCATGCCGCCGCCGATCGTCTCGTAATAGGCGAAATGGCGCTTCCTTTCCGGGTCGTAGCCGCCGAAAGCGACGTTGTTCATCGTCCCCTGGCTCGCGGCCGGAATGCGACCGGGGAGGGCCTTGGCCAGGGCGCCGAGAAGAACGTCGACGATTCGCTGGGACGTCTCGACGTTGCCGCCGGCGCAGGCCGCCGGGAACTGGGCGTTGACGATGGACCCCTTCGGCGCGCGGATCTCCAGCGGCCGCATCAGGCCGGTATTGAAGGGGATGTCCTCTTCGACGAGGGAACGGAAGACGTAGAGCACGGCCGAACACGTGATGGCGAAGTTGGCGTTGACCCCGCCGGACGTCTGCGGGGCGGAACCCGCGAAATCGACGACCGCCCGGTCGCCGCGGACCGTGATCCGGACCGCGATGAGGATGGGCCGGTCCGAAATGCCGTCGTCGTCGAGGTGGTCGGCGAACTTGTATTCGCCGTCGGGGATGTCGCGGAGAGTCCGCCGCAGGAACTTCTCAGAGTAGTCCTGGATGAGGCCGGCGTAGAGGCGGACCTTTCCGGCGCCGAGCCGGCCGACGGCCCCCTCGAGCCGCGCCCGGCCGATCTGGTTGGCCGCCACCTGCGCCAGCAGGTCGCCGCGGCGCTCGTCCGGCGTCCTGACGTTCGCGAGCAGAAGGTCGAAGACATCCTTGTTCAGGCGTCCGCGCGAATAGAGCTTGAGCGGGGGGATGATCAGGCCTTCCTGGAAGAGCTCGGTCGCCAAGGGCATGGATCCCGGGGTCATCCCGCCGACGTCGGAATGATGGGCCCGGTTGGCCACGAAAAAGGCCAGCCGGCCGCCGAGAAAGACGGGAGAGATGCAGGTGATGTCGGGGAGGTGCGTCCCGCCCCGATAGGGATCGTTGAGGATGACGAGATCGCCCTTTTCGAAAGTCACGGCCCCGAGCGCGGCCTGCACCGAGAGCGGCATGGCCCCAAGGTGGACGGGGATGTGCGAGCCCTGGGCCAGGGTCCCGCCGTCCCGGTTGAACAGGGCGCAAGAGAAATCCTTTCTCTCCTTGATGTTGGGGGAGAGTGCGGTCCGGCCGAGAACGGCGGCCATCTCCTCGGAAATGGCGACAAAGGCGTTCTTGAAGAGTTCGAGCTCGATCGGATCGACCTTCTTCATCGGGGGCCCGCCTTGCGGATGACGAGATTGAGGTAAGGGTCGATTATGGCTTTGAATCCTGGCGGGAGATAGGTCGTCGACTCCGGGTCGATGACGAGGGCCGGTCCGGCGATGATGTTGCCGGAGCCAAGCTTCGACCTGTCGTAAACCGCGCCCTTGCGCACAGACCGGCCGGTATGGATCGCCTGCTTCTTGACGAGTGCCGTAGGGTCCAAGGACCCGGCCATCGGCTCGCGGCCGAGCGGGGTCTTCGGGCTGACGGCGACGGCCTTGACGCGGAGGTTGACGATCTCGACCGGCCGGCGGTCGTGACGGTAGGAATAGAGGCGCTTGTGCCTGTCATGGAAGCTTTCGAGGAAGGCCTGCCCGGGCGTCCTTGCCTTCCGGTACGGAACGTCGATCTCGTAGGACTGGCCGGCGTAGCGGCAGTCGAGCGACCTCTCGAGAAGGAGCGTCGCGACGGGCAAGCCGTCCTCGGCCATGTCCCGGCGGGCCCTCCTCTCGAGCTTCCGGAATTCGACCTCGAGCCGGGGCAGGCTGATCTGGGCGTCCGTTTTCATGAGGGACTTGCTGTAGTCCTTGACCGGGTCCGACTCGAGCAGCCCAAAGGCCGAAAGCACCCCGGCATTGCGCGGCACGAGGACCTTGGGCATGCCGAGATGGGAGGCCATCTCGACCGCGTGCATCCCGCCCGCTCCGCCGAAGGAGAAGAGAGCGAAGGCGCGGGGATCGATGCCGCGCTCGACGGAGATGACGCGGATGGCCTTCTCCATGTTGGCGTTGGCGATGGCGACGACGCCGAGCGCCGTCTCGACCATCGACTTCCCGATCGAGCGTCCCAACCGCGAGACGGCCGTCGCGCTCCGTTCCGGAAAGATCTTCATCCGGCCGCCCAGGAAGAAATCCGGGTCCAGGCGCCCGAGGCAGAGGTTGGCGTCGGTCACGGTGGGGAGATCGCCCTTGCCGTAGCAGGCCGGGCCGGGATCGGCGCCGGCGCTCCTCGGGCCGACCCTGAGCGAGCCGCCGCGGTCGGCATAGGCGATGGAGCCGCCACCGGCCCCGACCGAGTGGATGTCGATGATGGGCAAGCGGATGGGGAAGTCGCCGACCCGGCTTTCGTGGGTCCGCCGAATGCCGCCCTCGATGAGGGACACGTCCGTCGAGGTGCCGCCCATGTCAAAGCTAACCACGTTGGCGAGGCCCGCCGCCTTGGCCAGGATGCGGGCCCCGACGACCCCTCCGGCCGGTCCCGAAAGTGCTGTCCTGATGGGCTCGACCCGCGCGCGGGACGGCGAAATATAGCCTTCGTTCGACTGCATGATGCGCAAGTCGGCCCGTCCGATGCGCCGATCGAGCTCGCCGAGGTAGCGGTCCATGACCGGCATGAGGTAAGTGTTGACTGCCGTCGTCGACGTCCTTTCGAACTCGCGGTGCTCGGGAAGGAGACGATTCGATATGGTAAAGAGAAGGCCAGACCGCTCGAGCTCAGCCGCCACGATCTCCTCGTTCTCGGGGTTGGCGTAGGAATGGAGAAGGCAGACGGCAACAGCCTCTGCGCCGGTCTTCCTTATCTTTTCGATGAGCCGGCGGACCTCGGCCCGGCTGACCGGCTTTTCGATCCGTCCCGAGGCCAGCGTCCTTTCCTTCAGACCGAACCTGAGTGCGGCCGCGATGAGCTCGAACCGGCTCTCGGGTTGGAGGGCATATAGGTCCCGCCGGGACTGACGGCCGATGGCCAGGACGTCCTCGAAGCCGGCCGTGGTGATCAGCGCGATGCGACCGCCTTTCCGTTGGAGCAGGGCATTGGTTGCCACGGTCGTGCCGTGAACGATGAAGACAGATGGGAAGTCCTCCAAAATGTCGCCGACACCTTCGATGATCGCCAGCGACGGGTCTTGCGGGGTCGAGAGGACTTTTCGATTGACGAGCCGGCCGTCCCGCCAGATGACGAAATCGGTGAAGGTTCCGCCGGTATCCACGCCGACGCGGACTATTGCGGGTTTTGAACGGCGCTCCATGGGCGGTCGACTATTTAAGCGTCAACGCCTTATAGAAGTCAAGATAGAGGAGGATTCGAATCAGCAGACATACTCACTTTCCGGCTAAGAAGCTTATGGGCAAAGTGCCCGGCCAGGTAGCCAAGGACCAGCATATAGAGAACACAGGCGATCATGTAAACATGTAAATAGCCGTCGGCATCTCCCAAGATGACTCCAAAGATGAAGGAATAAAGCAACGCGACAGGAAAGCAAATTAAATCGAGAGGCTTTGCTAACAACGTATTTGCCCAGGCATTCTGGATTGTGAACGCGCACAGTCCGCCCAAAGCGACCGAACAAATAATTCCTGTCACAACGCGGCGTTTATTATTCAAGAACATCGGCCCGGGCCATTCGACTACGATAAATAATTGATGCCGAAAAGATATCTCAATTTCCCAGGGAAAACAAGAACGACAAGGGAATAGGGAGGGAGATAACCTAGTGACAGGTGCTGCAGGATTTGCTCGAGCAGGTAGTGCAGCCCGAAGAAGAGGCCTTGATGCGGCTTGAGCCGCCGCCGATGCCGAAACAGGAGATCATCTTCTGGACGTCCCCCGACCCGCACTCGGCGCAGACGACGTCCTTCTCTTTGCCTGCGGCGACGAGGCACTCGAACCTCTTACCGCACTTCTTGCACGAGTACTCATAGAGGGGCATAGCATAGCCATTTTACAGTAACCGTCCCTCCAGGTCTACGTCGAAAGGAACTTCAATTGACCGAATCCACTCGTCTTCCCATCATGGTCAAGGGGGTAATCATAGGAAGGCCGAAATGCGCGGCGAGGAGGGCAGTCGAACCCGACATTGGAAAAGTTTAGCCGGGCAACGTGGCGGACGAGGGCAGTTTCAGGGGAAACCGCCAAAACGTGTCTGAGCGAGGCGTAGCGCACGCCGAGCGAGTTGTTTTGGCGCCGAGTCCGGCGCACTGACCGGCGTCTTCAAACTTTTCCAGGAGGGAGAGACTGTCCTCCGAGCCGCTTCAAGGCCGACCGAACGGCAATTTTTTGGGGGCTATTTGACGAGCGCGATCGCTTCGATCTCCACCTTGACATCGCGCGGCAGCCGGGCGACCTGGACCGCGGCCCGGGCCGGGTTCGGGACCTTGAAGAACTCGGCATAGACGGCGTTCATCTTGGCGAAGTCGTTCATGTCCTGGAGGAAGACCGTCGTCTTGACGACATCGTCGTAGGACGATCCGGCCGCCTCGAGGACGGCCCCGACGTTCTTCAGGACCAGGCGGGTCTGATCTTCGATCGTGCCCGTGTTGAGCTCGCCCGTGGCCGGATCGATGGGGATCTGGCCCGAGCAGAAGACGAAGCCGTTGGCGATGATGCCCTGGGAATAGGGGCCGATGGCCTTCGGCGCCTTGTCAGTTTGAACCTGCTTCTTCATGGTCTTGCTCCTTCCGATGCCGGCGACGGCCCGCGACGCGAAGGCGGCCACGAGACCCGCGGCGGCTAGAAACTTTCGTCTATTCACGTTCCCTGCTCCGACAATATGATGAGAACGCTCCTATAGAAACGTCCCCATTTTTTCAGGACGACAGTCCGTCGATGGCCGCCGTGAGGAACGTCCAGAACTTCTCGACCGACCCGATGTGCACGTGTTCCTCGGGCGAGTGGGGGTTCTTCATGGTCGGCCCGAACGAGATCATGTCCATCCCGGGGAACTTCTCGCCGATGATGCCGCACTCGAGGCCGGCGTGAATAGCCACCACCTCGGCCCCCTTGCCGAAGGACTTGAGGTAGATCTCCTTCAGCTTCTTGAGAAGAGGGGAGTCGAGGTTGGGCATCCAGCCCGGGTAGCCGTCCTCGAGCTCGGCCTTGGCGCCGGCGAGCGCGCAAACGGACTTGATGACGTCCCGGGTGGCCTCGAGGGCCGAGGCGACCGAGCTCCTCGTGCTGCACACAACCTCAAAGGACGTCTTGCCGGTCTTGACGATGGCCAGGTTGGTCGAGGTCTCGGTCAGTCCGGCGATCTCCGGGTGCATGGCGATGACGCCATGTGGCGTGGCCGTGACGAAATCGATCAGCGCGCGCTGGCAGTCCTGGGTCAGGGCGAAGTCCCTGCCCTCAGCCGCCTCCATGGTGAAGGCCGCGCCGGGCTCGACGGCTTTGTACTCGATCTTGATCTTGTCGAAGGCCTTCTTGACCGCTGTGGCCAGCGTCCGGACCTGGACGGGCGCGCAGGCCAGCAGGGCGACGGCTTCGCGGGGGATGGCGTTGTGCTTGCTGCCGCCTTCGATGCTGATGATCTCGAATTTGGCCGTGGCCCGAGCCTGGCCGAGCGTGCGGGCCAGCAGCTTGATGGCATTGCCGCGTCCCTGGTTGATGTCGAGACCGGAATGGCCGCCGCGCATACCGTGGACGCGGAGCTTGTAGAGGTTCTTCGAGGCCGTCTTCTTCCGCTCGATCGGCAGGACAAGGGTCGAATCGGCCCCGCCGGCGCAGCCGATGGTGAAGGTGCCCTCGTCCTCGCTGTCGAGGTTGAGGAGCATCTTGCCTGCAAGGAAGCCCTTCTGGATCTTGTTGGCCCCGGTCAGGCCTGTCTCTTCGTCGACCGTGAAGAGGAACTCGAGGGGGCCATGGACGAGAGTCTTGTCCTCCATGACGGCCAGGGCCGCGGCCAGGCCGATGCCGTTGTCGGCCCCGAGGGTCGTGCCCTGCGCGTAGACCCATTCGCCCTTGATCTCGGCCTGGATCGGGTCCTTGCAGAAATCGTGGACCTTGTCCGAGTTCTTCTCGCAGACCATGTCCAGATGGCCCTGGAGAATGGCGCCCACGGCGCCTTCGCGGCCGGCGGTGGCCGGCTTGCTGACGAGGACATTGCCGACCCTGTCGCGCTTGCCGGGAAGACCGAGCGAAGCGGCGACCGAAAGGACGTAATCCCCCAGGGCCTTCTCGCTGCCCGAACAGTGGGGAATGGTCAGGATCTTGGCGAAATGCTTCCAAAGAAGCCGGGGGTTGAGCTCATTGAGGGACGAAGCCATGGGATTCTCCTTTTGGATGGTTGCCGAGACCCGCATGATGCCACAAATATCCGGTGGATTCAAGCCGTCCCCTCGGGTATAATCGGAGCGATGAGAGCCTTTGCGCGCCGCCTCCTCTCCTTCGTCCTCTGTTTGGCGGCCGGACCGCTCGGGGCGACCGCCGCGCCGGCCAGGATCCGCATCATGGCCACGGTCTTTCCGCTGCGGGAGTTCGCCGCGGCGGTGGTTGGGGAACGGGGAGAGGCAACGCTGCTTCTTCCCCCGGGCGCCGGCGTCCACACCTGGCAGCCCCGGCCCGAAGATATCGCCCGGCTGGCCTCGTGCGACCTGCTCCTTTACATCGGCTCCGGCCTCGAGCCTTGGCTCCCCGATATGCTCAGGGCGTTCCCGGCCGGCCGTATCCCGACCCTCGAGGCGGCCGCCGGACTGGCGATCCCCGGCCCCGACGAAGACAAGGAGCGGGGACGGGATCACGACCACGCCGCGCTCGATCCCCACGTCTGGCTCGACTTCCGCCTCGATCAGCGCATCGTCGACCGGATCGCGGCCGAGCTCGCACGGCTCGATCCTGCGGGAGGCCCCGAGTTCGCCGCGAACGCCCAACGGCTAAAAGACCGTTTGCTGAAGCTCGACGCCGAGTTCGAGGCCGGCCTCTCCGGCTGCCGCGGCAAGACCATCGTCCTGGCCGGTCATGCCGCTTTCGGCTATCTCGCCAGGCGATACGGCCTCGTCCAAACAGCCCTGTACGGGCTCAGCCCGGACGCCCAGCCGAAGCCGAAGGACCTCATGAAGGCCGTCGACTTCTGCCGCTCGAAAGGCATCAAGACGATCTTCTTCGAGAGCTCGGTCCCCCGCGACCTCTCGGAGACCCTGGCCCGGGAGATCGGAGGACGGGTCCTCCTTCTTCAGGCCGGCCACACTCTCACCCGGGACCAGCAGGAGAAGAGGATCGGATTTTTCGAGCTCATGGAAGGGAACTTGGCCGCCCTCAGGGAAGGGCTGGGCTGCCGCTGAGACCATGAGCATCGTCGTTCTCCGGAATGTCTCTTTTGCCTATGACGGGGCGCCTGTCCTGATCGACATCGATCTGGTCATCGATGAAGGCGATTTCCTGGCCATCATCGGGCCCAACGGATCAGGCAAGACGACGCTGGTCAAGCTCATCCTCGGACTCCTCCGGCCCACCGCGGGCCGGATCGAGATCTTCGGCAAGCCTCCCGCGCAATTCTCCGATTGGGACAAGGTCGGCTACGTCCCTCAGAAGGCGACCCACATCGACCCGTTCTTTCCGGCCTCGGTCGATGAGGTCGTCGGCATGGCGCTCATGTCCAGCCGCCGGCAGGGGAGCGCCAAAGGCCGCGAAGCCCGGGCCAGGGTGGGCCGGGCCCTCGAAGCGGTCGGCATGTCCCAGTTCGGCAGAGAGCCGGTCGGTCGGCTTTCGGGCGGCCAGCAGCAGCGCGTCTTCATCGCCCGGGCGCTCGTCACCTCACCCCGGGTCATCTTCCTTGACGAGCCGACGACCGGTGTCGATGCCGAAACGCAGACCGCCTTCTATGACATGCTCGACCGCCTGAACCGGAGCGAAGGCCTGACCATCGTCCTGGTCACTCACGACATCGGCATCGTCAACAAGCACGTCAATCGCGTCGCCTGTCTCAACCAGAGGCTGATCTATCACGGCGATCACTCGGGCTTCTGCCGGTCGGACGCGTTCCGGGACATGATCGGCCACGGCGACCATCTCATCTCGCACGAGCACTGAGACAGCGGATGCACGCGCTCTTCGCCTACGGCTTTCTCCAGCGGGCCTTTCTCGCGGGGGTCCTCATCGCCGTCGCCTGCGCCGTTCTGGGCGTCTTCCTCGTCCTGCGCAAGGACGCGATGATCGGCCACGGCCTGTCCCACATCGCCTTCGCCGGGGTTGCCCTGGGACTCTTTTTGAACGTCCTGCCGCTCGCCGCGGCCCTCGTCGTCGCGGTCGGGAGCGCGCTGGCCATCGTCAAGCTCAAGGGCCGGGCCGGCCTGCACGGCGATACGGCCATCGGCATCTTCAGCAGCCTGGGCATGGCCGTGGGCATCCTCCTGGCCTCGCTGGCCCGGAGCTTCAATGTCGAGCTGATGTCCTATCTTTTCGGGGATATCCTGGCCATCGAGCCGCTCGAGGTCTGGCTGTCGATCGGATTGGCCGTCGCCGTCCTCGCGACGGTCTGGCTGAATTACGACAAGCTGCTGTTCATGACCTTCGACCGCGAATCGGCGCGGGCGGCCGGGATCAAGGTCGGGCGCCTGGATACTCTGCTGATGGTGCTCACCGCCGTCACCATCGTCCTGGGAATGAAGGTCGCCGGGATCCTGCTGGTGGCGGCCCTGATCGTCATTCCCGCGGCCGCCGGGCTTCAGGTCGCGAGAAGCTTCCGCACCGCCGTGAGGGCCTCGGCCGTGATCTCGGTCGCCGCGGTCGCGGGCGGTTTGGCTCTCTCGATCGCCGTCAACATCCCCGCCTCGGCGGCCATCGTCATCCTATGTTTCGTCGCTTTTGGGGCGCTTTTCGTGCTCAAGAAGGGGCGGGGGCTGCCCTCAACCTCGGACTGATCCTAATCCTTCTTTGGCCCGGCCAGGGCTCGGCCGACAATATCTCGGACGGCCTTCCCCTCGTTGTCGAGGGTCTTCCGGGCAGCGGCCGCCCGGCGCTTGACCTGGTCCGTGAATTTCGCGTCCTTGATCCCGCCGAGATTGATGAGGACGTTGTAATAGGCCCCCTCGCCGGCCGTCTGGGCCGCGAGACCGGCGACGCCCGCGTCGCTCAGGGAATTCCTGTTCCCTTTGGCCGCCGCGATCCGAGCCAGGCTGACCGCGTCGACGGCTTTTTCGAGGACTTCGAGAGGCACCAGGGTGGCCTCCTTGTTCGCCTCTTCGATCGCCCTGTCTTTTTCCTCGGCCTGTTCGGGGGTCGTCTTGGGCAGACGGAACGCCTCCATGACTCTGTTGAAGGCCTTGGTATCGCGGTCGACCGCTTCGAGCAGGAAGTCCTTGAGCGCCTGGGCCTCGACGGCCGTTGAGCTCAACTCGTCGCAGACGGCCTCATAGCCCTTCTTGCCCACTGTCAAGTTGGCGACCATGGCCGACAGGCCCGCGGACAAAGCGCCGCAGAGAGCGGCGACGCTCCCTCCGCCCGGAGCGGGAGAATCCATCGACAGCTCGTCGGCGAAGCCACGGAGGGTCATAGCGGCCAAGGCGGGTCCCGGCTCGCGGACCTGGTATTCGATGATCTTCTTCTCCGGCTCGAAAGGCACGACGTCGCTGAGGCCGAGAGAGCGGACGGCCATTCGAATAAGCTCCCCCTCGGGGACGCCGGGGCTCTTGCCCTGCTTTTCGAGATAGTGGCGGCCGGCCATGAGGAGCGCCTCCTTGGGGATGAGGCCGACGAGCTCGCTGCCCGTGACGCGCAGGCCGAGCTTTCCGGCCAGCCGGACGGCCTCGTCGAAGACGACGTGGACCGGCGTCTTTCCGTAGTTGGTGAAATTAACCGAGACCTGGGCCAGCCCGTAATCCTCGACGTACCAGCCGACGGACTTGACGTTCTTGAACTTCCCCGGGACCGTGACGGTGTTGCCCCGGGCGTCCTTGATCGCGTTGCCGTCCTTGTCGCGCTTGGCCCGGCCGCTCTCGCGAAGGCTCAGGGCGATCTCGTGGGCGAGCTTGCGATCCCGCGTGTTGAGGTTGATGTTGTAAGCGATAAGGAACTCGCGGGCGCCGATCGTCGTCGCCCCCGACCTGGGGTTGAAAACGGCCTCTCCGAAATCCGGCGCCCAACGCGGATCCCTGAGCTTCTCGGGGAGGCCTTCATACTCGCCGGCCCTGACCGTGGCCAGGTTCCGTCGCTCGGGCTTGCGCGCCGCGGCCTCGTAGAGGTAGACCGGGATGGCCAGCTCGTCGGCGACCCGCCGGCCGAGGTCGGCGGCCAGCCGGACACAGTCCTCCATGGTCACCCCCGAGACGGGGACGAAGGGGCAGACGTCCGTCGCGCCCATGCGGGGATGGGCTCCTTTGTGGGCCCGCATGTCGATGACCTCGGCGGCCTTGGCGATGGCCCGGAAGGCCGCCTCCTCGGCCGCTTCCGGTGGCCCGATAAAGGTCACCACGGTCCGGTTGGTCGAGGCCCCCGGGTCGACGTCGAGGAGCTTGACACCGGGGACCGCTTCGATCTCACGGGTGATGGCCCGGATCTTGTCCGAGTCCCGGCCTTCGCTGAAATTGGGGACGCATTCGACGAGCTTCATCGTCCTACTCCTTTGCCCAGGGTGCGCTTGAGCTGCCCGGACGTGTCATAGACCTCGACCACGCCGAGATCGCCGAGATATTGATCGAGCCATTCCGGACGGCCGACGATGACCACGACGGGAGTCGCCAAGAGGTATTTTTTGGCGGCCTCCCGGACCCGCTCGGCGTCGACTCGCTTGAGCTCTTCGGGCCCCATGTCCCACTGGCTCTGGTCGAGCCCGAGAGCGATGTAGCGCGCCATCCATTCGGCGAATCCTGCGGACGACTCGAACCGGAGGGGCAGGCTCCCTACGAGGTAGGATTTGGCCTCCTCGATCTCGGAAGGGACGGCCGGACTCGAGGCCAGGGCGCTGATCTCGCCGACGATCTCATCGACCGCCGGGACGACGGACTCGGGCTTGACCAGGGCCCGGGCCCAATAGAGCCCGCAGGACCTGAAGACCTCCATCTCGGTGAACGCGTAGGTGGCATATTCCCTGGCCTCGCGCAGGTTCATGAACAGTCGGCTGCGGGTCGTACCCCCGAGGATCTGCTTGAGCACCAGAAAGGGGAAAAAGTCTCGGCTCGAGGATCCCATGATCAGGTTCCCCGCGAAGACCGTTGCGGCCGTCGATCCGGGTGCTTCGATGTAGCAGAACCGTTTCCGGTCGTTCGGCCGCGGCGGCGGAGGGAAGGCCCGCTCGGGGGCGGGGCCGGTCCAGGCGCCGAAGTGGCTGCCCACCTTCTGAGCGACGGCCGCCCCTTCGATATCTCCCGACACAAGGACGGCCGCGTTCCCGGGCCGGTAGAAAGTGCCGTAGAAGTCGGCGACGTCGCGAGTCGTAATGAACTTGATGAGCTCTTCGCTGTACGACGCGACCCGGTAGGGATGGTCGGCGAACAGGACGCCGAGGAGCTGTCTCCACCCGAGGACCTCGGGGTCCTTCTTGCTCTCAAAGATCTGCCAGAACGACGTGCGCCGCACCGCGGCCAGCTCGCGCTCGCTGAACGACGCCTCGAGGGCCATGAGACGGAGGACATAGACGGCCCGGTCGAGGAATTCGTTGAGCACGTTCACGGTCAGGACCGTATAGTCCATGAAGACGGCCACCGAGAACTCGGCGCCGAGGGTTTCGAGCATGTTCTCGAGATATTCGGCCGAAAGCATCTTGGTGCCTTTGCCGATCATCCGGGCCGTCACCGACGCCAGCCCCGGCCGGCCGGGCGGGGAGTCCGCTTCTCCGGCGCGGATGACCAGCTGGAGCGTGACCACGTGGGTCCCCGGCCTCCGGGCGGTAGCCACGGTGAGCCCATTCGGCAGGGAGAAAGTCTCGATCGAAGGAAGCTTGAGCTCCATGCGCTGCGCATCGGGCAGCGGCGGGGTCCTGCGGAACTTCTCTTGGGCCCCGGCAGGGCGCGCCAAGGAAAGGACAACCAAGACCGCAGCCATGACGGCGCGAAGGGACGGGCCCGCCGAATGGAGAAGAAGCGTTTGGGCCCTCATTGGGGCCCGAACTCCAGGACGACGCGGTTTTGGGGCGTAAAGTATTTGGCGGCGAACGCCTCCAGGTTCTGGGGGCTGACGCTCAGGACCGCGGCCAGATCACCGCCGAGAGTATCGAGGCGCTTTCCGGCGAAAAAGGCGTCGACGAGAAAACGGGCCTTCCCCAGGTTCGTCGACAGGCGATCGAAGTAGTCCGTCTTGAATCGGCGCCTGGCCCTGTTGAGTTCGTCCAGGGAGATTGCGCTCGACCTGAGCCTGTCGATCTCGGCCAGAATGCCTTTCTCTGAGCGAGCGACCAAAATGGCGTTCGTCGCAAGGCAGAACAGCTTCAGGGTGGCGATGCTCGGCCGCTCGTCCAGCGCCCCGGTGAGATAGCGGGCCGTCAGGTCGCGCCGCAGCAAGCGGGCCCTCAGCCGCGACGTCTCGCCCTGGAGGAGGATATATTCGAGGATGCGCAGGCAATCCGCATCGCCCGGCTGGAGCGGGAAGAAGCGGAACCCCATGTGAAAGCCCGCGCTTCCCGAGGGTATCCGGATCTTCCTCTCGACGGCATCGCTTTCCCGCCTGAACGCAGGACTGGGAGGGAAGGGGATCTCCAAGCCGGGAGGGATCGAGTCGAAGTACTTGGAGACGAGCTCTCGGGTCCTGGCGATATCGATGTTGCCGACGATGGAAAGGACGGCGTTGTTCGGGACGTAGTAGGTCCGATGGAACTCGAGGATCTCGGCCTCGCCGAGGTTCCTCATGCGGGGCCCGATCAGGGGATGACCGTAAAGATAGTCGGGGAACAGGAGCGAGTCGAATTCGGAGAACGTCTGGAGGTAGGGGTCGGCGGCCACCCTCTCCTCATGCTCCTTGAGAAGGTCCTCGCGCGTCCGGTCGATGGCGGCCGGGGTGATGACCAGGGATTTCATCCGGTCGGACTCGAGCCAGAGGGCCAGGGGGAGCTGGTTCGAGGGGAGCGTCTCATAGAAAAGGGCCTTGTCCGGGCTCGTGGTCGCGTTGAGCTCCCCGCCGACCTTCTGGACGAAGGAGATATGCTGGAGGGGGCTGACGTTATCCGACCCCTGGAACATCAGGTTCTCGAGGAGAAACGCCAGGCCCTCCTGGCTGGACTTCTCCCGGAGTGTCCCTGAGCCGTAGCCGACGGCCACCGTCACGAGGGGAAGGCGGGCATCCTCGGACAGGATGACGCGCAGGCCGTTCCTCAGCCTGTACTCCTGGAAGACAAAGGGCAGGGACTCGGGAGCGGCGGCGCCCTGTGACCCGGCGGCCTGACGGGCGGGAAGGACTACGGAGGCTAAAAAGATGAGCGCCAGCGCCGTTCTGTTCATTTCTCTCGAGAAGGCCTTGTCCGGACGACATTCAACAATAGCACAAAGCCAGGCCCTTGAAAATCCCCTCTGGGATGTGCTATTTTGGGCCGAAGAAGAAGCCGGGGACACCGGCCGGATGGGAGGCATTCATGGATTATGACATCAAAGATCCCGGCCTGGCCGCCAAAGGGCGCTTGAGGATGGAATGGGCGTCCCGCTTCATGCCCGTCGTGGAGCGGATCAAGAGGACTTTCGCCAAGGACAAGCCGCTGTCGGGCGTGCGAATCGCGGCCTGTCTCCACGTGACCTCGGAGACGGCCAATCTCATGGAAGCCCTCAAGCTGGGCGGCGCCGACGTCCGGCTCTGCGCCTCGAACCCGCTCAGCACGCAGGACGACATTCCCGCCGCTCTGGTCAAATATCACAAGATCCCCGTTTTCGCCGTCAAGGGCGAGGACCACGAGACCTACTACCGCCACATTCTTCAAGCCCTGGGCCACGGCCCGTCGATCACCATGGACGACGGGGCCGACCTCGTCTCGGTGACTCATTCCAAGAGGAAGGACCTTCTGCCCGGGATCCTCGCGGGCACCGAGGAGACGACGACGGGGGTCATTCGTCTGAAGAGCATGGCCAAGGCCGGCGTCCTCCGCTATCCCATCGTCGCCGTCAACGACGCCCAAACCAAGCACCTTTTCGACAACCGCTATGGCACGGGCCAGAGCACGCTCGATGGCATTCTGCGGGCCACGAATGTCCTCCTGGCCGGACTCAGATTCGTCGTGGCCGGGTACGGGATGTGCGGCAAAGGGGTGGCCATGCGGGCCCGCGGGGCCGGGGCCCACGTCATCGTCACCGAGATCGACCCCATCCGGGCCATCGAAGCGGTCATGGACGGCTATGAGGTCATGCCCATGGCCGCGGCCGCGCCGCTCGGGGACGTCTTCCTGACCGTCACCGGCAACAAAGCCGTCATCCGCAAGGAACATTTCCGCCGGATGAAGGACGGGGCCATCGTGGCCAACGCCGGGCACTTCAACGTCGAGATCGACATCCCGGCCCTCGAATCCCTGTCCGGCGGGAAGAAGAGGCGGGTGCGCGAGTTCGTGGACGAGTACACCCTTCAGAACGGGCGGCGGGTCAACCTGCTCGGCGAAGGCCGGCTCATCAACCTGGCCGCGGCGGAAGGGCATCCGGCCATGGTCATGGACATGAGCTTTGCCAACCAGGCCCTGAGCGTGCGCTGGCTCCTCGACCATGCCCGGGGCCTCTCCAAATCCGTCTTTCCCGTGCCGCAGGATATCGACGAGGAGATCGCCGCCCTGAAGCTCGCTTCGATGGGCTCGGCGATCGACAAACTGACGCCTTCCCAAAAGAGGTACCTGGCCGACTGGCGCGAAGGGACCTGACCGGCGGCGGAAGACCGGACCGAGGCCTAACGCTCTCCGATCAGCCGCAGGTAGCGGGCGATCGTGTCCTTCGTTTCGGCGTCGGTGATCTTTCCCTGGATCTTGAGGAAGGCCTGCTTGGACCGGGCGTAATCCTCGTTCTTGAAATAGGCGACGGCCAGGTTGTAGTTGAAAAGGACATCTTCGGGCACGATCTTGACGGCCGCCTCGTAGGAGGAGATGGCCTCGCCCAGATCGCCCTTCTTCTCGTAGATCACTCCCCTGAGATTGTAGGCCATGGCCAGCCGGGGCTTGATCTGGATGGCCTTCTGGACGTTATCGAGGGCTTCGTCGAGCCTGTTCTGCACGACATAAAGCCGGGCCAGATTGGTATAGGCCAATTCCCGGTTCTGGTAGGTGAGATCGGCCAGGGCCCTGCGGAATTCCTGCTCGGCCTTGTCGAGCTGGTTCATCTCCTGATAGACCGTGCCCAGATTGTTGTGGGCCTCGGTGAACTGGGGATTGACCGCCAGGCATTTCAGGTACGCCTTGGCGGATTCGTCCAGCCGTCCCCTCATCGAATGGGCCAGCCCGAGGCCGTTCCAGGCGAGATAGAAGTTCGTGTCGAGGGACAGGGCTTTGACGAAATACTTCGATGCGTTCTCGGCATCGCTCTGGTTGAGATAGAACAAACCGAGGTTGTACTGGTACTTGGGGTCCTTCTCCCGCGCCCTCTGGATCTTGCTCTGCGAGGACGCGCAGAAGGCCAGGCTGGCACAGACCGTCATGACGGCGATGGCTTTGGCTTTCATCCGACTCCTCCTTGATTCGGGATCCCCGGCCGTCATTCCGCCTTGAGCGCCCGGGACATCAGATCTTCCACGGCTTTCTTGGGGGACTTGCCGCGGTAGAGGACTTGATAGATCTCTTCGGAAATGGGCATCTCCACGCCGAGGGCCCGGGAGATGCGGCGGGCGGCGACCGTCGTATGGACGCCTTCGGCCACCATCCTCATCCCGGCCAGGATCTCGCGGAGGGATCGCCCTTTGCCGAGCTCGTGTCCGACGCGATGGTTGCGGCTCAGCTCGCCGGTGCAGGTCAGGACGAGATCGCCGAACCCGGCCAGTCCGGCGAAGGTCTCCTTCCGGGCGCCGAGCGCCAGCCCCAGGTTGGTGATCTCGACGTTGCCGCGGGTGATAAGCGCGGCCCGCGTGTTCAGACCGAACTTCATCGCATCGGCGATCCCCGCGGCGATGGCCACGACATTTTTCAGAGCGCCAGCCACTTCGACGCCGGCCACATCGGTCGAGGTGTAAGCCCGCAGGGTCACGCTGGAGATGAGGTGCTGCACATCCCGGGCGGCCGAAGGATCGCGCGAGGCGACGACCAAAGCCGTGGGGTGGCCCGAAGCGACCTCCTTGGCGAAGCTCGGGCCGGACAGCACGGCCACGCGAGGCCGGACATGGGGCCTGAAGACTTCCTCCATGACCTGGCTCATGCGCATCAGGGTCCTCTTGTCGAACCCCTTGGTCAGGCTGACGACGATCTGGTCCCGCCGCAGAACAGGGGCGATCCGGGTGTAGACGACCCGGCAGAACTGCGACGGAACGGCGATGAACACGATGTCGCCGAAGGCCGCCGGCTCTCGGAGATCGTCCGTGAACCTGACGGTGTCCGGAAAGCGGAAGCCGGGGAGGAAGGCCGCGTTTTCACGGGAGGCGCGGGCCTCTCGCAGGATATCCTCTTCGCGGATCCACAACAGGGTCGGCAAGCCGATCGAGCCGAGGTAGCGGGCGAAAGCCGACCCCCAGCTCCCGCCGCCGATGACGGATGTGTTCATGCCGCTTTCTCTCCGAGCTTTCTTTCGGCTCCGTGGAGCAGTCGCTTGATGTTCCCTTCATGCCTGAAGACGACCAGCGCGGCGATGGCCAGGGCGATCCCCGCGACGGCTGCGGATCCGCCTGCGGCGAGGACGACGAGGGGAAAGGCCAGGGCGCCGAGGATCGATCCGAGAGAAACGAAGCGCGTCAGCCCGACGACGATCAAGAACAGGCCGACGGCGGCCAGGGCCGGGGCCCAGGCGATGGCCGCGAAGGCGCCGAGCGCGGTGGCGACACCCTTCCCGCCTCGGAAGCCGATCGAGAACGGGAAGCAGTGCCCGACCACGGCCAAGAGGCCGCAGAGAGCGGAGAAGACCGGGTCGCCGAACCATCGCCAGGCGAGAAAGACGGGCAGGGCGCCCTTCAGGATATCGAAGGCGACGACCGGGAGGGCGACCTTCCAGCCTTTGACCCGCAGGACATTGGTCGCCCCCGTGCTTCCGCTTCCGAATTCGCGGACGTCCCTGGTCCCGGACCAGCGGGAGAGGAGATAGCCGGTCGGGACCGAGCCCAAGAGATAGGAGGCGACCGCCATGAGGATCTTCATGGGAGCTCCGCCTCGAAGACGATCCGGTACTCGGCGCCCTCCGGGCCGAGCAGACTCTCGAAAAGGGCGACCTTGTGGACGGTCATGGCCCCGAAGGACCTCTCGCGGTGCTTGGCCAGCTCGCTCATCGCCTTGGCGACCCGTTCCGGGCCCTTGACCCGGCCGAGGGTCAGATGAGGCGTAAAGCCCCGTTTCTCCCGCTCGAAGCCCTCAGCCTCGAGCGCGGTTTCGATGTCGTCCTGAAGGGCCAGCAGCTCCGGTTCGGCGGCGAAGCCGACCCACAGGACGCGCGGGCTCGCCTCGCCCGGAAAGGCCCCTGTGCCTTCGAGACGCAACGGGAAAGCGCGATGAAGCCCGGCGACGTCCTTCATGACCTCCTTGACCCGAAGGACCTGGCCTTCGTCGATCGGACCGAGGAACTTGAGCGTCAGGTGCATCCCTCCGCCGCTCACCCAGCGGATGTCCGCCCGCGTGGCCCGGAGCTCCTGGACGAGGGAGAGAAGGGACTCCTTGATCTGCGGTTCGAGGTCGATGGCGATGAATGCTCTCATCGGATCACTCGCCATCCATTATAAGGCCTTTCCCGGCGTCAGGGCGAGCGTTTTCCTCAGCAGGTCGAGGGCTTTCTGCGAGGACTGGAACTTGACCTGCGTCCGGCCGCCGGAAAAGAGGTTCCGCAGGACCTTCGTTCCGCGGCTTCGGGCGATGGCGACATAGACGAGCCCGACGGGCTTGCGGGCGGTCCCGCCGCCGGGGCCCGCGACGCCGGTGACGGCGACGCCGATATCGGCTCCCGACGTCTTGCGTATGCCGAGGGCCATGGCCCTGGCGACGGGAGCGCTGACGGCGCCGTGCTTCTCGATGAGCGCTGCCGGGACGCCCAAGCGCCTGATCTTGGCCCGGTTGCTGTAGACGACCGCGGATTCCAGGAAATAATCCGAGCTCCCCGGGACCTCGGTCAGCCGGTGCCCGATGAGGCCGCCCGTGCAGGATTCGGCGCAGGCGACGGTCAATGACCGCTCTCTGAGCAGGGCTCCGACGACCTCCTCGAGGCTTTCGCCGTTCCGGGAATAGATCCACGGTCCGAGCGCTTTGCCGATCAGCCGCTCGAGCCCGTCGAGCCGCGCGTCGGCCTCCGCGCGGCTGATCCTGCCGGAACAGGTCAGACGGATCGAGAGATCACCCGGGCTGGCCAGAGTGGTGATGGTCACGCCGGCGGGTCTGGCGGCGTAGACGTCCTTGAGCCGAGTTTCCATGGACGATTCGCCCAGGCCCGTCAGCCGGATGACCCGCCGGACCGTCAGCCCCTTTCCGAGGCGGACGAGACGGGGCATGACCAGGTTCTCGAACATGGGCAGGATCTCGCGGGGAGGGCCGGGGAGAAGCGCGATCGCGTTGTGTCTGGTCTCGAGCCACAGGCCGGGGGCCGTGCCGTTGGGATTATCCAGGATCACGGCCCCTTCGGGGACATAGCACTGCTTGAGGTTCGAAGCGGACATGGGCCAGCCCCGGCGTCTGAACCTCTCGCGGATCGCCGCCCGGATCTCCTCGTGGAAGATGAGCCTCCGCCTCAGCACCTTGGCGGCGTCTCGCGCGTCCGGTCGTCCTCGGTCGGGCCGAGTCCGCCCATGCAGAGGACGAGACGGGAGCGGCCGAAAGCGGTCCGGAGGACCCGGGCGAGGTCGCGCTCGTCGTCGCCGACGATCGTCTTGAAGGAGACTTCGAGGCCTATCGAATTCAGGCCGGCCGTCAGGCGCAGCGAATTCGTGTCCTGGAAATCCGGCGTCAGGAGCTCCGAGCCGACGGCGATGATCTCGACCTTCATGGTCCTCCAGGCCTCAGACGAAGAGCAAGGCCAGGCGCGCGAGGGCGGCCGCGGCGAGCCCGGCGGCGACGTCGTCGGCCATGATGCCCCAGCCGCCCGGCAGGCGTTCGAGCTTGCGGATCGGCCAAGGCTTGATGATATCAAAAAAGCGGAAGAGCGCGAAGGCGATGCCGACGGGGACCCAAGCACCCGGAAGGAAAGCGACGGCGATGAGCTGGCCGCAGACTTCGTCGACGACGATCCGGCCGGGGTCGGGACGGCCGAGCTCCGAAGCGTAGCGACCGGCGGCGACGGTCCCGGCGAAGAAGAGAATGACGACCAGGATCACATAGAGCGGCCAAGGCAGGCTATGAAGGATAAGTCCATAAGCCAGCGCGATGATGGCGCTGGCCGCCGTCCCCGGCGCGAGCGGAACAAGGCCGATCCCGAAGAACGTGGCCAGGATCCGCGAGAGGGACTTCACGGGACGAGCCTCCCGAAGAGGTCATAGTCGTCAACCGAGAGGATCTCGACCGGGACGATCGCGGCGCGCGGCTCGGCCATCCCCGGCGGCAACATGAATCTGACGACGCCGTCGACCTCCGGCGCCTGGAACCGGCCCCGGCCGGTCCAGCGCCCGGGCGTGCCGGCATCGGCGCCCTCGACGATCACATCGATCGTCTGCCCCAAGCGGCTTTCGTTGTGGGCGCGCGAGATCCCGGCCTGGATGGCCATGATCTCTCGGCGGCGCTCTTCTTTTTCCTCGGGGGAAACCGTATCGGGCAGGCGGCAGGCGGCGGTGCCTTTCTCGGGCGAGTAGGCGAAGACGCCCAGGTGATCGAAGCGCGCCTCGTCGACGAAGCGGCGGAGCGCCGCGAACTCCCTCTTTCCTTCGCCCGGGAAGCCGACGATGAGCGAGGTCCGGAGGGTCGCGTCCGGGAGCTGCTTCCTGATGCGCTCGATAAGACGCAGGGCCCGGCGGGCGTCGAGGCCCCTTTTCATGGACTTGAGGAGGCCGGGGTCGGCGTGCTGGAAAGGGATATCGAAGTAACGGCAGATCTTCGGCCCGGCCATGACGTCGAGGAGCGGCGCGCTGATCTCTTCGGGGTAGCCGTAGAGAAACCGGATCCACTCGATGCCCGGGACGCGGGCCAGCCGATCGAGAAGGCCGGCCAGCCCGTCGCGGACGCCGCGGTCCCGACCGAACCAGGTCGTATCGTGCGAGATGAGATCGATCTCCTTGACGCCGAGACCCGCGAGCGTGCGGGCCTCGCGGACGACGGAGGCGGCGCTGCGGGAAACATAACGACCCTTGATCAAGGGGATGGCGCAGAAGCCGCAGCGGTGGGAACAGCCCTCCGAGATCTTGACGTAGGCCCAGGTCCCGGGAGTGGAGACGAGGCGAGGCGAGACGTCCGAATAGAGGAACGTTCTGTCGGGAACGCAGACCGGCCGGCCCTCGACGATGGCCGCGATCTCGTCGAAGCTCCGGACGCCGGTCCAGGCGTCGACGTCGGGGAACTTGGCCTGAAGGGCCGCCTGGTCTCGTTCGACATAGCAGCCGGCGGCGATGACCTTCTTGCCCGGGTCCGAGCGCTTGAGCCCGACGACCGATGCGAGCGTCTCTTCGGCTTCGTCGCGGGCCGGCCCGATGAAACCGCAGGTGTTGACGATGACGACATCGGCGTCCTCGGGCCTCGGGACGAACCCGTAGCCGGCCTTCTTGAGCGCGCCGAGCATCACTTCGCTGTCGACGAGATTCTTGGCGCAGCCGAGGCTGACGAGGGCGACCTTCTTTTTGGCCCGCCGGACGCCCGGGGCGCCGTGCGTCGGCCGGGTCAAGGATAGATCCTGTAGAGGAGCCGGGGGAAGGGGATCGTTTCGCGGATGTGCTTGATGCCGCAGATCCAGGAGACCATGCGCTCGATGCCCATGCCGAAGCCCGAGTGGGGGACGCTGCCGTACTTGCGGAGGTCGAGGTACCACTCGTAGGCCTCGCGCGGCAGCTTGTGCTCTTCGAGGCGTCTTCTCGAGCAGGGCCAGGTCGTGGATGCGCTGGCCGCCGCCGATGACCTCGCCGTACCCTTCCGAGGCCAGGAAATCGACGCCGAGGACGACGTCCGGGTTCTCCGGGGCCGGCTGCATGTAGAAGGCCTTGATGGCCGTGGGGAAGTGGGTGACGCAGACCGGCGAGGTATAGAGCTCGGAGATGATCGTCTCTTCGGGGGCGCCGAAATCGCCGCCCCACTCGATCTTCGATCCCTTCTCGCGCAGGACCGGCACGGCCTCGTCGTAGGTCAGGCGGGGGAAGGGCTTCTTGACGGCCTCGAGGGGCTTGGGGTCGCGCTCGAGCGTCTCGAGCTCGATCCGCCGCTTGGTCAGGACCCGCTCCATGATGAACAGGATGAGGTCCTCGCCGAGCCCGATGATGTCCTGGAGGGTGGCGAAGGCGACCTCGGGTTCGACCATCCAGAACTCGATGAGATGGCGGCGGGTCTTCGACTTCTCGGCCCGGAACGTCGGGCCGAAACAGTAGACCTTGCCGAAGGCCATGGCCGTCGCTTCGTTGTAGAGCTGGCCGCTCTGGCTGAGGTAGGCCTTCTGGTCGAAGTATTCGGTTTCGAAGAGCGTCGTCGTGCCCTCGCAGGCGCTCGGCGTCAGGATCGGCGTGTCCATCAGCCGGAAGCCCCGGCCGTCGAAGAAGTCGCGGATGGCCTTGATGACCTCGGCCCGGACGCGGAGAACGGCGTGCTGCTTGGAAGACCGGAGCCAGAGGTGGCGGTGCTCCATCAGGAACGGGGTGCTGTGCTCCTTGAGCGTGATGGGATATTCCTCGGCCACCTGGACGATCTCGAGCTCGGTCATCGACAGCTCGATAGCCGCCCGGGGCGCGCTTGTCGGCGCGGACCCGGCCCCGGACGATGAGCGAGGACTCCTGGGTCAGGCGGTCGAACTGCTGGAAGAGAAGCGAGTCCTTCTCGGCGCTGAAGGCCGTCGCCTGGATGATGCCCGTGCCGTCGCGGACGAGCAGGAAGCGGACCTTGCCCGAAGAGCGCTTGTTGTAGACCCAGCCGCGGATCTCGACGTCCTGGCCGTCATGGGAGGCGATGTCCTCGATGTAGACCCAATCCATAATGCGCTCATTATAAGCAAAATCGACTTAGGCGCAATCGCTTGAACCCAGCGTTTGTTTCGGCTGCGGAGGGATTTCGGTTTCATCTCCGTTCGCTGCGGTAATTCTTCACGCCGCCCCGCTCCGGAGCCGGGTTAAAGACGCCGCGTCTCCCTCGCGATGTCGGCTAAATTACCGCTTTATGCTCCCTCCGATGAAACCCTCAACCCCTTCTTCCGCAGCCTTGTACGAGCTCCCGATGACCCTCTGACCATCAAAGCGAAATTCGGTTATAATGAAATCAAGGCCTATGGCTCAGCCGAAAGAGTTCGCTCCCGTCAAGCTGATTTGCGGCGTGATCTATAAAGAGGATGCGCTTTACGATGAGGTCCGGCGGCGGCTCGAGGCGGAGTGGGGGAGGGTCGACAGCGAGAGCGCGCCGTTCCCGTTCGACCTGACCGACTATTATGAAGCCGAGATGGGCCCGGGACTCGTTCGGCGGTTCATGAGCTTCGAGACCCTCATCGCGCCGGAGTCCCTTCCGGAGAAGAAGCTCAGGGCGATCGAGATCGAGGAGTCGCTCCGGCGGGAGCACGGGGCTCCGGGCCGCCCGGTCAACATCGACCCCGGCTACCTCACCGCCTCGGCGCTCGTCATGGCCACGGCCAAGGATTTCGCCCACCGCGTCCCGCTCGGGCAGGGCATCTACGCCCACCTCGAGTTCCTGTTCACGAAAACCGGGGTCAGGACGCTCGACTGGACCTATCCCGACCTGAGGCGCGAGCCTCCGCAGGCGTATTTCCGGTCGGTCCGGGAGATCTTTCTTCGAGGGATCCGCGAACGGCCGGATTGACGCCCGGGCTCAGCCTTCGGGATGGAAGGCGGAGATGGAGCGCAGCTTGGCGATGATCTCCGGCAGCTCTTTCAGCACGACGTCGATGTCCGCCTCGCTGTTGGAGCGGCCGAGGGACATCCGGATCGAGGAGCGGGCGATCTCCGGCCGCAGCCCGATGGCCTGGAGGACGTGGGAGACCTCCTCGGATTCCTCGCTGCAGGCCGATCCGGTCGAAACGTAGATCTCCTTGGTCGCCAGGGCCAGGAGGATGGCTTCGGCCTCGAGACCGGGGAAGGCGAAATTGAGGGTGCTCTTGACCCGGTTCTCGGGGTGGCCGTTGAACCGGGCCCCCGGGATCTTCTGTTCGATGCCCCGCTTGAGCGTCTCGGCCAGCTTCTCGACCCGCCCCCGCTCCTTGCGTCCCTTTTCTTCGAGGACGCGGACGGCCTCGCCGAAGCCGATGATGCCGGCCGTATTTTCGGTCCCGGCCCGAAGCCCGCGCTCCTGGCGTCCGCCGTGGACGAAGGGGCGGATCGTCGCCCCGCGGCGGACGTAGAGGGCGCCGATCCCCTTGGGGCCGTAGATCTTGTGCGCGGAAACGGTCAGGAGATCGACCCCGAGCTTGCGGGCGTCGACGTCGATCTTGCCGAAGCTCTGGACGGCGTCCGTGTGCACGGGGATGCCGCGCTCGTGGGCGATCCGGACGATCTCGGCGACGGGCTCGATCGTGCCGATCTCGTTGTTGGCGTGCATGACCGAGACGAGGCCGGTCTTCGGGGTCAGGGCCGAGCGGAGATGGTCGAGGCTGACCGTTCCGTATTCGTCGACGGGCACATAGGTGACTTTGACCCCCCGGCGCTCCAGGGTCTTGGCCGCCTCGATCACGGCCGGATGCTCGATCGCCGAGGTGACGAATTCGTTCCGCTCCGGCGCGGCATCGAAGGTCCCGAAGACGGCGAAGTTGTCGGCTTCAGTCCCCGAGCCGGTGAAGAAGATCTCGCCCCGGTCGACGCCGAGGGCCGCGGCCAGGCGCTCGCGGGCCTCGTTCATCAGCTCCTTGACCCTCCGGCCGATCGGGTAGAGGGACGAGGGGTTGCCGAAGTGCTCCCGCAGGAACCAGGCCATCTTCTCGGCGACGGCCGGATCGACCGGCGTCGTGGCGTTATGGTCGAGGTAGATCATGCCGCGTATTCTAACAGAACGCCCGGCATAAGAAAAGAGGGCCCGTCCCCGAACGGGATGGCCCGTACGGCGACAGTCTCTTGATTTCTGAACGTTCAGGCGAGCTTTTCTTTAAGGATGCGGACGACCTCGAGGCCGGCCCGCTGCTGGCCCTCGGCCGCCGCGGCGCCGAGATGGGGGATCGGGATGACGTTCGGATGGTCGACGAGCGAGAAGTCCTCGGGAGGCTCCTTGTCGAAGACGTCGAGCGCCGCCGCCCGGACCTTGCCGGAATTGAGGGCGCCGAGCAGGGCCTTCTCGTCGACGACGCCGCCGCGGGCGACATTGACGATGATGACGCCCGGTCTTCATCTTGCCGAACTCGGCCTCGCCCAGGATGGGCTTGGCCTGCTTGGGGACGTGAAGGGTGATGAGGTCGGCCGCGGCCAAGAGCTCGTCGAGCGGGACCTGCTTGACGGCCAGGTCCGTCTTGATCGGGATGACGTCGTAGGCCACGACGGTCATGCCGAAGGCCAGGGCCCGCTTGGCCACTTCCGTCCCGATCCGGCCGAAGCCGATGATGCCCAGGGTCTTGCCGAAGAGCTCCGTGCCCTCGAGCGCCTTCTTGTCCCATTTATGGGCCTTCATCGACAGGACCGCCTTGGCAGTGATTGCGGACCGCGCCGAGCATCAGCCCGAAGGTGTGCTCGGCCACGGTGATGGACGTGGCCGCGGGGGTGTTGGCGACGAAGATGCCCTTTTCCTTGGCCGCGTCGCGGTCGATATTATCGAGGCCGATGCCGGCCCGGACGAGGACCTTGAGGTCCTTGCCCGCCTCGATCACCGGCCGGGTGATCCGCGAGGCGCTGCGCACGACCACGGCGCTGCAGCCGGGGACGGTCTGGATGAGCTCGGCCTCGCTCATGCCCTTTTGGACGGTGACTTCGAATCCCGGGACGGCCTTGAGCAGGTCCAGGGCCGCCTTGTCCATGCCGTCGGCGATGAGGATCTTGGTCATTGCCAGTTCTCCTTGAGGACGGCCTGGGCGGCCGTGATGCCGGCCCCGGCCTGGAACTTGTAGCCGAGGTCCATGAGGGTCATCTCGAGGGCCGACAGGGCGGTGATGATGTCGAAGCCGCCCATGTAGCCGAGGTGGGCGATGCGGAAGATCTTCCCCTTGTAGGGGTCCTGCCCGCCGGCGATGTAGGCCATGTACTTGCCCTGCATCGTCTTGACCAGCTTGCCGCCCTCGATGCCTTCGGGAACCTTGCAGCAGGTCAGGACGTTGCCCGGCCGCTTCGCCAGCAGCTCCAGGCCGAGGGCCTTGACCCCGGCCCGGGTGGCGTCGGCCAGGATGCGATGGTGGGCGAACAGGCCGTCCAGGCCCATCTTCTTGATGATGTCCAGGGCGTGCTTCTGCTGGATGATGAGCGAGATGCCGGGCGTCCAGGGCGTCGTCTTGTCGGCCAGGTTCTTCTTGGCCTTCTTGAGATCGAAATAGAACTTCGGCAGCTTGGCGTTGGCCGCCGCCGCCCAGGCCTTTTGGCTCAGGGCGATGAAGGCCAGACCGGGCGGGATCATGAACGATTTCTGCGAGCCGGACAGGAAAACGTCGAGCTTCCAGTCGTCCATGGGGCAGGGCGTGACGCCCGCCCCGGAGATGCCGTCGACGACGAGCAGGGCCGGCGTCTTGGCCACGACCTCGCCGAAGCCCTGGATGTCGAACATGGCCCCGGAGGAGGTTTCCGACAAGGTCGCGAAGACGGCCTTGCAGTCGGGCATGGCCTTGAGCTCGGCCTCGAGCTCCTCCTTGGTGAGGTCCTTGCCCCACGGGTCGAGGACGATCTCCTTGTAGGCGACGCCGTAGGCCTTGCAGATGTTTCCCCAGCGCTCGCCGAACTTGCCGCCGTTGATCGTCAGGACCTTGTCGCCGGGGCTGAGAAGGTTGACCACGGCGGTTTCCATGGCCCCGGTCCCTGATGAGGTCAGGATGTAGGCCTCTTCCTTGGTGCCGAAGACCTGCTTGATGCCTTCGGTGACCTCCATGAAGATGGCCGAAAACTCGGCCGTCCGGTGGTGGATGATGGGTTCGGCCGCCGACGACAGGGCCCGTTCGGGGACCGGCGTGGGGCCGGGGGAGAGAAGGTAGTATTTTTTGATCATAGAGCCCTCCATTGGAATGTTATGATAACGGCGTATCGGATCATAGGGTTTTGAGAAGCTGGGTCAGCAGGGCCGTCCGTTCGATGAACGACGGCACGAGCAGATGCTCGTGCTCGGCGTGGAGGCCGTCCCCGTCCGGCCCGAGGCCGTCGAGGGTCGGCACGCCCAGTCCGGCCGCGATCGACGCGTCCGAGCCGCCCCCGGTCTTGCCGGCCTTGAGAGCCAGGCCCATGTCCGCGGCGATCTCCTGGGCTTGGCCGAACAGCCTGTCGGAGGCCTTGGTTTTTTCCATCGGCGGCGTCGTGCTTTCGACCGTGATCTTGATCCGGGCTCCCCGCAGGATCGGGGCCGACTCGCGCAGGATCCGCAGGACCCGGTCGCGATCGGCGGCCTTCCAGAACCGGATGTCGAGAACGGCCCAGGCGCTCTCGGCCACGACGTTCGCTTTTTCTCCGCCCCCGATGAGGCCGACGTTGACGGTGGTCTCTCCCGTCCGCAGGCGCTTGAGCCGGGCGATCTGGGTCGCCAGCTCCTCGACCGCACTGACGCCCTTCTCGGGAGTGCCGCCGTGGGCCGACCGTCCGTGGACGTCCATGCGGATGACGAGACGGCCTTTGCGCTCGAGCTTCAAGACCCCCCCCGGCAGGGCCGGTTCGAGACAGAGAACAAGGGAGGCCCGGCGAGCCAGCTTGCGGATGAGATCGGTCGAGGCCGCGCTCCCGGTCTCCTCGGCCGAGTTGACGAAGACCGTGATCCTTTTTTGCGGCTTGATATTGAGGCCATGGATGGCCCTGAGCGACGCGAGGAGCATGACCAGCCCGGATTTCATGTCCAGGACACCCGGCCCGTAAAGCCGGTTGCCCTGCACGTAGAAGGGCATCTTGGCGATCTTGCCGACGGGCCAGACGGTGTCGAGGTGGGTGAGGACGAGGATCTCGTCGTCGGCGTCCCTGACCTGTCCCGGCGCGAACTCGGCCACGACCAGGTCGCCGGTGTCCTTCTGGGGATGGGTCGTGACGCTGCAACCGACCTTTTTGAGCTCTTTGGCCGTGAAGGCCACGCAGGCGTCGACGGCCTTCTTGTCGTCGGTCGGGGATTCGAGCGTCACGATCTGCTTCAACAGATGGACCAGCTCTCCTTGGCGGGAGCGGAAATAGAGCCGGAAATCCATGGGTCCCTCCACCCGCGATCGGGAAGCGTTACTCTAACACAGTCAGGAGGGAAAAGCACTTCCTTTGTCTTGATTTAGGGGTTTCTTTCCCCTAGAGTAGAACGCGAGGAGGCTTCATGCGGGATGCCCCGGCATGACGAAGAGAACGGTTCTGATCTGGGGCCTTCTCCTCGCCCTTGCCCTGCCGTTGACCCCGGAGATCTTCTATCCCTGGAAGGAGACCTACGTCGGGGCGCTTGACGCGTCCGGATGGCCCGGTTTGGTCATCGCGCCGACCCGGGATTCGGCCTTCGCGTTCGTCTTGAGGGTCGAACGGGAAGAGGAGGCGGCCGAGGGCGGGGATTTCTATTATCTCGTCTCCGAGGTCGGCGCCCATTCTCCCGACGGGCTCTATTCCCGGATGCGCTTCGATCTCGGACTGCCGTTCAAGCTGGGCCGGGCGACGCCCATCCTGATGAAGCCTTCGCCGCGGCGCCAGGCCCTGACGATCGAGTGGTCCCGGCGGGACGAAAGGACCGTTATCGGCCGCATCGTCTGCCCCGAAGGCGTCCGTGTCACCATGGTCCATTATTTTCCCTGGGGCGGCAGGGGTGAGTTCAAGCTCCTTCCCGACGGTGAGGTCCATGGCCGCTCCGCGGCTCCCTCAAGTCCCTCCTATCTCATCTGGAGCAGCAGGCCCGGAGAGGCGGCGGCCGCGTCGCCCGGAGGCCTGGCCCGGGCCTATGCTCTCGGTGACGACCGCACTCTGGCGTTCGCGGCCGGCGTCGGGGACACCGACGGGCTCGTGGCCGCCCATCTCTATCGCTATCGGAACGCCGACACGATCGGGGCGCTTATCGACGAGGAGGCCCAGGTCTATGAGGAGAAACGGGTCAAGATCCGCGGCCTCTACGCCGGCGTTCCCGAAGCTATCACGAACAGCCTCCACTGGACGGTCCTCTACCAGCCGGGAAGCCACCGCCTCTATATCCCCGCGGGACGGAACTGGATCTTCCCCCGACCTGACGGCAGGCCGGAGGACTGGACGGTCTACTCCGGCGGGGCGTTCCTGACGCCGCTCGCGCTCGCGCTCGAAAGCCAGAAGCTCGCCATCGACGCCCTTCGGGCCGTCCTCGAAACCCAATATCCCAACGGCAACATCCCGAACTGGCGCAGCGGTTCGAGCGGGTCCGGCGATCGGTCCCAGCCTCCGATCGGGGCCTTTGTCGCCTTGAAGCTTTTCGAGCGCTTGGGCGACATGGAGATGCTGCGGCACGCTTACCCGTATCTCCAGCGCTGGCACGATTTCTGGACGGCGCCCCGCCCGAACGGTTCTCCCCGGCGCGACGGCAACGGCGACGGGCTGCTCGAGTGGGGGTCGGACACCGCCCTGGTCGGCAAGAGCGTGCCCTCCTGGGAGAAAAACGCCTCCGGCCGGATGCGGGCCGGCTGGGAATCCGGCCAGGACGACCTGCCGGACTGGGACGATGTTCCGTTCGATGCGGGGACGGGGACGCTGGCGATGAACTGCGTCGACCTGAACTCGCTCTATGCCCTGGACGCCTGGTGTCTGGGAGAGATCGCCAGCGTCCTCGCCCGCCCGGTCGACGTCGAGCGCTATCGGGGCGAATATGAAAAGATGAAGTCGCGCATCAACGGGATGCTCTGGAACGAGAGAGAAGGGTTCTATTGCGACCGCTATTGGGACGGCCGGTTCTCGGCCCACAAGCCGGCCTCGGGGTTCCTGCCCCTCCTCGCCCGGATCCCGGACGACTCCCGGGCCCAGCGGATGCTCAAGCATCTCCTCGACCCCAGGCAGTTCTGGGGCGACTTCGTCATCCCCTCGATCTCCCGTGACGATCCGGCCTTCCGGCCCGAAAGCCAGCAGTCGTGGCGGGGCGCGGTGAGGCCGGCGACGAACTATCTCGTCTATCAGGGGCTCCGGGCCTACGGCTTCGACGCCGTGGCCTCCGAGTTCGCCCGGAAGAGCGCCGAGATGTTCCTGAGAAGCTGGCGGAGCTTCGGCCTCTCGCCGGAGAACTTCGACTCCCTCACCGGCGAGGCCGGGGGGGACCGCTACCAGAGCGGCGGGCCTTTGGCCGCGCTCATCGCGGTGGAAGAATATCTCGACTTCACGCCGCACGAAGGCTTCCGCTTCGGCATGCTCAAGCCGGACGCCAAGGGCAAGCTCTCGAGGGTCCTTGTCCAGGGCCGCCATTACGAGGTCGAGGTCTCGAACGGGTCCACGATCCTGCGGGAAGAGGGCGAGACGCTCCTGGCCGTCGACGGAGGCGCGGTCGTCCGCCGCTTCCTGTACAACGAGTCGGAAGTGTCATTCGTCATCAAGACCCTGAAGCGGCGCGAGGTCCGGCTGCGCTTTCTGAAGAAGGGCAAGTACCAGCTGCTCGTCGACGGGCGCGAGATGGACGTCTTTTCGGCCAACGTCCGCAAGTTCGAGGTGCCCGAGGGCGATCACACGGTCCTCATCCAGCTTCTCGAGAACCTCGAGAAGCCGGATAAGGTTCCGACGTCCCATTGATCAAGGAGAGTTCTTCATGATGCGCTATTCGAGACGAAATTTCCTGAAGACGGGCGCCGGGGCCGGCGCGGCGGCGCTTTTCGCCGGACGACTGGCGCCGGCGGCCGGCGTATTGGAAGGACCGCTGAGCGCGGCCCCGGGGACGCCCCGGGTCGTGTCGAGCGGCAACGGGATCCGGGCCACGGCCAAGGCCATGGACATGCTCCGGGCCGGAGGCGACCCGCTCGACGCCGTCATCGCCGGGGTCAACATCGTCGAGGACGACCCGAACGACATGTCCGTCGGCTACGGAGGCCTGCCCAACGAAGACGGCGTGGTCGAGCTCGATTCGTCGGTCATGTACGGCCCGACCCATTCCGCCGGCGCCGTGGCCGCGCTCCGGAACATCAAGAACCCTTCCAAAGTCGCCCGGCTGGTCATGGAGAGGACCGACCACGTCCTCATCGTCGGCGAGGGGGCCCTCAGGTTCGCCAAGGCCCACGGCTTCAAGGAAGAGGACCTCCTGACCGAGAAGTCCCACGCGGCCTGGCTGCGCTGGAAGGAGACGATGTCGGACAAGGACAACTGGTTCCCGCCCAAGGCCGAAAGCCTGCCCCAGGACCTTCGCGAGGTGATGAGCACGCACGGGACGATCAACTGCATCGCCATCGACGCCGCCGGCCGTTTGGCCGGCGTGACGACGACGAGCGGCCTGTCCTGGAAGATCGCCGGGCGGGTCGGGGATTCGCCCATCATCGGCGCGGGGCTCTACGTCGATAACGAGATCGGAGCGGCCGGATCGACAGGACGGGGAGAGGCCAACCTCCAGACCTGCGCCAGCTTCCGGATCGTCGATGCCATGGGACGGGGGAAGAGCCCGGAACAGGCCTGTCTCGAGGCCTGTCAGGCAGTCGTCGCCAAGACCAGGCTCGTGCCCCGGCTGTGCGATGATCAAGGCCGTCCGATCTTCGGACTCGATTTCTACGCCCTCAATAAGAAGGGCGAATTCGGCTCGGCCGGCCTCTACCAAGGCGGGAAGTACGCGGTCCACGACGGCGTCGAGAACAAGCTCCGGGACACGGCCTATCTCTACAAGACGGAGAGCGGGCGCTGACGCCGTCCGCCTCCGGCCTCACTCGCGGACGATGATGACGGGATAGCCCTCGCCTGCGAGGCGCCGGGCCAATCCCTGGGCCTCCCCTTCGCTCGTCCTGACACGGACCCGGAAATACGTGCCGCGTTCGGTCTTCAGGCGGGCGACCACGACTCCCGGGTAGGCGGCGTCGAGGCGGCGCTTGATCGCATAGGCGCTCTCTTGGACGGAGAAGGCCCCGACCTGGATCCAGACCGTCGCTCGGCCCGGGTCATCAGGGGCCTTGAAGCCGTGCAGGGTTTCGATACGGACGCGGCTCGTCCCCGGACCGACGATCCCCAGCACCCTGGCCGCCGCGTAGGAAAGGTCGATCGTCCGGCCCCGGACGAACGGGCCCCGGTCGTTGATCCGGACGACGGCCGAACGGTCGTTCGCCAGGTTGGTGACCATCACATAGGTCCCGAACGGCAGGGTCCTGTGGGCGGCGGTCATGTCGTTCATGTCGAAAACTTCCCGGCTCGAGGTCGGGCGGCCGTGGAATTCCTGCCCGTACCACGAGGCGACGCCCGTCTCGACGCCGGGCCCCGGTCCCCGCGGAAGCCGGGAACAGGCCGCGAAGCCCAGGGCGAGAGCTGCCGTGACCAAGGCCGCGGCCGCCGGGATCCGCCGGACGGTCTTCATCGGCAACCGCCGGGCCCGCAGCCGGTGGTCAGCCAAGGGACCCCGAGAGCCTCTTCTTGAGATAGGTGAAGGCCTCACGCGGCGTCGACACGATGCGGAAGAGGCTCAGATCGTCGGCGCAGATCGCGCCCTTCTTGACCATGGAATCAAACTTGATCAGGTCCCGCCAGTAGTCGCCGCCATAGAGCACGAGGGCCATCTCCTTCTTCGAGATCTTGCTCGTCTGGAGCAAAGTGACGATCTCAAAGAACTCGTCGAGCGTGCCGTAGCCGCCTGGAAAGGCGATGACCGCCTTGGCCTTGTATGTCAGCCAGAACTTGCGCATGAAGAAATAATAGAAGGAGAATGACAGCTCCGGCGTGACATAAGGGTTCGGGCTCTGCGGCTGCGGGAGCGAGATGTTCATGCCGATCGTCTTGCCGCCGGCCCGCATCGCGCCGCGGTTGGCCGCTTCCATGATGCCGGGCCCCGCCCCGGTGCAGACGACGAAATCCTTGCCCTTCGGCGTCTTGAGGCCGATGGCCCACTTGGCCAGGAGGTAGGCCAGCTCCTCGGCCTCCCAATAATAGCGGTAGAAGGCCGAGTCGGCGTTGGTCGGGTCGGCCTTGGCGGACCCGAGAAAGAGGATGGTGCTGTTGATCTTGGCTTTGTCCAGCCGGGACATCGGGCTGAGATACTCGCTGAGGATGCGGAGGGTCCGGCCCTCCAGGGACTCCAAAAACTCGGGATCGTGGAAGGATTCCTCGGGGCGCTCGATTTTCTTCATGGTCGGATCGGCCTCCTCGGCACGGGATCGAGGGGATTCTAGCAAATTCCCGCTCAAGCCCCAAGACCGAGCTTCAGGAAAATGGGGACGCTTCTGTTTTTCCCGAAGTGAAAGACGGACGTGACCATTCTCACGTTTTGACTTGGGGAAAGGCGTATGTTATCAATAGGCGCGAAAGGACGGTCTGATGGACAGCGTGCGAACGAAGCTCGAATCGCTCGAATACCCTGGACGGCTCATCGTCATCGGCGCCGCGCCCGCGGGCGGCCAGGCCGTGATCCTCTATGCCATCACCGGGCGCTCGCCCTCGAGCCAGGCCCGGAGGCTGGTCCTGCGAAACGGCGGCATCTGGGTCGAGCCGTCCGATGAGTCGACTCTGCGACAGGGCAACGTCGAGCTTCTCGTCTATCCGGCCGTCCTGTTCGACCGGGCGGGCATCGCCGTTTCGAACGGCAAGCAGACGACCGACGTTCGCGACCGGCTCGCGGCGGGCGGCGGACCCCTGCCGGCGCTCGCGGCGGCCCTGGCCTCGTGGGATTTCGAACCCGACGCCCCGATCTTCACGCCGCGGATCAGCGGCTGCCTCGCCGGCGGCGCCGCCGGCTTGAGCGTCCTGCGGCGCGGGCCTTCGGGGGAAACCCTGCGCAATTATTTCGAGGCCGGGCTGCGCCCCGGAGAGGGGCGGCTCGTGTCCACCTACGACGGACCGAACGCCGATCCCTTGCCCGTCTTTCACGGCGAGCCCCGGTTCGTCGACCTCGCAGGCTCCACGGCCGCGGAGACCGCGGAATCGGCTTACCGGAGCCTCGGCCCGGAGCCGTCGGGAAAGGACTTCCGCGTCGCCGTGGCCTGCGTCTTCGTTTCGCCCGGCGAACCCGACCGGCCCGACGTCCGCATCATCAACAGGCACGAAAGGATATGACCCGATGAGCAAGCCCGAGCGCACAGCGCGCAGCCAGTACCTGACCAAGGTCCGGGAGGATTTCCCGGACACGCTCCAGTTGGGCGAGGACACATTCGTCAAGAAGTTCCCCATGCGCTACGGCGAGAACCCCGGCTATCCGGCGGCCTTCTATCAGGAGACCGGCGCGTCGGGGCCGAACATGGGCCGGCTCGATATCCTGCAGGAAGGGACGAAGGGCCTGAGCTACATCAACGTCGGGGACATGGACCTCGGGCAGCGCCTGGCCCGCAAGCTCGTCCAGGTGTTCCCGGGACGCCGCGTCTGCGTCATCATCAAACACGAGATGCCGAGCGGGGTCGCCCTCGGCGACGATGCCGTCGGGACGTTCGAAAAGGCCTGGAAATGCGACTCTCTCTCCAACTTCGGCGGCGTCGACGTCTTCAGCTACCGCATCACGGCGCCCTTGGCCCGTCTCCTCGTCGAAAGCCCGCGCAACGTCGAGGTCGTCTACGCGCCCGATTTCGAGCCGGAGGCGCTCGAAGTGCTGGCGACGCGCAAGGTCCTCCGGGTGGTCCGGATGGGCGCGCCGCTCGAGGCCCCGGCCGTCGACAACGGGCTCGAGGTCAAGAGGGTGGCCGGAGGGCTCCTTCTTCAGAAGAGGTTCGATTCCAAGATCGTCTCGCCCGAATCGGTGGACGTCGTCTCCGTGCGCAAGCCGACCCCTGAGGAGATCCAGTCGGCTCTCTTCACCTGGACGGTGGCCTGTTTTACCCGATCCAACGCCGTCATCATCGGCTCCGCCGACAAGACGCACGGCATCGGCTCCGGCCAGAGAAGCCGGATCGATTCCGCCGAAGATGCCATCCGGCTCTCGCGCCGCGGCTACGGCCCGGAAGGCTGCGTCATGGCCTCCGACGCCTTCATGCCCTTCCCCGACGTCGTCGAGCTCGCGGCGAAGAACGGCATCACCGCCATCATCTATCCCCTTGGCTCGGTCAAGGACCAGGAGGTCATCGACAAGGCCAACGAGCTCGGGCTGGCCATGATCATCACGCGCAAGCCGGGCGAGCTCGATTCGGAGCGCTGCTTCCTCCACCGCTGAGGAAGAGCGGACCGAGGCCGCCGCGGATCCGCCCGCCCGGGACCCGGCAGGTGTTGCCATGAAAAGAAATATCTCTCGGAAGCTTTGTGTTCTGGCCCTTGCCCTCCTGTCCGCCGGGGCGGGGACCGGGAGGTCCGAGGACTATCGAGCGGTCGTCGACAAGCTCCGCGAGACCGGCCTCTCCGGAGAGAGGGCCTTCGCTCTGCTCGAAAGGATCACTTCGGTCGGCCCGCGATTGACCGGCTCCCCCCAGGCCGCGGCGGCGGTCGATCTCGCGCGGGGCCTCATGGAGGAGCTCCGTCTGGCCCGCGTCCATACCGAGCCGGTCGAGGTCGGTCATTGGACCCGAGGACATCCGGCCCGGGCCTCGGTCGACGCGACGCCGTCCCGCGCCGGCATCCCCCTGGCCGTCTGCGCCCTCGGCGGGAGCGTCGGCACGCCGGACCGGGGGATCACCGCCCTGGTCGTGGAGGTGCGCTCCCTTGCCGAAGCCGCCTCGCTCGGCGCGGCGGCCAAGGGCAAGATCGTCTTTTTCAACAGGCCGATGGACCGGCGCACGGCGGACCCGTTCGCGGCCTACGGCGCGGCCGCCGACCAGCGCGTCGGGGGAGCGTCAGCGGCGGCCCGCTCGGGAGCGGCCGCGGTCCTCGTCCGGTCGCTCACGTTCCGCGAGGACCGCTACCCCCATACGGGCATGCTGCGCTACGACCCCGACGCTCCGGCCGTTCCCGCCGCGGCGATCGCCACCGCGGACGCCGATCTCCTGAGCGCGCTCCTCAAAAAGGAGAAGAGCGTGTCGGTCTCGCTGCGGATGGATTGCCGCAACGAGGGGAAGGTCCTCTCGGCCAACGTCGTCGCCGAGATCACGGGTTCGGAGCTTCCCTCGGAGATCGTCCTCATCGGCGGCCACCTCGACAGCTGGGACCTCAGCGTGGGCGCCCACGACGACGCCGCGGGATGTGCCGCGGCTTTGGAAGCGCTGGCGCTGCTCCGCGACCTCGGTCTGCGTCCGCGCCGGACCATCCGGGCCGTCCTGTTCATGGACGAGGAGTTCGGCGGCACGGGCGGCCGGGCCTACGCGACGGCGCCGGAGAGGCAGGGCGAGCGACACCTGGCCGCCGCCGAATCGGACCGGGGCGGCTTCGTCCCGATCGGTCTGGCGGCCGGACGGGACGTGAAAGCCCTCGAGCGGATCTCGCCGTACGCGGAGCTCCTCAAGCCGTTCGGGGTCTCGTTCATCATCCCGGGCGGGGGAGGGGTCGACGTCGCGCCTCTCATCGCCGGCGGGGCGGTCCCGGCGTCGGTCCTGGTCAATGCCCAGACCTATTTCGACGTCCACCATTCCGCCCTCGACACCGTCGCGAGCGTCGAGCCGCGGGAGCTCGAGCTCCAGGCCGTCATCCTCGCCGCCCTGGCCTATATCCTGGCCCAGGAAGGCCTCTGAGCGTGGAGGTTCCCGGATGAACGATCTTGTCTTCTTGTTCGCCGTCCATAACCATCAGCCCGTCGGAAATTTCCCCGAGATCTTCAAGGCGGCGTTCAAGGACTGCTACCGGCCGCTTCTCGAGGCCCTGGCCGGCCATCCCGGTTTCCGCTTCGCGCTTCACTTCTCCGGCCCCCTCTGGGAGTATATGGAGAAGAGAGAACGGACCTGCTGGGACCTCGTCGGGGAGCTTTCGCGGCGAGGCCAGGTCGAGCTCCTCAGCGGCGGATTCTACGAGCCTGTCCTGTCCATCATCCCCGAGGAGGACCGCGTCGGGCAGATCCGCATGATGAACGACTTCCTTCGGGAAAACTTCGGCCAGAAGCCGCGCGGCCTGTGGCTGACGGAGCGCGTCTGGGAGCCCGATCTGCCGGGGACCCTGGCGGCGGCGGCGATCGAGTTCACGCTCCTCGATGAAGCGCACTTTCACTTCGCCGGCGTCCGCGACCTGGCCACGACTTACATCACCGAAAGCGAAGGCCGGAGCCTGCGCGTCTTTCCGATCGACAAGACGCTGCGCTATTACATCCCGTTCCATTCCCTCGAGGACGTCGAGTCCTATCTGGGGACGATCCGCGAAGCGGGCGGGACGGCCATTCTCGGCGACGACGGAGAGAAGTTCGGCGTCTGGCCCGGCACGCACAAGTGGGTCTACGAGGACGGCTGGCTCGAGAGGTTCCTGGCCTTCATCGAGAAGAAGGATATCCGGACGATGTCCTTCGCGGAATACCTGGACAGCCATCCTCCGTCCGGGCGGGTGTATCTCCCTCCGGCCTCTTACGAGGAAATGATGGAGTGGGTGCTCGAGCCGGACGAACAAACGGCCTTTCGAAGGCTCAAAGAGAGCGCCGGGCCCGAGGCCCGCCGTTTCCTCCGCGGCGGTTTTTTCCGCGACTTCTGCCGCAAGTACGGGGAAGCCAACCACCTCCATAAGCGGATGATCATGGTCTCCCGGGAGGTTCACGCCGCCGGCAGCCCCGCCGAGGGCATTCGCCAGCTCTATAGGAGTCAGTGCAACGACCCCTACTGGCACGGCGTTTTCGGGGGCCTGTACCTGCCCCATCTCCGGGAGGCCGCCTACAGCCACCTGCTCGATGCCGAACAGACCACGCCCGATCCCTCGGGCTGGAAGGCCCTGGACTACGATTGCGACGGACGGGACGAGCTCGTCTTCCGCGACCCGTCGTTCGGGCTCCTGGCCAAGCCCTCGGCCGGCGGGACGCTCGTCGAGATCGACTACCGGCCGCGCTCGAGGAATATCACCGACGTCCTCAGCCGGCGGCCCGAGGCCTACCACCGCGCCGCGGAGTCGGCGGACGAAGGGGCGGAGCACGGCAAGAGCATCCACGAGATCGGCAAGAAGCTGCCGGCGGAGGCGGCCGAGCTCATGCGCTACGATTGGTATCCGCGCTCCTCGATGATCGACCATTTCTTCCGCCCTGGGACGACCCTCGACGATTTCCGCAGGATCGATTTCGGCGAGCAGGGCGACTTCGTCGACGGTGAATACTCGTTCGAGGCCTCCGGCCGCACGCTCCGCCTGGAGCGCCGGGGAGCCGTGTGGGCGGGGGAAGAGAGGGTCCCGCTGGCGGTTCGCAAAACAGTCGCCTGCTCCGCCGGCGAGGTCCGCGTCGACATCGAGGTCGAGAACCTCTCCGGGAAGCCTTTCGATCTGACCTACGGGTCCGAGTGGAGCTTCCTGGCCTTCCCCAACGAGATCGAGCTTCTCGGCGCGGCCGGGGCGCAGCTTTACGACAGGGACCTTCAGTTCGTGCCCGCGGCGGCCGATGCGGTTTGGGCGTTCGCCCTGCGCACGCTCTCCCAATCCGAGGAGGGATTTGATATAATCCATCAAGGGTATTGTCTGTGCCCGGTCTGGTCGATGGGATGGACGGGGAACGGAACGAAGCGCCTGTCCGTCGTCTTGAAGGAGCGTGATGGCCGATAAGTATTTCTCCCTCGTGCTCCACAGCCACATCCCTTATGTCCTCGCCCACGGCAGTTGGCCGCACGGCATGGACTGGCTGTACGAGGCGGCGGCCGAAACGTACCTGCCGATCCTGGACGTCTTTGAGCGCCTGGCCGGCGAGGGCATTCCGGCCCGGACCAATGTCAGCTTCACTCCCGTGCTGATGGAACAGCTCAAGGACGGCAGCTTCGTCAGCGGCTTTGACGAATACCTCAAGATGAAGATCGAGATCGCCGTTCGCGACAGGGCCTACTTCCGCAAGACCGGGAACGCCGCCCTCCTCCCCTTGACCGACTTCTGGGAGGCCTGGTACCGCAGGGTCCTCGAGAACTTCCACGTCCGCTACAAGGGCGACATCATCGACGGCTTCCGCTCCCTCCAGGACCGCGGCCTGATCGAGGTCCTGACGTCGGGCGCCACCCATGGCTATTTCCCGCTTCTCTCCCGCGACGAGAGCATCCGCCAACAGGTCGGCCAGGGGCGCCATACCTATCGCAAGCATTTCGGCCGCGAGCCGCGCGGCTTCTGGATCCCCGAATGCGCTTACCGGCCGGGCTACAGCTGGAAGAACCCTTTCGGAGACGGCGAGCCGTACGCCCGGCTCGGGGTGGACGAGATCCTGGGCCAGGAAGGACTCGGCTGCTTCTTCGTCGATTCCCACCTCCTCAAAGGAGGCGAGGCCAAGGGCGTCTATATCGACCGTTTCCCGGGCCTGAACCTCCTTTGGGAAAAGTTCCGGGAGGTCTACAAGCCGGCCGACGACAGGCCGAACGACCCTTATTCGGCCTACTTCGCCCATCCCTCCGGCGTCCCGTTCTTCGCCCGCGACGACGTCTCCGGCTCGCAGGTCTGGAGCCGTTCCATGGGCTACCCCGGCGACGGGGGATACCTCGAGTTTCATAAGAAGCACTTCCCCGGAGGCCTGCGCTACTGGCGGATCACGTCGAGCGACGCGGACCTGGGTCTCAAGGAGCCCTACGATCCGGCTCCCATCCAGGCCCGGCTCGAGGAGCACGCCGGGCACTTCGCGTCGGTCCTCGAATCGGCGCTCGCCGGCCGTCCCTCGGGGTCGGTCGTGGCCCTCTATGACACCGAGCTCTTCGGCCATTGGTGGTTCGAGGGCCCCGAGTGGCTTTATCACGTCATCAAGAAGCTCTCGGCCGGACCGGTCCGTCCTGCGACGGCCTGCGACGTGCTCGAGCGCCAGCCGCCCCTGAAGGCCATCTCCCTGCCCGAAGGCTCGTGGGGCAAAGGCGGCTTCCACTGGATCTGGCTCAACGACGACACCGCCTGGATCTGGAAGAAGATCTACCGCATCGAGGAGGCCGCGGCGGCGCTCTCACAGCGACTGGGCCGTCTCGACCCGCGCCTGGTACGGCAGTTCTTCAGGGAGAAATTCCTGCTCGAGAGCTCCGATTGGCCCTTCCTCGTCTCGACCTGGTCGGCCCGGGACTATGCCGAGCTCCGGGCCGCCGAGCACTTCGAGCGGGCCCTGACCCTGGCCGGCTGGCTCGATGAGGGCCGGGCCCTCAACGCCGCCGAAGAGGAGCTCCTCTGCACGTTCGAGTCCGAAGATCATCTCTTCGAAGAGGTCGTCCTGCCCGATGGTACCGTTATCTGAGAAGACCCTGACCATGGTCCTCTGCGGGGGCAAAGGGGAGAGGCTCTACCCTCTGACCCGCGACCGGGCCAAGCCGTCCGTGCCCTTTCTCGGGGCCTATCGGATCATCGACTTCAGCCTGTCCAACGCCCTCAACTCCGGGCTGCGCCGGATCGCCCTGCTGACCCAGTACAAATCCCAGTCCCTCGAGCGCCACATCCTCAACGGCTGGAACATCTTCCACGCCGAGAGCGGCGACTTCATCATCTCCCTGCCCGCCCAAGGCCGGGTCGGCGACCACTGGTACGAAGGCACGGCCGACGCCGTGTTCCAGAACATCTACACCATCCAGCAGGAGAACCCGGAGGCCGTTCTCGTGCTGTCGGGCGACCACGTCTATAACGCCGATTACCGCAAGCTTCTGCTCTCCTTCAGTCAGACCGGGGCCGACGCCCTGATCATGACCCGGACGATCCCCATCGAGGAGGCCTCTCGTTTCGGCGTCATGGGCGTCGACGGCGAGAGCCGCATCGTCGAGTTCATGGAGAAGCCGAAGAAGCCCTTCGCGACGCCCTGGGACCCGGCCCGGAGCCTGATCTCAATGGGGGTCTATCTGTTCAAGACGCCCGTCCTGATCAAGGCCCTGCTCCGGGACGCCCGCAAGACCCACAGCAGCCACGATTTCGGGAGGGACATCATCCCCTCGCTCATCGACAGCCAGCGCGTCTTCGCGTACACCTTCGACGAATATTGGGAGGATATCGGCACGATCGACGCCTACTGGGAGGCCAATATGGCCTTCGTGTCGCCGTCCCCGCCGCCGATCCTCAGAGACCCGGCCTGGCCTGTCCGCTCCTACAAGCCTCAGTATCCGCCGACTTTCGTATCCGGCTGCGACCTGCGCGCCTCGATCATCGGCTCCGGCTGCTCGCTCACGGACTGCCGCATCGTCAACTCGATCGTCGCCCCGGGGGTCCGCGTCGACCCGGGCGCCGAGGTCAGCGACTCGATCCTCTTCCAGGACATCACCGTTTCCCGCGGGGCCCGCCTGCGCAAGGTCATCATCGACAAGCGCTCGACGGTCCCCGAAAGGTTCGAGATCGGCTTCGACGCCGACAAGGACGCCCGGGACTTCAAGATCAGCCGGACCGGGATCCGCGTCGTGCCCAAAGGGTGGACCTGAGCATGATCGAGAAGTATAGCATCCTGTCGCCGGACTTCGAGCGCGACGCGCCCCGCGAGCTGATGCTGCTGTCAATCATCTCCCAGAGCTTCTTCCAGCCGTTCTCCCTCGAGGATAACCTGCTCGTCATCCTGACGGCTCTGACCTCGGGGTCGGGCGTCGGCTTCAACCGGGCCATGCTCTTTCTCAAGCAGGGGGACCGTCTCCGGGGGGAGATGTGGCTCGGGCCGCGGTCGGCCGAGGAGGCCGGGCTGATCTGGGAGGTCCTGTCGACGCCCGGCATCGGCTACGTCGAGATCGTCGAGCACAACCGGGCCTTGGTCAGCAAGAACGAGGACACCCTGAGCGCACGCCTCAAAGGGCTGGTCTACGCCGCCGATGACGAGAACGCCCTCATCCCGGCCTACGCGGCCTGCCGCAAGGAGATCCTCCTGGTCTCCCAGGCTTCGACCGAACCGCTGGTCGACCGGCGCTTTCTCAATGTCATCGGGGTCGACCAGTTCCTCTGCATCCCGCTGCTGGCCCGCGACGACGTCGTCGGCGAGATCATTCTCGACAACGCCATCACCAGGACGCCGATCACGGCGGCCGACATCAAGCTGGCAGGGATCTGCGGCCTGATGGCGGGCAACTACATCTACTCGGCGACGCTCCACCGCAAGCTCCTCGACGTCGAGAAAATGGCCGCCATGGGCGAAATGGCGATGTTCGTCACCCACCAGCTGCGCAACCCCATCGTGGCCATCGGCGGGTTCACCGACCAGCTCCTCAAACCGGATGTTCCTGAGGACAAGAAGCTCCGCAACCTGACTATCATCCGGAACGAGATCCGCCGTCTCGAAAACATCATCTACCAGATGGGCCACTTCCTCAAGGTTAGCCTCAAGGAGCCGATCTACTTCGATCCCGTCCCGGCCATCTCCGGCGTCTTCGAGAGCCCGGAGGTCCTGACCAAGGCCCGGGGATACACCTTGAACGTCAAGATGGAGCCTTGCCTGCCCGAGATCCTGTGCGACCCGACCTCGTTCGGCGAGGTCCTCCGCAACGTTCTCGACAACGCGTTCGACGCGACGCCGCCGGGCGGAACGATCTCCGTCCGCGGCTACCGCAAGAACCCGGCCGCGTTCGTGATCTCGGTCCGCGACACCGGGCGGGGCCTGACGAACCCGGACAAGGAGAACCTCTTCAGGCCCTTCTTCACGACCAAGGAGAACGGCATGGGCCTGGGACTGCCTTTCCTCAAGCGGGTGATGGACACGTGCGGCGGCAAGGTCGAGGTCCAGAGCCGGGTGGGGAAAGGGGCCCTGTTCAAACTCATTTTTCTCTGCCGCGAAAGGGAGCTGACGCCATGAAAAAGAAGATCCTGGTCGTCGAGGACGAAAAGACCCTCTGTCTCCTCTACGAAGAGGAGCTGAGCAAGGAGGGGTACGACATCACCGCGGTGACGGATGCCGAGGCCGCCCTGGCCAAGCTGGGCGAGAAAGGCTTCGACCTCATCATCACCGACATCCGAATGCCGGGCAAGAACGGGATCGAGCTCATCACCCAGATCATGGGCCTGCGCAAGGACATCCCGATCATCATCAACTCGGCCTACCAGAGCTACAAGGAGGACTTTATGACCTGGGCGGCCGACGCCTATGTCGTCAAGTCCGCCTCGCTCGACGAGCTCAAGTCCAAGATCAAGCAGCTGTTGGGGGACTGATGTCGGAACTGAGAAAAGACCTCATCAGCGGGCGTTGGGTCATCATCGCCACGGAACGGAGCAAGCGGCCGGACGACTTCCGTCCCCACGGCGCTGCGGCGCCGGCGCCCGAGGCCGCGGGCTTCTGCCCGTTCTGCGAAGGCAACGAAGGGAAAACGCCGCCGGAGGCCTTCGCCCTGCGGGCCGCCGGGACGGCCCCGGACACCCCGGGCTGGACGGTCCGGGTCGTCCCGAACAAGTTCCCGGCCCTCAACCCGGGGCCGCCTCCGCCGCGGGCCACGCGGGGGGTCTACCAAAGCATGGAGGGGCGGGGTGTCCATGAGGTCGTCATCGAGAACCCCGACCACGCCCTCGAGCTCGCCGACCTGCCCGTCCCTCATGTCCGCGATGTGCTCCGGGTCTTCCAGCTGAGGATCCTGGCGATCGAGAGGGACCTCCACTATCAGTACGTCCAGATCTTCAAGAACAAAGGCAAGGAAGCCGGGGCCTCGCTGAGCCACCCGCACTCCCAGATCGTGGCGACGCCCATCGTCCCCAAGCGGGTGAAAGAGGAGATCTACGGCGCCGACCGGCTGTTCAGGACCTTCAAGGAATGCGCCTTCTGCCGCATCCTGCGGGAGGAGGAGGCCGTCGGGACGCGTCTGATCGCCAGGAACGCGCAGTTCACGGCCTTCGCGCCCTATGCCTCGCGTTTCCCGTTCGAAATGACGATCTATCCGAAGCGCCATTCCGCGTTCTTCACCGATGTCCGCGAGGACGAGCTGTGGACGCTGGCCGAGATCCTGAAGCACGTCCTGACCCGGCTGAAGGAAACTGTCGGCGACCCGCCGTTCAACCTGGTCCTCCACCAGGCCCCGAACCCGTCTTCCTCGCTCAAGAAATGGCCGGAGATCGACCTGAAATCGCACTGGCACGTGGAAATCATCCCCATCCTGACCAAGGTCGCCGGCTTCGAGTGGGGGACGGGATTCTACATCAACCCGGTCCCTCCCGAGACCGGGGCCCAGTTCCTGCGGGGGACCTGAGTCAGACCGCGGCCAGCTTCTTGTAGAGATCGAGGTACGCGGACGCGGATCTCTCCCAGGAGAAGTCCGCGGCCATCACATTCCCGACGAGCTTCCGCCATTCCGCGGGCTTCTTGAAGGCGGCCGCGGCGCGCCCCGCCGTTTCGACGAGCGGCCCGGGCTCGGCCTCGACGAACTTGAAGCCGTTGCCGGTCCCGGCCCGCGGATCGAACTCCTGCACGCTGTCGTCCAGGCCGCCCGTGGCCCGGACGACCGGAACGGTGCCGTACTTCATGGCGTACATCTGGGTTAGCCCGCACGGCTCATAGCGCGAGGGGATGAGGAAGATATCGCTCCCGGCGTAGATCATATGGGCGATCCGCTCGTCGAAGGCGATCTTGAGCCCGATCCTGTCCGGACACGTTTTCTGGGCGGCAAGGAGGAAGTTCTGGATCTTCTGGTCCCCGGTGCCGAGGATGACCAGCCTCAATCCGACTTCGAGGAGGTCGTCGAGGGCGTCACAGACGATATCGAGGCCCTTTTGCCCGGCCAGGCGGGTGACCATGCCCGCAACAGGGATGTCGGCCGGCGCGGACAGGCCGAAAAGGGCGGCGAGCCCGTCGCGGCAGGCCTTTTTCCCCGACAGGTCCCCGGGCCCGTAATTGCGGGGAATGAGCCGGTCGGTCGCCGGATCCCAATCGCGGTAATCGACGCCGTTGAGGATGCCATAAAGGACGGCGGACCGGGAGCGGAGGAGGCCGTCGAGACCGCAGCCGAAAGCCGGGGTTTGGATCTCGCGGCTGTACCGGGGGCTGACGGTGGTCACGGCGGTCGAATAAAGGATGCCGGCCTTGAGGGCGTTGACCTTGCCGTAGAACTCGAGGTCGTTCATGTTGAAAAGCGAGGCGGGAAGCCCGACGCGGCCGAGGATATCTTCTTCGAACAGGCCCTGGTAGGCGAGGTTGTGGATGGTGAACAACGTACGCGTCCGGGCGAAAAAGGGGTCGCCGGCGTAGACGTGGCGGAGATAGGCGAAAACCAGGGCCGACTGCCAATCATGGCCGTGGAGGACGTCGGGAGAAAAGCCGATGGCCCGCATCGTCTCCAGGGCGGCCCGGGAGAAGAAGGCGAACCGCTCTCCGTTGTCGGGATAGTCGCCGGCCGAGGTCCCGTAAAGGCAGTCCCGGTCAAAGTACTCGGGGCGGTCGATGAAGAACACGGTGACGCCGTTGTCCCGATGGGCGAAAACGCTGTACCCGAGCTTCTCGCCGCCCATTTCGACGGCGGCGCTGACGATGACCCGCTCGAGCGGCAGGTTCTTCTTCCGGACTTCCCTGTAGAGCGGCATGAACACCCGGACCTCGGCGCCCAGCCCGGCGAGGAACTTGGGCAAGGCCCCGGCCACGTCGGCCAGGCCGCCCGTCTTGGCGTAGGGGATGACTTCGGAGGCAAGGAATGCGACTTTCATGGTTCGCCTATTCTAGCATAAGTGTTCCCAACGGTCATCCGGAGTCTCGGCTCTTTCGGGGGCGCTGAGCGGCTCGAGGGACAGCCTCGCCCTCCGGCGGGGAGCGGACTCTTGGAAGCGACCATCAGCGCCGCTCCGGAATGACCTGGAGGAGCGGTGCTGGGAAATGTCTTGGCAAATTCCCTCTTTTAGGATATTTATCAGAATCATGGCTTCGAGTGCTCAGCCATGATTCTGAGGTCCGCTCCCAAGAGTTCGCTCCCCGTAGGCGGTTTCCCCTGAAACTGCCCTCGTCCGCCACGCGGTCCGGCTAAACTTTTCCAAATCGGGCTCGACTGCCCTTCTCGCCTCATCATCGCGCCCCTCCCGATAACGAATCACGCTCGATCTGACCGGCCTCCTGTACAGCGTTGATAGACCTATCGTAGAATAAGGGCGTACGGAATAGCCGGGCCATGAAGACGCAGGAGGAAATGGCGAAGACAGTGACGGCGGCGGTCATCGAACGGGACGGGAAGGTGCTCGTTGCCCGGCGCAAGGCGGGGCTCGTCGCGGAGGGGTTGTGGGAGTTCCCGGGCGGAAAGCTCGAGGAAGGGGAGGATCCCCGCCAGGGCCTGGAGCGCGAGATCGAGGAGGAGCTGGGCGTGCGCGCCGTGGCGGGGGAGCTTCTCTGCTCGGTCCCGTTCGAGGGACCGGTCACGAGCTTCGAGCTCGTCGTCTTCCGGACCGAGGTCCTGTCCCACGACTTCAGGCTCGCCGACCACGACAGGATCCTCTGGCTCGAGCCGGCGGAGATGGACGAGCGCGTCTTCTCGAAGCCGGACCGGCCCGTCGTTCGTCTGCTCGTCAGCCGGCAGTGCCCCCCGGCAGGATCGGCAGGGGAGGCGCCCGGGTGAACGCCGTCGTCCTCAAGCCCGGCCGGGACAAGGCCGTCCGGAACCGACATCACTGGATCTTCTCGGGCGCCATCCGCGACTTGCCCGATTTCGAGGACGGGGAGATCCTTCCCGTCCGCAACGCCACGGGCGAGCTCCTCGGCCACGGCTATTTCAACCGCAAGAGCTCGATCGTGGGCCGCATGCTCAGCTTCGGGGACGAGCCGCCCGATGCGGCCGTCCGCCGCAGCGTCGAACGGGCGCTCGCCCTGAGGGCCCGGTTCTTTGACCCCGCGGTTACCAACGCCCGGCGCCTGGTCAACGCCGAAGGAGACGGCCTGCCCGGACTCATCGCCGATCTCTACGACGACGTCCTCGTTCTCCAGGTCGCGACCTTGGGTATGGAGAAGCTCAAGCCGCTCGTCGTCGACCTCATGGGCCGCGCCCTCCGGCCGCGGGCGATCCTCGAAAGATCGGACCTTCCGGCCCGGCGCGACGAGGGCCTCGAGGACTTCGAGGGCCTTTTGGCGGGGGAGGCGGTCGAAAGGGTTCGCATCCTCGAGAACGGCATTCCCTTTTGGGTCAGCCTGGCCGGGGGTCAGAAGACCGGCTTTTATCTCGATCAGCGCGAATCGCGCAAGCTCGTCCGCGAATGCGCGGCCGGGCGACGAGTCCTCAACGCATTCGCCTACTCCGGCTCGTTCTCGGTCAGCGCTCTCCTCGGCGGGGCCGTTCGGGCCGACTCGGTCGACACCTCGGCCGCGGCCATGGCGCTGGCCCAGGAGAATTTCGAGCTCAACGGCCTCCCCTCCGGTTCGGGCGTGTTCTACACGGCGGACGTCTTCGAATTCCTCCGCGAACCGGCCCTCGACCACGACTTCATCATCCTCGACCCGCCCGCGTTCGCCAAGAAGCGGACGGACGTCGTCGCGGCCTGCCGCGGCTACAAAGACATCAACCGCCTGGCCATGCAGCGCGTCCGCGCTCCCGGGTTGGTCCTGACCTTCTCCTGCTCGCATTTTGTCGACGAAACCCTCTTCCAGCAGGTCGTCTTTCAGGCGGCCCACGAGGCCGGCCGGCGGGTGCGCATCCTCCAGCGGCACCGGCAGGCCTTCGATCATCCGGTCAATATCTATCACCCCGAGACCGCTTATTTGAAAGGCTTCCTCCTCTACGTCGACTGAGCCCCCCCCGTCCCCGCGGCCATTCTTCGATTGCCTGACGGAGCGCATTCTCATATAATTCCTGCCAAGCGGCCGCGGAAGCCGCTCCCTGAGGAGGTCGACATGGACCCTCGAGACGAGCTCCGGATGCATCTCAGGCCCGCGACGATGGTCGGCTCGGCCATCCTGGCGAGCCTGGTCATCTACCTCGGCCTTGTCGAAGCCCTCAGAGCCATCCTCAAGCCTTTCAAAGGCTTCGCGGCCGCGCCCGGGGTCCAGCCCCTCCGACTGGCCATGTTCGGCGCGGCCGCGGCGATCGTCCTTCTCATTCTCCTCCTTCGGCCCCGCCTGTTCCGAAGAGACGATCGGGATGATGCCGCGGCCGCCTCCCGCCGGCTCCAGAACGCCTCCCTGGTGATCCTGGTGCTAGGCGAGATCCCGGCCGTCCTCGGCCTCGCCCTATTTCTCATCCGCGGCAACGCCGCCGACTTCTACAAGTTCTTGTTCACATCTCTCGTCCTGACCTTCATCAATTTTCCCAGGCGGGCCGTCTGGGAGGAGTGGCTGAAGGGTTGATACAGCCTCGCCAAGGGGGACCGCCATGACAACACCTGTCCTAAGGGCCCGACTGATCGCGGGCGCGGCACTCGTCTTATGGCCGGCCTTGTGGCTGTCCGGGCAGGCTCCGGCCCCGCAGGCCTCCGGTACGCCCGGCCTTCGCTACGAGATCTGGGTCGAGCTCGACGCCGCCGAAAAGGTGCTCCTCGGCAAGGAGGAGATCGTTTGGACCAATCCGACGAAGGACACGGTCCCCGACATGCTCCTTCACCTCTATTGGAACGCGTTCAAGAACGAGGCCAGCGCCTACCTGCGCGAGGCCGCCGAGGAGACCATGTTCCGCGGCGGCGAGGCCCCAAAGGACGGCGAATGGGGCTACATCGACATCACCGACATCCGTCTGGCGGACGGGTCGGACCTCAAGCCCTCCTTCGAATATGTCACCCCGGACGGCCCGGAGACGGCCGGGGACGAGACCGTCGCCCGGATCCTGTTCCCCGTCCCGGTCGAGCCGGGCGAGAGCGTCCACCTGCGGCTCGAATTCCGGAGCAAGATCCCGCGGACGGTGGCCCGCTCGGGATACTATAAGAACTCCTTCTTCCTCGGCCAGTGGTACCCCAAGCCCGGCGTCTACGAAGAGGGCAAGGGCTGGAACTGCCACGCCTACCACCAGAATTCCGAGTTCTTCGCCGATTTCGCCGATTTCGTCGTCCATATCACCGTGCCGCGGGGGTATGTCGTCGGCTCCTCAGGCAAGGCCTCCGACACGAGGGCCGACGAATCGGCCGGCACGACGAGCACGACGTACCGCCAGACCATGGTCCACGACTTCGCCTGGATGACCGACCCCCGCTATCTTAAGGTCGAACGGGATTTCGTCGCCTCGCGGGAGGTGACCTCTAAGGAATACGAAGACACGGCCAAGCTCCTCGGCCTCTCCCTCGACGACGTCCGGCTGCCCGACGTCAAGATGATCCTGCTCATCGCCCCCGAGCACAAGGGTCAAACCGAACGCCATTTCCGCGCCCTGCGAGCGGCCATCAAGTACTACGGCCTCTGGTACGGCCCTTACCCTTATGAGACGGTGACCATGGTCGACCCGCCCTTCCGGACCGGGAGCGGCGGCATGGAGTACCCGACCCTGTTCACCGCGGGAACGGGGGTCCTGACGAGCAAGCACGAGCTCTCGCCGGAAGGCGTCATCGTCCACGAATTCGGGCACGGCTACTGGTACGGCCTCACCGCCACGAACGAGTTCGAGGCCGCCTGGCTCGACGAGGGCTTCAACACGTATTCGACGGGTCTGGTCCTGGCCCGGGCCTTTGGGCCAGGCGCGATCCCATTCGCTTTCAAGGGCATCCCGCTCAGCCTGTTTTTGCGCGTCCCCAAGGTTTTCGACTTCGAAACCAACCGCGTCGCGGCTATCCAGACCGTGCGCTTCGACCCTGTCACGGCCTGGTCCTGGAAGTTCTACAACCGAGGCAGCTATGGCGCCAACGTCTACATGCGCGCGGCGACGGTCCTCGGCACGCTCGAAGGGCTTCTCGGCGAGCCGGTCTGGTCGCGGATCATGCGGACCTACCACATGCGCTATCGTTTCGCGCACCCGGCCAAAGCCGACTTCATCAGCGTCGTCAACGAGATCGCCGGCAAGGACATGACCTGGTTCTTCGACGAGCTCCTCGACACGACCAGGCCGTTCGATTACGGGGTGTCCGACCTCTCGTCGGTCAAAGTCCCCTTTCACGTTAGAGGCGTCTTCGATGCCGCTGGCGCCCGCGAGGAGTGGACGGATAAGAAGATCGGCGAGGCCGAGACCGGGGGGTCCAAGCCGGCCGAAGCCCCCACGGCCAAAACCGCTTATCGAACGACTTTCGTCCTACGACGGTACGGGGACGCCCGCATCGGAGGGGACGCCAGGGTCCAAGCCCTTGTCCGGTTCAAGGACGGGACCACGGAGGCCCGGACGTGGGACGGTCAGGCGCGCTGGACCCGGTTCGAGATGGTCAAGCCCGTCGAGGCCGAAAGCGTCCAGGTCGACCCCCAGAGCATCTGGCTCATCGATGAGAATCTGGCCAACAACAGCCGGAGCGCCCACGGGCTCCGCCGCAACACCTCCAAGCTGATGACCCAGCTCCTGTTCACCGTCCAGTGCATCCTCCACTTCGTCGGATCTTGGAGCTGAGGAGAGACCCATGGGCGCCTTCAAAGCCATCGTCATCGGGATGGGGACGACGTTCCGCAAGCCGCGCGTCCTGATCATCCTCTATGTTGTCAATGTCCTCTTCGCCCTGGTCGTCGCCTTCCCGTTCCTGGCCCTCGTGCAGGCGGAGCTCGGTCAGTCGCTTCTCGGGGCGAGCGTTCGACCCGTCGACCTGATGTGGATCGGCGAGGCCGTCCTCAAGCACCAGGATGCCCTGGCGGCCATCATCGCCGGCTTCGTCGCCTGCGGCTTCGCCTTCCTGGCGCTCCAGGTCTTCCTCAACGGCGGCATCGTCGGCCGCCTCCTCGACCGGGAGGGCCCCGCGAACCTGGCCGCTTTCGCAGCCGACGGCGGCCGCTATTTCTGGAGGTTCGTCCGGCTCTTCCTCTTATCCCTGGTCTTCCTCGTCCTGAGCCTGGGGGTCGTCATGAGACTCGTCTCGGCCTTGTTCTCGCCGCTTGCCGAGTCCGCGGTCACCGAATGGCCGCCGCTCATCCTGTCGAACATCCATTTTCTCATCGCGTTGCTCCTGCTTTCGATCGTCCGCATGATCATCGATTATGCCCGCATTGCCGTCGTCGCCGACGAGGAGCGGGGGGTCCTCAAGGCTTTGCGCCATGCCCTGACCTTCCTCAAAAAGCGGTTTTTCCGGGCCTGGGCCATCTACCTGCTCATCGTCGCCGCGACCGTGGCCGGCAGCGTCGTCTTCTACGTCGTCCTGGGCGCTCTCGGCGCCCCCGCCGTCGTCCAGGCCGTCGCCGCACTCGTCTGGATGCAGCTTTACATCGTTTTCCGGATCTGGATCAGGACCCTGTTCGTCGCCTCCCAGGCAGAATTCTACAGGTCCCACCCTTATTGAGATCGAGAGGTATCATGAAACTGGCTTTTTTGGGCGCCGCAAGGCAGGTCACAGGCTCATCGTACTATTTTGAGGTGGACGGTCTCCGCGGTCTCGTCGACTGCGGGCTCTACCAGGAAAGACCCTTCCTCGGGCGCAACTGGGACCCTTTCCCGGTCTCGCCGGACAAGCTTGATTTCGTCCTCCTCACCCATGCCCATCTCGACCACAGCGGCCTCATTCCCCGCATCGTCCGTGATGGGTTCGGAGGGACGATCCTGACGACGGCTGCGACGGCCGATCTCATGTCGATCGCGCTCATGGACTCCGCTGACATCCAGGAGGAGGACGCGGCCTACAAGATCCGTCGCCATCAGCGAGAGGGCCGGATGGTCGATCGCCCGGTCGTCCCGCTCTACACCACCGAAGACGTCCAAGCGACGATGCCCTTGGTCGAGGAGGCCGATTACGACGAGTCCGTCAGGCTCAGCGAGGCGGTCTCGGTCCGCTTTCGGGACGCCGGGCACATCCTCGGATCGGCCATGATCGAGCTCACGGTTCGCGCCGGCCAGGAGACCCGGACGGCCGTCTTCTCGGGGGACATCGGCCAGTGGGACATGCCCTTCGTCCGTGACCCGACGCTCTTCGAGAAGGCCGATTATATCGTCATGGAATCGACCTACGGGGACAGGGACCACGAGGACCGGGGCCGCATCGACGATCTGCTGGCCCGCACGATCATCGAGACGGCCGCGGCCGGGGGAAACGTCGTCATCCCGACGTTCGCCATCGAGCGGGCCCAGGACCTGATGTTCCACCTCAGCCGTCTCGTTTATGCCAAGGCCATCCCGCAGCTGCCCGTCTATCTCGACAGCCCGATGGCCCGGGAAGTGACCCAGGCCTTCGAGCGCCACGACGAGTTCCTCGACGAGGAGTCGCGCAAGCTCTTCGCCTCGGGGCGCAACCCGTTCAGGTTCCCGGGGCTGACCATCGTCCGCACGCCCGAGGAATCCAAGGCCATCAACGAGGCGCGCGGACCGGCCGTCATCATGGCCGGGTCGGGCATGATCACAGGCGGCCGCGTCAAGCACCACGTCGCCATGAACATCGGCAGGCCGGAATCGACGATCCTCTTTGCCGGCTATCAGGCCCGGGAGACGCTGGGCCGGCAGATCCTCGAGGGGGCCCCGGAGATCCGTATCCTCGGCCGGACCATCCCCGTCAGGGCCCGGGTGACCAAGATCAACGGCTTCTCCGCTCATGCCGACCGGAAGGGACTGGCGCGCTGGCTCGACGGCTTCAAGACGCCGCCGCGCAGGCTGTTCGTCACCCACGGGGACGCGGACGTGGCCGCGAAAACGGCCGAAGGGGTCCGCCGGGAACGGCATTGGACCGTGGAGCTCCCGGAATACCGCGAGGTCTGGGACCTCGATTAGGAAATTGTCGATAAGCCCTGCTAAAACTCCGTTGAAGGACGAAGATCGACGCCCGACGACCGGGCGTAGGCGGCCATGATCCGGTCGAGATCCTTGCGGACCTCGACGGGCAATGGCGGCGCCGCGTAGGCGGCCAGGCGCCGGCCGACGTCCGTGTGGGCCTTATCGACGATCGTAGTCCGGCCCGCCGTGACCCAGGCCTCATAGGGATCTCGATCGGCGAGCCCGGCGGGGATATGTTCCGTCCGGTACCACCGCCGGGTGTGCGGGTGCGTGAGGAAGGACATCCCGGGCTTGAATCCCTCGAAGACGCCGAGCGCAAGCGGGTCGTCCCGCTGGGCGATCCCCTCGAGCAGGCGATAGACCATGGCGCAGATGCCGTCGTCGATGACAAGCTTCTCGAGGCTTTGGGAGCTCTCGAAATCGAGCATGCCCGGGCCGGAGACGACATTGATCCCCGCCAGGGCCGCGAGGACGGCGCCCAGGGCCGTCTCGAAGCCGGCCTGGGGATCGTTGACCTTGGCGTCGCTCAAGGCCATATAGGCGTGCGTGGGCAGCTTCAGGTGCTTGCCGATCTGGGCGTAGGCGGCGTCGATCATCATCGTCTCGATCGCGCCCATGGGGGTCGTGCCTTTCCGCATGTCGAAGCTCGACGGAGAGCCGCCGAAGATGACCGGGGCTCCGGGGCCCGCAAGCTGGCAGATGACCAGGCCCGAGAGGTTCTCGGCCACGTGCTGGGCCAGGGTCCCGGCGATCGTGATCGGCGAAGTCGCGCCGGTCATGCCCATCGAGATGAGCTCGGACGGGATGCCCGCCCGGGCCGCGTCGATGAGGCTCTGGGTGGTCAGATGGCTCCATTTGAGGGGAGGGGAGGGGCAGGCGTCGAAGATGGCCAGGGGCTTGGCCCTGAGCCCGCTCTCGCCGCCGCGCACGGCGGCCAGCATGTCCTTCATCGGTCCGAATCCTTCGACCCGGAACGTCCCGGTGACGAACGGCTTCTCGGACAGGCAGAGGCCGGCGTAGAGCCGGAAGCAATCGGCGACAGGGGCCGGAACGTCGAAGGCGATGAGGCCGGTGCTCTGGAAATGAAGGTGCTCGAGCGTCTCGACGAGCTTGTAGAAGGCGACGAGGTCGGCCGTCGCGGCCTTGCGTTCCGTCTGCGTGGCATGGTCGAGAAGGGTCACCGCGGCCGAGCCGGGATCGAAGTGGACTTCGTCGCCGCCCACGGTATAGGCCCGGCGTCCGGACCGGTCATAGAGCTCGATCGCGGAGGGAGTCGTCGCCAACGAGTCCCGGACGAGCTTTCGCCCGATCCGGACCTGGCCGGATGCGCGATCGACCGCGGCCCCCGCGCCCGCGAGAAGCTCCAGCGCCTCCGCGTTCTCGACGAGGACGCCGTGGCGTTCGAGCAACGTCAGTCCCTCGTCGACGATCTGCTCGACGAGAGCCTGGGCGAGGAGCTCCATTTTCGGCTTGAGTGTTTCGATCATATTCGCACCCCTTTTGGCCTTCTTGATGGTCGTCTGATATCGCCGCCGGCCGGGGGCTCAGGGGCGCCCGGCCAGGGACTTGGCGAGCTTGACCGCGGCCACCGCGTTCTCGGCGTAGCCGTCGGCGCCGATCTCCTCGGCCCACTTCCGGCTGGCCGGGGCGCCCCCGACCAGGACTTTGTACTTGTCGCGCAGGCCCCGGTCGCGCAGGAGGGCGATGAGCCGCCTCTGCCCCATCATGGTCGTCGTCAGCAGGGCCGAGAGGCAGATCATCCCCGCGCCGACCTCTTCCGCCTTGTCGATGAACAGCTCCAGCTTGACGTCCGCGCCCAAGTCGAAGACCTCGAAGCCGCCGGCCTGAAGCATCGAGGCGACCAGGTTCTTGCCGATGTCGTGGATGTCGCCCTCGATGGTGCCGATGACCACCTTGCCGCCCATCCGCGTCCCCGCGTCCTTGCGGTGGAGCTCGGGATCGATGACGGCCATGGCCGCTTTCATGGCCTCGGCGCTGGAGATGAGCTCGGGCAGGAAATACTCGCCTTGCTCCCACAGGTCCCCGACCTTCTGGATGCCCGGGACATACCCCTGCTCCACGACTTCGAGAAGATCGAGCCCCGACCTCACCGCCTCCTCGGCCAGCGCGCGGGCGGCCTCCCGGTCTCCGGCCACGATGGCCTCCCTCATCTTGGGATAGATCTCGTTCTTGGTCATGTCTTTTCCTCCCCGCGGATGACCCGGGCCATGGCCCGGATGGTGGCCGGGGTCGTGCCGCAGCAGCCGCCGACGAATCCGGCGCCGGCACGGACGATCCCCGGGACGAACCGGACATAGTCTTCGAGCGTCTGGGAATAGCCGACCGTCCCGTCCGCCTGGGCGACCGGCTGGCCGGCGTTGGCCTGGGCGATGACGGGCAGGGACGTGGCCGCCTTCAGGGCGCTCACGCAGCCGATCATCCGCTCGCTCGTCAGGGTGCAGTTGGCCCCGACGGCCGACGCTCCCGCCTTCTCCAACAGCGCGGCGGATTTGGCCGCTGAGTCCCCCATGAGGGTGAAGTACCCCCTGGGGAAGAAGTTGAACGTCATGGTGACGAAGATCGGCAGCGGCGAAACGCTGCGCGCGCCGCGGACGGCGGCGAGGGCTTCGCGCAGGTCGTATTGCGTCTCGATAAGGAAGACGTCGACACCGCCTTCGGCGAGACCGCGGGCCTGCTCCGCGTAGGCGGCGACGAGGTCTTCCTCGGTCGCGGGCCCCTGGGGCTTCAGGAACTGCCCGGTCGGACCCATGCTGCCCGCGACGTAGCGGCCCGCCGGGGCGGCCGCCCGGGCCAGGCGCGCGGCCGCCCGGTCGAGCTCGAAGGCCCGGCCCTCGAGGCCGTGGGCCGCGAGCTTGAGCGGCGTCCCGCCGAAGCTGTTCGTCGAGACGACGTCCGAGCCGGCAGCGAAATAGGCGGCGTGGACCTCTCTCACGGCGTCGGGCCTTTCGGCGTTCCAGAGCTCCGGCGGCACGCCGGGGCCGAGCCCGCGAGCCATGAGCTCGGTACCCATGGCACCGTCGAGAAGGACGGTCCTTGTCTTGACGAGGTCGAGGAGCGAGGCGGTCATTTTTCCACCTTCGGATAGCGTTCGAATTCGAGGGCCCGGACGAACTCGTCCTGGAAATCAGGCCGGGTCGCGAGGGACATGTGGGCGATATTCGCCGCCAGCGTCTCGGCGGCCGCCCGGGCCGGCCGGGAGACGAGCAGGAGACGGGCGCCGGCGAGCGAGGCGTTGCCGATGAATGCTATCTTCTCGACCGGGATGTCCGGCAGGAGCCCCAGCGACACGGCATTGCCGACGTCGAGCGAGTTGCCAAAAGCCCCCGCGACGAGGACGCGGTCGAGGTCGGCGGCCCTCAGCCGGAATTCGCGGAGCATGAGCGTGACGCCGCTCCGGATCGCGGCTACCGCCAGCTGGATGTCCCGGACGTCCTGCTGCGTTAGGGCGAGGCGCTCCGTGAGCCTGATGCGCTTCTCCGGCCCGACGATGCGGCCGTCGCGCCCGAGGAGGCCGCGGTCCAAGGCCCCGGCCAGGATGTCGACGAGCCCGGACCCGCAAACCCCCTGGGGCGGCAGATCTTCGATGGTCCGGAACGTGAAACCGTCGACCCAGGCGGCCTGGTGAATGGCCCCGGGGACCGCGAGCATGCCGCAGCTGATGCCTAGGCCTTCGAAGGCCGGGCCGGCCGCCGTCGAAGTGGCGACGAATTCGGAGCCCTTCTTCAGGACGATCTCGCCGTTGGTCCCGAGGTCGATGAACAGCCCCGATCCCGGCGCCTCGGCGAACTCCGAGGCCACGAGCCCGGCGGTGATGTCGCCGCCGACGAAGCTCTTGACGTTAGGCGAGACGTAGACGCGGGCCTGGGGATGGAGGGCGAAGCCGATCTCGCCCGCGGCGACCGGCGGCAGCACCGAGAAGACGGCATGGAACGGGGCCAGGGCCAGCGAATCCACGGGGACGCCGCAGAGGATGTGGTTCATGACCGAGTTTCCCGCGACAACGGCGTCGTAGATCCGGTGCCGCGGGACCCCGCTCCGCCGGCACATCGTCCCGACAAGGTCGTTGATGAGCTGGACGGCCGCGCTTCTTAGCCGGTGGAGGTTGTCCGGGTTCTCGAACGCGAAAGTGATCCGCGAGACGACATCGGCGCCGTAGGCGCTTTGGGCGTTGACGGCCGATTCCCGGTCGGCGATCCGGCCCGTCCGCAGGTCGACCAGCTCGGCCGCGATCGCGGTCGTGCCGAGGTCGACGGCCAGCCCGAATGCCTCCCGGCCGGCCTCTTCGGGCTCGATGTCGAGGACCTCGCGGTCGTCGTAAAGGACGGCCGTGACCGGCCGCGACGGGCCGATGGTCATGCCGCCCAGCTTGGACAGGGCGGCCAGGGACAGGATGAGCCTGGGCGATCCGAGCTGGGCCCGGAGCGAATCGGCGGTGGCGGTCGGGACGAATAACGACGGCTTTTCCAGGACGAGAGAGAGCTTCTTGACGGCCGGATCGACGAACGCGGCCGAGGGGAGCCCGGTGTCGAGGACGGCGATCCTCTCGAGCCGCGACCCCGGCAGGGTTTCTACGGCGACGTCGCTGCGCACGACATAGAGGCAGGCCAGCCGATGGTCCGGGCCCAGGCCCCGGCCTTCGAGGAGCGAGGCCTCGAGCGCGGCAGAGAAGGGGAGGGGGCCGCTGATGATGCGGACGGCGCACTTGCCGCAGACGCCCCGCCCGTGGCAGTAGAGGCTTATCGGGATCCCGGCCCGGACGAGCACGTCAGCCAGGACCTCTCCGGCCCTAGCCCGGACCTTGTTCCCCTCGGGCAGGATCTCGACAATGAAGGACGTTTCGGACATTAGCGGCTCTTCGACCTCTGCGGCCTCATCTTAAACGAAAACCAGCTCAGGGGATATCCTTTTTTATCGCCGGAGACGAGGCCCGGCGGCCGCGGCCCTTCCAGATCAAGTAGACGGGGAATCCGGCGGCCAGGAGCCCGGCCCCGAGCAGGGAGTTCGAGGGCTGGTCGGCGACGATGCTGGCGAAGACCGCAAGGGACATGGCGATGAAGAAGACGGGCACGATGGGATAGCCCCAGGTCCTGTAGGGCCGGGGGATGTCCGGCGCCCGCCGCCTGAGGACGAAGACGGCGAAGCCGGTCGCGGCGAAAAAGAGGAGCAGGGCGAAGAGCATGTATTTGTAGAGCGATTCATAGGTCCCCGAAAGGCACAGGACGGCCGACCAGGCCGCTTGTCCCCAGAGCGCCCCGGTAGGCACGTGGCTCCGCGGCCCCAGCCGGCCCATGGCCCGGAAGAAATGGCCGTCGCGGGCCATAGCATAAAACACTCGCGGGCCGAAGAGGAGATTGGCGTTGAGACAGCCGAAGATCGAAACTGTGACCAGGGCCGAAAACAGGGCCGCGCCGCCGCCGCCGAACAGGGCCGAGGCGGCCAGCTCTCCGACACGACCGACGCCCTTCAGCTTGTCGAACGGCAGGGCCAGGAGATAGGTCAGGTTCACGAGGACATAGATCGCTGTGACGGCCAGGACCCCGAGGATCAAGCCGCGCGGGATCGTCCTCTCCGGATCGCGGATCTCTTCGGCCGTGCAGTTGACCGAATACCAGCCGTCGTAGGTCCAGAAGACCGCGACGAGGGCCAGCCCTATGGGCTTAAGGACGCCGGGGAAGGCTGGGCCGGCCGGGAACAGGGGGTGAAAGTTGGCCCCGCCCGCCTTGACGCCGAAGAAAACGCCCAGCCCAACGAGAGCGGCGACCGTGCCGAGACGGAAGACGGTCAGGAGGTTCTGCACGACCGCTCCCGATCGGATGCCGAAGGAATTGAGGAGGGTCAGGAGCAGGATCGAGGCCGCGGCGACGATCTGGCCGGCGGAGAGAGCGTAGGGCAGGCCCAGGACGTCGAGCCGCAGCAGGACATGTCCCGTCGATAGGACCGGAACGAAAGAGCCCACGAACTCAGCGAAGGCGACGGCCAGGGCGGCCAGCCCGCCGCACATGATAAACCCGAAAAAGGCCCAGCCGAAGAGGAAGGCCGCGGCAGGCCCATAAGCCTCGCGGAGATAAACATACTGCCCCCCGGCCTGGGGATACATAGCTCCGAGCTCGGCGAACGACAACGCCCCGCAGAGCGTGATCAGCCCTCCCGCGAGCCAGACCGTCAGGAGCAGGCCGGGGGAGGGGAGTCCGGCGGCGATGATGCCCGGGGTCATATAGATGCCCGAGCCGACGACCGCCCCGATGACCAGAAAAGTCGTGTCGATGAGGCCGAGCCTCCGCAGGAATCCCGGCTCCGTCGGGGTCTGAGGGCACATGGATCGCGGACCCATTCTATGCGAAATCCTTTCGGAGGCCAAACGAAAATATTTGCCTTGCCCCCGTCCGGCGATCGTCATTATTATGCTCCTATCTATTTTGTTCTCAATAGTTTACAACAATCTATGTAACCTTTTTATTATCTGTTATTTATAAGTATGCTTCTTCTGCTTTTCTATTGCCGCTCGAACAGGTCTTCGGCTTAAGCGAAACCCTATTTGACAGAGGACATTCGGACCTATTCCGTCAGGGGAGCCCTCTTCAGCTCTCATAAGGGCCAGTCAACGACTCTTGGATCGGATACGCAGGTTGGCCTATTCGGGAAGCGCTATTTCGTTCCTGCGCGCAATGCAGAAGCGGAAACATATGGGACTGGCAAATGGACCAGAATCCGAGAATGTGATCTTATAAACAGTTTGTTATGCATAACTTAATGAAATTGTCGGCACGCCGACATTTGCCCTTTCGAAGAACGTGACGATTTGATGTTATGGAAATATTTCTTAGCAATCCTATTGCTTTTTATCTTCCCATGGACTATAAGAATCTCTTAGGTTGCTGACGCGGTCCCGGAGGGAGAAAGGCTCTTGATCATCGCCATTACGAACCAGAAAGGCGGCGTCGGGAAGACCACGACCTCCATCAACGTATCAGCGGCAGTCGCGTTGATGGGGAAGAAGGTACTGCTCATCGATATGGACCCGCAGGCGCATAGCACGATCTCTATGGTCGCGAATCCAGAAAAGCATGACAAGTCGCTTTTTGATATCCTCATGGACAAGACCGAGAAGCTCGAGGACATCATCGCTCATTCGAATATCCCTGGACTCGATGTGGCCATCACCAAGATCTCCATGGCCAAGCTCGAGCCCTCATTGAGCGGCGAGTTCGACGCCCATTTCCGCCTTAAGGACGCTCTCGAGCAGATCCGAGGCCGGTACAACTATATCTTCATCGACACCCCGCCCACCCTGGGCCTGATCACCCTCAACGCCCTTGTGGCTGCGAATTTCGTCCTCATTCCCATTCAATCCTCTTATCTCTGCCTCGAGGGGACCGACGACCTTCTGGAGACCATCGAAAAGGTCAAGAGGATCGCCAACCCTCATCTCAAGGTCATGGGGGTGGTCATCACTCTCTTCGACAAGCGGACGAACCTGGCGCGCGACGTCGTTCAGAGGATCCGCGGCGTATTCGGCGGCAAGCTCTTCAAAACCTTCATCTCCAAGAGCGTCAAACTCGAGGAAAGTCCGGCTTATAAGGAATCTATCTTCACCTACGCCCCCAGTTCGATCGGGGCGGAGCAATATCGGAAAGTCGCCGAGGAGCTGATGAGCCGTGCAAAAAGCTAAAAAGTCGGGCCTGCCGGTATCTGTCGCCATGAAACACGACGGCCACTTCGTAGATCTCATCTCGTCACGTTCGCTTGGCCCCCGGATCCGCATGATCCCTCTCGAAAAGATCGATCCGAACCCCCACCAAGCCCGCTGCGAGCTCGGCAACATCGAGGAGCTGCAGGAATCGATCCGAAGCAAGGGCATCCTCGAGCCCATCCTTGTCCGAGCTAAAGGCAGCCGGTTCGAGATCATCGCCGGCGAGAGGCGATTCATAGCCTCACGGAACCTCGGTCTCAAGGAGCTGCCGTGCATCGACATGGACGTCGAGGACAATGAGGCCATGGAGATCGCCCTGATCGAGAACCTCCAGCGCAAGGACCTGGACATCTTCGAGGAGGCCGATGGCCTCCAGGCGCTGGCCGATATCCACAGCTACAATCACGAGCAGATCTCCGCAAAGATCGGCAAGGCCCGCTCAACGATCACTGAGATCCTGTCGATCTCCCGTATCCCGCAAAAAGCCCGTATGATCATCAACGAGGCGGGCGGCTTCAGCCGCTCGACGATCGTCGAGATCGCCAAGCTAAAGACCGAAGAGGACATGATCAAGTTCGCCCACGATATCGCGGACCGGCGTCTGACCCGCGAAGATACTCGGGACCTGGCCAAGTACCTTAAGGGCAAGACCAAGAAGCTCAAATATTACGTTTACAATTTCGTCCCGGAAGACACCGACCGGTTCCGGCTGCGCCTGGAGTTCAAGAAGCAGTCGATCTCAAAGCAAGAGATCATCGCCGTTCTCCAGGAAATCATAGAGCAGATCCAAAAAAAAGAGAGTTCTCCGGCCCTTAAAGGCTAGCCTTCGGACCCCCTAGAGCCTTTCCTCGATAAGCCCCAGTCGCTTCCTGATATTAGTTTACATAATAAACGTTATGCGACTCATCATGGGGGCCCCTCCTATCATATTTCTTATCTATTCGTTATATTTCCCCACAGGCTGTGGATATGTCGGTTGCACCAACACTGGGCATTTGTGCAAATGTCCCTCGTGGCTCATGGCTCCAGCCCTGTTCTCGCCAATATCCCGCCTGTCCAAGGCCTCTTCTATCGACCGGTCAGAGTTTTGGCCCTCCCCCCTAATTAGCGATTTTCCCGGATCTACAATCCGCGACCAGGGCATCTGGATCTGCCGAGCTGATCCTCGTGCACGTCTCGGTCTCTTCGTCGCCTTGTCCGCGGGCGCTGAGTTAGCGACCCGGCCTCCGACCCCTCGCTGCGAGTCTCGGTCTTGACTCGATATCTTCTCCTAAGGTCTTATCGCCACTCACGTTCGCATGTCGAATCCATCCCTCGCCTGCTCAGGAGGTCCGGCGAGGCATTCGGCTCTCTCTTGCCGGCTCATGAGAGCTTCCCAGCGTCCAGGTCCGTTCAGGCTCCCCATAGGCCCCTTCAAGCCCGATCCCCGGCCGATTTTGCGTAGCCGAACGGCCATTCGCTCGAGTCGGCCCTCATTTGCATCTCTTGTATCATGCTGATTATAATGCTGTTATATTGATTGTTTACGCATGTTATTCATTATGCATAAGTTAGCAGATAGCACCGTTATCGAATTACGACCGGAATCCTTTTGATCGTCCTGCGAAGCCAGTCAGTAGAAGGTCGGATCGCTTCTCTTGCTCTGCCGGGCGCTGATGACCGCCGGTCCGCGGTAAGCGCTCTTCCCCGGTGGCATGAATCTTGCTTGGATTATAAAGGGGATCAAGGTGCGGATCGGTGTGCATTTCCGCCGCATATCAGGAGGCCACAGATGAAGATCGGAATCCTCGGGACAGGAGACGTCGGGAAGACTCTGGGCGCCGCCCTGGCTCGGCGGGGCCACGACGTGATGCTCGGGACCCGGGACGTCCGTCGGAAAATGGAGGAAAAGCCGTCGGCCGACGAACCCGCGGCCTTTCACGATTGGCAGTCCAAGAACAAGAAGATCCGCCTGGGGGCGTTCGCCGAGGCCGCCGCGCATGGCGAGATCCTCATCAATGCCACGGCAGGCCACGGCTCTATCGAGGCCATGTCCAAGATCAAGCCGGCCGACTTCAAGGGCAAGATCCTGATCGACGTTTCGAACGCCTTGGGGCCCTGGGGCGAGGGCCTCGTGGAGCTCTTCGTCTCGAACAAGGATTCCCTGGCCGAGATGATCCAGCGGGCCCATCCGGGCGCCCGCGTCGTCAAGGCGCTCAACACGGTGACCGCGTATCTCCAGGCCAATCCGACGGGCCTCGCGGGCGGCGACCATGACGTCTTCGTGGCGGGAAACGACGCCGAAGCACGCGACCGAGTCGTCCGCTTTCTCCGGGAAGAGTTCGGCTGGAGGACCGTGATCGACCTCGGCGACCTGACCGCCGCGCGCGGCCTCGAAATGATGATCATGCTCTGGGCCAAGATCTACGAGGCGCTCGGGACATCGGATTTCAACTTCAAGATCGTTCGTTGAGAACGGAGGCTCACACCCATGGCCACAAAAACAAAAGCAGCCAAATCGGCCCATTCGTCCGACGAGGAGAATACGCGACCGGGGCGCGCCCGACCTGGACGGGCATGATCAGCTTCGGCCTGGTCAACGTGCCGGTCAATCTCTACACCGCGGTCAAGCCCGAGATCCACGCGATGAACTACCTGCGCAAGGACGACCTCTGCCCGATCTCGTACAAGAAGGTCTGCCGTCTGACCGGCGAGGAGGTCCCCTTCAAGGACATCGTCAAGGGGTACGAATACAGGGACGGGGATTTCGTCGTCTTGAGCGACTCGGATTTCGAGAAGGCCGACGTCAAACGGAGCTCGGCCATCGAGGTCGAGGTCTTCGTCGACGAAAAGGACGTCGACCCCAAATACCTGGAGAAGCCCTACTATCTCGAGCCGCAGAAAAAGGCCCATAAGCCCTACGCCCTGTTCCGCGAGGCCATGGCCAAGTCGCAGAAGGTGGCCATCGGGACGTTCGTCCTCAGGGACCGCGAGCATCTGGTCATGCTCAAGCCCGAGGGCAAGGTCATTCTGCTGACCCTGCTCCGTTTCGCCGCGACGCTCAGGGACCCCGGCGAGCTCGATCTTCCGGAGAAGGCCGATGTCCCCAGGAATCAGATGGAGCTGGCCCTCGAGCTGATCAAGAAGTTCGAGGGTCCCTTCAAGCCCGAGGCCTTCAAGGACACCTACGCCGCGCGCCTGCGGGCGATCATCGCCGCCAAGGCCAAGGGCAAGACGGTGCACGTGCCCGGAGGAAGAGGCCCCGCGGGCCACCGAGGTCGAAGACATCATGTCCAGGCTCAAGGAAAGCCTGTCCGCGACGCGGCATTAGGAGGCGCGGCGATATGGCGCTCAAGGAGTATCGCCGCAAGAGGACGTTCGGAAAGACGCCCGAGCCCGACCCAGCGCGGGCCTCATCCCGAGAGGGGCGCCATTTCGTCGTTCAGAAGCACCAGGCTTCGCACCTCCACTACGACTTGCGCCTGGAGCACGCCGGCGTCCTCAAGAGCTGGGCCGTGCCCAAGGGGCCCTCGATGGACACTCACGATAAGCGGCTGGCCATCATGGTCGAGGACCATCCCGTGGAATACCAGCATTTCGCGGGCCGCATCCCCGAGGGCGAATACGGCGCGGGACTGGTCGAGATCTGGGACAAGGGCACCTACGCCGTGAACGGCTCCCCGGGCGAGGACCCGGCCAAGGCCATGGCGGCGGGGCTCCTCAAGGGCCACATCGATTTCCGTCTCGACGGGAAAAAGCTCCGCGGCCTGTTCACGCTCGTCCGCCTGAAGCCGCGTGGAGACGGCAAAAACAACCAATGGCTCCTGATGAAGAGGAGCGAGCCGGCGCCGACACCCTCGACCCCGCCCGTCGGCCGAAAACGCGGGGCCAAGGCCGATCCGCCGCCGGCTTGTCCGGCGCCGCCAAAGCCGACCCGGCTCGCCCGAAAGGGCCCTACCGCCTGCTCTCGATGACCGGGACCTCGAGGGGGCGGTCAAGAAGCCGTTTCCCTCGGACGTCCGCCCCATGCTGGCCACCTCGATCGACGGCCCGTTCGACCGGGAGGGCTGGACCTTCGAGATCAAGTGGGACGGCTTCCGCTCGCTGGCCGAGATCAAGGGCGGGAAGGTCCGCCTGCTCTCCCGCAACGGCAAGACCCAGAACGCCCGCTTCCCGACCGTCGCCGCGGCCTTGAAGCGGATTTCCCGTCAATGCCGTGTTCGACGGCGAGATCGTGGCCGTGGACGCGAAAGGCCGGCCGCATTTCAGGACCTGCAGAATTCGATGCGCGGCGGCGAGGGCCGCATCCTCTACTACGTCTTCGACGTCCTGTATGCCGCGGGATACGACCTCCGGGCGCTCCCGCTCAGACGGCGCCGGGCCATCCTGGAGAAGCTCCTGCCCGTCACCGCGACGGTGCGGCTGAGCGAAGCCATCGAAAGGACGGGCAAAGCCTTCTTCCGGGCCGCGGAGAAGAACGGCCTTGAGGGCGTCATGGCCAAGGACATGAATAGCCCTTATCGCTCGGGCGCGCGGACGAAGGAGTGGCTCAAGATCAAGGTCCAAAAGGGGCAGGAGGCGGTCATCTGCGGCTTCACCCGGCCGCGCGCCGCGCGCAAGTATTTCGGCGCTCTGATCCTCGGCGCCTTCAGAAAGGGTAAGCTCATCTACATCGGCCACGTCGGCACAGGCTTCACCGAGCGCACGCTGAAAGATATCTACGCCAAGCTGACGCCTCTCGCGACGCCCCGCTCCCCTTTCGCCGAGGAGCCCGCAACCAACATGCCCGTGACCTGGGTCACGCCGCGCCTGATCTGCGAGATAAAGTTCAGCGAATGGACCGGCGAAGGGCTCATGCGGCACCCCGTCTTCCTGGGACTCCGGGAGGACAAAAGCGCCCGGAGGTCGAGCCTGAGACGGCCGAGCCCCGGGAATCCGTCTTCCCCAAAACGAAGCTCCGGACCCGGGTCGAGCTGACCCATCTCGACAAGGTCTTTTGGCCTCAGGAGGGATACACCAAGGGCGACCTGATCGATTATTATTGGCGGATGGCGGAGTGGATCCTCCCCTATCTCAAGGACCGGCCGCAGGCGCTGAACCGGCATCCCGACGGCATCACGGGCGAGAGCTTCTTCCAGAAGAACCTGGTCCAGGCGCCCTCCCGCGTGGGTGAAGACCGTCAATCTCACGACCGAAAGCGAGGACAAGGAGCATCCGCTATCTCGTCTGCCAGAACAGGGACACTCTGATCTATGAGGCTAATTTGGGATGCATCGAGCTCAATGTCTGGAGCTCGTCGGTGCCGCATGTGGATTCGCCGGACTACATCGTGCTCGATTTCGATCCTCTCGAGACATCGTTCGCGAGCGTGGTCGAGGCGGTCCATGCGGCCAAGGCGCTCCTGGACGAGATGGCCATCCCGGCGTTCTGCAAGACGTCCGGGGCCACGGGAATCCATGTCTACATCCCTCTGGCGCCCCGCTTCAGCCATGAGCAGGCCACGGAGCTGGCCCACCTGGTTCTTCTCGTCGTCAATCGCCGCAATCCGGAGCTGACAAGCCTCGAGCGAAGCCCGGCCAAGCGCAAGGGCCGGGTCTACCTCGACTACCTGCAGAACCGCAGCGGCGCGACCATGGCCGCCCCGTACGCCGTGCGGCCCCGGGAGGGGGCGCCGGTTTCGATGCCTCTCGATTGGACGGAGGTCACGTCCCGGCTCGATCCCTCTGGATTTCAACATCCGCACAGTCCCGGAGCGGATTGGCCCGGAAAGGCGATGCCTGGCGCGACCTGTTCAAAAAGCGGTTGGACCTCAACGCGGCCCTGACCCGGTTCGAGCGATGGCAAAAGAAGCGGAAATCGTCCTGAAGCCGAAGCCGCGTCGGCTCCTCCGTCACGTGAGCGCCGCGCGGGCAAGTTGGACCGGAAAAAGCTAGCCCTTATCCATATCGTCAAGAAAGAGCTCGGGATCAGCGACAAGGATTATCGCTGTCTCCTCAAGAGGATCGCCGGCGTCGAGAGCGCCAAGGACTTCGACGACGGCCGGGTTCCGGAAGATCATGCGCTTCTTCGTCCGCAGCGATTATTACCGGGCCAACTCGTTCGGCATGACCCTGAAGCAGAAGCTGTTCATCAAGGCCCTGGCGGCCAGCTCGGCTGGGAGGAAACCCATCTGAGGAATTTTATCCACAAGTATTATCAGAAGCCGGACCTGGACTACCTCGATCGGAAGGACGCTTCGAAGCTGATCGAATCGCTGAAGGCGATCCGGGAGCACGGCGATCGGACATAAGGAGTTTGGCTTCAGAAGCCGAAGGTCAGATTCGCCCCGAATACCAGGACGCTCGCGAGGTTCCCGTTGATGTTATAGGAGTGGCCATCGACCGTTCGTCGGGCCGCCGCGGAGAGCGGGAAGTACCATTGGGCCAAAGCCTGGAGCCCGAGGCTCTTGCCGAGGGGAAAGGTCAGCCCGGCTTTGATCATGCCGTCGTGGAGCGCCCGGTACTTGTCACCGACATAGCTTCCGGCGCTCGGCAGGTAGGTCCTCCAGTATTCGCCCGATCCCGAAAAATAGGCGGCCGAGGCGCCCAGATCGAGGCTGATCCCCTTTTTCAAGGCCACGGCCTGGGCCAGGGTCAGGAGGACGTATGTCCCCGGATACGCATCGATGTCCCGGTAGACCGTCAGGGCCGGACTTCCCGGGACGTCCAGGCTGGCGCCGACGTAGAACTCCTGCGTTTCGGCCGTGTATTTGGTCCCATAGTAGATGAAGCCCGCCGTGAGCCCGAGCCTTCCCAGATCACGCGCATAGGAGACGGTCAGGTCGGTCTCATTGAAGCTCTTTTGGCCGGGCCTGTCCGGAACGAAACTGGGCGTGGCCTTCTCCTTCATATCGATGTTGCCCCAGAAGGTGACCGAGAACCCCCGGTAGGACACCGCCAGAACGGGCTCGAGAACGAGACTGTCCCGGCCGAGACGGTATCCCCGGAAGACGTAGCGGTTGAAGGCCCCGAGTGTGGCGCTCCCCGTGACCGGCGCCGAAGCGTCCTGGCCCGGCAGGGTCGCCTTGAGGGCGACGATCATCAGGAGCCCGAGGCCGAAGGTCCCTATCCGCTTGAGTGTGTTCACATGATCCCCGCTTCGAAGACTCACGCTCCCGTTCAGGCCTCAATCGGGCATATACGCTTCCTCCCCGTGGAGGACCGTATCCAAGCCCATGTTCTGCTCTTCGGCCGTGATCCTGACCTTCGTGATCTTGTTGATGAGGAACAGCGCGATATAGGTGAACGCGAAGGCGTAGGCGCTGAACCCGATCACGGCCGCGGCCTGCTTGAAGAAGAAGGCGGTGCCGCCGAGGAGCAGGCCGTCGGCTCCCGCCGGATTGACCTTCGTCGTCGCGAAGATCCCGAGCAGGAAGACCCCGAGTATCCCCCCGACCCCGTGGACCCCCCAGACGTCCAGGGCATCGTCCCAGCCCATCTTGTTCTTCCAGTTGATCGCCGCGTAGCAGACGGTCCCGGCGACGATCCCGATCAGGGCCGCGACGGGGACGGTCACGTAGCCGGCGGCCGGAGTGATGGTCGCGAGGCCGGCGATGGACCCCGTCAGCAATCCCAGGAACTTGGGTTTCTTCTCGAAGATCCAGGCCAGGAGCAGCCAGGTGATGGCGGCAAACGAGGCCGCGGTGTCGGTGTTGAGGAAGGCCAAGGCCGTGATATGGTCGACACGCAGCTCGCTCCCGGCGTTGAAGCCGTACCACCCGAACCACAGGAGACCGGTGCCGAGCGCGACCAGGGGAATGCTGTGGGGACCCTTCTCGCTGACCTTGCGCCGGCCGACGAAGAACACCGCGGCCAGGGCCGCCATACCGGCTATGGCGTGGACGACGATCCCTCCGGCGAAGTCGAGGACACCCCACTTCTGGAGAAGCCCTCCGCCCCAGATCATATGGACGGCCGGGAAATAGACGAACAGCAACCAAACCGTCAGGAACACCATATAGGCCCCGAACCGGACCCGGTTGGCGAAGGCGCCCGTGATCAGGGCCGGGGTGATGATCGCGAACATCATCTGATAGGCGATGAACACCAGGAGGGGGATATTGTTGGCGGGAGAGAGGACCGTATCGGACGTCACGCCGCGCAGGAAGGCCATTTTGAGGTTCCCGATGATGCCGCCGACGTCGCCGGAGAAGCACATGGAGTAGCCGACCGTGAACCAGATGACCGAGGTCCAGCCCATGGACACGAAGCTCTGGATCATGATCGCCAGCACGTTTTTCCGGCCGACCAGGCCGCCGTAAAAAAAGGCCAGGCCCGGCGTCATGAGCATGACCAAACTGGTCGCAACCAGCATGAATCCCGTGTTGCCCGTGTCGAACATCTCGAACACCTCCTCAGAAGATCCGCGCAGGCGAAGAGGACAGAGACCCGGAATATACGGCCGGGCCGGCCGGAACGGCAATCGGGGAAACCGGATATTGTCGCTTCTAAAAACCTGACCCCCGGGCCGGCGCACGCGGTCGAGCCGGCGGCCTAAAGGGAAGTCAGGCCCTCGCGGATGGCGTACTTGGTGAGCTCGGCGACGCTGTGGATGTCCAGCTTCGCCATGATCTGGGCCCGGTGAGTTTCCACGGTCTTGACGCTGACCTCCAGGCGCGCCGCGATCCCTTTCGTGGACAGGCCTTCGGACAGGGATTGCAGGACCTCCCGCTCGCGGGGAGTCAGGACGGTGAAGATCCCCGAATCCGTTTTCTCCAGATGGCGGATATAGTCCTTGATCACCAGGTCGGCGATGGACGCGCTCAGGTAGCACTGCCCTTTCATCACGGCCCCGATGGCGGCGATGAGCTCGTCGAAGGCCGATTCCTTCAATAGATAGCCCATGGCCCCGCTCTTGAGCGCCTCGGCGATGTAGCGGCCGTCCTTGTGCATCGAGAGGGCGATGATCTTCACCCGGGGGTTCGCCTCCAGGATCCGGCGGGTGGCATCGATGCCGTTCAGCCCGGGCAGGGAGATGTCCATGATCACCAGGTCGGGAGAGAGCTCTCCGGCCAAACGGACCGCGGACAGCCCGTCGGCGGCCCGTCCGATCACCTTGAGGGCGTCGTTCTTTTCGAGAAGACTGCACAGGCCGTCCAGGATGATCTTGTGGTCGTCGGCGATCAGGATCCGGACGATCACGGCGTCCCTCCCGTCCCGGGGCTTCCGGCCAGAGGAAGCTCCAGGGTGAACGCGGCCCCCCGGCCCGGCGACGTCGAAACCCCGAGAGCGCCGCCCAGGACTCTCAGACGCTCCCTGATGCTGAATAATCCAAACCCCCCGTGATCGTCCATCGACGCCCCTTCGCGGGAGGCGTCAAAACCCGCGCCGTCGTCCCGGACCTCGACCCGGAGGGCCGCCGGCAGACGGGCCAGATGGACGCGCACGGACGAGGCCCCGGCGTGCTTGGCGGCGTTCAAGAGGAGCTCCTGGACCGAGCGGAACACGGTGATCTGGATGTCGTCGGGGACGGGCGGCCCGGAGCCCTCGGAGGTCATCTCCGCCCGGAGCCCGTGTTTTTTTTGAAACTGCCCGCAGAGCCATTGCAGGGCCGGTTCCAGGCCCAGATCGTAGAGAACGGGCGGACTGATCTCGAAGGTCAGGGTCCGGGCGCTCTGGATGGTCTGGTCGAGGAGCTCGAGCGCGTCTTCGATGCCCTTCTCCATGCCGCTGAACACGGCGCCGCTCTGCATCTCCCGGAGGCGGGCCCGGATCACCGCCAAAGCCTGGCCGATATGATCATGAAGATCGGCGGCGATGGCCCGGCGCTCCCGTTCTTCCGCCAGGGTCAGCTCCGAGGCCAGGCGCCTGAGCTGGGCCTGGGAATGCCTGATGGCCGCCTCCGCCTTCAGGCGCTCGGAGATCTCGTCCCGGAGGGCCTGGTTCATTCGCTCCAGGTCGGCGGTCCGGTCCCGGACTTGACGCTCCAGGTCCTTGTAGGCGTTCCCGGCTCTAACCTCGGCCGCCCGGCGCTCGAAATAGGAGGCCAGCATCTGGGCCAGCGATTGAATGAGGGCCCGCTCCTCCTTCAGGAAGGGCCCTTCGAAGATCACCGGTCTGTCCTCGAGGTAAACGACCTCGATCTGGCCCTCGGCCCCTTCGCCGGCGGAGAACGCGGCGGTCTGCGACCACGGCGTCCGGCGGAAGTCGGGCGTCGCCGCTTCGACGGCGCCGAGGCCGATCCTGGCGGCGGTGATCTCCGGATACTGCCAGGCCGGGGGCAGGAGCTCGACGATCTCCTTCAGGATCACGGCCGGCGGTGATCCGGCGTGCTCGAGGACGCGGGCCGCTCCGTGGAGCGCGGTCAGCTCCTTGACGCGCTCTTGAAGCGCCCGGAAGACTTTGTCGTTTTCAGCGCCGTCGTTATCGAGAGGACCCGGAGGAACTGTCAGGGAGGGCATGACCGCGGTCATTGAATGCGAGTCCATCGGAAATTTCAATGAGCTGCGCTCCCGGCGGCCGGGCGAAGTGGATGGCAATGTTCAGGCCCGCCTCGACGGCCTCATGCGGATGGGCGATCGTGACCGCCGCAGGGGCGGGTCACGCCCTCTCCATTCCGTTCTTCAGACTGCTGGACTATAGCTTAAAGGAGACTCCGATGGCCCCGACGCCAGTTGTGCCTTCCTTATTCGAGGCGATTCCGAGTTTTAGAAAGACTCCGGTGCCGGGTGTGAAAAAGTAGCGCACGGCGCCGAAGGCCTTACCGCCGAATACGGTGCTTCCCTCCGAGCCGAATCCGAAGAAAATGGAGGGGCCTGCTCCGGCAAAAACGTCGAGGCCCCGGACGTTGACGTTGAAGTGATATTCGACGTCGGGGAACAAGGACAGGCCGCCGGGGGATACGAGATAGAAAGAAACGTCCCCCCCGACCGCGATCGCCTTCGATAAGAAGTACTCGGCATTCACACCCAGCGCATATTTCCCGGCGGTCCCTGTGCGAACACTGTTCAATTGGGGAGAGAGATAAAAATCGCCTGTTTTGAACGCGACCGTGGGCGCCTCAGCCGAAAAGGCCAATGAAGCAACAACCGCGAGGAACAGAACCAGACACGGCATTTTCTTTAGAGTCATCTTGGACCTCCTTACGAAGCCGAATTCATAACACGCCTCGGGCAAAAAAGCAACGACGACCTCCGCCCATGTCCCGAAGGTAGGAAATTCCTTTTTGCGCTCGGCGTTAAATCTCGGGCCGCGGACTTTCGGTCAACCCTTCCCATCACGAAAAGGAAGATATCCCGGTCTGAGGCAGAAGCCAAGCACTCGAGATCGGGCGTACCAACGCGCTCCGAGAGCGATCAGCCGGCCAGGGCGAAATCCACCGCCGCGGCGGCGTGGATGGCGGTCGTGTCGAAGACCGGCACGGGGCTGTCCTTAGCCTTGACGAGGAGCGGGATCTCGGTGCAGCCCAGGATGACGCCCTCGGCGCCGCGCCGGACGAGGTCTTCGATGACCTCGATATAGGCCCGCCGCGATTCCGGTCCACGATCTTCCCGTGCCCAGCTCCTGTAGATGACATCGTGAACGACCGTCCGTCCGGGCTCCTCGGGCACGAGGACCTCAGGCCGTGATCCTTCCGCGAGACGCCCCCGGTAGAAGTCGATCTCCATCGTGTAGCGCGTACCGAGCAGGCCGACGGTCTCGAGGCCCGCCTTCTTGACCTCCGCCGCCGTCGCGTCGGCGATGTGGAGGAGCGGTATGCGTCACGGCCGCGGTGACGTCGTCGGCCAGCGGTGCATGGTGTTGGCGCAGATGACGATGCGCCTCGGCCCCCGCGCCTTCGAGGCTCCGGGCCCACGCCGCCCATCAGGCTGGCCCATGCCGGCCCAGTCTCCCCTGTTCTGCATCTGCTCGACCGGGCTCGAAGTCGATCGAAAGCAGGAGCATCTCGGCCGAATGCGTGCCGCCCAGGCGTCCTGTACGCCTTGGTTGATGAGGCGTAGTAGTCGACCGTCGAGTGCCAGGTCATGCCGCCGAGCAGGCCGAGCGTCTTCATGG
>CAVSAI010000032.1:0-31058 GCA_963725825.1 Candidatus Aminicenantota bacterium
TCATTTGTGATCAGGTTCTTCGACCGACCTATCCAGCCTTTCCGGCCAGCTATTCTGCCTTGAAATCGCTCCAATTCGTTATTCGATAACGGATGATCCTGGTGAGGCCTTTGTCCTCATCCTGACGGACCTCGTAGAGAAAACCGCCCCTGATGACCTGAGGCATGAAGGGCCAAGTCATCCGGTAAAGATAGAAGCCATCCTTGGAGAAGACATCGATGTCCTGAGTGCCAACCTCTCTCTCCGTGATCGGCCGGAAGCGGACGACATAGAGCCGTCCGGCCTCGTCGCTGAAGAACCTCGAGAAAAATGGCCGGTGATCGGGCATCCCCAGATCCGTGGTTTCCGGATCCCCCCTGCCGCTCCAAGAGAAGATCCCCTCCTTTCTTGTCAGGCCCTTCTCTTCTCCTGTGATGGCCCCCGCCTTCTCTGATTTGGAAAACGCGAGGCGCGGGCGGCCATCTCCATCGACGACATGAATCATGTAATCCAATGAGAATCCATAATAAAGAGAATCGTGCGCCCGGCGGCAAAACGAGATGCGAGGGGTGTACCAGTGGTTGATAACCAGATCGTTGACCACTCCATAGGCTGCGAATTCGGCGATCGTCCGCAGGGGCTCTCCATCCGGGCCGAGCTGGACGAGCTCGTTCTTCGTACCGCCCTTCGCGCGCGGATTCGGCTGGGTCGTCCCGACGATCGTCCCGCCGGGCCCGAGAATCAAACTCCCGAGGAATGTTTTGAGGGGGATCTTCTTCTGATAAAGCCCATCCCGGCCGTAAACGATAAGGGAGCGGCCGTCGTTGATTTCAATATTGCCGGACCCGTCAATGAGGACACTCGAGGGGAATGCATATTCTCCCGGACCCTGCCCGACACGGCCGAGCGTCCTGACGAACTTGCCGTCCCGGCCATAGACCTGGACCCGCCGGTTGCCGTAATCGCAAACATAAAATGCGCCGTGGTCATCGATGCTGACCGTTGCTCCACCGGGGAAAAAATAATCCTCATTCTTTTCATCGCCGATGGCCAGATCCTCGACGAGGTCGAAAGCGAAGGTGCCGTATCGCGGGGTTTCCGGATTACTGACCGTCCGAACGCCGTTCACGGTCTCGATCTTGGCTTTCCAGTCCGCTTCGCCGCCCTTCTTCGAGCACGAGGCGGGGATGAAGACGAGCCCCGTCAAAGCGACTGCGAGCGCGACGATGACCCGTCTTGATGCTCTCATAAAAAGCATGGTCGAACCCCCCAAATCGGAATCTCCCATCTCGACCGGATGATATCGCCGGGGCGGTTCACCGTCAAGCTCGAAGCGATGCGGCCGGAGCGGCCGTTCCGGCTTGGCATACTTAAGGATCATCTCCCATTTCCGGGAATTCATCTCGAGGCTGCGCAGGGATGTCGATCCAAGGGCCCCGTGAGGGAAGGGGGCCCGCCGGAGGCGGGAGAAGAACCCTATTTAGTGACCGCGGGTAGAATGTACAGCTCCATCATCTTATCGACCTGGGTATGCATATAGGGCTTTCCGTAGGCCGTCGCGGTGACGACGACGACCAGGGGCTGGTCCGTGAACACGAAGATCTTGTTGCCGCCGTTCCCCGTGCAAAAGAACGTTTCGTAAGGGCGGCCGCCGACATGGTAGGTCTTGTTCCAGAACAAGAGCCCGTAATAGGTGTCGACGTTATTGGGAACGGTCAGGTATTTTTGGAACGACTTCGCGACCCACTCTTCCGGCAGGACCTGCACGCCGTTCCACCGGCCGCCGTTCTTGTAGAGCTGGCCGAACTTGGCGTAATCCAGGGAAGACATCATGAGCCCGCCCGCGGTGTTCACGACCTTCTGCGGCGTATGGGCCCATTCGTATCGGGTGATGCCCAGGGGCTTGAACAGGACCTTGTCGGCGTAGCGCTCCAATCCGCCGGGGATCGAGCGATCGAGGATATCGCCCAGCAGGATGACGCCGGCCGTGAAATAATCCCATTGCTTGCCGTTCTCTTTCGCCGGGTCCATGGGCAGGTCGAGGGCGAATTTCACCCAATTCGAGGTCGGATACATGTTCTCTTCGTTCCCGGGCGAGGCGGCGTCGTTGTCCGATCCGAGGAAGGCTGTGCTCATGGTCATCAGGTTCTTCAGCGTGACGTCGCTCTTCTTTGGAGAGAAGTTGGCGAAGGACTTCAAGTCGTAGAATTCCCCCAGGGTCTGGCCGAGGCTCTTGATGAAGCCGTCGCGGATGGCCGCGCCCATGAGGGCCGAGGTGAACGTCTTGCCCACCGAGCGGGTATTGTGCAGCGTCGTCCGGTCGGCCCCGTTGAAATATTCCTCGACGAGGAGCTTCCCGTCTTTGATGACGACGACGCTCGTAATGTCCTTGAAATCCTTTTGGGCGATCTGCCGGTTGAGATCGCGGATCTTCGCGAGGTCATAGCGGTCGCTCGAGACCGGCCAGCCTCCGCCGGGCCGGACGGCCTGCGGCGCGATCGTCGTCTCGGGGGCCTGAGCCAAAAGCGCGATCGACATGGCAAGACACCAAGGCAGGAGGATCGAAACTCGTCTCATGGCTACTCCTTCAGCGCGAGAACCCGGATGCCGCCTCGATCATAAGACGTTCCGGACGACCGATCCGTTGGCAAAGGGCGCGATGATCGGCCCGCGTGTCTCCGCCGCTCTTCAATCCGGACTTTTCAGGCTTTTTTCGTAGGGCGGCCGGTGGACGCCGCGTTCCGTAACGATGGCCGTGATGTACGAGGCCGGCGTGACGTCGAAGGCGGGGTTGCGCACCTCCACGTAGGGGATGGTGATCAGGCGCCCGCCGAATTCGCGGACCTCGTCCGGGTTCCGCTCCTCGATGGGGATGCCGCCCCCGTCGGGAAGCGTGAGGTCGATCGTGCTCGTCGGCGCCGCGACATAGAAGGGGACGCCGTTCTCCTTGGCCAGGACGGCCAGCGAATAAGTGCCGATCTTGTTGGCCGTATCGCCGTTGCGGGCGATCCGGTCGGCCCCGACGACGACGGCCTTGATCTCGCCCCGGCGCATGAACCAGCCGGCCATGCCGTCGGTGATGAGGACGACCGGGATGCCGTCCCGGTCGAGCTCCCAGACGGTCAGGCGCGCGCCCTGGAGGAAGGGCCTCGTCTCGTCGGCGAAGACCCGGATCGACTTGCCCTCCGCGACCGCCGCGCGAACGATGCCGAGCGCCGTGCCGTATGCGGCCGTGGCCAGCGCCCCGGCGTTGCAGTGGGTGAGCACGGTCCAGCCGTCGCCGAGCAGCGCCTGGCCGTGCTGCCCGATGGCCCGGTTGGTCTCGGCGTCCTCTCGTTCGATGGCCTTGGCCTCGTCGAGAAGGGCCGCCCGGATCGTCCGCAGGCCCTCGGACCGCGTCCGCTCGTAGACCGCCTTCATCTTCTCCAGGGCCCAGAAAAGGTTCCGGGCGGTCGGCCGCGTCCGCTCGAGGCGCTTATAGATCTTCTCGAAATCGCGGTCGAGCGATCGTCCCGTCTCCGCGCTCAGGGCCATCGTCCCCAGGACCAGGCCGTAAGCGGCGGCGATGCCGATGGCCGGCGCGCCGCGGACGACCATCTTCTCGATGGCCTGGGCCACCTGGATATAAGTGCGGCAGCGGACGTAGGTCTCCTGCCCAGGGAGCTTGCGCTGGTCGATCATGATGACGGAACGGCCTCGCCAGGCGATCGTCGGCAGCATCGGTCACTCCTTCTTCCAGGCCGGCGTCCGGTCGTCCGGCCAGCCCCACTTGGCCGCCCAGCGCGCCTGGGCCGCCGTCAAGGCGTCCCGTTCGGCCGGGGGCAGCTAATCCCGCAGGCGGACATAACAATACACGAGCTGGTTGTCGTTGTCTCGCCCGATCTTCGCGGACGGCAGGCCGAGCTCGCGGGCCATGACCGCCTCCTCGTAAGCGCGTCGCAGGTCGCCGAGATGGCCGTCGACCTGGGCGTGGAGATAGTGGTAGAGGCCGCAGGCGAAGTCGCGGTCGAGGAGCCGGTCCAGGGTCTTGACGAGCGCCGCGAGCGCCCGATCCTTCTCGCCGGGATCGAGACCGGCGGCCCGAGCCAGGACGAGGTTCGTCCGCCTCTCGGCCGCGACCATGAGCGCCGGCTTGAAATCGGACTTGTCGACGAGCTGGGCGTAGATGCGGAGAGCGGGCGCCTCGAGGTCCAGGTCCTCGAAGGACGCGGCCAGGCCGGCGAGGGCGGAATCGGAGGCCCAGGCCTCCCCTTCGCCGAAGCCGAGGCTGAAGGCTTTGAGAAATGACGCTTCAGCCTCGCGCCAGCGGCCGAGGTTCGCTTCGGCCAGGCCCTTGACCGTGAACGCCTGGGCCGAAGGCTTCCTGCGGCACTCCCTGTCGGCCTCGTCGAGGGCCTTTTTCCAATGCGCGACCGCCTGCTCCGTTTGAAAGAGCCGGGCCTGGTCCTGACCCTCGGCATAGTACCGCTTGGCCCGGCTCAGGTGGGTCAGGCAGGAGATGCTGGAAGCGAGGACGAGAACGAGGGTGAGGGCCCGGAGGCGTCGGTTTCTCATGCTTCGGGAGGAATGGACGGGCCGGCCTCGACCGGGCCCTTGATCAGGGCGACGATCATCTCCTGGACCTCTTCGTCCTTGAGGAGATGGAGCCCGAGCGAGGCCGCCTCGCGGCCGATGCGCTCGAGGGCCTCCCAGAACGCGGGGTCGGCCGTCGCGGGGCCGATGGCTTCCCTGGCCCTGGCGGTGCGGGCCGCGAACTCGACGACGATGGCCCGGTGATCGGCAGCGTCGAGCTCGGCCTTGAAGAGGGCCTTGAGGAACGCGTCTTCGAGACCGATGACGCTGTAGAGCGCGGGAAAGGCGGCCCGGAGGACGCGGAGATCGCCCCGGGCGATCTCGCCGGCATATTCGCGATGGAGGGCGTCGTTGCCGCAGAAGAAATCGAGGATGAACTCGTCGGGCTTGGTCCGGACGAATTCAGGGTCGAGCCAGACCTGCCAGGCCAGGATCCTCTCGTGGTAGTCGAAGACCCGCCGGACGGCCCAGACGCAGGCCGCGTAGAGCACGGGGAAATAGAGCCAGGATTTGAGCGGCAGGAGCTTGTCGAGGATCTCGACTCCCCGGGCCAGGGCCGCTTCGACGTCCTTCTTGGCCATGTGTTCCCTCGGTGACACAGCCGCGGCGGCCAACCCCCGAAATATGCCTATTGCTTCTCGACGGCGAACGTGCCGGCGTAGCCGGCCTGAATGAATTCGCCGGAGAGCTTCTTGCCGGTCTCGTCCAGGGCCCCCTTGAACGAGGGTTCGCCGGGGACGTTGGGGTCGGCGATCACGAAGGTGATGGTCTTGTCTTTGATCTCGATGTTGCCGAGCTTGAGGCCGAACGCGCCCTGGGTGATCGAATCGAAGGTCCCCTGGATCTTCTTGGCCTCGTCGAGCGTGAAGTTGAGGCCGATCTCGAGGTCCATGCCGGCGATGTTGAGCGTGCCTTTCCAGGCGCCGATGAACGGCTTCGTGTCGGCAGCTTGGGCGGCCGCGACCGCGGCGATTGCGAGAACGCCGAGCACGACCGCGACTGTTTTCTTGTTGTTTCTCTTCATCTGCAACTCCTTAGGAAAATCGGTATTCCATTATACGACATTCCTCGCCCGTCCGTTCTTGGGAATCAAAGATGCCCCACCCGGCCGAGAGATCGTTCGAGCGATATAGTGAAGCTAGCAAAGGGGCGATGACGCAACGGCGTGGGGGGCCTTCCCACCCACAACCGGATCCGCGAGCCGAAGAGCGCTTCTGGAGCCGCCAAGGATGGATGGGGGGTGTACGCCGAGGGAGCGTAAGCGGCGATCTGAGCCGGTGTGAAGACCGGAGCGAGGTCCGATTCCCGAGGCCTATTTGACTTCCAGGATGGCCAGGAAGGCCTCCTGGGGGATGTCGACTTTGCCGACGCGGCGCATGCGCTTCTTGCCCGCCTTCTGTTTCTCCAGCACCTTCATCTTGCGGGTGTAGTCGCCGCCGTAGAGCTTGGCCAGGACGTCCTTGCGGAAGGGCTTGACCGTCTCCCGGGCGACGATGTGCTTGCCGATCGCCGCCTGGAGGGCGACCTCGTACTGCTGACGGGGGATGACTTTGCGCATGCGCTCGACGAGCCCGCGGCCGATGGTCACGGCCTTGTCCTCATGGACGACGAGCGACAGCGCGTCGACGGGGTCGCCGTTGATGAGGATGTCGAGCTTGACCAGCGGCCCGCGGCGATAGCCCGAGAACTCGTAGTCGAGCGAAGCGTAGCCCTGCGACAGCTGCTTGAGCTGGTTGTAGAAGTCGAAGACGACCTCGTTCAGCGGCAGGGTGTAGCCCAGGAGGACGCGACCGGGCCCGATGTACTCCATCTTCTTTTGGATGCCCCGGCGCTCTTCGAGGAGCTTGAACAGGCCGCCGAGGTAGCGGTCCGGAGTGAGGATGACGGCCTCGATGACCGGCTCCTCGATCATCACCACCTCGGTCGGCTCGGGCATCTCGGAGGGATTGTGGATCTCGAACGTCTCCCCTTTCCGGTTGGTCACCCGGTAGCCGACGCTCGGGGCGGTGGTGATCAGCGTCAACCCGTAGTCGCGCTCCAGCCTCTCCTGGACGATCTCCCGGTGAAGGAGCCCGAGGAAGCCGGCCCGGAATCCGAGTCCCAGCGCCGGCGAGTTCTCCGGCTCGTACTGGAACGAGGCGTCGTTCAGGCGCAGCTTCTCCATGGCGTCGCGGAGCTCCTCGATGTTGCTTTCGCCGGCCGGGAAGATGCCGCAGAAGACCATGGGCTTGGATTCCTTGAAGCCGGGCAGGGGCTTGGCGGTGGGGCGGTTCCGGTGAGTGACGGTGTCGCCGACCCGGGCGTCGCTGAGCTTCTTGATGCCGGCGACGAGGTAGCCGACCTCGCCCGTCCGGAGGAGCCCCGACTTGACAGGCTTGGGCGTGAGATAGCCGACCTCCTCGGCCTCGTATTCGGCCCCCGAGGCCATGAGGACGATCTGGTCTCCCGTCTTGAGCTCGCCGTCGATGATGCGGACGAGGACGATGACCCCCCTGTACGTGTCGAACCAGGAATCGAAGAGGAGGGCCTTGAGCGGCGCGTCCGGGTCCCCTTTCGGCGGCGGGATCCGCGCGACCACGGCCTCGAAGAGCTCAGGCAGGCCCTGGCCTGTCTTGGCGCTGACAAGAAGGGCCTCGGACCGGGGCAGGCCGAGGATGTGCTCCATCTGTTCGAGGGAGTCCTCGATCTGGATCTGAGGCAGGTCGATCTTGTTGATGACCGGAACGAGGACAAGGTCGTTGTGGACCGCGAGGTAGGTGTTGGCCAGGGTCTGGGCCTCGACCCCCTGGGAGGCGTCGATGACGAGGAGCGCTCCGTCGCAGGCCGACAGGCTCCTCGAGACCTCGTACGAGAAATCGACGTGTCCGGGGGTGTCGATGAGGTCGAAGATATACTCTTCGCCCGAGAGGCTCTTGTAGGTCAGGCGCACCGTCTGGGCCTTGATAGTGATGCCGCGCTCCCTCTCGAGATCCATGGTGTCCAGGACCTGCTCCTTGAGCTCCCGGGCGGAGAGGGCCCCGGTCAGCTCAATAAACCGGTCGGCCAGGGTCGATTTGCCGTGGTCGACATGGGCGATGATGGAGAAGTTCCTGATATTCTTCATGGAAACGCTCATTATTGCAGATTTTCTCCAAAAAGTCCCGAGGAGGCTGCGATGGATGTCGCCCCAAGGCCCCCGTGGGGGAAGGGGGGCCCGCCGGAGGCGGGGGAAACCAGATAAAAAGGTTTCCGGGGTGCGGGGGCAAGGGGCGATATCCTGAGCAAGGCCGGACGAGGGACATCCCTGAAAGGGCTAACGAGGCCATTTGATTGACTTTTCAGGGGGCTGAGCGTATCTTCTAGGGGAGAAAACACGGCTGCGATCTAAGGAGATACACATGCTTGGATCCATCGGACCGACCGAACTGATCCTGATCCTCCTCATCGTCATCATCATTTTCGGCGCCCGCAAGCTGCCGGACCTCGGGAAGTCCATCGGCGAAGGCATCAAGAACTTCAAGAAATCGATGAACACCAAGGACGACCACGAGGGTCCCAAGAATCCCGAGCCCCCCAAGGGCTGACGATCGCCCCTGACACCCGCCGGGCCCTCCCGGCCGGGCGGGCCCCTGAGAATCTCCCATGACATCCTCCTATGACGCCGGGTTCGACATCGGCGGCACGCAGATCAAGTACGGTCTCATCGACCGCGACGGGCGCCTGGTCCAAAAGGGCCGGGTCCGCAGTCCCGAGTCCATGGCGGAGATCCTGGCCGTTCTCGAGGAGACCTGGACGGGACTGAAGAAGAGAGCGCCCGGGCCCGTCCGCTCCTGCGGCTTCGGCATCGCCGGGTTCTACAGCCTCAAAGAGCGCAAGATCCTGCAGTCGCCGAACTATCCGGGCCTCAACGGCTATCCCATCCTGCCGGCCCTGCGCAAGTTCATCGACGTCCCCGTCCGCATCGGCAACGACGCCAACATGGCCGCCTTCGGCGAGTTCCGGCACGGGGCGGGGCGCGGCGCGCGCAGCCTCGTCCTTCTGACGGTCGGAACGGGCATCGGCGGGGGCATCATCCTCGACGGCAAGGTGTGGGAGGGCGAGGGCGGCTACGCCGGCGAGCTCGGCCATATCACGGTCAATCCGGACGGCGAGACCTGCGGTTGCGGCCGGCGCGGCTGCCTCGAGACCGAGGCGTCGGCGCCGCGGCTCGTCCGCAACTTCCAGGCCCTGTCCGGGCGCACGGAGATCACGGATTCCAAGGACGTCTATGTTCTGGCCAAGTCCGGCGACCCGGCCGCCCTGGAGAGCTTCCGCAAGCTGGCCTACTGGCTGGGCATCGGCATCGGCATCATTATCACGGCCCTCAATCCGGAGAAGGTCCTCATCGGGGGCGGGGTCGTCTCGGCCGGCAAGCTCCTGCTCGGCCCGGTCGAGGAAGAATCCCGCCGCTGGTCGCACCCCATCCCCTTTGCCGGCTGCCGCATCGAGAAGGCGGCCCTCGGGAACGACGCCGGCCTCGTGGGCGCGGCCGCCTGGGCCGGACTCAAGTCGGGAAGCCGGGGATGAGCGGGGGCGTCACGGCATTTCGAGCTGTAACCATCCTGGGGGAGCCGAAGTTAATTATTTTGACAACCCCGGGCGAAAAAAATATAAAATTACGGTGAAGAAGAGACCAAGGAGGCCTCATTGACCAGAAAATCCCTCGTTTCTCTGGCCATTTGCGTGGCCCTCTTGGCCTTTTCTCTGCCCGCCGCGGCCGGCCCGACAGGGGCGATCAAGGGCCGGATCGCCGACGACAAGGGCGCTCCTCTCCGGGGGGCCTACCTCTACGTCACCTCCCCCGCCGCTCTGGGGGTGGCCAACTACATGACCTCGAGATCGGGGCGTTTCGAGATCGCCGGCCTGGTGCCGGGGTCGTACAAGATCGTCGCCGAGATGCCCGGGTTCAAGACCGTCACGATGGACGGCATCGTCGTCTCCGCCGGAGCGACGTTCACGGCGAACTTCAGGATGGAACCCACGATGACCGAGGAGGAAGCGGCCACGGTCCGGCCCGGGCCGGGCCTCGACCGTGATTCGGCGCGTTACGCCATCGTCCTGGACCAGGACCTGATCTCCCGGCTGCCGCTTCACCGGGACCTCACCGCGCTCCTCGGGATCGTGCCCGGGCTCATCTTCGAGTCGGACTTCAACGCCGGCCGCATGTCCCTCAACGGCACGCCCCTCACGGAAGCCGTCGTCGTCCAGGACGGCATCATCGTGACCCATCCCCGGGACGACGTGATCATGGACCGGGTCAACATCGAGCTCATCGACGAAGTCGTGGTCGAATCGGCCGGGCACCCGGCCGATACCGGGCCCGGCCAGGGGGCGTACATCAACATCGTCCACAGGCCGGGGTCGGCCTTGCCCCTGGGCAGCCTATCCTACAGCGCCTCCGGCAAGGGCCTGTCCAATTCCCTCTGGACGGCCGCCGAGCTGGCCCAGATGCCCGACGCCGCCCCGCCGGCGCTCAAGCGCGAACATGACCTGTCCTTTTCGCTGTCCGGACCGCTGCTCGAGGACATGGGCTGGGTGTTCGCCAATTTCCGCTACAACAGCCTCGGCCGCAGGGCGCCGTTCACCTACTGGACCGATCCCCTCGGCGTCCGGCACTTTGTCTACGACTACAAGCAACGGGACATCGCCGGGACGCTCAAGCTCTCGGTGAACGTTCTCGACAAGTTCAAGGGCGTCCTCGAGGTCGGGTTCACGGGCCTCGACGAGCCCGTCTACGGCCCTGAGATCGACAAGCTCCGGCCCGAGGAATCGACCCGCAACCTCGACGGCGAGGGCACGTTCATGGGGCGGCTCGGCGGGAGCTATGTCGCCGACCAGAACATGCGCGTCGACCTCAGCATCGGGTACGCGAAGTTCACGCAACCTCTCTTCCTGAACGCGGCCTCGATCGCCAAGCCCCAGTCCTTCGACATCATCACCGGCCGGTCCTTCGGCAGCGGCTCGCTGAACGATCGGGAAGGCGCCAGCCGAATGAGGGCCGGGGCCTCTTTGACGCGCCTCCAGGACAATCTTCTGGGCATGTTCCACGAGATCGTCGCGGGCGGCGAATACGAAACGATGTCCACGTCCTCGTCGACCTGGAAGGCCGACAATCTCATCACCAATTATGCCAACGGCAGCCCCTACACGTACGGGCAGACCGTCTCCCCTGTCTCGGGCGACGAGGTCGGCTGGGGGCTCGTCGGCTTCTACATCGCCCCCTCCACCGACAGTATGTCGCTCAAGCGTGAGCTCAGGCGGATCGGCCTCTTCGTCCAGGACACGATGACGATCGGCGGCCGCCTGTCCCTCTCGGCCGGCCTGCGCTTCGACCGTTCCGAGGCCCGGTTCGGACCTTTTCCAAGGGCTCGAGCGGCAATTCCGTGAGCACGGGCCTGGGCAGCTCGCTCATCGACCCGATCCTGGGCTACAACCTCTACAGCGGCATCAGTCTCAGCGGCTGGGACAAGTCCATCCTCTGGAACACGCTCTCGCCGCGCTTCGGCCTGAGCTTCGATCTCCTCGGCGACGGCCGGACGATCCTCAAGGGCTCCTGGGCCCGGCTGCCAGAGTACCTCGGCCTCGGCTATTCCCAGGACCTGGCCCAGATCGATCCGACGGCCTCCCACGATTTCGTCTGGTACGACGAGAACGGGGACGGCCTCGTCGACATCAACGATACCTTCTCCCTCGTTCCCTACGATTTCCGGGTGTACAAGACCGAGTTCCGCCGCCAGGCCGTCGACCCCGACCTCTCCGCGCCGGTGATCGAGGAATGGACGGCCGGGGTCGAGCAGGAGATCGGCAGGGGTTTCCGCCTTGGCGTCAGATATATCGACCGGCGCCACTCCAACCTCACCGGCCACGTCGTCTATGACCCTTCGACCGAGGCCGAGTGGTGGCGGCTCTCGGAAGCCCCGGCGGGCTGGTGGGTGCCCTTCTCCACGGTCGTTCCGGGGACGGGCGGCTATCCGGACGTGCCGGTGAACCTGTATCTCCCCTCGTCGACGGCCCCGGCCCTGTTTGAGCGCATCGAGAACGTCCCCGAGCTCACGGCGAGATACCGGAGCCTGGAATTCACGTTCCACAAGAGGATGTCGCACAACTGGCAGGCCTTCGGGTCCCTGACCTGGAACCGGGCGACCGGGAACGCGACCGTGGCCTCGCCCTGGAGCGCCGGGAATTCCCCCGCGCTGCTGACCCCGAACTCGTTCACGAACCTCTCCTCCACCGACCGCCTCTTCCAGGACCGCCCGCTCGTCGCGCGGCTGGCCGGCACGGTCCGCTTCGGCTGGGACATATTCGCCAGCATCGTGTTCAAGGCGCAGAGCGGCTCCCCGTGGGGCCGAACGGTCACGATCATTCCGCCGACCGATTGGGCCGCGGCCAACGGCGCCCAGATGATCCCCGTCAAGGTTTACCTGGAGAGCCCGGGGTCGAGGCGGTTCGGCTCGTGGAAGACCCTCGACTTCCGCCTGGAGAAGGATTTCGTCCGGGCCGGGCACGGCCTCTTCGGGGTGTCGGTCGACGTCTACAATCTGCTCGGGAACAAGTACCGGACGCTCGACCTCAACGACGGCGGGACCTGGGCCCCCGACAGCGCCGGGGGCAGCACGGGCACGCGGATCCTCAGCGGCACCTACGGCACGTACACGCCCCTCTTGGGAACGCGGGTGGTCCGGCTCAACCTGAGCCTAAAATTTTAGCTCGAAGGCCACGGCCTTCTTGAGCTCCTCGCCCTCGGTCGTGCTCTTGACCGAAACGTCCATCCGCAGCTTCTTGTTTTTCAGCTTGTCGAGGTCCTTGTCGATGAGGACCGGGAATTCCATGCGGAACCGGCTGGTCCGGTGCTCGACGAGGTCCTTCTCTTCGAGGGCCAGGGGAAAAGTGCCCTGGGTCTCCCAGGCGATCGTTCCGGACTGGTCCGAGATCTCGAGATGCACTTCAAAAGACGTCTCGAGCCGGCCGTCCTTGAAGTTGAACCAGATCGTGTCGTAGGGGATGTCGACGAAGACCTTGCCTTCGTAGACGCCGCCCTCCACGCGGGTCTTCTGCATCGAGACCTGGTAATCGAAGAGCTTCTTTTCCGGGTTGAAGGTCTTCTGAAAATACCCCTGGGCGATGTTGAGCTCCTGGAGATGCTCCAGGTTGATGGCCGTCATGACGAAATAGCCCGAGCAATGCTCGTCGATGAAGACGACGGGGAAGGAGCCGTAATACCAGATCTCCCTGCAGAAGCCGGAGGCGTCCATGGGATAGGTCAGGCGCTCCGCAGGCGGTCCGAACAGGATGAAGATCCGGCCGCGGTCGGTCTGCCAGCCCGGACGCCCCTCGCCGTGGAACATGACGCCGGCCTTGGCCAGGCGGTCCTCGTACTCGATCTTGAATTCGTTCCGCGGGGTATCCGGCGTGGGATCGCGCCGCGTCCAAAACTGGGCTATGAATTCGTCCCTGGCGCTGTCCGGAAGCTCGGTGAAGATCTTCTTCTCTTCCTTGTTGATGATGTAGCCGACCTTGGCCAGCCACTCGCGCCGGGCCGGCGGGAGCTTCGGTTTGGCTCCAAGGCCCGCCCCGGGGAGCGCGGCCAGGCCGGCGACGACGAGCAGGACCGAGCCCAGCACGCCGAGGACGGCTCCTAAGGAGTGTTTCCGACGGTCGATGGGCATCATGGGTTCCTGCGTCCTTTCGCTATCTAAGGTAGTCCTCAGGGGGCGAATTATCAAGCCGGGACGTCAGGCCGGGGCGCGCAGGAGGGATTGGAGCTCGCCCGGCGGGAGTCCGCTCTTGAGGTAGGCGAAGGCGGTCTTGTTGTGGAGAAGAGGGTCGGCATCGTCGTCGAGGGTGCCCGCGCGGACGAGGGAGGCCCATTCTGGGGTGCCGGGGATAGGCGAAAAATACGCGGCGCGCGGTACGGCGCCGAGGCCGCGGACAAAGCGGATGCTCTCCGCGACGCTGGCCGCCGACTGGCCGGGGAGGCCGGTGATGAGATAGACGCCGATGGCGCTCCTTTCGTATCCCGCGGCCTCGAGCTCGCCCAGGGCGCGCTCGAGATCCGCCGGGGACGCTTTCGGGCCCTTCTCCCGCATGAGGTTCGCGTCGGTCGACTCCATGCTGAGGTAAAGGGACTTCAGCCCGGCGGCGCGCATGAGCCGGGCCGTCGCGGCGTCGATCTCCCGCAAATGCAGGCCGTTGGGCGTGTGGAACTCCAATCGCGGGCCGGCGGCGGCCAGCCCCTCGAAGAGCGGCCAAGCGTGGCTCCGCTTTCCCCAGAGAAGGGCGTCGTCGTAGAACGCGAAATGACGCGTCCCGAAGCGGGAGTGCCCGTCGACGATCTCGGCCAGAACCGAGGCGGGCGGCCTCTGCGTGAATCCCGGCGAGAGCAGATGGCCGGCGCAATACGTGCACCTCAGCGGGCAGCCGCGCGAGGTCAGGACCGGGAGACACCTCCGGTCGCGCAGAAGATCGAACGCGGGAGCCGGCAGGGTTTCGCCAGCGGCCGGACCGGCGGCGTCCGGGGCCGCGCCGCCGAGGACCTCGGCCAGGGCCGGGAGGAGCCCTTCTTCAGCCGGGCCGGGAACGACGAGGTCGGCGCCCGACTCGGCCTTGGCGTGGCCGGGGCAGAGGGTCGCATAGATCCCGCCGAGGACGACGGGGACGGGGCCGAACTTGCGCCGGACGAGGTCGATGACGGCCTGGATGCCCGGATACCAGTAGGTCATGCCCGAGGTCACGAGGACGGCGTCCGGACGGGGCACCCGGGCGAGCTCCTTCTCGAAGAGGGCCGTGGGCAGACCGTAGCGCGAGTAGCGGCGCGGCACGCCGCGGACGGCTTCCGGCTTGGGGATGTGCTCTTTCGGGAACGGGCCGCGGCCGTCGGGCTTGCCGGCCGGATGACCGGCCAGGCCGGGGTGGAAGCGGTCCAGGCAGTCGATGAAGGACACGCGGTGGGGAGTGTCGCGGCGGATGAGGGCGGCCGCGTAAAGAAGCCCAAGGGGCTTCATCCAGAAATCGTAGGCCGCGAAATCGTAGATCCAGGGGTTGATAAGGAGGATATCCTTGGCCTGACCCATGCGCGTCGCCGGAGACGGGAGAAAGACGATGGTGCGGAAGGGGGGACTCGAACCCCCATAGCCTTGCGGCCACAAGCTCCTGAGGCTTGCGCGTCTGCCAATTCCGCCACTTCCGCACTCAGGGAGCCGTTATTATAGCGATTTTTCCGCCCGGCGCAAATACGAAGAAGCCGAGGCAACCGCTAAGGATCGGGCCGAGGGATATCGTCGAGGCGAAAAGAGCTCAGCTCGGATATTTCGCAAAATCGGGTCTTCGAGCGCTCAGACCCGATTTTGCGGTCCGCTCCGAAGACTTCGCTCACCGCCGGAGGCCCAACTTGACAAAGCCGGTCCCGCCCCCTATTCTGGAGTTGTTGATGATCCCCGCCGCTTCTGCCCATGGTCGGATCTGTCCCCCCTTTATAATTCCCAAGGAGGATGCATGAAATTCCAAGACCGCTCCCAGATCGAAGCGCTGGCCAAGTTCAAGAGCCAGGGCGATCTCGTGACCTCGTTCTACCTGGACACGGACAAGGGCCGGATGAGCCGCAAGGAGATCCAGCTGGCCCTGAAAAACCTCCTCAACGATGCCAAAACCCGGGCTTGCGAGCTCTCCGCTTCCAAGGAGAAGACCGAATCGCTCCTGCGAGACCTGGACCTCATCGCCGACTACGGCAGCCAGGCCTTGGGGACCTCGAACGCCGCGGGGATGGCCGTATTTTCGGCGAGCCAGAAGAAGTTCTGGCAACCCCTGGAGCTGCCGCACGGCCCCCGCAGCCGGGTCATCTTCGATGCGAATTTCTACGTCCGCCCGCTGGCCTCGATCCTGGACAAATACAGCCACATCTGCGCTCTCCTCATCGACCGCCGCGAGGCCGTTTGGTACGACGTGTCGATGGGCGAGATCAAGTTCCTCGACAAGATCCTGAGCGATGTCCCGAGCCGGGTCCGCGAGGGCGGCTTCGAGGGCACCGAGGCCAAGCACATCGAGCGCCATGTCGACGCCCATCTCCAGGAGCACTATAAGAAGACGGCTCAGAAGACGTTCGATCTCAACAAGAAGCACCCTTTCGACTGGCTCTTCATCAGCTCGGAGGAAAATCACGGGCCCAATTTCGAGTCCCACCTGCACAGCTATCTCTGCGATAAGGTCAAGGCCCGGCTGCGCTCCCGCGTGAGCGACACCTCGGCCAAGGTCCTTCAGGAGGTCCTGGAGGTGGAAGACCGCCTCAAGAAGGCCGAAGAGGAAGAGATCGTCCAGAAGCTCATCACCGAGCTCGAGCGCGGCGGCCTGGCGACCTCGGGCCTGCGCGACACGATCCATCGCCTCAACCAGTTCGAGGTCCAGACGCTCGTCGTCACCCACAATTTCGCGAGGCCGGGCGGATCTGCCCGACCCACAAGTTCCTCTACCTCGACGACCTCAAGTGCCCGATCGACGACAAGAAGACCGACGTCGTCCAGGACATCATCGACGAGGCCATCGAAACGGTCCTCAAGCGGGGCGGGACGGTCCGGCAGGTCGAACCGCCGTCAAAGCTCGACCGCTACGGCGGGATCGGCGCCTTCCTGAAGTACAAGGCTTGAAAATAGACTCTCAAGACGCCGCGGGCATCTTCTCCTTGAATCTTATCTTGTTGAATATGCTGTAAATGACTGGGATGACGAAAAGGGTCAGGAACGTCGTCGCGGTCAGTCCGAAGGCGATGGCGACACCCATGGGGGCCCGGAACTCGGAGCCCGAGGACCGCGAAAAGGCCATGGGCAGCGTCCCGAGAATGGTCGTCAAAGCGGTCAGAAGGACAGCCCGCAGACGGGTCGTCGATCCCTGCAGGATGGCCTCCCTTTTGTCCACTCCCCGCTTGATGAGCTGGTTGATGTAGTCGATCATGACGATGCCGTTGTTGACGGCGATCCCGGCGAGCAGGATCACCCCGATCAGCACCGGCAGGTTCAGCGGCCTCCCCGTGACCAGCAGGCCCAGGATGACGCCGATGATCCCCAGCGGCACGGTGAACATGATGATGAACGGGTGGACGAAGTGCTCGAACTGGGAGGCCATGACCATATAGACGAGGAGGATGGCCAGGGCGAAGGCGCCGGCCAGGATGAGGAAGGCGTCCTGCATCTGCTCGTAGGCTCCGCCGTACTCGAGGAAGTAGCCGGGCGGCAGGCTCCTTTCGAATCCGGCCAGCCGGGCCTTGATGTCCTTGACGACGCCGCCGAGGTCGCGGCCGACGATGTTGGCCGTGATCGTGACGCGGCGGGCCTGATTCTCGCGGTTGATCATGATCGGTCCCTCGGCGGTCGAGATGCTGGCCACCTGCTCGAGATAGACCGTCTGGCCGGCCGCCGTCCGGAGCGGGATGCTGCGGACCTCGTCAAGGCTGTCGCGATACTTCTTCTGGAAGCGGAGCCGGATGTCGATCTCGTCGCTGCCCTCGCGGTAGCGCGAGGCGACCTTGCCAAGCGTCGCCGTCTGGACGGTGTTGGCGACCTGAGAGACGGACAGGCCCAGGCGGTAGGCCTTCTCCCGGTCGATGCGGATCTGGACCTCGGGCTTGCCCGCGGCCAGGGTGTGGGTCAGATCGCGCACACCCTCGATGCCCGAGATCAACTGGACGATCTGGTCGGCCTGGGACTTCAGCGCCGGCAGGTCCGCGCCGAAGAGCTTGATCTCGACCGGGGCGGAGGAGGCGCCCATGAGCATCTGACTCATGTCGATGGCCTCGAACTTGACGCCGCGGAGGTTGGGGAGCTTCGCCCGGATCCGCTCGAGTATCTGCTTGTCGGAATATTGCCGCTTGTCGCGTTTGACCAGGCCGGTCCAGAGAAGTCCCTCATGGGTCCCGGCGTTGGAGAACGTCGAGGCGGCGTCGCTCGCGTCCTGCTCGGCCTGGGAGCCGATCTGAGCCGATATCATGGTGATCTCGGGCATGCCCGACATGATGTCCTCGACCATGGTTACGACCCGGTTCGTTTCGTCAAGGGCCGTGCCGACGGGCATGCGGACCTTCAGCATGATCATGTCCTGGTCCTGGGCGGGCATGAACTCGGTGCCGAGGAAGGGAACGATGGCCAGCGAGACGACCAGGGCCAGGAGCGAGCCGCCGAGGACCCAGCGCCGGTGGTGGAGGGCCTTGTCGAGCCACTTGCGATAGAACGCCTTGGCCTTGGCGAACTGGCGCTCCTCGGGGGCCTTGGCGATCGACTTGAGGCTCTTCTTCGAGCGGAAGAGGAGAGACGTGGACAGGGGGACGATGGTGAGGGCGACGAAGAGCGAGGCGATGAGCGAAAAGGCGATGGACAGGCCGAGGGCCTGGGTCATCTTGCCGGTGATGCCCGAAGCGAAGATCATGGGGAAGAAGACGGCGATCGTCGTCAGCGTCGAGGCGGTGATGGCCATGCCGACCTCGCTCGCCCCTTCGATAGAGGCCTGGTCGGCCCCCTGGCCCTCCTCGAGATGGCGGTAGACGTTCTCGATGACGACGATGGCATTATCGACAAGCATGCCTATGCCCAAAGCCAGGCCGCCGAGGGTCAGCAGGTTGAGGGTATAGCCGGCGGCATAAAGGGCGATAAAGGTGGAGATGATGGACAGGGGGATGGCCAGGCTGATGACGAACGTCGGGCGCCAGTTGCGCAGGAAGAGAAAGATCAGCAGGATGGCCAGGAGGCCGCCCTGCCAGGCGTTGGTCACGGTGTTCGACGTGACCTGCTCGATCATGTCGCCCTGGTCCATGGCGACATGGAACACGGGGTTGCCCGGGATCGTCCCCCTGAGGGCCTCGATCGCCTTTTTGACGTCCGCGGAAGCGATCTGGGTATTGGCCCCGGACCGCTTGCTGACGATCAGATAGACGCCGTTCTGCCGCTGGATCCGGGCGACGTATCGCATCTCCTTGAGAGTGTCCTTGACCTCGGCGACGTCGCCGACATAGACGGGCTCCCCGCCGGGGCTCATGCCGACGACCGTCCGGCGGATGTCGTCGAGCTTGGTGAACTCGCCCATCGTCCGGACCAGGATGTCGGAGTAGCGCTCGACGATATTCCCGGCCGGCAGGTTGAGGTTCTCGGCCCGGATGGCCATCATGACCTGGTCGAGGGTCAGGCCGCGGCTCTCGAGGGCGGACTTGTCGACGTCGACCAGGATCTCCCGCTCGTCCATGGAGAAGACGCGGGCCGAAGCGACGCCGTCGATCCGCTCGAGGCGGGGCGCGATCTCGTCCTCCATGACCGTCTTGAGCTTCATGGGCGGGATGTCGCTCGTGATGCCGTAGAAGATGACCGGGAACTGGCTGAAGCTGAACTTGACCACGAGCGGGTCCGCCGCCTCCTCGGGCAGGAACTGCTTGGAGAGGCCGATCTGATCGCGGACGTCCTGGGCGGCGAAATCGAGGTTCGTCCCCCACTCGAACTCGATGCTGATGACGGAGACGCCCTCGGACGTCTGGGAGGTGACCTTCTTGACCCGGTTGACCGCGCTGACGACCTGCTCGAGGGGACGGGTCAGGACGTTTTCGATATCGACGGATGAGGCGCCCGGATAGGAAGTGATGACCGAGACCGTCGGGAACTCGAGATCGGGGAAGAAGTCGAGCCCCAGCCGGGTGAACGAGATGGCGCCCAGGACGACGAGGATCATCGCCATCATGGACGTCGTGACCTTTTTCTTGACCGAGAATTCGGGGAGCTTCACTGTTTCACCTCTTCGAGGACCTGGACGGCCGCCCCTTCCTCGAGCCCGAAATTGCCGTCGACGATGACAGCGGCGCCCTCGGCGAGGCCGCTGAGGATCTCGACCATGGTCGGGTTCTGAAGGCCCAGGGTGACCGTCTTCTTGACCGCCTTGCCGTTTTCGACGACGAAGACATAGCCGTTCTCGAGGACGGCCTTCTGGGGCACGACGAGAGCGTTCTCGTGGGACTCGACTTCGAAGATGACGTCGCCGAACGTCCCGGGCCGCAGGGCGGCGTCGGGATTCTCGAAGACGGCCTCGACGCCGAACTTCTTGTTCTGGGGATCGGCGGTCAGGTTGACGAGCTGGACGGCGCCGCGGAAATCGCGGCCCGGGAAAGCGCCGACGCGGAGAACGGCGTCCTGTCCTTTCCGGAGGAGCCCGATGTCCTCGGAGGAGACGGCCACGTTGATCTTGACCCGGGAATAGTCCATCAGGGTCAGGACACCGCCGGCGCCGCCGCCGAAACCGCCCATCATGGGGTTGATGACATCCCCGACCTCGGCGTTCTTGGAGGCGATGACGCCGGCGAAGGGCGCCTTCATGATCGAGACGTCCAGGGCGTGCCGGGCCAGGTTGAGGCCCGCCCGGGCCTGTTCGAGCTGGGCGGCGGCCGAGTCATAGGCGAGCTGGATCTTCTCGACCTGCATCGCCGAGACCGCGTTTTCCTTGATCAGCCGGTCCATGCGGTCCTTGTTGCGGAGAGCGTCGGCGAAGCTCGCTTCGGCGACGGCCACCCCGGCTTCGGCCTGTTTGAGCTGGAGGCGGATGGACTCGGTCTCGAGCTCGGCCAGGAGCTGGCCCTTGGCCGCGCGGTCCCCTTCCTGGACATAGATGCGGGCGATCTTGCCGCCCACCTCGGGGGTGATGTTGATCGTGTTCCAGGCCTCGAGCGTGCCGGTATAGGTGATCTTCTCGGTGATCTTTTCCCGCACGGCCTTGAAGACCCTGACGGGCGCGGCCCCGAAGGTCGCGTCGGCGGCGGACGCCTTCGCGGCCGGCTTCTTGCACGATCCGGCGGCAGCGGCGGCGAGGGCGACGGCGGCGAGCGCGATGACGATCCGGGATGGGCGATGGGTGACGGGCTGTCTCATGGATTCCTCCGTTAGTTCGAGCGGCTCTCGGACCGGCTCCGGCCGAGGGCTTTTTCGAGCTGGGCCTGCGAGATGACGCAGTCATAGAGCGCCTGGGAATAGTTGGTCCGGGCCTGGCTCAGGGCGACCTGGGCCGTGGAGACGTCCAGGTTGGTGGCCAGCCCTTCGCCATAATTCAGCTCCGCGATCCGGACCGCCTCGCGGGCCTGTTCGACGTTCTTCTCCTGCGAACTCAGGGTTTCGCGGGCCTGATCGCGGTTGAGGACGGCCTGGCGCACCTCGAGCGCGATCGCGTCCGAGAGCCCCTTGCGCGTCCATTCGAGCTGGCGGATCGCGGCCTTGGACTGGCCGATCTGGGCCCGGGCCTCGAAGCCGTTGAAAAGCGGCAGGGTGACCGACAGGTTGATGGCGTAATAGTTTTGCCAGCTCCCCTTTCGGAAGCTCAGCGAGTCGGACCAGAGGTTGTAGGTGCCGCCGATGCCGATCGTCGGCAGCATGGAACCTCGGGCGATCTTCAGCATCTCGCCGGCGATGCGGCGCTGGTACTCGAGCTGGCGGAGCTCGGGCCGGGCGGCCTGGGCCTCCTCGACGATGGCCTCGGACACGGCGTCGAGCGGGGGCGCCGCGAGCTCGCCCTTGATCTCGACCGGCGTCTCGAGAGCGATGCCCAGGACCGTCTTCAGTCCGAGCGCGGCCACTTCGACGCTGTTCCGGCCCCGGATCGCCTGGGGCTTGAGATTGGCCACCTGGACCTCGGAACGCAGGAGGTCGAATTTCGAGGCCATGCCGACCTCGTAGAGATTCTTGACGTTGTCCCGGAATTTCTCGGCCAGCGTCAGGGCCTCGTCGGCGACCGCCGAGAATTCCCTGGCCAACAGGTAACCGTAGAACGCTTGCTTGACATTGAAGACCGTCTCCTGCTCGGACAGGCGGACCGACTCCCGGCTGGCCTGAAGGTTGTAGTTGGCCTGCTTGTAGCCCGCGACCAGGCGGCCGCCGGCGAACAGAGGCAGGTTGAAAGCCAGGGCGGTCTGATAGTTCTTGGTGAAGTCGATGGAGATCCGCTGGGGCGGCTGGCCCGGGATGAGGGAGGGGAACTCGAGCGTGAAGAGCTTTTCGTCCAGGGTGTTGAGGCCCTGGGCGTCCAGGGTCGGCAGGAAGCGCGACACGGCCGAGCGGACCTGGAACCTGGCCTGCTGCTCCTGTTCCTGCGTGGCCAGGAAGAGCGGATTCTGGCTCAGGGCCATGGCGACGGCCTCGTCGATCGTCAGGACGAGCGGCGTCGGGGGCTCCTGGGCGGCGAGGAACGCCGGCCCGAGGGCGGCGAGCAGCGCGAAGATCAGGAAGCCTGCTGTTCGTCTCATGTCAGATCTCCTTGCCGGGTTGTTCGGGGTTCCGGATCCCTTCGAGAATGAACCGCGTCAGGACGTCGGGCGCTCCGGGAGGAAGCGGGGCGTCGCCCTCCCAGAACCGCATGTGCGTGTAGCCCTGGAGCACGGATTCGATGAAGGCCGCGGCCTGCGCAGTATCCAGGCGCCGGAACTCGCCGGAGGCGACCCCCTCTTCGAGGATGTGGGCGCCCGCGTCGACGAGCTCCTGGCGTTTCTGCTTGAGCATGGCCAGGACCTTCCGGTCCGCCTGCAGGGACGAGCCGGGCTTGCCGGGAGGAGGGACGAAGACCCGCATGAGCTTGAGCATGGCCTTGTCCATCCACAGGACCCGGTTGACCTGCTTCATGTCCTCGCTGCTCTGGAGGACGACCTGGACGAGGCGCCGGAGCTTATCGCCGGCGCTGTCCGGAGAGTCGACGATCCCGGCGAGCTGGTCCAGGATCTCGTCGAACGAATGGCCCACGATCTCAAAGAGCAGGGGGCCCTTGCCGGCGACGTACTTGTAGACGGTCGCCTTGGAGAGCTGGGCCTCGCGGGCGACGTCGTCCATCGTCAGGGCGCTGTAGCCCTTGCGCAGGATGACGCGCCCGGCGGCGTGCAGGATGACCTCCCGGTAGCCTTCCCGGCGGCGGACCTCGCGCTCGCGGCGGACCTCGCTTGTTCTCATTGATTTAAACCTGTCAGTTCATGATATGAACTTTTGAGTTTATATCATGAACCATAAAGTTCATACAGGATACGCCTGGTGAAATCGTTTGTCAAGAACCCGCGAAACGCAGTAAAATGAGGGGGTCTCGAGTCTGCGTCAGGCGATGGAAAAAGGTCTCTTGCGGCGCCTTTCAGGACCCCTCGCGGGGGCGGTTCTGGCCGCCTGCCTCTTCTCGAGTCCCCCCCCGTCGGCGAAGCTGCCCGTTCGCCAAGAGGCCGGGATCTCCGCCCCTTGGTGGAAGGTCCTGATGGAGATCACCGCCAAGGGCGGGTATGCCGTCAGCGGCGGCGAAACGCCGGTCACCGGGGATTTTGCCTGCCGGGTCCTCTGGGAGGGACGGCTGGAGCCGGACGATGAGGATTTCGTTTTGGTCCACATCAGGACGGAGGTCCTGGAGTGGCGGCTCAGCGAAAGATCTGGACGGGCCGGGCGCGAGATCGTCCTCGAGGCCCCGGCGGCTCCCGGGCCGGCCGTGCGCATGAACTACGTGCTCAAGGACGGGCGCGAGGTCGAATTCGCCTTTGACATCGGCGGGGTCTCCATCCCCTTGCACGCTTCGCCGCTCTCCGTCGCCCTCGAGCTCCCCCGCTCGTCAGGACGCACCCCGGGGGGGCGGGGCAAGGCTTACGGCGATTTCGTCGCCCGCGGCTCGAGCCGGATCGTCATCCCCGAGTCCGACCTGGCGGAGAGGAACCCGAAGCGGCGTTTCTCCTGGGATTGGCGGAGGCAGAGGCAGTACGTCCGCAACGGACGGGTCCTCACCGTGGCCCAAAGCCACGAGGCCGAGGCCGTCGTCACCGTCACCGTCCACTGACGCGGCCGTCAGGCCCGGGGATGGTATTTGTCGTACACGCGGCGAATCCGCTCCCGGCTGACGTGGGTGTAGATCTGCGTCGTCGTGATCTGGCTGTGGCCCAGCATGAGCTGGACCGAGCGCAGGTCCGCGCCGCGCTCGAGCAGGTGGGTGGCGAACGAGTGCCTGAGAACGTGGGGACTGATCTTCGCCGAGAGGCCGGCTTTGGCGGCATGCTGGCGGAGCAGCTTCCAGACCCCCTGCCGGGTGAAGGGGCGGCCCCGGCGCGACAGGAAGAGCTCCTCTCTCCCGCCGGCGTCGGCCAGGGGCCGGACCTCTTCGAGATAGCGTTTGATGGCCTTGCAGGACGAGCGGCCGAGCGGGACGATCCTCTCCTTGCCCCCCTTGCCGCGGCAGACGAGGAAGCCGTCGTCGAGATTGATCTCGGCCGTCTTGAGCGTGGCGAGCTCAGTGACCCGGAGACCGGAGCCGTAGAGGACCTCGAGCATGGCCCGGTCCCGGAGGCCGCGGGGCTTCTTCTCGTCGGGGGCCTGGAGAAGCGCCTCGGCCTCCGCGACGGTCAGGAATTTGGGCAGGGCCAGCCAGGTCGAGGGCGTGGTCAGCTGGGTCGTGGCGTCCTTCTTGAGATATCCGCTGAGGACGAGGAAGCGGAAGAAGGACCGGAGCGCGGAGATCAGGCGGGCCAGCGACCTGGCCGAAAGGCCCCCCTGGCTTTCGCCGTGGATGAAGCGGACGAGCGTGTCCTCGGAGACCCTGGCGAGGGAGACCTTGCGGGCCCGGAGGGCGTCGACGAGCTTGCGGATGTCCCTTTCGTACGATTGGATCGTGTTCGCCGAGAGGCCTTTTTCGACCGCCAGATACTCGAGGAACAAGCGCAGGGCGTCCTCGGACGAGGAGGCGGGGGATCTCATGTCAGGAAGGGATTGGAGCTGCGCTCCTGCTCGACCGTGGTCCAGGGGCCGTGGCCGGGCAGGACGACCGTCTCTTCAGGCAGCGTCAGGATGCGCTCCCGGATCGATCTCTCGAGGTCCTTCCAGGAGCCGCCGGGAAGGTCGGTCCGGCCGACGCCGCCGCAGAAGAGCGTATCGCCCGAGAAGAGGAAGCCGCCATGCACGAATCCGACGCTGCCCGGCGTGTGCCCGGGCGTGTGGAGGACCCTGAGCGCGGCATGGCCGAAGGCGATCTCGTCGCCGTCGGCGAGAAGGCGGTCCGGCGCCGGTGAGTTGCGGGCCCCGAGCAGAAGGCTGAGCTCGATGTAGTCGGACACCTGGAGCATGCCTGTATCGGCGGCGTGCATGGCCAGGGGAACGGAGTATTTCTGGACGATGTCGCAGTTGGCGCCGATGTGGTCGACGTGGCCGTGGGTGTTGAGGACGATCGCGGGTTTGAGCTCCAGGTCGGCGATGGCCGCGATGATCTTCTCGGGGTCGGCGCCCGGGTCGATGATGGCGCAATCGCGCGTCTCTTCCGAGTAGACGAGATAGCAGTTCGTCTCGAGGGCCCCGACCACCACCAGCTCGTATTTCATAGCCCCATCCCTGAAGCCATATTAATGCCAAGCCCGGGGATAGTCAAGAAACGCGGCCGCGCGTATAATTGGTCCGTGGACGTGCTGATCATCCCGGAAGCGCAGCGCGAGATCGACGCGGTGCTGGCGTTCCGGCCGCAGACGGGGACGTGGGGCGCGGTCGTCGGGCACCGGCGGGGGTCCCGGTTCATCGTCGAGAAGGTGGCGATGGCCGGGAATCCCGGGACCGTGCCGGACGAGCGGGTTCTCGCGGGCCTCGAAAGCATCTGGCCGGGAGGGATCTTGGGCATCGTCGTCGTGCGGCCGGACGCCGCGTTCAAGAAGGCCCTTCTCGGTCCGGCCTGGTACGCGAAGCTCGTCCTCCAATTGAGCGGGCGGACGAAGGCGCCTGTCCTCCGCGCGCATGTGGTCGAGTTCGAGCGGAGATTCTTCCTCGATCCGCTCCCGTGTGCGCTTGCCCCAAAGGAGAGGTCCGATGAGTGAACCCCTGACGGCGGAAGAAGAACGAACGTGTCTGAAGCTCGCCCGCCAAGCGCTCGAGCACTACTTCGAGACCGGGAGCCGCCTCCGCTCACCGGTCAAGTCGGGGACCCTCAAGGAGATGCGGGGCGCGTTCGTCACGCTGACGGTCGGCGGGGAGCTCCGGGGCTGCATCGGCTATCCGCTTCCGGTGAAGCCGCTCGACGAGACCATCATCGAGATGGCCGTTGCGGCGGCCACGCAGGACACCCGGTTCGATCCGCTGTCGCCTGACGAGCTGAAAAAGCTGAAGATCGAGATATCGGTCCTGGGTCTGCCCGAGCCCGTGAGCGACCCCGGCAAAGTCCAGGTCGGCTCCCACGGGATCATCGTCTCGAAGGGCTTTTCCAAAGGGCTGCTTCTGCCCCAGGTCCCGGTGGAGCACGGCTGGGACCGGGAGACCTACCTCCGCCACGGCTGTCTCAAAGCCGGGCTCCCTCCCGAGGAATGGAAGAAGGGCGCGAAGCTCGAGGTCTTCACCGCCCAGGTCTTTTCCGAATAGCCGCCGGCGCGGGCCGGCTCACTTGCCCAGTTTCGACTTGATGCTGGCGAGCTCCGTCTTGGCCTCGGCCTTCAGGACGTCGTCCTTCGAGGTCGTCTTGGGCAGGTCGATCGCCTTTTCAAATGACTGGGCCGCCTCGTCGTATTTCTTCTCGGCGACGAGCGTCCGTCCGAGCTCGAGGTAGTGGTTGACGAATTCGGGGTGGAGCTCGATGGCCTTGCGGAGATCTTTTTCCGATTCCTCGTAAGATCCCTTCGGGATGGACCCGTACATGATGCTGCCGAAGAAGCGTTTGGCGCCCCCGATCTCGGCCATCCGGCGGTTCCAGCGCCCCAAGGCGTGGTAGGCCAGATGGTTCGTCGGGTCGAGCTCGATGGCCTTGTCGATCTCGGCCTTGACGGCCTTCGAGGCCTCGATCTGTTCCTTCTTGCCGAGCATGAGCAGGCGCTTGCCGTTGGCGGCGGCCAGCTGGAAGTGGCCCCAAGTGTCGTTGGGGTTGGCGTCGACGGCCTTCCGGGCCAGGGCCGTGGCGTCCGTGTAGAGCTTCATCTGCTTGTTCTTGACGTCCTTGTCGGTCGCCGGAATGACGTCGGCGATGTCGACCATGGCCCGCGAGGCCTTCCAGAGCGCCTCGTAATTCGCGGGCTCGAGCTTCATCGCGGCCTGATAGTGTTCGAGGGCCGTCTGGTCGTCGAATTTGGCATAGGCGGCGTCGCCCTCCGCGATGTGTTCGGCCGCCGTCTGAGCCAGGGCCGGCCCGGCGAGGAAGGCGGCAATGGCAAAAGCGAACAGGATCTTCTTCATTTTATTCCCTCCGTGACCCCTACCTATTCACGATTTCGGCGGAAATGTCAAGCCTGGGGGCCGTCCGGCAGAGGGCGGCGGCCCCGGGATCGCTCGAGGAGGAGGCCCGCGGCGAAGCCCGCGGCGCCGAGAGCGACGCCGAGCGGGAGGGACCGGGGCCAGGGAGGGACGGGGACGATCGGGAGGCCGGATTCGCCCAGGAATGAAACGACCGCATATCCCCCGCCAAGAGTGAGCCCGAGGAGCCCGGCAAGGGGGGCCCGCTTCTTCAGGAAGAGGGCTGCGACGCCGGGGACGAGCAGGCCCTCGGCCATGATCGTGGAGGCCAAGCCGAGGGTCTTGAGGATGTCCCCCATGCGGGCTGCGATGAGGAGGGCGCCCAGGGCCAGGACCGAAGTCGCCATCCTGGCCATAAGCAGGGGCCGGGGACCGGCGCCAGGCCCCGCCCGCCCCCCGAGAAGCTCTCTCGTCAGTGTCATGGCCCCCGCGTTGAGGGCGGCGTCCATCGTCGAAAAGATGGCCGCCAGGACGGTCACGAAGAGGAGTCCGCCCAGAAAGGAGCCGGCCTCGCGTCCGACGAACCGGGTGACCAGAGGAACGCCGCTCCCGCCGTCAGGGAAGAGCGGAAGGAAGAGCATGCCCGCGGCGACGATACCGGCGTAGAACAGGCCCAGGAGAACGGCCGCCGCGAGCGCGCCGCCGCGAGAAGCCGCCTCGCTCCGGGCGGCCTGCATCCTCTGCCAGGCAATGGGCGAGATCGTCCAGGCCAGGACGAACGACAGGGCGATGAGGAGGTTGCGCTCCGCGCCCGAGAAGACGTCGAAGTAGGCCGCCCTTCCGGAGCCGGCCGCGGCGGCGCGCACCGCCCCCCACGTCGTCCGCGAAGCCAAGGCGGCCACCATTCCGCCGACCCCGGCGACAAGGAGAACGAATTGGACGACGTGGGTCCTGGCAACGGCCTGGAGGCCCCCGGCGGCGGAGTAGACCATGACGATCCCTGAGGCCAGGACAAGGCTGAAGAGAGGCCCCGTGCCCAGGAACGCGCCCAGGAAGGGCCCGGCCGCGACCATCTGCGACGCGGCCATAACGATCATGTACCAGACGACGAGGACGGTCGTCAGCGTCCCGGCCGCTTTGCCGTAGCGGTCGCGCATCAGGGCGGAGGGGGTCAGGCCGGAGACCGCCCGGATCGGCCGGGCGAGGGCCGTCATGACGAGGAGCGTCACGACCGCGGGCAGGCCGACGATCCAGATCGCGCTGACGCCTTCGCGGCAGGCTTCATCGGTCGAGACAAGGAGAGAGGCCGCCCCGATCCACGAAGCGCAGAGGGAGAAGGCCACGCGGCCCGCGCCGAGCCGTCTCGAGGCCAGAAAGAACGAATCCAGGCTGGCGGACCGCCGCTTGAGACCGAGCCCGGCCGCCCAGAGCACGGCCACGTAGGCGATGATGGCCAGGATAAAGCCGGATTTCACGCCCGCGAGTATATAACAAAATGCTATAATATCCGCCATGAAGCGCTTGGGTTTCACTGCTGCGGGAGTACTCGCCCTGGCTGCCACCTTTTTGCCCTTGGCCGCCCTGAAGGCCTCGACGGCCCAGGCCGTTTCCGCGGACGAGGCCGTGGCCAGACTGGAACGGGTCCTGAAGGCCGTGACCACCCTGCAGGCCCGCTTCGAGCAGCTCTATTATTCCATGTCGATCTCGGAGCCCCTGCGCGAAAAAGGCGATCTCTTCCTGCAGAAGCCCGACCGCATGCGCTGGGATTATAAGGCCCCCCAGGAAAAGGTCTTCCTGTACAAGGAAGGCGTCCTGGAGATGTACCTGCCCGAAGAAAAACAGCTCACCCGGAGCCCTGTCTCCAAGGAGGCCCTGGAGTCGGATATCTTCGGCATCTTCCTCGGAACGAAGTCCTTTCTCGACGCCTACGTCGTCGAGGACAGCCCCTTCCCGACGGACGCGACGCACGTCCGTCAGGTCAAGCTGACACCCAAGACGGAGGGCGACTATTCCCACATCCTCCTCGAGATCGACGATACGACCTGGCTCCTGCGCCGGGCCATCTTCCTCGAGTGGGCCGGGAACAAGCGCGAATTCGTCTTCAGCCAGGTCAGGACCGGCGGGCGCGTCCCGGCCAAGACCTTCACCCTCAAGGTCCCTCCCGGGACCGAGATCATCGACGAGACCAAAGGCGACGAGCGCCTGGGGATCTGAACCATTCGGTCCGAGGCCCGTATGAACACACGAGGGCAGGATGCTCTCTCGATGGCAGAAGACCGCAAGCTTGTGTCCCGGACCCTTAAAGGAGACCGGAAGGCATTCGAAATGATCGTCCGCAAATACGAGCAGCCGCTCACGAGCTATCTCGGCCGCCTGACCGGGGAGCGTGAGGCGGCACTCGATTTCGCCCAGGAGATCTTCCTCAAAGCCTACTGCTCGCTGGGGTCCTATCGCCCCGACTTCAAGTTCAGCACCTGGCTCTTCAAGATCGCCTCGAACCACCTCATCGACCACTGGAGGAAGAAGAAGCTGCCGACCGTCTCCATCGACCAGCCCGTCGACGACGAGGACGGTCCTCTCTTGCCCCAGGTCGCGGATCCGGGGCCGTCGGTCGCCCGCAAGTTCGAGCTGGCCGAGATCAGACAGAAGATCGAGCGGGCCCTGGAGTCCGTCCCGGAGGCTCTCCGGGAGCTGTTCGTCCTCCGGCACGTCAGCGAGTTCTCGTATGAGGAGATCGCCGACATCAAGGGCCTGCCCGTCGGAACGGTCAAGAACCGCGTTTTCCAGGCCAAGGAATTATTGAGAAAGAGGATGGAGGGATCGTGATGTCCTGCCCGCGCCCCGAGAACCTCTATCTCTATCTCGAGGGCGAGCTCGGCCCCTACGACGCCCGGAAGCTCGAAGAGCACGTCGATTGCTGCCCGGCCTGCCGCGACGCGCTGGCCGAGAGGCGGCTGCTCCACGAGGCCTTCACCACTCTCACCCCCTTCGAGGTGCCGGCCGGCTTCGCCCGGTCCGTCATGGACAGCCTGCCAGAGCCGGAAGTCCGGAAAGCCCGCTGGCTCTCGCCCCTCGTCGCGGCCACGACCGCCCTAGTCGTCGGTCTCCTCGGCTTCCGCATCTTCACGGGCCAGAGCGTCTTCGACGTCCTGGTCGCCGTCAACAGCTTCTTCGGCTCGGTCATCGCCTTCGCGACGCCCCTGGCCGCCAAGACGATCATGCTCGGGAACGTCATGCTGAAGGTCGCCGGCGACCTTCTGGCCGTCGGGTTCGCCGGCCTCACGACCTTCACGCGCGTCCTGGGCCCCGTGGGTGTCATCGTCGTCATCGGCCTGGGAGCGCTCCTGTCGCTTCTCGCCTTCTTCGGGGCGAGACGATACCTCCGTCAGGGAGAACCATCATGAGGGAAAAGCTACTGACCCTGGCCCTGCTCGGCCTGTTCGTCCTGGTCCCGCTCGCGGCTCCGCCGGCGGCGCGGGCCGCGATCGGCTCCCAGAAAGAGATCACCATCGCCCCCGGCGAGACCCAGGAGGAGATCATCAGCTTCGGCGGCCGCGTCCTCATCGAGGGCAAGGTCAAAGGCGATGTCGTGGTCATCGGCGGTTCCATCACGATCAGCGGCGAGGTCGGCCAGTCCGTGGTCGGCATCGGCTCGAAGATCGTCGTCAAGCCCACGGCGTCGATCGCCAAGGACCTGGCGGCGCTCGGCGGGACCCTCGAGAAGGAGCCCGGCTGCGCCATCGGGGGGGACACGATCTACTTCCAGACGCGCGAGATCGGCGACCGGCTGTTCCGGGACGGGCACCTCTTCAAGGGCGCTTTCTCCCTGTCTCTCATCCCGATCATCGTCGTCGTCAAGCTCGTCCTCATCTTTCTCTGGCTCATCGTCACCGTGCTTGGCGCCGCCCTCTTCCCCAAGCCTATCGCCTTCGCCGCCGGGGAGATCCGAAGACATTTCTGGCCGGCGCTGGGGACCGGGATCGTGACCATGCTCATTTTCACCGTACTCGTCTTCTTCGCCGCCCTGCTGAGCTTCATCCTCATCGGCATCCCCATCGCCCTGGCGCTCGCCGTGGCCGGGTTCATCATCCAGGTGTTCGGCCGTCTGGCCGTCTTCTTCCTCCTCGGCGAAAGCGCCCTGCGGGCCTTCGGCTCGAAGAACCTCTCCGCCATGGGCGCCGTGCTGATGGGCCTCCTCGTCTTCAGCCTGGCTTCGTTCGTGCCCGTGCTCGGGTTCCTCTTTACGTTCGGGATGAACGCGGTCGGCTGGGGGATCGCCATCCGGACGAAGTTCGGCTCCCGCGAGAACTGGTTCGTCAAGAAGCCGGCGGCGGGCTGCTAGTC
>CAVSAI010000033.1:0-122524 GCA_963725825.1 Candidatus Aminicenantota bacterium
CGACCTTGGACGCCTGGGCCGCGAGGTGCGGAGCGGCCAGGACGACGAAGCCGATGATAAAGGCCGCGGCGGCGGCCGGGACGGACAGGGACTTGCGCATGAGGACCTCCTGAAACGCGATAGGGACGATTATACGCCAGGTTCGCCTTCGCGGGAACCGGCTATTTTTTGAGCTTCTCGAGCATCTTTCGCCCTCCGGCGTTGTCGGGGTTGAGGGCGAGTGACTTCTCGTAGCTCCTGATGGCCAGATCGGTCTTCCCCAGCGCGGCGTAACCCTCGCCGAGACTGTCATGCGCATTCCAGGAGTCCGGGAAGCGCTCGACGTTGAACTCGAAGAGAGCGACGGCCGCGGCGGCCTTGTTCTCTCCGAGGAGGGCATAGCCCATATTGTTGATCCGTCCCTCCGCGACCGCCTGGTCCTTCGGATCTTTCGTCCAGAGGTCGCGATATCCGGCCACGGCCTCCTCCAGCCGGCCTTCCTGAAGAAGCTCGAACGGCACCTTCACGCCTTCCTCCAGGCGGGCCGCCGAGCTTTTTCCGCCGGGCGCGATGATCATCACCTCGCCCGCCTCGGCCGCGCCCGTCCCCCCGAACACGTAGCGGACCTGGACATCCCTCCGGGCGAACTCCCTCGCCGCGACGGGCACCAGCTCGAACTCGCTTCCTTCCGTCTGCAGCCCGAAGAGCTTCCCGTCCCGGAGCGAGATCGTGAGCACGGCGTCCGAGCCCCTCCGATACCTTCCCTGGAATCTTCCGAGGGCGCCCGCATCGAGGATCACGGGAGTGAGCGGCGCCGGGACGTAGCTCTTCCAGCCGTACTCGGTGGCGATCGCCCGCAGGATCTCGCCTATGAGGTCGCCGGAGCGGCCGTCCGAGTTGGTCATGATGGCCGCCCCGTAGCCCTCGTCGCGGTCGGCGACGAGCAGGGCGATGAAGCCCGTATCCTGCCCGCCGTGGCCGTAATAAACCTCGCCGTCGTGTTTTTCGAGGAACAGGCCCAGGGCCATCTCCTGGCTGTCGCCGATGGCGATCTGAGGCTTGAGCATGAGCGCGGCCGTGGCTTTTGACAGAACCCGGTTCGATCGTCCCAGGGCGGAGCGCCGGACCTCGATGGCGAACTTGGCCAGGTCGGTCGGCGTCGTCCACAGCCCGGCCGCCGCCATCTCCGGATAGGCGAAACGCTTCCCCGGGATGACCCGGCCCTGCGCGTCGTGGCCGGATGCCGCGAGCTTCAGCCGCTCCGGGGTGAAGGTCTGTTCGTACGAGCTGCTCGTCATGCCGATCGGCTCGAGGACCTTGGTCCGCATGATCTCGGGGAAGGTCGCTTTCTCGATGTCGGTCAGGGCGAGCTGCATGACCGTGACCCCTCCGCCGGAATAGCGCCATTGCTTGCCGGGCTCCATGTCGACACGAACAGCGGGGGAGTTCCCCTTGCCGTCGAGGATCTCGGAGACCGACGGCACGGCCTCGCCCGCGGCATAGCCGCGGAAGCCGTGGACCGTCGTTCCGCCGCTGTGGCTGAGAAGCTCGCGGAGCGTCACCGGGTGCCCCGCGGTCAGGTCGTTCTCCGGCAGCTTCCACGAGGTCAGGACCTTATTGATGTCGTCGTCGAGACCGATCTTGCCTTCCTCGACGAGCTTCAAGGCCGCCATCGCGGCGACGGGCTTGCTGATCGAGCCGGCGACGAAGAGGGTTTTGTCGGTGACGGGTTCCTTCGATCCGACGTCCATGACCCCGTATCCCTTGGCCCATAGGACCTTGTCCTTGTCGAAGACGGCGATGCTCACGCCGGGGACGCCGTAGTGCCTCATTCTATCGAGGATATTTCCGCTCGGGTCACCCTTGATGACAACGGCCGACATCAGCCCGTTCTCGACGCGCGCGATCCGGGCGCCGCTGTCCGTCTTGGCGCAGGTTACGGCGGCGACGGAAGCGAGGACCGCGAGGAGAGCGATCGTCAGCAGGCGGGATCTCTTCATGGGCTATTCCTTTCTTCGCAGGCGTACCGATCCTTCTAAATATACGGCGGGAGAGAGCCGATTGTTGCGGGTCTCCGGGTTCTTAGCGGCCCAGCGCCTGGCCCAGGGCGTAGGCCTGTTTCATCAGCGCCTTGTTCTTCAACACGGCGCCCGGCCTGCCGCCCGCGCCGTGGAGCAGGCCTATGATCGGGGCGCCGAGGTAGGCGAAGGCGTCCTTGAACGCGCTCATGGCGTTGACCGCGCCGGACGAGCGGGGGTCGGCGTCCCCCGAGGCCAGGATGATCCCGATCCTCTTTCCCTTGAGCTCGCGGTAGCCTTTGGCGCCGAAAGCATAGAGCCTGTCCATGAAGATCTTGGCCTGAGAGCTCATCGTGAACCAGTAGACCGGCGAGGCGATAAGCAGGGCGTCGGAGGACTTGAGGTCTTCGTAGAGCGGTCCGAGATCGTCTTCCTGGACGCACCCCTTGGCGCCGGGTTTCCGGCAGCGGTCGCACGCCCGGCAGGGGCCCAGGGACAACTCCGCCAGGCTGACAAGCCGGACCTCGGCGCCCGCCTCCCCGGCGCCTCGCGCGGCTTCGGCGGCGAGAAGGGTGCTGTTGCCCCTCGGCCTCGGACTGGAAGCGATGATCAGGACCTTATGGGGTTTCGGCATGGCGCCTACCTTGTCGAGGAGTGGAAGCGGGCATCGTCGAAAGGCGGCAGCAGGCGCGTCGTCTCGAAGCGGATCTTCTCCCAGACCGCAAGCTCCAGGCCGCAAAAGACGTCGACGACCTTGGGATCGAACTGGCGTCCGGCGTTCGTCTCGAGCTCGCGGCGGGCCGCCCGGAAGTCCCTCGGCGCGCGGTAGGGCCGATGGGAGGTGACGGCGTCGAGCGTGTCGGCGACGGCGAAGATCCTCGCTTCGATGGGAATGGCCTCGCCCTTGAGCCCTTTCGGATAGCCCGCGCCGTCGTAGCGCTCGTGATGGCAGAGGATGATATTGCCGACCTCGCGGACGAGCTTGAGGTCCCGCACCAAGCCGTAGCCGAGGGAGGGATGGCGCCGGATGATCTCCCATTCCTTAAGATCCAGCGGCCCCGGCTTCTTGAGGATGGCATCGGGGACGGCCATCTTTCCCGAATCGTGGAGCAGGGCGCCCTTGCGGATGCTGTCGAGGGCGCGCGGGTCGCGGATGCCCGCCGCCTCGGCCAGGACGTGACTGTAGCGAGCCACGGTCTTCGAGTGGCCGTAGGTCTCGACGTCACGGAGATCGAGCGCGGCCATGAAGTTCTCGAGGGTCGCGTCGTAGGCCTCTTCGAGATCGCGGGACCGGCGCAGATGGAGGGCGAGCTCTTTCTTGAGCCGGCGCTGGGTCTCCTTCTGACGCTCGACGCCGCGGCGGGTCTCATCGTTCGCACGCGCGGCCCGAAGCGCCGAATAAAGGGCGGCAGGATTGGAAGGATCGGCCAGGTGGTCGACGAGACCTTCTTCGAGCGCGGGGACAAGCCGGGCCGCCGCTTCGGGAGCCGCGAGCGCGAACGTCGCCATTCCTGGGAACCGTTCCTTCCATTCTCTGATGGAGCAGAGGATCTGTCTCTGGCCCACGCGTAATGCGACCACCAGCGCGAGGGGACCGGCTCCGGGACCGGCATCGTCCTGAGGGCTGGGAAGCGTCCTTCGGGCATCGACGACGAGCCCAAAAGCGGACAAAAATGCGCAAAGATCTGCCCGTTTTTTGTCATCCGCGACGATTAGAAGAACCCTGGCTTCGCTCATGAAGTTCTTTTTATACCTTTTTTTATTTAGGGGTTCAAGTTGGGTCAATTCCTCTTGACAACCGAGCGGGCGAATCATCATAATAATCACGCTAAGGTTAAGGAGCGGCCATGGAACACGATCCGAATATTTTCAGGGATTCGTCTCAAGTCATCCAGGAAGTCGAAGATCAGCTCGAGCGCATCCTGCAGAAGAAGTTCCTCGACGTCGATTCCGATCTCGTCGAGCGCATCAACCGAGAGAAGGAAGCGGCCCGCAAGCGCAAGGAAGAGATCGAGCACGAGTTCGAAAAAGAAAAAACGACCCTCGGCGAATACCGGGTCATGGTCCGCGATTTCGAGGAGCAGCGTGCCGGCCTGCTCAACGAGGCCCGCGACCGCTTTCAAAAGGTCCTCAGGTTCCAGGCCGAGATCGAAAGCCTGGCCAAGTCCACGGTGGACGAGATCAAGCGCGTGAACGACATCCAGGAGCGGCTCGAGACGCTGCGGTCGAAGACCGCCGAGCGCGCCGCCTTCCTCAAAAACGATCTGCGCGAGCGCTTCGGCATCGTCGCCGAGGTCATGGAGGAGGATACCAAGCCCCTCAACCTCGATCTCGACGAGGAGCTGGAGAAGCTGCGCAAGATCAAAGACCTCCTGGCCATCGAGTCCGCCGCCGCCAGCCTCGGCCGCATGGGAGTCCGGCCGGCCGTCGAGGATGACCTGGCCGTAATGGACGCCGCCGCGGACGAATCGAGCCCTGAGATCCCGGAAATCCCCGGGATCCAGGACCTCGTCTCCGGGCAGGCCTCCAAGGGGATGTCCGAAGCCCCGAGCGAGCCGGCGCCGCCCGCCCCGGACGAGCCGAGCTCGGCGGCTTCCGAAGATGCCGCCCCCGCCCGCGGGTCCGCGTTCCGCGACGACCTCTCCGAGGACGAGCTCGTGGCCGAACTCGAGTCCTATCGCCACACCGAACCCGCCAACGGCAGCGGCGAGATCCATTATTTCCAAAAAGACAACGTCATCATCGCCGACCCGGAAAAGCTCCTGGCCGCCGTCGATCGGACGCTCGAGGAAGGCCAGCGGCTGTCCGTCAAGCTCGGCCTGACGGAATCGCCCAAGGACCAGTTCTTCATCAAGCAGGAGCTCATCAACTGGCAGGAAGGCCTGCGGGCGCTGTTCCTGCGGATCGTCAAGATGTGCGAGAAGAACGCCTGGGCCCTGCCCCGCTACACCGATGACATCATCAGCTCCCAGGTTCTGCGCCGGCTGCTCGAGCGGCTGAGCATGGAGAACTGGAGCAACCTCGACGAGTTCGCCGCATTCGTTTCCGGCGTCGCCGAGATCCGCAAGGCCTTCGAAGCCCGGATCGAACCGCGCCTGCCGTATCTCCACGCGCTCAGGCAGGAGCTCGAAGGGGGCTGAGCCCCGGCCCGCGCGCCGCCGCCCCCTCAGCGGGGGGCGTCCCTCTTCCGGAACTGGACGAGGTAGCTTTCGAGACCCTTGATCTCCGCGAAGGTCATGTCCTCGAGCTTCACTCCGGAATAAAAGAACCCCGGGTCCCCGCCGCCCTTCTCGGAATAGACGACCGTGCACTTGAGCGGCGTGGCCTTGTCCTCGATGACCAGGATCGCGTCGAGGGACGGCCCCTCCGGCAGCGGCGCGTCGGAGACGATGCGCGCGCCCTCGAGGCTGATATTGACGGTCTTGGCGACTTTGAAGCCGCCGTTGTCGCGGAAAAGGAAGGGCGTCGAGACGTTGTGGCGCTCGTATTTCCGCCTTTCGCGGGCGGCGTGTCCGCCCCGGGCCGGGGCCTGGGGTTTCTCGGGCTCCTCCAGCTGCTGCCAGACGAAGCTGCAGACCCGGTTCTTGTCGGCCGAGGCCTCGGCGCCGCCGCGGGCTTTGAGGTCGGGGCGGTTCTTGCCCTTGGCCTCGGCCAAGGCCAGGTCGGCTTCGCCGGCCAGCCGCTTGAGGTCCGCCTTCGTCAGGAGCGCGGACTGCTCGCCCAGGGTCTTCGGGAACACGGTCACGCCGAACGACATGGTCAGGTTGCCCCGCGGCTGGAATTCCTGCAGGGCGAAATAGTGGTCCTCGACGTTCTTGCGGATGCGCTCTGTGAGCAGCGCCGCCTCCTCGACGTCCTTGACCCCCATCAGGAAGAAGAGGAACTCCTCGCCGCCGTAGCGGCAGATGAGGTCCTCCTCGCGGATGGCCAGCTTGAGGATATGGCCGAGCTCGCGCAGCAGCCTGTTGCCGGCCTCCTGGCCGTTGCGGTCGTTGTAAGCCTTGAACCAGTCGACGTCGCCCATGACCAGGGCCATGGCGCCTTCCTCGCGGCGGCGCTTGCTCAGGGCGTTGACCTTCTGCAGGACCTTCTCGAAGAACGGCTCCGGCCGGAGCAGGCCCGTCAGCGGATCGTACTGAATGAGGTTGAGCTTGGTCATGGCGATGGCCATGTGATCGGACAGGCCCCGGAGGATCTGCTGGTCTTCGGCGGTGAAGCCTCCCGGGTCCTGCCGGCCGCCGGCCGTCTTGTTGGTCACTTCGAGGACGCCGATGACCTTGGGCCCGTGCATGATGGGCACGCCGAGCAGGCTCCGCGGCGGGGCTTTGAGAAGGGACGTGTAGCGCTTGCTCAGGCGCCGGTCCAAGGTCATCGCGGCGACGTTGATGTCGTGGCCGTAGCGGGCGACCGAGGCGGCGAAGTCCTGGGCCTCGAGCGGGGCGATGTACTTCGAGAAATCCGAATGGATCAGGAAGGCGTTGTCCCAGACGAGGGGCTTGAGGTAGCGGCCGATGACCTCGTTCTCCTCCATGAGGTAGACCGAAACGCTCTCGGCTTGGACGATGTCCCTGATATCAGGGACGATGTCGAGGAGGCTGCTGACGTCGTCGGCCCCGTAGATGCGGCGGAGGATCGACTCGAAGCGCTGGCGGTCCTTGAGGGAGCCGACGTAACGGGTTTCGATGGCCAGGCGCTTCTCGATCTCGCGGAGGAAGCCCGAATTGAGAAGGCCTTTGATCTCGCTGATCTCGCCGAGGACATCCTTGACTTTGGCCTCCTGGAGGCCGAGGGACCGGCGCAGATCGGCCGCCTCCGTCCTGAGCTTGGCGTGATCGACGAGCCGTCCGAGGGCGCGCAGGAAATGGAACTCGCGGGGCTCGGCGGTCGTGGTGAGGCAGAAGTCGGTGTCGATCGCCTGCGGCCACTCGTCGGCTTCGCGCGAGATCCTCTCTTCGTCGCCGCCCGTGATGAGCACGCCTGTCGGCGGGCGGACCATGGCTTTGAGGGCGGGGAAGCCCGCGAACGACTCGTCGATGACCGCGGCGGCGACATCTTCCGAGGCGAGCTCGCCCAGAGCCGCTTCCGGATCGACCTCGACCTCCACCGGGCCGCACTTCTGGGCCAGGCGGGCCAAGCGATCCGCTTCCGCGGGCGACGGGTGGATGACGAGTATGCGCTTTTGGATCATAGCCCTCGCTGCGTCTTTCCCGTGAAAGAGCGGCAAACTCTTCCTTTTCCTCTACAATATGTATAACAGATATCGAGCCCGGGTCAATCGTTTTTTTTGCTTTTGATAACCTCCGCGCGGCTATGGTATATTCTTTGCTCAAAACGTCTTAGAGGAGACAATAAATGGCAAAAACGGGCCTTGGGCCGGTCCTGAATATCCGGGCCCCGAGGGGCTCCCGCCTGCTGACCAAGGGCTGGTCGCAAGAAGGGGCCTTGAGGATGCTCATGAACAATCTCGACCCTCAGGTGGCCGAGAAACCCGATGAGCTCATCGTCTATGGAGGGACAGGCAAAGCGGCCCGGAATTGGGACGCCTATCGGGCCATCGTCGCCAGCCTGAAGAAGCTCGAGAACGACGAGACGCTCATCGTCCAGTCGGGCAAGCCCGTGGCCGTGTTCAAGACGCACGCCGAAGCGCCGCGGGTCCTCATTTCGAACGCGATGATCGTTCCGCGCTGGGCCAACTGGGACGAGTTCCGGCGCCTCGAGGCGCTCGGGCTGACCATGTACGGCCAGATGACCGCCGGCAGCTGGATCTATATCGGCACGCAGGGGATCCTGCAAGGGACCTACGAGACGCTGTCCGCCGTCGGCCGGAAGCACTTCGGCGGTTCGCTCAGAGGCCGGCTGACCCTGACCGCGGGGCTCGGCGGCATGGGCGGGGCCCAGCCGCTGGCCGTGACCATGAACGACGGCGTCGCCATCGTCGTCGAGGTCGACCCGCGCAGGATCCAGAGGCGGCTCGAGACGCGCTATGTCGATACGATGACCGACAGCCTTGACGAGGCCCTGCGCTTGGCCGCCGAGGCCATGAAGAAGGGCGCCCCCCTTTCGATCGCGCTCCTCGGCAACGCCGCCGACATTCTCCCGGAATTCGTGCGGCGGGGCATTACGCCCGACGTCCTGACCGATCAGACCTCGGCCCACGACGAGCTCAACGGCTACGTCCCGAACGGGCTTCCCTTCGAGGAGGCGATGGCGCTGCGCAAAAAGGACCCTGCCGATTACATTCGCCGGTCCTATGCCGCCATGGCCGCCCACGTCCGGGCCATGCTCGATCTTCGGGCGAGGGGAGCGCGGGCCTTCGACTACGGCAACAACATCCGCGGCCAGGCCCAGAAGGCCGGAGTGGCCAACGCGTTCGATATTCCCGGCTTCGTCCCCGAGTACATCCGGCCCCTCTTCTGCCTCGGGAAAGGGCCGTTCCGCTGGGCGGCGCTCTCCGGGAGGCCGCAGGACATCTACGCGACCGACGAGGCCGTGCTCAAGGAGTTTCCGGGGGACGAGGCCCTGGCCCGCTGGATCCGCAAGGCCCGGAGCCAAGTCAAGTTCCAGGGGCTGCCGTCACGCATCTGCTGGCTCGGCTACGGCGAGCGGGCCCGCTTCGGCGCGGTCATCAACCGCCTGGTCAAGACGGGCAAGATCACCGCGCCCATTGTCATCGGGCGCGACCACCTCGATACCGGCTCGGTCGCCTCGCCCAACCGCGAGACCGAGGGCATGCGGGACGGCTCGGACGCCATCGCCGACTGGCCCATCCTCAACGCTCTGCTCAACGCCGTGAGCGGCGCTTCATGGGTGTCCGTGCACCACGGCGGCGGCGTCGGCATCGGCCTGTCCATCCATGCCGGGATGGTCGTCGTCGCCGACGGAACGGCCGCGATGGGGCGCCGGCTCGAGCGCGTGCTCACCGTCGACCCCGGGCTCGGGGTCGCCCGGCACGCCGACGCCGGCTATCCCGAAGCGATCGCCTGCGCCAGGAAGAACGGCATCAAGATCCCGATGTTGAAATAGGGACTTCCAGTGGGGAGCGTCCCTATTTCGACATCGGGACTGCTCCTCTAGACGAGCAGATACCGGGCGTCGCCGCGAGGAGACTGCCCCTCGAGGCTCGGGGCTGCGCTTTGGCCGAGACGAACGCTGAGTGCGATGGTCCACGGGAAGCGACTGTCCCCCTTTCTCGAATGGCGGGATCGTTAATCAGCGTTGTCAGTGACCTCTGAGCCTGCCTTTCATCCCCTTCATTTTGAGTGGTTTGGGCTATGCGCGGACCTCCGGCACGTGGCATGCGGCTTGCTCTTGAGGGGGCGAAAGGAGAAAGCCGATGAAGAAGCTGACCATCTTGGCCCTGGCCGGTCTCGTCCTCTTGACCGCGGGCGCTTCGTCCGTTGCCGCGCCGCCCGTCAACAACCAGACCGACTGCAACAGCAACCATACCAAATGCCGGGAGTACGCCCTCAACGTCGATGCGCCCTGGTATAAGGTCATGCTGCTGCTGACGGTTTGCGATCTCGCGTTCGGCAAGTGCTCGTTGGGGCTGTGAGCGGAGAACCTGCGGGGGGCCTTGCCGTCGGGGGCCCTCCCTGCTTCCGTCCGAGGAGGACCGGAATGGACATGACCAAGCGCGCGGCCGCGGCGGCCGCCGGGTTCGCACTCGCGGCCGTCATCGCGGCCGGAGCGGGGGAGACGGCGGGGCGGGCCGTCGAACGGCGAAAGGCCGTCGAGGTCGCCGTGCCGGCGAACGGGTCCGACGAGGCCGTCCTCGGGCGGCCCGTCGCCATGGCTCTCGACGCCGACCGCCTCTACATCGCCGACGCGCTGGACTGCGCCGTCAAGGTGTTTTCGAAGGACGGCCGGTTCCTCGAGTCCTTCGGGCGGAAAGGCCCGGGTCCCGGCGAGCTGTCCTTTCCCTCGGGTGTCGCCGCGGCGGAGGGGGAGGTTATCGTCGCCGACAAGCTCAATTTCCGGATCCAGGTCTTCGACCGTCAGGGGCAGCCGCGCGGCGGCTTCAAAGTGCCCTTCGCGCCGGACCGGGTTTTCTCGCTTGGCGCCCGGAAGCTCCTGGTGACCGGGAATCCGACCGGCCGGCGAAAAGGCGAGCGCCTCCTCCACGTCTACGATGCCGGCGGACGGCTGCTCTGGGAAGGGCTCGAAGCGAAGACATCCTCCGACCCGATCTTCGACACCTTCAGGAACATGATCCTCGTCTGTCCCGGCGAGTCCGGAGATTTCCACGTCATCTTCCGGAGCGGCGACCGGACGATCCTCCATTTCCTCGGGACGGGGTCCCTCGCGGGAAAGCTCGCCGTCGACGACCGCCATGTCTTCAGAACCCTGGACATGCCGACCGGGCGAGGTGTCATGACGCTGGCCGGGTTCTGCTGGGCGGCGGCCCGTGACCGCGGGCTCTTCTATCTTTCGAGGCCGGAGGTCGTGGACGGCAGGGACCTCGGGCCGGGGAGGACGGCTTCCGTCGTCGACGGACAGGGCCGCCTCCGGGCCGTCGTCGAGCTGCCGTGCCCCGTCCACCGGTTCCTCGTCGCGGACGGACGCATGTTCGCCATCGACGACGAGGGCGATCTCAGGATCTTCGAGGTCGAGCGATGAGCCCGGGCTTCTCGTTCCTCACGGCGGCCGCGCTCGTCGCCGCCGGTCTCCCGGGCCCGGGCGTCCCTCTCGTCGACGTGCGCATCTGCGCCAGCCTCGACGAGGCGGCGCCGCCTGGCTCCGGGCCGGTTCTCCTCGTCTTCTTTTCGATCGAGTGTCCCGTCTGTTACGAGGAGCTCTTCGAGTCCCGGTATCTCATCGAGGAAGGGCGATGGCCCGTCGAGGTCGTCGGCGTCTCGCTCGCGCTTCGCGACGACCTCGAGGCCTTCCTCGAAAAATACGCCTGGTCATCGCCGGTCATCCTTGACCGGCGCAAGGCCCTCTTCCGAAGGTTCAAGGTGAATGCCGTTCCCTACAAGGTCCTGCTCGTGGGGACGGAGGCGGTCTATCGGGACGATCCCTACCTCGGGCCCGAAGCCCGCCGGGAGGAGTTGAAGAAATGCCTGACTCGGCTATTCTCGCGCTGACCTGGCGCGTGACGCGGCAGAGGCTCGTCGCCTCGCCTCTGGCCATCGTCGCCGGCCTGGCCTTCCCGGCCCTTGTCGTCTGGATCGGGCTCCATGATTCGTACGCGAGCGCCGCCAAGTTCTTCTTCTTCCTCCTGCCGCACGTCTTCCTCATCGCCGCCCAGGACACCGTCCGGTCCGACCTGGAGAGCGGGGCCCTCGAAAGCGTCCTTTTCCTCGGCGGGCGCTGGCGGCAGTACCTGAGGGCGACGAGCTTCGTCCGGGCCGCCGCGGCCGCGGGCTACGCCGCTTGTCTCTTCGTCCTCTTCGCGGCCTGGGGCGCGGTCCTCGGCGAGCTCAGGCCGGATTTCATCGCCCGTTTCGCGCTGGTCCTCGTCGCGGGCGCTTATTATATCGCGGTGGCCGGTGCGCTGAGCTACGTCCTCAAAGCCGGATCGAACGTGCTGGCGCTGCTCCTGGCCCAGTCGGCCGCGGTCATGGCCCTCATCTTCTCGGTGACTTCACGGACGGGCCTGCTCGACTACGCCGCGACCGGGCGCTTCCCCGATATCGGAGCCAAGCTCCTGTTCGGCGCTCTCGTCGCCGTGCTCCCTAACGTCGTCGTCTCCGGACGTCTCCCTCTTTTCATCGCTGAGACCGCGGCCGGCCTCGGCCTGGCCCTTCTCGTCCAGGGCCGGCTGGCGCGAAGGCTCGAGCTCCGGAAATAAGAATGGAGGACCCATGATCGAAGCCCACAAGCTGGCCAAGAGGTTCGGCCGGGTCGAGGCCCTTCGGGATGTCAGCTTCAAGACCAAAAAGGGGACGATCACGGCCATGCTCGGCGAGAACGGCGCCGGCAAGACGACGACTCTCAAGATCGTCTTGGGCTTTCTGCGGGCCGATGCCGGGACGGTGGCCGTCGCCCCGGGCCGGGTCGGTTATGTTCCCGACCGGCCGGCGTTCTTCGCCGGGCTCGACGGCTGGACGATCCTTGGACTGGCCAGGACGCGGGCGCACGGCAGCTCCCCCGGGAACGGCCGCGATTTCGGGGCCTCGGTCCTCGCCGCCGCGCGGAGCCTGCTCTTCGACCCGGCCCTGCTCCGGCGCCGCCCTGCCTCCTATTCGGCCGGGAACGCCAAGAAGTTCGCTTACCTGCAGAACCTCGTTCTTGGGCCCGACCTCCTCATCGCCGACGAACCGTTCTCCGCGCTCGATCCGCCGGGCATCAAGTGTGTCCGGGACATCTTTTGCGGCCTGAGGGAGGGAGGAAAGACGGTCCTCCTCAGCTCCCACATGCTGGCCGAGATGGAGAGGATCGCGGACGGGTTCATCGTACTTCGCCGCGGGGAGACGATCGCCCACGCCGGTCTCAAGGAATGGCGGCTCCTGCGTCTGGCCCGGACCGGCCCCGACCTCGAATCCGTCTTTCTGCGTTTGGCCGGCTCGTGAGCGGGACTGTCCCGCTTGCCCGGCCCGAAAACGGCCGCCTCAGATGACCGTCCCGTCGGGGATGACGGCGCTCTTGGGGACGACGATGATGCCGTCGACGATGGAATAGCTCTCGGCCGTCTCGGCGGCGACGCCATGCCTGTTGACGAGCTTGACGCCGTGGCCGATGCGGGCGTTCTTATCGATGATGGCGTCGCGGATCTCCGCTTCGCGGCCGATGCCGACGTCCGGCACGCCCCTGTCGCGGTTCCGGGCCAGGTCCTCCCGCGATTCGTAATAGTCCGCGCCCATGACCACGGCCCGCTCGAGATGGCTGTTCTCGCCGACGCGCGACCGGACGCCGATGATGGCCTCGCGGATGCGGGACCTGTTGACGATGCTGCCCTCGCACAGAATGGCGTTCTCGACGTCGGCCCCGAGGATCTTGGACCCCGGGAGGAAGCGCGGGTAGGTGAAGATGGGTCTTTCTTCGTCGTAGAAATCGAATCGCGGCAGGGGCTGGGTCAGGTCCATGTGGGCGTCGAAGAAGCTCCGGATCGTCCCGATGTCGGCCCAGTACCCGTCGAAGAAGTGGCCGCAAACTTTCCGCTCGCCGATGGCGTGGGGGATGACCTCCTTGCCGAAGTCCTTGGAGTCTGTGTGGGCCAGGAGGTCGCGAAGGACGCTCTGGCTGAAGAGGTAGACGCCCATGGAAGCCAGGTGGGTCCGGCCGTTGGCCGGGGTGCCGAACCTGGCGAAGACGCCCTCGTCGACCCGCATCCGCTCGACGTCGGCCGGGTCCTTGGGCTTCTCGCTGAACTCGGTGATGCGGCCGCGGCTGTTGACCTTCATGACCCCGAAATCGTGGGCTTGATCCGCCCGGACGGGCGTCACGGCGATGCTGATCTCCGCGCCGGAGGTGATGTGGAAATCGACGAACTTGCCGTAATCCATCCGGTAGAGGTGGTCCCCGGAGAGGACGAGGACGAGCGCCTTCTCGTCCTTGATATAATCGAGGTTCTGGCGGACGGCGTCGGCCGTGCCCTGGTACCAGTTCCTGTTATCGAGGGTCTGCTGGGCCGAGAGCAGGGTGATGTAGTCCCGGTGGAAGCTGTCGAAGCGGTAGGTGGTGAAGATGTGGCGGTGGAGCGATTCGCTGGCGAATTGGGTCAGGACGAAGATGCTGCGGACGTTCGAGTGGATGCAGTTGGAGATCGGGACGTCGATCAGCCGGAAGCGCCCGGCGACGGGCACGGCCGGCTTGCTCCGGACCTTGGTCAGCGGATAGAGCCGGCTGCCTTGGCCCCCCGCCATGATGATGCTGACGACGTTGACCATGTCGGGCCTTACTTGGCGGCGTTCTGGACCGGGGTCAGGTCGTCGATGAGCCACATGCCGCGGCCATTCGTGGCGATGACGAGGGCGTTGTCGCGAGGATGGACGGCGATGTCCCAGACGTAGCTCGTCGGCAGGCCCGAGCCGAGGACGTTCCAGGTCGCGCCGCCGTCGCGGCTGACATAGACCCCGGTGTCCGTGCCCGCGTAGAGGATGTCCTTGACCTTGGGGTCCTCGCGGACGACGTTGACCGGCCCGCCGGGGATGTTGGCGGCGATCGAGACCCAGGTCTTGCCGTAGTCCTTGGACTTGAAGATGTACGGGGTGAAGTCGTCGTCGTGCCGTCCGACCAGGGTGACGTAGACCGTGGCCTGGTCGTACTTCGAGGCGACGACCTTCCAGACGTGCTTGTTGAAGGGGAGCCCGGCCGTGATCTCCGTCCAGCTGTCGCCGCTCGTCTTGGTCATCCAGGCCCGCCCGTCGTCCGTGCCGGCGTAAATGAGGCCGAACTTGAACGGCGATTCGTCGACCGCCGTGATCGTGGCGAAGGGGATGGCGAAGGGCCACTGGCCCTGCTCGGCGGGATTGTTGTAGGTCAGGTCCGGGCTGATCCGCTCCCAGGTCTCGCCCTTGTTCATGGACCGAAAGAGGTATTGGAACCCGTGGTAGACGATCTGGGGATTGTGGGGGGAGAGCATCGTCGCCGCGAGCCACTGGCCGCGGAAGGCAGGTTCGCCCTCGGGGGGCTTGGGGAAGATCTCTTTGCTGGCCCATGAACCGTCGTCCTTGTATTCGGCCCGTTCGAGCCGGCCGTAGAACGAAGACGCATAGACGGTCCGGGGATCGGTCGGATCGACGGCGATGAGCGTCCCTTCGCCGCCCGGAGCGAGCTCCCATTTTGGCTGGGTCATGCCGCTGAAGCGGCGCCGTCCGGCCGGCGCTCCCGGCGTCGTCTTCTGGAGCGGAATGAGGCCGCGATGGGTGTATTGGTCCTGGACCGAGCCGTAAGCCCAGAACGGCGTCGAGAAGTCCAGGGCGACATTGTAGAACTGGACGGACGGGATGCCGTCGTGGAAGTCACGCCAGGTCTTGCCGCCGTCATAGGAGATGTTGACGCCGCCGTCGTTGTTGTTGATCAGGTGGTTCGAGTCGTTGGGATCGATCCACAGGCCATGATGGTCGCCGTGGAGCCCCGCGCTGTAAAGGCCTTGGAAGGTCTTTCCGCCGTCGACCGACTTCGACAGGCCCAGGCCCATGATGTAGATCGTCTCGGGCGAGTTGGGGTCGACGCGGATCTGGCCGAAGACCCAGCCGTAGGTGCCGCCGAACCGGTCCATGCCGGGCGGGCTGACCTTGCGCCAGCTCGCGCCGGCGTCGTCGGAGCGGTAGACCTCGGCGCCGATGATGCCCCGCTGGGCCGGCCGGCCATAAGCGTCCTTTTCGCCCGGCTTGGGCTCCGCGCCCGGCGCGTGGTTGTCGACGTAAGCGTAGAGGGTCGACGGCTTCGTCCGGCAAAGGTCGATGCCGGTGCGGCCGGTGAAGTTCGTGTCGGGCAGGCCGCTGTTGATGGGTGTCCAGGTCTTGCCGCCGTCCGTCGTCTTGAACAGGCCGTCCTCGCCGCCCGGGACGGGATCGCTCCAGCGCTTGCGGATGCGGTTCCAGGTCGCGGCATAGAGGGTCTCGGGCGCCTGGGGATCCATGACCAGGTCGTTCGCCCCGACCCGCTCGTTGACGTAAAGGACCTTCTGCCAGCTGGCTCCGCCGTCGGTCGTCTTGAAGACGCCGCGGTCGGGGTTCGTCGTCCACTCGTGGCCCGTCGCGGCGACATAGACGATGTCGGGGTTCTTCGGATGGATGACGACCCGGGCGATGGTGGACGTGCCCTCGAGGCCCATGTGCTTCCAGGTCTTGCCGGCGTCGGTCGATTTGAAGGCGCCGAGGCCCGCTTCCGAGCCCCGGAAGATGTTGGCCTCGCCCGTTCCGGCCCAGACGATGTTCGGATCGGACTCGGCGACGGCCAGGTCGCCGATCGAGAGCGTCGGCATGTCGTCGAAGATGGGCTCCCAGGTCGTGCCGGCGTTCACCGTCTTGAAGACGCCGCCCGAGGCCGCGCCGGCGTAGAAGACCGTGCGGCTCCCCGCCGGGACTGCGACGTCGGTGCACCGCCCGCTGAGGTCGAAGGGCCCGACGAAGCGCCACTTGACGTCCTTGAAGGGCGACTTCTGCTTCATGGCCTGGTGGGCCTCGAAGGCCTTGAGCCGCAAGGCCGGGTCGGTGTTCTCGATCTTTTTCGGGGCTTTGGCCGGGGATTTTCCCTGCGGCGCCGCGGCTGTGAGTGCCGCGAGAAGCGCGACGGCGCAGAGAGCGATGAGCGAACGCTTGTTCAGACGCATGGGAACCTCCGCTTGGGCATGGCGAGAGGGAAAATTATGCCATCCCGGTCCGGGTGTCAACCGGAAAAGTCAGGACAGGACTTTGAGCAGGTGGTAGTCGGATTCGATTTCGGTCCTCTTGGTCTCGCCGGCCGCCCCGAAGGGGAGGAAGGACACCCGGCCGCAGTCCAAGTGGACGAGTCCGCCGCTCCGGCCTTCGGCCAGCTCTTCGACCGCGGCGTGCCCCAGCCGCGCCGCAAGGATGCGGTCCAGGGCGGTCGGCCGCCCGCCGCGCTGGATGTGGCCGAGGACGGCGATCCGCGTCTCGAGCCCCGTTGCGTCGGTCACGGACGTGGCGATGGACGAGGCCGATGAATGGCCCTCGGCCACGACGATGATCCAGCTGGCCTTGCCCCGCCGCCGGCCTTCCAAGATCTCTTCGCACAGGGCCCCCAGCCCCACATTCTTTTCCGGGAGGAAGACCTCCTCGCAGCCGCCCGCCAGGGCTGTCTGCATGGCGATCCAGCCGCACTTCCGGCCCATCACCTCGACGACGAAGATGCGCTCGAGCGATGTCGCCGTGTCCCTGAGCTTGTCCACGGCATCGAGGGCGACGTTGACGGCGGTGTCGGCCCCGACGGCGGTCTCGACGCCGGGGACGTCGTTGTCGATCGTCGCGGGGACGCCGACGACCGGAAAGCCGTGCTGTTCGGCCAGGACCCGGGCCCCCGCGAGCGAGCCGTTGCCGCCGATGACGATGAGCCCGTCGATCGCCCGGGCGCGGAGGTTGGACAGGGCGGCCTTCTGGCCGTCCACGGTGCGAAACCTGTCGGCCCGGGCCGCCTTGAGGATGGTCCCGCCGAGGCCGATGATATTGGAGACGGAGCGGTGCTCGAGGGGGACGAATTCGCCGTCCATGAGACCTTGGTAGCCGCGCAGGACGCCCTCGACGAGGAGCCCTCGGGCCACGGCCGTGCGAACCACGGCCCGGATCGCGGCGTTGACGCCGGCGCAGTCTCTGGTCAGGACGGCGATCTTCTTCATGGGCCGATTATATCAAAAAAACCGGCGCGTCCGTCGTCCCGTATGATAGAATATCGAACAAAAGGAGAGTGACTGCAATGGCCAATAAGAAGTTCTTGGGTCTCGGCTGCCTCGCCTTCGTGCTGCTGGGCGTCCTCATCGCGGGACTCTACGTCACCGGGGTCTATAACGGGCTCGTCGGGCTCGACCAGAAGGTCCAGGCCCAATGGGGCCAGGTCGAGAACGTCTACCAGCGGCGGGCCGACCTCATCCCCAACCTGGTCGAGACGGTCAAGGGCGCGGCCGCCTTCGAGCAGAACACGTTCACGGCCGTGACCGAAGCCCGGGCCAAGGTCGGCCAGGTCCAGGTCAACCCCGGCCAGCTCACCCCCGACGCCTTCTCCAAGTTCCAGGCGGCCCAGGACGGGCTGTCGTCGGCCCTGTCGCGGCTTCTCGTCGTCGTCGAGAAGTACCCCGACCTCAAGGCCACCGAGAACTTCAAGGAGCTCCAGGCCCAGCTCGAGGGCACCGAGAACCGGATCGCGGTCGAGCGGATGCGCTTCAACGAGGCCGCCCAAGCCTTCAATACGAAGCGCAACAGGTTCCCCGCCGTCATCGTCGCCGGGCTCTTCGGCAAGTTCGCGGAAAAGCCCTACTTCAAATCCCAGGCCGGCGCGGAAACCGCACCCAAGGTCAAGTTCTAGTCCGCCGGGGCTCTTTCGACCGTGGATCCGACCCGGCTTCGGCGCGCGCTTGTCACCCTGGCTTTGGCCATGGTTCTGGCGGGCGTCTGCGCCGCGGCCCAGCCCGGGATCCCGCCGGCCCCCGGCCGCTGGGCGACCGACGAGGCCGGCTTTCTCTCGAGCCAGACGGTCGCCGCCCTCGATGCCCGCCTCGAGAATTATGAGAAGCAGACGGGCCACCAGCTCCTCGTCTGGATCGGCCGGACCCTCGGCCCGAACGAGGTCCTCGAGGATTGGGCGGCCAGGACGTTCGCGGCCTGGAAGGTCGGCCGCAAGGGCCTCGACGACGGCCTGGTCCTTTTCATCTTCGCCGAGGACCGCAAGATCCGCATCGAGGTCGGCTACGGCCTCGAGGACAAGGTCCCGGACGCCTACGCCTACCGGGTCATCGCCAACATTCTCATTCCCGGCATCCGCGCCGGCCGGCCGGATGACGCCGTGGATGCGGCGGTCACCGCCCTCATCGGCTACATCTCCGGCGACGAAAGCGCGGCGGGACAGGAGCCGCGGCCGGCCCGCGGGATATCCTCGATCAAGGGCATCTTCACCGGGATCATCATCATCATCGTGATCATCCTCTTCATCACCAACCCCTCGCTCGCGTTCTGGCTGCTCATCAACATCCTGAGCGGCGGCGGGAGGGGCGGAGGCCGCGGCGGCGGAGGCTGGGGAGGCGGAGGAGGAGGCGGCGGATTCAGCGGGGGAGGCGGGATGTCGGGAGGCGGCGGCGCCTCCGGCGGTTGGTGACGGGGGGACGACGATGAGTGTCAACAGCCGGCGCAAGCTCTTGAAGACGATCGACGTCGATCGGGTCAAGGCGGCCATCGCCGCCGCCGAGCGCGAGACGTCCGGCGAGGTGCGCGTTTCGGTCTCCCGCTTTTTCTGGGGCGGCGTCCACCACACCGCCAAGAGGGCTTTCGCCCGACTCGGCATGACCGGGACCAAGGACCGCAACGCCATCCTCTTCTTCATCGTCCCGGCCCGAAAGAAGTTCGTCGTCCTCGGCGACCAGGGCATCCACGACAAGGTCGGCCAGGACTTTTGGGAATGCGTCGCCCGCCTGATGTCGGAGCATTTCCGGAAGGGCGAATTCACCGAGGGCCTGGTCGCCGGGATCGGGGAAGCGGGGCGCCAGTTGGCCGAGCATTTCCCCTTCGACGCCAAGTCCGATGTCAACGAGCTTGCCGACGACGTCGATTTCGGCGAAAATTGACCCTGCGGCGATCACTCGCGAGGAGAGGAAATGAAAAAAATGACCCTGTTGCTCGTTTTTGCGCTCGTGGCCCTGGCCTTCGCCGCCTGTCAGAAGGGCGCGGCCAAGATGACCTACCCGGTCACGAAGACGGTCGACCAGAGCGATGATTACTTCGGGACCAAGGTCGCCGACCCCTACCGCTGGCTCGAGGACGACAACGCCGAGGACGTCAAGGCCTGGGTCCAGGCCGAGAACGCGGTGACCTTCGGCTACCTCGACAAGATCCCTTTCCGGCCCAAGATCAAGGCCCGGCTGACCGAGATCTTCAACTACCCGCGCTACTCGTCGCCGTTCCGGGCCGGGGAATACTACTTCTTCTATAAGAACGACGGCCTCCAGAACCAGTCCGTGTGCTACATCCAGAAAGGCCTCGACGGGACGCCCCAGGTGTTCCTCGACCCCAACGCGCTCTCGGCCGACGGCACGATCCGGGCCTCGCTCATCGGGCCGTCCAACGACGACCGTTATGTCGCCGTTTCGCGCGGCGAAGCCGGCTCCGACTGGTCCGAGATCCGGGTCATGGAGATCGCCACGAAGCAGGAGCTCCCGGACCGCGTCCAGTGGGTCAAATTCTCCGGCGCCGCCTGGAAGGGCGACGGCTTCTACTACAGCGGCTACGCCAAGCCCGCGCCGGGCGAAGAGCTCAAAGCCAAGAACGAATTCCAGAAGGTCTTCTACCACAAGCTCGGCGACCCCCAGGAGAAGGACGCCCTCGTCTGGGAAGACAAGGACCATCCTCTGCGCTATGTCGGCGCCGGGACGACCGAGGACGAAAAATATCTCTTCCTCATTCTCTCGGAGGGAACGAGCGGCTCCGAGGTCTACGTCAAGGACCTAACGAAGAAGGACGCGCCGCTCGACCTGCTGGTCAAGGGATTCGCCTACGACAGCTCGCCGGTCGAGGCGGTCGACGGCAAGGTCCTCGTCTACACCAACGAGGACGCGCCGAACTTCCGGGTGGTCCTCATCGACCCGAAGAACGCGGCCAAGGAGAACTGGACGACGGTCATCCCCGAAAAGCCCGAGGTCCTGAGCGGGGCGGGGACGGCCGGCGGATACATGTTCCTCAACTATCTCAAGGACGCCAATACGAAGATCTATCAGCACAAGCTCGACGGGACCCTCGTCCGTGAGATCGAGCTGCCCGCGCTGGGCACGGCCGGCGGTTTCGGCGGCAAGCGCGACGAAAAAACGCTCTTCTACACGTTCACCTCGTTCACCTACCCGCCGACGATCTACAAATACGACCCGGCCACCGGGACCTCCGAGGTCTTCCGCACGAGCGAGGTCAAGTTCGACCCGTCCGCCTACGAGACGAAACAGGTTTTCTATGCGAGCAAGGACGGGACCAAAGTCCCGATGTTCATCGTCCACAAGAAGGGTCTCAGGCTCGACGGCAAAAACCCGGCCTTCCTCACGGCCTACGGCGGGTTCAACATCAGTGTCACGCCCGCCTTCAGCGCCGCGAACATCATCCTTCTCGAGAACGGCGGCGTTTTTGCCCAGCCCAACCTCCGGGGAGGCGGCGAATACGGCGAGGCCTGGCACAAGGCCGGCATGCTCGACAAGAAGCAGAACGTCTTCGACGATTTCATCGCCGCGGCCGAGTACCTGGTCAACGAGAAATATACCTCCAAGGAGCGCTTGGCCGTCGAGGGCGCATCGAACGGCGGCCTGCTCATTGGCGCGGTGATGGCCCAGCGGCCGGACCTGTTCGGGGTCGCCTTCCCGGCGGTCGGGGTCATGGACATGCTGCGCTACCACAAGTTCACGGTCGGCTGGGGCTGGGCCGTCGAGTACGGTTCGAGCGACAAAGAGATGGATTTCCGTTACCTCTACGCCTATTCGCCTCTCCATAATCTCAAGGCCGGCGTCTGCTACCCGGCGACCATGGTGACCACGGCCGACCACGACGACAGGGTCGTGCCGGCCCATTCGTTCAAGTTCGCGGCCACCCTGCAGGCAGATCAGGCCTGCGCCAAGCCGGCCCTCATCCGCATCGAGACGCGCTCCGGCCACGGCTCGAGCAACCTGAGCAAGGCCATCGAGTCCCAGGCGGACCAGTGGTCCTTCATGTTCTACAACATGGGTGTGACGCCGATCTACAAATAGGAAAGCGCCTTTTCCAATAGCCCCCGGTACTTGTCCATCAGCTCCTTGTTCAGGTCGTTCGGCGGCGTCGCGTCGGCCGGCAGGAACGGCTTGTAGGGGTGGGTTTTCGCGTATTCGTCGAATTCCTTCCGCAGCTTGGCCAGCTCCTCGGGCCTCGTCAAGAGATCGACGGCCGAGGCGGCGATGGCCTTGGCCCCGGCGTTCAGGCCCTTCCAGGCTGTCGAGCCGTAGAAGCAGGCGACGGCGGACCAGTGGTGCCCGATCGAGCCCGGGACCGAGCCGGGAAATCCGATCGTCGCCGTGGGGGCGATCAAGGTCACGTCCCCGACATCGGACGACCCGCCGCCGGTGAATTGCCCGCCCTTGGGAGCCTCGAGGGCCTCGACCTTTGCCGGCATGCCCTTCTCCTCGGCGCCCAGCTCTTTCTGGAGGGCCTTGGCGAAGGCCTGTTCCTCGTCGCTCCATGCCGGCATGCCCACGAGCTCGATATTCCTCTGGAAGAGCTCGGCCGCGGCCTTGTTGGCGTGCCTTTGGTGGATGGCGCTGACGACGCGCATCGACGCGAGCTCGACGCCCGCGGCCAGGGCCCCGGCCTTGGCGCAGTTGACCACCCTTTGGTACATCTCTTCGAGCCCCTCGTCCGTGTTCCGGACGTAGTACCAGACGCTGGCCCTGTCGGGGACGACGTTAGGCGCTTCGCCGCCCTCGAGGATGACGTAGTGCAGGCGCTGCGACAGGGGCAGGTGCTCCCGGAGAAAGTTCGTCGCGACGTCCATGATCTCGACGGCGTCGAGGGCGCTCCGCCCGACCCACGGCGCGCCGGCCGCGTGGGCCGTCTTGCCCTTGAAAGTGAAGATGGTCGAGAAGAGCGCGTTGCCGCCGACGCCGTACTCGGTGCCGAAGCCGCTCGAGCTGTGGTTGTCGATGACGGCGTCGACGCCCTCGAAAAGCCCGGCCCGGATCATGTAGGGCCGGCTGGCCACGATCTCCTCGGCCGGCGAGCCGAAGACCTTGATCGTGCCCTTGAGGCCCTGGGCGGTCATGACCTCCTTGAGCGCGATGGCCGCCGCGGCCGCGGCCGTGCCCATCGTGTTGTGCCCGCAGCCGTGGCCGGGCGCGCCCTCGACGACCGGGTCCTTCTTCGGCACGCGCGCTTTCTGCGAGAGCATGGGCAGGGCGTCGAACTCGCCCAGGATCCCGATGACCGGTTTTCCCGAGCCGTAGGTAGCTACGAAACAGGTCGGCATCCCGGCCAGCCCGCGCTCGACCGTGAAGCCCGCGTCCTCGAGCGTGTCGGCCAGGAGCTTCGACGAATTGAATTCCTGGAGGCCGAGCTCGGCGTACTCCCAGATCTTATCCGAGATCTTGCCGAATTTCTCCACGGTCTCCGGTCGCGCGAGCCAGTCGAGGACGGCCTGCTTTTCCTTGGAGACTTTGGGCTTCGCCGGCGCGCCCGGCCCGGCCTCGGCCGGGGACGGCGCCGCGGCGAGAGCCACGACCGTAAGGAAGACGAGGATGAGGGATCCGGAGACGCGCGCGGAGTGTTTCATGGGCCTCCTTAAGGGAGGTGATATACATCAAGAAGCGAAAGGGGTCAAACCTGCCTTTCGTCAGAACGCGAAAAAAGGCAGATTTGACCCCGTCTGGCGGGATCGGTCCTGACCTGAGCGCGCTTGGCCTAGTTGAGCTTGTATCCCGAGAGGTGCTGACGGGCCTGCATGACCGTCAGCGTGATCTCGATGAGAGAGGTCCCCCGGCAGATCTCCATGCCCTTGATGGTGCCGGCCTTGGCGATGGCGAAGGCGGTTTCGTAGGGAAGCTCTACCCCCGGCGGAAGGAAGACGGGCGCGAAGCCGGCCATCTGGGCCGAAAGCGCGTCGATGATCTGCGCTTCGTTGTTCGTGGCGAACAGGCCGCCGTAATTGAACATGAGCGTCTTGAAGGCCGATTCGACCGCGGGGATGACCGTCGGCAGGGAGGGATCGGACCCGCCCCAGACGTTGACGATCATGCTCGGGAAGACGCTGTCCCTCACGGTGGCGGCCCGCATCAGCTTCAGACCCACCAGCGGGTCGACCCGCCTGATCAGGACATCGATCGAATTCTCGATGAGATTGTGGGCGACCTCCATGGACACCTGCGGAGCCAGGGACCTGAGCCCGGCGTAATCGGGGAACTTGCGGGCCAGGTATTCGTCGAGGACCTTGGCCTTGGCGATGACGTAGCCTTCGCCCCGGCCGAACACCACGCCGTCGTAATGGGCCGTCTGGTCGTCCTCCTTATGGTTCATGAATCCGTAGGCCAGGCTCTTCTGGTTGAACGTTCCGGCGATGCCCCAAAGGAGCTCCGGATCGGTATGGAACTGCTGGTACATGATATCCTTGAGCGCTCCGAGCTCGAAGGCGTAGTTGAACATATCGGGGGCCAGGCTCCCGTAAACGACGTTCGCGTTCCCCGGTTTGAGATGCGACGCGATGTAGGCGTGGACGGCCGAGCCCCAGGGATAGACGCTTGACGGGACGATCAACAGAGCGACCGCGAGAAAGCCGACCAGGATCCTTGTCATTTTCACGATACCTCCTTTGCTAAAATGGAATCTTCCCCCGCCCCTATTTATAGCCGTTGCGCGGGTCCGAGTTGTCAAGAAATTGTCAAAAAATAAAAAAAACCATCCAAAGAAGCCCATCATTGCCGGAGGCCGTTTGACCGTCCTTTTCCCCCTGTGCTATAACTGATTGGCCAGTATGCGCCTTCCCCGGCCGGGGAGGGTCGCCATCCGAAGGCCGGAACGATAAGCGAGAATAACCATGGTCCGAGTCCGATTCGCCCCCAGTCCGACGGGCTTCCTCCACATCGGCAGCGCCCGGACGGCCATCTTCAACTGGCTCTATGCGCGCCACACCGGGGGGAAGTTCCTGCTCCGCATCGAGGACACGGACCTCAAGCGCTCCGAGACGCGCTTCCTCGACGAGATCCTCGAGGACCTCAAGTGGCTCGGCCTCGACTGGGACGAGGAGCCGCTCTTCCAGAGCCGGCGCTTCGGCGTCTACCGGGAGAAAGCCGAGGCGCTCCTCGCCGCCGGCAAGGCCTACAAGGACGGCGACGCCGTCCTCTTCAAGGTCGGGCCCGGCCGGACGATCGCCTTCGACGACCTCATCCACGGCCGGATCGCCGTCGAGTCCGATACGATCAAGGACCAGGTCATCATCAAGTCGGACGGCTCGCCGACCTACAACTTCTCCTGCGTCGTCGACGACTCCTTCCTCGGCATCACCCACATCCTCCGCGGCGACGACCACATCAGCAACACGCCCAAGCAGATCATCTTCTACGAGGCCTTCGGCCTGACGCCGCCTCTCTTCGGCCACATGCCGCTCATCCTCGGGACGGACGGGGCCAAGCTCTCCAAGCGCCACGGCGGCGTTTCCGTCGAGGAGTACAAGCGCGAAGGCTTCCTGCCCGAGGCCCTGGCCAACTATCTCATCTTCCTCGGCTGGACGCCCAAGGACGGCCGCGAGGTCATGCCCCCCGAGGAGGCGGTCAAGCTCTTCGAGATCTCGGAGATGAACGACGTCCAGGCCAAGTTCGACATCCAGAAGCTGCGCTGGCTCAACGCCGAATACATCATGAAGTCCCCGAACGCGCGCCTCGTCCCTCTCGTCAGGCAGTGCCTCGACGCGGCCGGGGTCCCGAACGCCGGCTTCCCCGACGCCTATCTTTCCAAGGTCCTCGACCTCTACAAGGTCCGGGCGAAGACCCTGAGCGAGTTCCCGGCCATGATCGACTGCTTCTTCCGTGACGACTTCGCCTACGACGAGGACGGCCGGAAGCACCTTGAGAACCCCGATAGCCGCGAGTACCTGCGGATCCTGGCCGACCGGCTGGCGGGCATCACGGATTTCTCGCATGCCACGATCGAGGCCGTCTTCCGCGAGTTCGCCGAGGAGCGCGGCATCAAGGCCGGCCCGATCATCCATCCGGCCCGCATGGCCGTCAGCGGGAAGACCAAGGGCGCGGGCCTCTTCGAGATGATGGAAGTCCTGGGCCGCGAGCGGGTCGTCGCCCGCATGAGGAGAGCCGCGAATGGCACATAACTTCATCCGCGACATCATCGACGAGCACCTGCGGACCGGCCGGTTCACGACGGTCCACACGCGCTTCCCGCCGGAGCCCAACGGCTACCTCCACATCGGCCACGCCAAGTCGATCCATCTCAACTTCGGCCTCGCCCGCGACTACAAGGGCCTCTGCAACCTGCGCATGGACGACACCAATCCCGAGACCGAGAGCATGGAGTATGCCGACGCCATCAAAGAGGACGTCCGCTGGCTCGGCTTCGACTGGGACGACCGCGAGTACTACGCCTCCGACTACTACCAGCAGCTCTACGACTGGGCCGTCGTCCTGATCAGGAAGGGCGTCGCCTACGTCTGCGACCTGACCGTCGACCAGGTCCGCGAGTACCGGGGCACGGTGAACAAGGCGGGCAGGCCGAGCCCCTATCGCGACCGCACCGTCGAGGAGAACCTCGACCTCTTCGCCCGGATGCGGGCCGGCGAGTTCCCCGACGGCTCGAAGACCCTGCGGGCCAAGATCGACATGGCCTCGCCGAACATGCTCCTCCGCGACCCGCTCATGTACCGCATCCGCCGCGAGCACCACTACCGGACCGGCGACGCCTGGTGCATCTACCCGACCTACGACTGGGCCCACGGCCAGAGCGACTCCATCGAGGGCGTCACCCATTCGATCTGCACCCTCGAGTTCGAGGTCCACAGGCCGCTCTACGATTGGTACCTCGACCAGCTCGGCGTCCACCATCCCCAGCAGATCGAGTTCGCCCGTCTCAACCTGAGCCACACCGTTCTCAGCAAGCGAAAGCTGCTCGAGCTCGTCGAGGGCGGCCTCGTCAACGGCTGGGACGACCCGCGCATGCCGACGATCTCCGGCTTCCGGCGGCGCGGCTTCACCGCCGAGGCCATCGCCAATTTCGCCGACATCATCGGCGTCGCCAAGGACAACAGCATCGTCGACCTGCCGCTCCTCGAGATGTGCGTCCGCGAGCACCTGAACAGGACGGCGCCGCGGGTCATGGCCGTGCTGCGGCCGCTCAAGGTCGTCGTCACCAACTACCCCGAGGACAAGGTCGAGGAGTTCGACTGCGTCAACAACCCCGAGAACGCGGCGGCCGGGTCGCGCAAGGTCCCGTTCGCGCGCGAGCTCTGGATCGAACGCGACGACTTCATGGAGAACCCGCCGTCGAAGTTCTATCGGCTCTCGCCGGGAAAAGAGGTCCGTCTCCGCTACGCCTACTTCATCAAGTGCGAGGAGGTCGTCAAGGACGCGGCCGGCAACGTCGTCGAGCTCCGCTGCACCTACGACCCGGCGACGAGGGGAGGGGACAATCCGCCCGACGGCCGGAAGGTCAAGGCGACCCTCCACTGGGTCTCTGCGCGACACGCGATCGACGCCGAGGTCCGCCTCTACGGCACGCTTTTCACGGTCCGGGACCCGTCGAGCGTCGCCGAAGGCGTCGACTGGAAGGCCACGCTCAACCCCAAGTCGATCGAGGTCGTCAAGGACGCCAAGCTGGAGCCGGCGCTGGCCTCGGCGGTCCCCGAGAGCCGCTGGCAGTTCGAGCGGCTGGGCTATTTCTGCGCCGACCGGCGCGATTCGAAGCCCGGCGCCCTCGTCTTCAACCGGACGGTGACTTTGCGCGACGAGTGGACCCGGCTGGTGAGCTCCGGCCGCGAGAATAAGTAGCTATTTATAGATATCGCCACGGGTATCGATATCGACGACTCGGATCGTGTCCTTTTCCCAAACATACAGGACCCTGTACTTCCCGACTCTGAGCCGATAAGTATCCAGCGGGCAGGGACCTCGCATCCTTTGGATATCTCCTTTATCGGGGAGCCCTTCTATAGCCGAAACGATCTTAGATCGGATTCCCAATTCGAGCTTCGCGAGATACTTCCGGCTGCTTTTGCTGAGGAAGACAGGCATCTGATCAGAGGCCGAGAGACTTCTTCGCTTCGCTGAGCGAGACGAATTCGTCGGATTCCAGGATTCTGAGGATCCGCTTGGCATCTCTCTCGGAGAGGACGAGTTCGGACTTCAAATCGACGTTCTCAGAAAGCCACTTACGAAGTGCGTCGCGAACGATCTCGGACAGACTCTTTTTATTTACGAAGGCGACGACCCTGGCTTTATCGTAAAGATCTGTTTCGAGGATAACGTTGACCCTTTTCATTGGCTTCTTTTGCATATATACATAGTTACACACTTACATATTCATGTCAATCGATCCTGAACCACCGACTCCCAAAACGCCTTGTCATATAACAAGAGACGCTCGGCGACTCCTCAATAGCTCAGCCCGGCGGGGCAGGCCGGCCTCCCTTGCCTTTTGGTTTGTTTTCCGCTATAAGTTAGTGGCCTTTTTGGGCCCTGCGTGCCTGTAGCTCAGCTGGATAGAGCGTTGGACTCCGGATCCAAAGGTCGGAGGTTCGAATCCTCTCAGGCACGCCACATTTTTCCCTATATGGCCAGCGAAATCAAATTGCAGCCCGTGCGTCCCGCCGCGGTCCCATGCCGCCGGATCTCAAGTTCTTGACTCTCGTCCCCGGCCGGGATATTCTCTTTTTGTGAGGGGACGGGTTGATTCTGAGTTTGCGGCCGGCGATTTCATGCCCAGCGCAAAAAGGAATTTCCTATCATGGATGATTCGCGGCGGGAGGGCATCCTGAAAAGCGCCGTTTTTTTTCACATACAGCTGATGACGCGGCATACAAGAGCAAGTGCACTGGTGTGCTCGCCGCCAAGCCAATCACGAGCTAAGGAAGAGGAACACAATGTCTATTCGACGGATCGCAATATTGATGGTGATCGCCTCTGTGCCGCTACTCGCACTCTGCACGGCGGCAGATGCGCAGGATTGCCCGCCCGGCGTCAAGGCCATGGCGCCGAAAAACGGGACCATCACTGATTGTTCGTATACATCGCTCTCGACGCTCCTCGGGATTCAAATGTCCGGCCAGGTCCCGAGGCCAGACCTTCCCGAGCAGCCGTATACCTTCTCGGTGCAGGTGACCAGGGTAAAAATGGCATCAATGGCACGCAGGAAAGACATGATGGCCCAAGAGGAAATGGCGAAGCTGGAAAAGGCGAAGGCCTCAATGGTGCCCCAACCAAATCCGCCTGTCAGTTCAGGGCCGATCGAATCCAAGGTCGTGCCAGGCGGAAAAGCGTGGTACCAGAAAATCACGGTGTGGTCGATCGGCGAAAGCACCGCGCCCAAGATCCACTACCAATGTGATTACTACGTCGTGGACGGTATGTCATTAATTAGGTTCAGCGCATCGGTACCGGACAAGTCGGAGGGGGACGCCTGGCTGGCACACGTCAGGGCCCGGTTGCAGGACGTGCAGTAGGCCGAAAGCGCCATCGCTCGATGCCATAGATTTTGTGCCGCCGCTTAAAAAAACGCTCGAAGAATTACTTCAGCTTAAGTGGATTGTTAGAAGATGCCTTTTGCGTACATCGTCGCTCCCGAGTCGGAATCTAGCATCTCAGTACCACGGACAACCTGCTGCGTCGACCAAATCGTCCGAGGACTGCCCGGACGAAACGAATCGAAGAGATTGGTTAGATATCAGACCTATTTTCGAAACATCTTATCTATTGAATCTCTCCAGTCATCAACTAGCCATTCATTGAACTGCTCGTAGAGATGCCTAATCTCTCCTGTTGAGTCAGAGAAGACTATGCACCCTCGATCATCGTACATATAATAAGCTATATCCCTCTCGGTACTGATAAACCAAACTTGCTGACCGATCGATGGCTCTCTTCCTTGCTCATAATTCGCAATTCCGGCGAGTATCTGTTTGTATCTGATCTCTTCAAGACAAGTGGGAATAAGAAGTTGTCTAAAATTGTACTCAGGTTCCCACTTCGTGAGGTCGGTATCCAGCCTCCCAACCATTCGCTCATCGGCTCGACCCAAAACGGATCCTCCGATTAGCTCATAGAGGTAATGGGGGGTCGTATTGCCGAACATCGGGTCCTCAGCTTCGCCTTGGAAATCATTGATTAGAATCAGTAGCTGATCTTGGGGCCTAAAACAGGCTTCAAGAATGCTGGTGGCCCTGTAATTGACCTGTGCGAGCCGTTCGTCGGTGCCATTGTCAAATGGTTCTCCCAGCTCGTACCGCACGTGTATGTCGCCATCGATGGGCGAATAAGTTTGCAGGTTCCCCCGGGGGAAATGAGCGGCATAGTCCGGGCTAAATCTCAAATCGATCATTGCGTTCATATGTTTGAAACAGAAGAGCAGAGTAACTTTTCGACCGCAGCGCCTCCGGCGCCGGCGGCCCGGACGAGCTTGAGCCGCCGGAGGTTGTCCTGGAGGCGTTCGCAGGTCAGGATGGTGAATGGATTCTTGAAGTAGAAATCATCGCCAGTATCCATCCGCATTTCCTCTTTCAGTGTCACAACTCGGCGAGACCCCCTGGTTCACGGGCAGGCAAAATGGCGATCCAGGAGACAACTCCCCTTGAGCATGTCAAAAATGTATCATCAGGCGCGGAGTGGCGTCAATGCCCAATAGCTGGGGCTTCGGGATGGGCAAGCTCTCTGTGGCAGAGGGCCATTGCCCAAAGTGCCTACGACAAGTCCAAGTGACCTGTACCCCAACCTTCTTAGGACTTCGAGCGTCTAAGCGGATGATCAGAGCCCCAATAAAAATCACACTGAAATAAGGTGCATCATGAAGAGAACGGTTCTGCGGCTTTTGGCGATCATCATTATCTTGCCTTCTCTTGCCGGAGCCCAATCACTCAGGGATGATCCTCGCGTAGCCTCAGCGCTGCACTTGCTGGAACTCTGGCTAGAGGCTCAGAGTGCTTATGAGAATATCCCCGGCATTTCCATTGCTGTTGTTCATGACCAGGAGCTTTTGTGGGCAAAAGGATTGGGCTATGCCGATAAAGAAGAAAAGAGACCGGCGACACCTGAAACGATCTACGGCATTGGTTCCATCTCGAAACTTTTCACCAGTATCGCAGTCCTCCAGCTCCGTGACCGGGGAAAACTCCGTCTTGACGATCCGGTTGTCAAACATCTGCCCTGGTTCAATATCAAACAGACCTATCCGGAAGGACCGCCCGTCACAATTCATGGGCTTCTTACGCACTCCTCTGGTCTTCCAAGAGATGCTGATTTCCCCTATTGGAGTGCTCCGTACTCCGAATTTCCCACCAGGGAACAGATAGTAAAGACGTTGGCAAACCAGGCCACCGTCTATCCCGCCTATGCACATTTCCAATATTCAAACCTCGGTTTTGCGTTGGCAGGGGAGATTGTCGCTCAAGTTTCGGGTCAGGACTATGCCGATTATGTCAAGCAGAACATACTTATTCCGCTCGGCCTCAATGATACCAGCCCGGAACTCCCTGAAGAGCACAAAGGCGGCCGGCTCGCGACCGGATATTCGTCCACTACGCGTGAAGGCATCCAGAACAGAATGCCCTTTTTTCAGGCAAAGGGCATTGTGCCGGCGGCCGGCTTTTCTTCGACCGCAGTGGATCTTGCACGATTTGCATCTTGGCAGTTTCGTCTTCTCGGGGGTGGAAAAGAAGAATTTCTACGTGGTAACACACTGAAGGAAATGCAGCGGTATCAATGGATGGATCCGAATACGACATGGGGCTTGGGATTCACCGTCTGGAGGAGCAACGATAAAAGCTTCGTTGGACATGGCGGGATTTGCGCGGGCTATCGATCGCAGCTCACAATACTGCCACAAGAGAAAATCGCAGCGGTCTTTCTGACAAATTCTTCAGGCGTAAACTCCTGGATATATGCCCAGCGTGCCTGCGAGATCGCAGCCTCTGCAATTGCCGAAGCACTTGGATCGCCTGATACCGCCGAACAGCCTGATCCCGCATTGAGTAAATATGAGGGAACCTATAGTTCGTATCCTTGGGGCGGGGAGAGCGCGGTTTTGATCTGGAAGGGGGGCCTGGCGATCGTGGATTTCCCTACCACCAATCCGTTTGCGGGATTGGAAATACTAAAACACATCGAGGGGAACAGGTTCAGGGTTATCCATACCGACGGCGAACCGGCGCCTGAAGAAACCATCTTTGAAGTGGATAGCAACGGCAAGGTTACCAGAATGTGGAATGAGAATAATTTCAAACCTAAAGTGCGTTAAACAAGGATTCTGAGCGTCTCGGCGGCTTCGACCGCTGCAAGGTGCCCGTTTAGTGTGGCAGCCATGGGAGCAACACCGTCAGAGGCATTTTTGACTTGTTCAGGTCCGCATGTCTCTTTCAGCATAGGACAGCCGTTCGGGGGATGTCATAGGCTTGCCGGGCGCCTGCAAGAAGGCTAGAATGAAGCCGGGCGGTCCAGGAAATGGGCAAAGGGTTCCTTCAGCTCGGCGACACTCCGGAAGCAGTGACCCCTCGCCTTAAGACCCTGATCGATCTGCTGCGACTCCGCGGTCGCGCGTTCCTCGAAAACTTCGGCGTTTTCATCGGACTTTCCGTCCTCTGCCATATCGCTGTCTTTGGCGTTATCGCCGCCCAAGGCGCTCGCTCTGTCCCGTCCGGCGCCGAGGCCATCAGGTCGAATATCAATGCCTTCTCCCAAGCCGTTTTGGAGCGGGAACGCGGGATCCCCGCTGAACGCTCCGGCACAGAAACCGACGATCCGGTCAGCTTCGCGGACCAGGCGGAGGCGATCAGCTCGCTCCTTCGGTTCGACCGGAACATCTCGGATCGCGGCAAGACGGATTTTTTCCGCTCGCTTCTCGAGGCCGCGGATGGCGCGACCCATGTGCCGGACGATCTCCCCTCGGCCCCGGATCTGTCCTTGTCGTTGACCGAAGCGTTGGCCGACAGGGAGAAGTTCGTCGGCCCTTCGAGCGATGCTTTTTTCATCACCCGGAACCTTGTGGATGACACCGTCGAGGTGGACGCGCTCGACCGGGCGACCTTGGAGAAGATCGAGGCCATGACCCCGTCGGAGAAGAGTGCGGCTGACGACGCGGTCAGATACGGAGCGGCCTCGGTCCCGGCGGATTATCTCCTCAAGAAATCCCCCTACGCGGCCATCTCCGCCCGGGGGCCGCGCTTGTTTACGGTCTTCAGGGGATTCCCCGATATCGGAGGGGATTCTGCCGCGACCCCTGCGGCCACGGTGGCAGCCGCGAGGCCAGATCGAGAGGTGTCGCAAGATCCCCCTGCGAATTTCGTCTATTTGGTGGCGCGTCCAGTCCCAAGCGGGGATGGCCACGGGAAGGCGCCCCTCATTCTCCCCGCCGAGGAACGGGCGCGGGTGCTCGACGATCTCATGGCCATGAAGGAGCCGGAGCAGCTGGAAGCCTTCAAGGCACGGTATCTTGACGTCTACGACCCTGATCCAGGGGACCTGGCCGTCCTGACCCGTGAGTTCTTCTACTCCAACTTGAATAACATCTTCGTCCTGACGAACCCCGTGGCTTCGACATTCGATGTCATCGAAGGGATCTATTTCCGGAGGGCGGTCTGCGACACTTTCGTGGCCTATGCGCGGCGCCTGAGCGACACCAAGACGGGCGCCGAGCTTATGCTCGACCTTGCCTCTACGTACGATTTCGAGCGACGCGCTCTTGACGCGCTGGCCGAGAGCCGCGCCGATGTCCGGCGAGTTCTGGCCGAGGATGGCCCAGGGCTTTCCGAAGCCGGCCAGGTCGGGCTCAAGGCATTCGTCCTGGACAAGCTCTATCGAGAGGTCGTGGACTTGAACGGGACATTGGGCGTGTCGTTCGGGGATCTTTCGACCCTCTACCTGAGGCGCGAGGAGGAGATTTACCGGAGCGTGATGGACATGGGCGGCGAGGCCAGGAACCGGGCGCTCTGGCTCTGGGGGAGGCTCCGCTGGGAGATCGGAGACCCGGATAACGCGCTGACCCTTTGGAAGCGTGTGGACACGAGCCACCCGCTCGCCTCCCGGGCGTTCAGCAGGATCAGCGGGGTGATCCAGAGATACGATCAGGCGAGTATTGCGAAGAGCGCCCGTTTCGCGAATGACGTCGACGAGTGGCTGAAGGCCGAGGCTGCGCTCGACAGGCAGGCGTTGTTGGACAGGCATATCAAGTTCAGGACCTGGGCCAAGCGCTCCGATTGACCCTGGTCCATTCGGCGCTCGCTCGTTCTCCGGATCCAAAGGCCGGAGGTTCGAATCCTCTCAGGCAGGCCCACTTCCTCCTCTGTCGCAACAAAAGATCCGATGATTTATGGTCCTTGACTGGGGCCCCAGTCCGATATATACTTGATATATCGGAAGGGGTAGTCTGCAATCTTGTGATCTGACTCTACACTCCATCAAATCGGAGTTTTCCGTCTATGAAGGAGGTTTCATGAAACGCATCGTTCTGGTTATGTTCGTTCTACTGGCCGCGACGGCCCTCATGGCCGAAGACCTGACGGTCGGGATGGTCCTTTCGGCCCATAGGGCAGGAGCGGACGCCAACGGTCTGGTGAAGATGATCAACGACCCTGTCTATACGGTCATCAAGATCACTCCAGCCGACATCGAGACACTCAAAGCCGCCGGTGTGCCGCAGGAGGCGATCGCGGCCTTAGAGGCCCGGATGTCCGCACCAGCCCCGGCTGTGGCCAACCCTGATGACAGACGTCTCTTCGATATCGTGAGGCTGGCCAAGTCCGGTCTCTCAGAAACCCTGATCGTCGATACGATCAAGGCTTCAAACGAGACCTACGATCTCTCGGCCAACGACCTCGTGTATCTAAAGGAAAACGGCGTCAACGACGTCATCATCGAGGCGCTGCTGACCACGAAGTCCAAGGCTGTGACGCCAACCGCCATGGGGGTTCCGGCCGCCGCCGCCGTGGCTGTGCCGGCCGACCAGAATATGGAGGATGTCGTCGTGGAAGACCTGGTCCTGGCTCAGCAAGGCTTCCTCAAGAAGGACCGCAAGGGCCGCATTGTCGTCAAGCCGGATGAGATCGATTGGATCGACTCCAGGAAGCCCGACGAAAACTTCTCCTTCCAGCCCGCCGGCATCGAGAAGGTCTGGCTCACGTCGCGCGTCAACGGGACTACGTATTTCCCCTACCAGGTCAACATTCAGATCTCCAAGGGAGCCCGCTACCGTTTTCAGGATCTCAACAAGGAGACAGGCTCAAACGGCGCCGTCCAGAAGCTTTTCGATGTTATCAAGGCCCGTTTCCCCAATATTCTGGTAGGTGAGCCCGAAATCAACAAATAGCCCGCGTTTGCGTCGGTCTCTGGCCCCCCGGCAGCCGTAAAGGGAGATTCATAATCGACCCAGGCGGCCGGGCCTCATTGCCAAGCAGACCGTTGCTTATCTCACTGAATCTGCACTGGTTAATTGGATTTTCGCAGGCCGGCGGAGAGCCCCCTCACCTTGGCGATCGCCTTCGACTTGACAGGGGGCCCCATAACTGATAGAATATACAGCAAATAACTGCCTTACGCGGATAAGAACCACGTCACTGTAATCCCCGAATACGCTTGGCTTCTTCCCCGGACGCAGAACACGAGAACGTAGGAGTTTTTTATGGAATTCAGCAATTTTGATCTTCACCCCGATGTCGCGGCCGGGGTCAAGGCCGTCGGTTATCTCAGGCCGACGCCGATCCAAGAGCAGGCGATCCCGCCGGTCCTCAAGGGACACGACGTCATGGGGCTGGCCCAGACCGGAACAGGGAAGACAGCGGCCTTTGCCCTGCCGATCCTCGACCGTCTGATGCGGGGACCTCGCGGTCGCGTCCGCGCCCTCATCGTCGCGCCCACGCGGGAGCTGGCGGAGCAGATCCATGAGACGATCGTACGCATGGGCAAGTCGACACGCCTTCGAAGCATGACGATCTACGGCGGTGTAGGCGTAAGCCCGCAGGTACGGAGCCTTCGCAACGGCGTCGAGATCGTGGTGGCATGTCCGGGCGTCTGCTCGACCATATCAAACAGCGCACGATCGACCTGTCGCACGTGGAAGTGCTCGTCCTCGACGAGGCGGACCGGATGTTCGACATGGGCTTCCTGCCCGATGTCAGGAGGATCATCAAGCATCTGCCCTCCCAACGACAAACGCTCCTGTTCGCCGCGACCATGCCCGATGATGTCCGCAAGCTGGCGCAAGAGATACTCCGCGCCCCGGTCACGGTGCAGGTCAATTACGCGGCACCCATCAGCACCGTCGCGCACGCCCTCTATCCTGTCGAGCAGCACCTGAAAACAGCGCTTCTCCTCGAGCTGCTGCGTCATACCGACACGGAATCGGTCCTGATCTTTACGCGCACGAAGCACCGGGCCAAGCGCTTGGGACAACAATTGGAAAACGCCGGCTACCGTGCCGCGTCCCTGCAGGGCAACCTGTCGCAGAACAGGCGGCAATCGGCGCTGGACGGATTCCGCGCCGGCTCTTATCAGATACTTGTCGCAACGGACATCGCGGCCCGCGGGATCGATGTCTCGAGCATATCCCACGTCATCAACTACGACATGCCGGACACCGCTGATGCGTACACGCACCGGATAGGGCGCACGGGACGCGCCGCCAAGACCGGCGATGCCTTCACCTTCACGACCCGGGAAGACGGGGAGATGGTCCGCAGTATCGAACGCGTCCTCGGCAATCGAGTCGAGCGCCGCACGCTGGACGGCTTTGATTATCAGAAACCCATGCCGGGCCGCGATGTCGAATTTGCCCGTCTCCCGCGCAAGCCTCAGCCGCGGAGGGAGCAGAAGATCGCGAAACCGTCCGGAAGCCAGCCCGCGACATCCGCTTCACAAAAGAAATACGGAGGCGGCAGAGAGGACAAGCGCAAGTTCGGACGAGGCGAAGCGCGGAAGTTCCGGGGGCGCTCCGGCCCCCGGAATCCGGATATCAGCCGTGCCGCCGGGGCTGATGACGGCGGCCGCTAGGCGAACTTGAGCGCCTGGCTGAGATCGGCGATCAGTTCTTCCGTGTCTTCGATGCCGACCGAGTAGCGGATCAGTCCTTCGGGGATGCCCATCGCTTCGCGCTCCGCCGCGCTGCATTCGACGTGGCTCGTCGTCGCCGGAGGGCCGGCGATCGTTTCGACCGAGCCTAGGTTGGCGGCTCGACGCGCCAGGCGGAGCTTGGGCAGGACGTTCTTGACGGCCTCGAAACCTCCCTCGAGCATGAAGCTCAAGACCCCCCCGTAACCGCGCATCTGACGGCGGGCGATATCGTGGTGGACGTGCGTTTCCAGTCCGGGGTAGAAAACAGAGGCGACGGACGGATGACCTTGCAGCCAGCGGGCGATGCGCAACGCGCTTTCGTTCTGCTGCCTGATGCGGAGGTGGAGCGTCTTCATTCCCCGGATCAGGAGGAAAGCGGCCATCGGGTCGAGGGCGGCCCCGGTGATCTCGCGGTAGTGATAGATGCGGCTGACCCAGTCCCGATCTCCGCAGACGACGCCGCCCATGGCGTCGGCGTGGCCGCCCAGGAACTTGGTCGCGCTGTGGATCACGAGGTCCGCGCCGAGGGCCAACGGGTTCTGGTTGATGGGAGTGGCAAAAGTATTGTCGGCGACGACGACGGCGCCGGCCCGGTGCCCGGCGGCGGCGATCCGGGCGATGTCCACGACCTTGAGCGTCGGATTGGTCGGAGACTCCAGATAGACGACCTTGCAGCCCGCGGCGACGGCCGCCTCGATCCCGTCGTGATCGGTCGTGTCGCACAAGTCCGCCCGGATGTTGAAGCGGGGCAGAAATTCCAGGAACAGCTTGCTCGTGCCGCCATAGGAATCCTTGACCGAGACGACCCGATCGCCCGGCGAAAGCAGGGTGAACAGCGTGTTGCTGATGGCCGCCATGCCGCTGGCAAAGCTCGTCGCCGCTTGGGCGCCCTCGAGAAGGCGGACTTTGGTTTCGAAGGCCTCGACGGTGGGATTCGTGTTCCGGGAATAGATGTGTCCGGGCTTGCGGCCCAAGGCGACGTCCATCCATGTGTCGACGTCGGGATAATCGTAAGCGGCGCTGTAGACCACGGGGACCTGAGTGGCCCCCTGAACCAGGGAAGTCTCTTCACCTCCCCACACGGACAAGGTCGCGGCCGAGAGGCCGTTCGTCTTTGTGCGATCAGGCATTGGGCGTTCTCCTTTCAACATGAGTTCTTATGGCCTTTCGATGACCCGGATTCTACCCGAGGCCCGGACTTGGGGCAATGGAAATCTCGCCGCCGCCGGGTTATAATCTCCCACTCATGATCGGCCCGACTTCTATGATCGTTCGAAGGTGAGGTCCATGACAAACAAGCTCTTTTCCGTTGAGGACATCCCCCGGCGAAAGTTCCTGGAGCTGAGCCTGAAGGGAGGCATCGCTCTGGCCGCCGCGCCGGCCATGCTGCGCGGCGCCCTGGCCGGCCAGGCCGCGCCGCGGCCGCAGTTCGCCCTCGAGGACCTGAACAAGGTCATCCGGCGCGCGCTGGCCAAGGGAGGGGAGTTCGGCGAGGTCTACATCGAGAACCGCGTCTCGCGCTCGATCCTCCTCGAGGAGGGCAAGTTCAAGAGCGCCGTTTTCGGGATCAGCCAGGGAGCGGGCGTCCGCGTCATTTCGGGGGACAAGACGGGCTATGCCTATACCGACGATCTGACCGTCGAAGCCTTCCTGCGCGCGGCCGATGTCGCCTCCTATGTCGCGCGCGGCGCCAAGGCCGTAACACCGGTCGATATCCGGGAAGAAAAGCGGCCGTCCTACATCACGGTCCAAGTCCCGCTCCAGACCGTGGCCGACGAGAAGCGCCTCGAGATCATGAAGCGGGCCCATGACGCGGCCCTCGCGTACGACCCCAGGGTCAAGATGGCCTCGATCGACTACTACGACGAGGTCCGCGGCCGCGTCATCGCCAACAGCGAAGGCCTCTACCTGAGCGACGAGCTGCCGCTCATCTTCTTCATCGTCCAGGCCCTCGCCGTGGGCAACGACACGTCGCACATGGGTCGCGAGCGCCTGAGCCGCCACGCCGGGATCGAGATGTTCGACGAGCTCAAGCCGGAGGACGCGGCCCGGGCCTGCGCCCGCGAGTCCGTCACGATGCTCGACGCCAAGGCCGCCCCTGCGGGCAAGATGGACGTCGTCATGCAGAACGGCTGGGGCGGCGTCCTCGTCCACGAGGCCGTCGGCCACCCGCTCGAGGGCGACAATATCGCCCGCGAGACCGGCGTTTTTGTCGGCAAGCTCGGCAAACCGGTGGCCAACCCGAAGTTCACGATGGTCGACGACGGCACCCTGCCGTGCTTCCGCGGCACGACCGATACCGACGACGAAGGCACGCCCATGAAGCGCAACGTCCTCATCCAGGACGGTCGATTGGTCAAGTTCATGACCGACATTCTCTCGGCCAAACAGCTCAAGATGGAGCGCACCGGGAACGGCCGGCGCGAGTCCTTCCGCTACATGCCGATCGTCCGGATGACCAACACCTTCATCGCCAATGGGACGGACAAGCCGGCCGACATCCTGGCCTCGACGGCGAGCGGCATCTATGTCCAGAGCCTGAGCGGCGGCAGCGTCAACCCGACGGACGGCGTCTTCAATTTCACCTGCCGGGAGGCCTATCTCATCGAGAACGGGAAGAAGACGACCCCGGTCAAAGGGGCGACGCTGATCGGCAATTGTCTCGACGTCATCCGGGGCATCGACGCGGTCGGGAACGACCTCGACTTCGGGCCGGGGATCTGCGGCAAGGGCCAATCGGCCGAAGTCACCGCCGGGCAGCCCACGGTCAGGATCCGGGGCATCAACGTCGGCGGCTCGCGGGCGAGATAGGCCGGAGAAAGGACCAAGACGATGGACATCAAAGGAATAGCCGAACAGCTGGTCAAGAGAGGCCTGAAAAAGGGCGCCGACGCGGCCGAAGTCTACATCGAAACCGGCCGGAACCTGAGCCTCGCCGTACGCAAAGGCGATATCGAGACCGTCGAGGAGGCGGCCTTTTCCGGAGCCGGGATCAGGGTCTTCGTCAAGGGGCGGATGGCCTTCGCCAGCTCCAACGACCTCGGCGAGAAAGCCCTCGAGGACGCCGTCGGCCGGGCCATCGAGTTCGCCCGGATCACGACGGCCGATCCCGACAACGTTCTTCCCGACGATCCGGGGACGACCGCGGTCGCCGGGCTCTACGATCCCCGCATCGCCCAGGCGCCGATGGAGGAGAAGATCGACCTGGCCAAGCGCCTGGAAAAGCTGGCCATGAAGGACCCCCGGATCACCAGGAGCGACGGAGCCAGCTACGGCGAATCCGAAGGAGAGGTCGTCATCGCCAACTCGAACGGCCTCCTCAAGAGCTTCCGGTCGTCGGGTTGCGGCTACGGCGTCTCGGTGGTCGCGGAGAAGGGGGAGCAGAAGTCATCGGGCTCCGATTCCTGCAGCCGCCGCTTCTACGGAGATCTCAAGCCCGCCGAAGAGGTCGCCGCCAAAGCCGCCCGGGAGGCCTATGAGACGCTCGATCCGCGTCCGGTCAAGACGCAGCGGGCCGCGGTCATCTTCCATGCCGATGCCTCGGGGGCCCTTCTGGGCGGGATCCTGGGTGCGGTCGACGGCGAGCGCGTTTTGCAGGGCGCAAGCTTCCTGGCCAAGAAGATGGGCCGGAAGATCGGCTCCGAGCTGATCACGATCATCGACGACGGCACGCGAGAAAAGGGGATGGCCAGCGAGCCGTTCGACGGCGAGGGCGTGCCGACCCAGAAGAGGGTCATCGTCGACAAAGGCGTCCTCAAGGGCTTCATGTACAACACCAGCGTGGCCAAGCGCGCCGGGGTCAAGAGCACCGGGAACGCCTCGCGCGGCGGCTTCGGCAGCCTGCCCGGGATCGGGCCGCACAACTTCTTCATGGCTGGCGGCGGGGCCAAGCTCGCCGACGTCATCGCGGCCACCAAGACGGGGCTGCTGGTCAAAAGCGTCACGGGATATGGGATCAACTCCGTCAACGGCAACTTCAGCGGCGGCGCGTCGGGATTCTGGGTCGAGAACGGCAAGATCGCCTTTCCCGTGAGAGGCCTGACGATCGCCGGGACGGCCGAGGAGATCCTCAACGGCATCGACATGGTCGCCGACGACCTGGACTTGGGCCTGTCGATGGCCGCTCCGACGCTCCGCGTTACGATGCTCCAGATCGGCGGGGAATAGCCTTAGGCCCCCCGGCGAAAGACCGGCCTGAGGGGCGGCCTCTAAAAGTTGACCCCGAACCTCAGTCCCAAGGCGAGACCGCCGAGAGCGGTCTTCCGTGCCGGGAAGGTCACTTCGGTCGTCCGCGCCAAGACGATGTCGGGGCGAGAGGTTTCATAAAAATCCAGCAGCTCCGTCCTCGAGTACGACGGGATATCCGCTTGGGCCCATCGGTATTCCGCGAAGGCCCCCATCGAGAACGCCGGATTGAAGTAGAAATCGTAGGAAACGCGGGCCCGTGCCGTCAAAGTCGTCGTCCGACGGCTATCGGTCCAGTCGGCTCCCGGAGAATAGCTGTAGATGCTCCTGCCTCTCCAGCTTACCCATGCCGGGCCTGCGGCCACGCCCAGTTCGACCGAGTGGGGAGAGAGGAACGCCGGAGAGATCGGACGAAATGACAGGCCGACGAGGAGCGAGGTAGAGCTCACGTCCTCGTAGCTGACGAAATAACCGGAATATGACAGGCCGTCGAGGGTCGAAGTGAAGCTCAAGTCGCTTGAGCGATCGCCGGTCCAGCGCTTTGGCGCGTAGAGCTCGACTTCGGCCGCGAGCTGCCGGCTCCAGGCATAGGAAAGCGCGATCCGTCCGACGGCGAATCTGGGCCGATCGCCGAAAAAATAGGATGACGCCGCATACGGGCCTGCTTCCCCGGGCGGCAGGTCCCCGATGAATCGGAATGAGACGTCTTCGCGGTCGTAAGTGTACCCTCGTCCGCCGACGCGATATCCGGGCGTCCATGTCAGTCTGAAGCGTGTCCGCTCATAGCGCGAGAGCGCGGGTCTTGCTCCGGCCGCCCCGGGCGTGGAGACCCTCGATCGGGCGACATAAGCTTCGGGTTCACGGGCCAGACGGCTCAGCTTGGCCAGGACCCGGCTCAATTCCGGCTCGGGCAGGCCGGCGAGGTCGATCTTGTCGTCCAGACCGGCTCCCATTCCCGCCACGAGACCGAGGAGGCTGCCCGGGCCTGCGAACAACAATCCCCCGAGAAAGGCCCCTCCGGCCACCCCCCATTCTTCGTCGGCGCTGATGCCGCCCCAGATAGCTCCGGCGACCGCCCCGGCCGCAAAGCCGGCCAGAAGCCCTTGCCAAACCCCCGACCTCCTGACGATCTTGATGCTCCCGATCTCGGCCAGAGGGACGGATTCGACCTTGGCGTCAACGGCGAGCAAAACCAGGGTTTCCGGCTTGACGGCTATGAGCTCGCCCCGGACCTGCCGGCCGTCCTCGCGGGTGACGATGAGATTGGCTCCCCGCCAATTCGCTGCGGCCAGGGTCGCGGGAAGGGCGAGCGCGAGAAGCGCCGCCGCCGTTGCGACCAGTCTGAGGGACCCTTGTTTCATTGGCGTCCTCCTTCGTCCGCTATACTTATAGCCGGCTCCGGAGCCGAAGTTGTCAAGGTTCTGTCAAGATAGCGCGGTTTCCCGCGCGTAAGGTTCTTTTACAGACACGGGGACGGCTACCGGATGTCCAGGGGAAATGTATGATTAGCCTTGGCATGGTAATTGCTCCAAACAAGGCGACGCGGCTGCCGGAACCCGAGAAGCGGAGATAGGGGAACGGAATGAAAAGAGTGGACGGGAAGCCGAGAACGGAGACAAGCACGGCCGCCGCGCTCGTGTCTTCGCTTCTGGCCGCCTTCATCGCGCTGGCGCCCGCGGGAGAAGGGGACCGTTCGTTCCGCCCCCGGCAGGGTGTGTCCGCGCCGGCCCCGTTCGACCCGGGGAAGACCTATCCGGTCGAAGCGCTCAAAGGCGACCTCAAGGTCCTTTGGGACGTGCTGGAGGAAGGACACGGCGGGTTCGATCGCTACACCCCGGGGGCCGAGCTTAAAAAGAGCTTTGATGCGGCCGGGGACGGACTGGCCGCTCCGCTGACGGAATTCGACTTCTACGCGAAGCTCCTGCCGCTCGTCGCCGGGATCAAGGACGGCCACACCCGGCTGATGCTCTCTCCGGCGGCCTCCGCCTGCCTCGACGCCCAACCCGTGTTCTTTCCCTTCTCGCTCCGCTTCCTCGAGGACAAGGCCTACCTTTTCAGGGACCTGAGCACGGACGCCGCCGTCAAGGACGGCGCGGAGCTGATGGCCATCGACGGGATGCCGGCGAACGACGTCGTCTCGGCGCTCCTGCGGCTCGTTCCGAGCGACGCCGGGATCCGGACGAGCCGGCTTCGGCGCCTCGAAGAGCCGACCGCTTTCGGCCGGCTCCTGGCCCTTCGGTTCGGGCGTCGCGGGTCCCGCCGGGTCCGCTATCGGCCGTACCCGGGCGCGGCAGCCAAGGAGATCACGACACCTTGCATCACGGCGTTTGACATGATCCGGCTCCTCGGGGAGAGATACCCGGCGACGGCCGAGCGCCGCCCGACCTACGAGCTGTCCTTCAAGGGGTCGACCGCCGTTCTGACCATCCGGGGCTTCGGCGACGATCCTGACAAAGCGCGTCCGCGGTTCCCGGAATTCTTGAACGAGACGTTTAGCGCTTTGAAGGACAAAGGGACCCCGGGCCTGATCATCGACCTGAGGGGCAACGGCGGCGGGCGGGACGAATACGGCAAGCTCCTCTTCGCCCACGTCATGGACCGTCCGTTCCTTTATTACTGGGCCCTCGAAACGAAGAAAGACCGCTACGACCTCTTCCGCTTCACCGCTGAAACCGTCGAGGACGCCGAAGAGCTGGCCAAACCGCTCAGGAAGAACGCGCGCGGCGGGTTCGATGTCATCGGCCATCCCAATCGAGGGCTCCAGACGCCCCAGGAACCCCGTTTCGGCGGGCGGGTGGCCATCCTCATCGACGGCGGCAGCTTCTCGGCGACGGGGGAGACGACGTCAGCCTTCCACTATTACAGGAAGGCGGTGTTCTTCGGGGAGGAATGCGGCTCGGGCTATTACGGCAACACGTCTGGGTTCATGGTCACCGCGACCCTTCCCCGCACGGGTATCCGGATCCGCGTCCCGCTCGTCCTGTACACCATGGCGGTCGAGGGCTATCCCAAGGACCGGGGCATCGTTCCCGATTTCCCGGTGACGCCGACGATCGAGGACCTCCTTGCCGGCCGCGATCCGGCGATGGAGCGGGCCCTCTTGTTCCTGGCAAAGGGCCGATAAGCGTCGCGCCGGGCAGTTCCCCGTGATCTTTGTTCCCGGGCCGTCCGCCTTTAATCTGATTTTAATTTGATTTTAACGTGATATTCATCATCAAGGGGTAACCTAGGCATTAGGAGAACGCTGAGCGCCGAAAAAGGAGGAGACCATGGCAATCAAATGCAGGGACTTCCTGGGGCTTGCCGGCAAGATGGGAGCCGGCGCCGTCTTCGACCTTTATGGAAGCGAGCTTGACCGGCTGTTCGCGCAGGCTGTGGACGGCGACGTCCGCGTCATCTGGCTTCAGGGGGTCAGCGATTCAGGCTGCACGAGCTCGCTCTTGCGGCGGATCGGTCCGGATCTGGCCGATTCCTACTCCGGCTTTCGACAGGCGGTCGATTTCCATCCCACGCTCCTGAAACCCTCCAGCGACCGGGCCCTGGTCTCGTTGGGCAACGCGCTGGCGGGCCGGGCTCCCCTGGACCTCCTGATCATCGAGGGGGCGCTGGCCTCGGGCAGCTTCTGCATGATCGGCGAGGTCGCCGGAACGCTCGTTCCTTTCGAGACCTGGGTGAAGGACCTCGCCGTGGTGGCGAAGCAGGTCGTGGCCGTGGGAACGTGCGCCGCCCTCGGGAGCGTCTCCGCGGCGATGCCCAATTCGACGGGCTGCCGTCCCGTCTCGAATTTCGTCGGCGCGACGCCGCTCATCAAGATACCGGGATGCCCGGCCCACCCCGATGGGGTCCTCCTCACCCTCGCGACCCTGCTCTCGGGTTCGGTCCCCTCGCTCGACGACCACTGCAGGCCGAGTGTTTTCCTCCATGAGGACCCGCATGACGGGCGCCCTCATGGACGCTCCTATGAAAGACAACGGATCGCGGTGGCCCCGCGCTGGCCGGATTGTCTCCGCAACCTGGCCCCCGCCGTGGAGACCGGGCCCAAGTCCTCTTAGTCCCCGGTCAGTTTTGTCCGCGGCCTGCGGATGGACCGGGAGCTGCGCCTTGGACATAGCGCGGCCGGGCCAGGTAGAGCCGGCCCTCGCCCTTCTCTCCGGTCGCCGGGTCGCTCACCGTGACGTCGACCGTGATCCAATCGCCGGCCGCCGCCGATTTCGGAAGAGGCGTCTGGATGAGATAGCCGTAGAGGGCCTGGTTCGGGCCGCTGGCCTCCTGGACTTTGTTGACCCGGAGCACGTCGACCCTTTCCCCGTCGATCGTCACCGCGATGTCCTTGGCCTCGAGAGCCGGGGCGATGTCGATGAAGGACAGGCCGCCCAGCTTTTCCATCCCTCCGGCCTTTGTCACGGCGGCGATGGTCATGGTCAGGCTCATCGGCCGAAAATAGATCTGATAGGAGGGGAAGCCGCCCTGCGGCCGCCAGGCATTGAGCCCGTAGACCTCGAGCCTGTCGAAACGCGGATCGATCTCGACCTCGCCGACGGCCGGGACGTTCCAGGCCCAATATTCGAGCTTGCTGACCCGGTAATCCTTGACCGCGGCGAGGGCGATGTACATCCCCGTCTCGACCGTCATCGAATAGCTCCCGTCCGCGGCGCTCCTGGCGGCGGCCGCATTTTCGAAGCGGGCCGTCTTGAGCTCGATGTCGGCGCCCTCGACGGGTTTTCCGTCGAAGTCGCGGACATGGCCGAAGATCCTGGCCCGGGACGCGGGCGCCGGCGCCTGCGGCCCGCCGGCCGCCGCGGGGACGACCGACAGCAAGCCGAAGACGAGAACGAGGACACTCATGCCGATCGTCGGGATCCGACTCGCATCTGCTTTCATTGTTCTCCTTGTCGGCACTCGCGGACGGCGCCGCGTCCATACTAGCACACCTGTCGCGAAGAGGAGTACCTGGGGCTTCCTTAAAAGACGAGCCGGGCCGGCGTCGAGCGATCCGTCGTCGTCCCGTCGCCGAGCTGGTGATCGTAATTGTGACCCCAGGCCCAGACCGTTCCGTCGGCCGTGATCGCGACCGTGTGATAGAAGCTCGCGCCGGCGGTCACGACGGACGCTATCCCCAGGACGGGGACCGCGACCAGCTGATCCGTGTTCGTCCCGTCGCCGAGCTGTCCGTAAAAATTGTACCCGCAGGCCCAGAGCGTCCCGTCGTCGATCAACGCGATCGTGTGATGCGAGCCTGCGACAGCGGCCACGACGGACGTCAGGCCGAGGGCTTCGGCCGGCGTCGGGAAGACCGACTGACGATCCCCGATGCCGAGCTCTCCGTAGACGCCGTTGCCCCAGCACCAGAGGGTGCCGTCGTTCACGACCGCGGCCGAATGATAGCCGTTGGCCGCGATCCCGACGACCCCCGACAGGCTCGACGCCTGGACGGGGATGGCCTCGGAGGTCGTGGTCCCGTCTCCGAGGGCCCCATAGAGGTTGGACCCCCAGGCCCAGACCGTCCCGCCGCTCGTGAGAGCGACGGCGTGGATCTCGCCCGCCGCTATCGCCAGCACGCCCGACAATCCCTGCACTTGCACGGGCGAAGATTGATCGGCCCTTGTCCCGTCGCCGAGCTGGCCTTCGTCGTTGCGGCCCCAGGCCCACGCCGTGCCGTCGCTCTTCAAGGCATAGGTGCTGTTCTCGCCGGCCGCCACGGCTGTCACGCCCGAGATCCCGACGACCTGAACGGGCGCCGGGCGCTGCGTCGTCGTGCCGTCGCCGAGCTGGCCGAAGATGTTCCGGCCCCAGGCCCATACGGTCCCGTCACTCGTCAGCGCGACGGAATGATAATATCCCGCGGCCACGGCGACCACTACCCCGGATATCCCCGGGATCTGTTGCGGCGTCGGACTCGGGTTCGTGGTCCCGTCGCCGATCTGGCCTTCGTAGTTCCCGCCCCACGTCCACACCGTTCCATCGGCTTTGGCCAGGATCGTGTGGAAGACGCCGGCGGCAATGCCGACCCGCTTGTATTCCCCGACCGTCAACGAGGAGGTCGTCCACCCGGCGCGATAGGCCACGGCCTTGAGCGTCAGCGAGCTCGCGACGCGGACGGGGCCCGTATAGAGGGTCCCCACGGTGCCGGTGGGCGTCGACCCGTCCGTGGTGTACCGGATGGCCGCCCCGGTCGTCACGGTCGTGACGGCCACGTCCTTGGCCGACGCGTAGAGCCCCGGCGCCACGCTGAAGGCCGGAGCGACGACGGTCAGCCCGATCGCATAGTCGCCCGAAGTAACCGTCGAGGTGGTCCATCCTGTCCGGTAGGCAACGGCCTTGAGGGTCGCCGATGCGGACAGGCGCACCGGAGCCGTGTACAAGGTCCCGACGGTCTCCGTGGGCGCCGTCCCATCGGTCGTATAGCGGACGGAGGCGCCCGCCGTCGCCGTGGCGATGATGATGTCCTGCTCGGATGTGTAGGTCCCCGGGCCCGGAGTGAACGTCGGCGCCGCGACATGGAGCCCGATCGTGTAGGTCCCGGACGAGACAGACGACGTTCTCCAGCCGGCCCGGTAGGCGACCGCTTTGAGCGTCGCCGAATCGGCGAGGTGGACAGGGCCCGTGTACAAGACGCCGATCGTGTCGGTAGGCGCCGAGCCGTCCGTCGTATAGCGGATCGACGCGCTGGTCGTGGATGTCGAGACGGCGATGTCCTGCGGGTCTATGTAGGTCCCGGGAACCGGGCTGAACGCGGGGGCGGTCACAAGGGGTCCGATCGCGTAATTCCCGGAGGTCACCACAGAGGTCGTCCAGCCGGCCCGGTAGGCCACGGCCTTGAGCGTGATCGATCCCACGGCGACGTGGACTGGGGCCGTGTAGAGCGTGCCGTTGGTATCTGTGGGCGCCGAGCCGTCCGTCGTATAGCGGATCGACGCGCCGTCCGTGGATGTCGAGATGGCGATGTCCTGCGGGTCATTATAGGTTCCGGCCGCCGGGCTGAACGCCGGGGCCGCGACCAGGGGAGCGATCGTGTACTGGGCCGTGACGGCCTCGGAGGTCGTCAACCCCGACCGGTAGGCGATGGCTTTGAGGGTCATCGTGTCGGCGACGTGGACAGCAGCCGCATAGACGGTCCCGCTCGCGGTCGTCGGCGTCGAGCCATCCGTCGTGTATCGGATCGTCGCGCCCGATGTCGTCGTCGTTATCGTGACGTCCAAGACGGCCGAGTACGTCCCGGCCCCGGGATTGAACACAGGCGCCGCGACGGCGCTCTCCGGCGGCCGGCCGTTTTCGACAACGCAGCCGAAGGCAAAGAGGAGCAGCCCGAATAATTGGAGAGCCGAGGCGACGGTCTTATGTTTCATTTTCCCCTCTGCAACAATCATAGCCCCCTCATCGCGGGCCTGTCAACGCGCCTCATTGACTTCCTCCCGGGGCCGGACGTATCCTCGCCTGATGAGAGGCGCGGCCGGCCGATGAAACCCGGTTATCGGAGCATGCTCCGGAAGATGGAGGCCCGGGAGAGCCAGTCTCCGGCTCCGGCGGCCGAGGCCATGTGGTGGCTCTATATCCTGAGGTGCCGCGACGAATCCTTCTATACCGGAGTGACGACCGACATCGACCGCCGCTGCCGCGAGCATGAGGCCGGCCGGGCCTCGCGGTTCACTCGGACACGGCGCCCCGTCGTCCTTGTCTATCAGGAGACGTGCGGCACCCGGTCCCAGGCGTTGTCGCGGGAATGCGCCGTCAAGTCCATGGGCCGGAAGGGGAAGGAAGCTCTCGTCGCCGGCGGGCCGGCCGCGGGTCCGTCGGAGAGGCCAAAGGCCTCCAAGCGGAGGCTTACTTGACGAACGCCCGGCCCCGGAATATCTTGGCTCTGTGAGCGGATCAATCAGAGGAGGCTTTCCATGCCCAGGCTTGAAGAATCCTTCAATCGATCGGGCTTCTCGCGATTCCTCAACAGTCCGTCGGGCCGCATCTTTCGCCTGGCTGCCGGCCTGGGATTCCTCGCGATCGGCTTCGTATTTCGGGGCCGCACGCTCGGCGTGGCGTCCATGATATGGGGCGTCTTCCCGCTGAGCGCCGGAGCTCTTGACATCTGCTATATCAGCGCTCTCCTGGGCGGGCCTTTATCAGGCAAGAAGATCCGCGCTAAATACCAGACCGGCTGACGCCCGCCTCTCAATCGCGGGGCGAGCTCAGTACGCTTCGAGCTCGGCGCGCAGCTCGGCGATGAGCTCCTTGACCGTGACGATCTTGTTCACCCGGTAAGCGTTCTGCCCGCAGAAGACGAGGCCCTTATCCATGTCCCCCTTATATGCGCTGGCCAGGGCCTGGGCAATGCAGTATCGGGCCTTTGCGATGTCGCATGTCATCAGGCAGCGGTAGGGACACTGGAGCCGGTCCGCGGTGTCGTTCTCGAGGTTCCGCAGGAATTGGTTGTGGATGGCCCGTCCCGGCAGCCCGACGGGGCTCTGGATGAGAACGATGTCCTCCTCCCTGGAATCGAGATAGGCCTGCTTGAACTCCGGGGCGACCTCGCATTCTTCCGTGCAGACGAAGCGCGTGGCCATCTGGACGCCGGCGGCGCCCGCCTGGAGCATCCGGGCGATGTCCGCTCCGGTGAAGATGCCGCCCCCGGCGATCACAGGGATCTTTCGCCCGTATTTTTTTCCGAACGGCTCGACCGCCGCCAGGACTTCCGGGAGGAGAACGGACAGGGAGTGCTTCTCGGGCTCCTGCAGCTCTTTGAGCGAGAATCCCAGATGCCCGCCCGCCAGGGGGCCTTCGAGGATGACCGCGTCGGCCGTTCTCGCGTAGCGCCTGTCCCACGTCCTGAGAACGAGGTCCGCGGCGCGGCCGGAGCTGACGATGGGCAGGAGCTTGACCGTCGCGTCGTCGACCATCTCGGGCAGCTTGAGGGGAAGCGAGGCGCCCGAAACGATGAGCTTGATCCCCTCCCGGACCGAAGTCTCGACCAGGTCCCGGGCATTGCTCAGCACGCCCATGATATTGACCGCGATGGGCCCGTCGGTCATGCTCTTGGCCCGCCGGATCTCATAGATCAACGCGTTGCGCGAGACGTTGTCGAAGTCGGTCTTGGACTCCTCGATACCGCCCAATCCCACGGAAGCGATGGTGCCGATCCCGCCCTCGTTCGTCACGGCGGCGGCCAAGCGGGCCAGGGAAACGCGGACGCCCATGCCGCCCTGGATGAGCGGGAACGGCGCGTGGATGTCCCCAATGTCTAAAGAAGGGATCTTCATATTGACTGCGTTCTCCTCATGACGAAGCTTCGACAGAACAACTTAATAAGATACGGCTCTTGGGGCCAGATATCAAGTGGGTTGTTGGCGGAGGGACGTCTTCTCCGTTGACACGCGTCTCCGGCCGGGCATAACATGGGCCCATTCGGGGGTCATCGGAGGTTAATCGTGAAGCAGCTTCCCCGCGGCTTCTATTCCAGGCCGACGAGCGTCGTGGCCCGCGACCTCCTGGGGAAGGTCCTGATGCGCCGGACCGGGTCAGGGATCCTGACGGGACGGATCGTCGAAACGGAAGCCTATACGTCCGATGACCCGGCCAGCCACGCCTTCCGCGGCCGCACGGACAGAAACAGGGCCCTTTTCGGGGAAGTCGGCCGCGCCTATATCTATCAGACCCACGGTCTGAGCTTCTGCCTGAATGTCGTCGCCAAAAAGGGGAAGCCCGCGGGAGGAGTTCTCATCAGGGCCGTGGAGCCGCTCGAAGGGATCGCCTCGATGCGAAGAGCCCGCAAACAAGCTGGATCGCGGCGCCTCGCGAGCGGGCCCGGGAACTTGACCCGGGCGATGAAGATCGATATGCGCCTTTATGGAATGGACCTGACGAAGACGGGTCCGCTCTTCATCGCCGACGACGGCGCGGCGAAACCGAAGGTCCGCCGGACGGTCAGGATCGGCGTGACCGCGGCCCGCGACAAGCGCCGGCGCTTTGTCGTCGCCGGCAGCCCCTTTATCACCCGGCCGCGCCTCGGGCAGACTTGACAGCGCCGGCGTCCGCGCCTACGATTCCGGAATGCGAAAGACCTTCCCTCTCACCGGTTGGGACAGCCTCCAGCTCTTGACCAAGCGCTTCTCCGACCAGCAGGTCCGTGCGGTCGTGGAATTCGAAGGGCGGCTGGACGAAACGCGGCTGGCCGAGGCCATAAGATCCGCCGTACTTGCGGAACCCATTCTCGCCTGCCGCGTCAGTCGCCGGTTCTTCCATCCCCGCTGGACGCCGGTCCGCGGATCCGACGCCGGGGCCCTCCTCAGGATATTCGTCGAGACCGATCCGGAACCGGCCATCCGGCAGCTTCTCATCGAAGACCTGGATCCCTGGCGGGGGCCGATCGTTCGCTTCGGGTTGGTCCGAAGTGAACGGGACACACTCGTCATCAACCTGGATCATACGGCGGGAGACGCGGCCTCCGTCCGCTCATTGGCCCAACTCGTGGCTGCGTTCTACAGCCGTCCGGGGCGGGCCGCCGTCGCCGACGCCGCCGCGTATTTCGGGAAGCGAAGCTTTCGGGACCTGCTGAGGCTCGTGCCTCCGGGCCATACGACCCGGAAACCCGCGGCGCCGCCTGCGGACTCCCCGCCGAATTGGCGGTTCCCCTGGCAGCCGAGGGCGGCCGGATCCGCGAAGAGGATCGAGCTCCGCTTCCTGCCGCCGGCCAGGACCGAGACCATCGTGGCTTTCGCCGCGAAGCGGTCCGCCTGGCTCAACGACGTCTTTCTTGCCGCGTATTTCCGGGCCTTGGCCCGCCTGCTCGGGGAGGACCGGGGAGTCCGTGCCCTGACCATCCCGGTCGACCTGCGGAAGTACCTTCCCGCGCGGGAGCGTCCTCGGGTCGCCAATTTTTCGGCGTCGTTCATCATGACCTTGAGAAACGGGTTGGGCGATTCGCTGGACGATACGCTCGGCCTGGTCCGTGCGGCCATGGCCGCCGAGAAGCAGGGCCTGCCGGGACTGGACCAAGCGGCGGCGCTGTCCGCCCTGGCCGACCGGATCCCGTACCGGATCTTGGAAAACCGGTTGGCCAAGGGAAAAGCGCCCATATCGCTTCCGCCGCCGTGGTTCATCGCCTTGGGCGTGCTAAGGCCCGAAAGCTTCGCCTTCGGGCCTGTCCCGGCCGGAAATGCCTTCGTTCTCCCCTCGAACACTCCGGCAGGAGGCATCTTCCAGCTCAGCGCCTCATGCTTTGCCCAACGGACCACGCTGGCCGTCAGCTTCTCCGGCGACGAGACTAATGACCGAGTCGTCAAACGATTCCTCGATTTTTATGAAGCTGAGCTGCCAATGTAGGCAGGCTGGTCCGAGGTTCTCGATCGCCGGGGGGCTGTCCTCGATAGGGGACAACCTGGGAGCTGCCGCCGACAGAATGTCCGGGATCGCCCACCGGGTCGAATACTCGTTCTCGTTCATATCATCCAGATAAAAATAGGTTAAGGGGATTACCGGAGCTCTGGTCTCGTCTTGGTATGGTTTTTGCAGAATACGCTTGTGGAATGAGCGAAAGAAACAGGCCCCGAGGAGGATAGAGATGAAAACGAAATGGATACCGGCCCTGGTTCTGGCAATACTCCTGCCCGGCATCACGGCTTGCTACAGACCCTACGGATATCAGTTTTATCCCCACGCCCCGCACTTCGCGCCGACCGATCCGGCCAGAGTTGACCTGCTTCGGCGCGAGCCGCGGCGCGACAACGTCCGGCTGGGCGAAGTCTGGATCCGGCCGACTTGGAACATGGACCGCTTTTATGTCGAGGGCGTCCTCCGCGAAAAGGCCGCCCGCATGGGGGCCGACGCTCTGGTCATCGTGGCCGACCGCTATTTCCGGGAAGGCACGGCCTTCAGCTACTGGCGCGGCCCGAGGGCGATCAACGAGCGTCAGATCGTCGGCATCGCCATCCGCTACACGCGCTAGCTCAGGTCTCGGCAGCGCCCGGGTATTCGACCCCCAGGAGTTGTCGCCTTAACGTTCCGTACGCCGGGGCGTAGAATAGACGTCATGAATAAGATCGCCCCCCTTATCCTCGTCCTTGTTTTCGCGTCTGCCCAGGTCCCGTCGGGTCGCGTCGTCCCGAATGACCCCTATTTCAAGTTCCAAACGAGCTTCCTCAATCCCGGCGGCAAGATCACGGTCGAGGGGACCTCCGCCAGGCCTTCCCCGATCACGCTCGATGCCGCGGCGGGCATCGACTCGAACGTCACGCGGGCCTGGACGATCTCGACCGGAAGGCGCGGGGTCGTCGTCGCCGTCCTCGACGACGGGTTCTTTTATAGCCACGAGGACCTCGCCGGCAACCTCTGGGCCAATCCGGGCGAGTCAGGACCGGACGCGACCGGCCATGCCAAGGAGACCAACGGCATCGACGACGACAAGAACGGCTGCGTCGACGACGTCATGGGTTGGGACTTCGCTTTCGACGATCCCGACCCCGACTGCTATGTCTTCGACGGCATGAGAAAGGACCGCATCCAGCCCTATTGGCACAGCATCTCGGCGCTCGGCATCATCGGGGCGCGCGGGAACAACGGCGTCGGCGTCGCCGGGATCAACTGGGAGGTCTCGCTGATGCTTCTCAAGATCGGGGCCCAGGGGATCGGGCGTGACGAGAGAGACACTCTCAGGCCGGCGAGGGCGGCCAAGGCCATCCGCTATGCGGCCGACAACGGCGCGAGGGTCATCAACTGGAGCGGCTTCGTCAGCGACCCGACCCCGGAGGCCCTGGCCGAGCTGCGGTCGGCGATCGAATACGCCGGAAAGAAGAACGTCCTGCTCGTCGTCGGAGCGGGCAACTCCGGGCTGGACGTCGACAAGGCCGAGAACTTCACTTATCCGGTCTGCTTCGACCTCGACAACATCCTGACCGTGGCCATGGTCGATTTTCGCGGCGAGCTCGTTCGCTATCAGTCGGGAGACCGATGGCTCGGCTCGAACTTCGGGCCCCGGAACGTCGACATCGCGGCCGTCGAACAGGGCTTTTCCACCTTCGTCGAAAATGGCCGGAGCGCCTACAGGCTCAGCGGCGGGACTTCCAATGCCGGGCCGGTCGTGGCCGGAGTCGCCGCGCTGACCCTTTCGGTCGATCCTCGACTGAGCGCCGCGGCGCTCAAGAGGATCCTGATGGACACGGCGACCCGACTCCCCGGCCTGGACGGCAAGGTCGGCTCCGGCGGCATGGTCGACGCCTATGCGGCCCTGCTGGACGCCCGGGCAGGCCGCTAGCCCCCGCCCCGGCGGCGTCGGCCGGGGCCCGGCCGTGGTGGGCGTCCGCGCTGACCGCCGGCCGGAAGAAACCCGTTCCCCTGACACCGTTCCCACAGGCCTTGACGATGGGCAATGGACGACGTTATCCTAAACAAAGAGTGCGGTCGCACGGTCGTGCGTCGCCGATCCTTTGATCTCAGTCGTCGGATGGGGGAACCATGAAGACCAACAGATTCGTCGCCGTCCTGCTTGGGCCGGCTCTTTTTGCCGTTTTGGGTTTTATTATGCGTCCGGAGCCGGCCGCCGCCGGGCAGATCAAGCCGGGAGGCGGGGCCGACGGCGTCCCGGTCGTCCATAATCCGAAAAGGCCCGTCCCAGTTCCGGGGCAGCCGGGGACCCTGGTGCTGAAATCTGATCTCCTCATCGGGCGAGAATCCGGCGACGAGAACTATATGTTTTCGGAGCTCCGCTCCGTCCAGGTCGACGACCAGGACAACGTTTATGCGCTGGACATGAAAGAGATCAAGGTCCGTGTGTTCGACAAGACGGGAAAGCACCTCCGGACGTTCGGCAAGAAAGGCAAGGGCCCCGGCGAGATCGACACGCCGATGCGGATGGAGATGACCCCGGCCGGCCAGCTCGTTATCGAGGATTTCGGGAGCGGCAAGTTCGTGTTTTTTTCCCTGGACGGGGCCGTCATCAAGGAGATCCCGCTTGGGAAATACCAGTTTCTTATTCGCTTCAAGCTCAACTCTCAGGGGCAGATCTACGCCGACACGCGCACCTACGATGAGACGAAATCGGTCTCCGAGCTCATCCGGTTCAGTCCGGATTTCAAGCCCATGGCCACCCTGGCGTCGTTCCAGGACAAACGCACGCCCTATGTCGCCACGCCGTTCTCTCCGGCCTTCGGACTTCAGCTGACAAGCCGTGGGGAATTGGTTCTGACCATCGGGGATACAGACAAGTACGAGTTCACGGTCATGAGAGCCGACGGGACGCCGATCCGAAAGATCATCAAGGACTATGACCCGGTCGACGTCGCGGGGCCGGCCAAGGAGCGCCTCGAAAAGGAGTACAGTCCCGGGAGCCTGCCGCCCAACTATAAGGTTCAGCTCCCCGGACACTTCCCGGCAATCTACTATTTCATCATCGACGACCGGGATAGGCTGTTCGTCCGCACCTATGAATACGAGGAAAAGCCCGACGGTCCCTGGCTCTTTTATGATGTCTTCGACGCCGAGGGCCGCTACTTAACCCGGTTCTCGCTCCCCGAGCGGGAGATGGCTTTCAACTCTAAGAAGAACAAGCTCTATTGCATGATCCAGGAAAACGAAGACGGCTTCCCCCAGGTCAAACGCTACGACATGACCTGGAAGTGAAAGGCGCGGATCACCTCGGAGCCTGGGATTTCAGCGTCTGGGCAAAGGCCATCAGGACGACCGCTCCTGCCAGGAGCACGAGGTCGATCCTGACCCCCAGCCGGAAGGCTCCGAAGGCGCCGTAGAACATCCCGAGAAACCCCAGGCTGAGGGAGAAGGCGCGCGAGGAGAAGCCGTTCGCCAGCAGAGTGAATCCGACCATCATGGACAGGGTCGGGCAGGGGATCAGGCCTGTCGGGGCCGCGCCAAGGTATTTCAGCCAAGAGGCGCCCTCCAGGAAATGGGGGTAGATCCAGCCGAAGGTGATCAGGACCACGCCGACGGCCCTCGCCCAGCCGGGCGCCGGCGTTACCCGGGCCGCGGGTTGGCGCAGACCGAGGACGGCGAGCAGGATGGCGAACAGCAGGAACACGATCCCGTTGAAGGGATTCCCAGAGAGCCAGGCGAGGGCGCTCACGGAAAGAAGCGGCAGGACGAGCAGGGTCGCCCCGATCTTGCGGCTCGGGCGCCAGCCGATGACTGATGGCCATGATGACCAGGGCGAGCAGGACATGCCACGCGATCGCCAGGGTCATCCATTCATTGGATATCGACTCGAGGGTCTTGAGAATTTCCGTCGCGGTTGGCATGGAGTCCTCCTTGGGCAGTTGTCTCTCTAGCGCGAAACCTTGAAAGAAGCGGTCGCCGTCTTGGACGGATCGCTCTCCGAGGTCGCCTTGAGGATGACGGTCGCAGACCTCGAGGCCCCGTCGGCGCGGCTGACGTATACCGGCACGGGCTGGGAAGCGCCCGGCTTGACCGCGGCCAGCGCGTTGAGCAGGCGTGCGTCCCATCCCTTGCCTTCGATAGAAACGGACAGCCTGTAGACGTCCGAGCCGAAGTGCCGGCCGCCGGCCGGCTCGGGGGCGGCTCCGGTGTTGGCCAGCGTGAACACGACAGGCGTCGGCTCTTGTTCGCTCTTGAGGCTCGATCGGCCTGGCGGCGGCTCGAGGGCGCACCCTCGTCGTTGCGGCCCCGAGCCGTCGAGCGAGCGGGCGGCGAGGGTATAGACGAGGATCCCGTCCTTATCCCGCCTGAGATCGATGACATAGAAGTGAAGCCGGTTGGGCGTGTCCTCCCACTCGAACTGGCTTCCCGAATCCAGGCCGGCGTGGAAAAGGGCGTCATTGAGCTGGCGATAGTCGGCGATCGTCCGCATCACCTTCCCGCCGCCGGGCTTGACGTAATCGACGATGGCGATGTCTTCGGGGTGGGCGTCGATGACCCAGATGTAGCTGTTGAACTGGTTCGGGCCGCCGTTGCGGCCGCGCAGGCTGTCCTTGTTCTTGGCGATGAGGACGCCGTTGTCGGGCGTGAAGGAGTCGTAGCCGATGCGCTGGACGACCTCGAGCGTGTAGAAATTGTAGTTCGGGACGCCGGCGGAGAGCGGGTTCGTCGCGGGGTCGTCGGGCGGCGTGAGATCGCCCGGCTTCTCTCCGTCGAAGCGGAGGACGATGCCGGCAAAGGTGCCGGGCAGAGGGTCGACGGCCCGTGCGGTGACCTCGGCCACGGCGATCCCGTGCTTGGCCAGGGCCGCCCGGCCGAGCGAGAGAAGGTCCGACTCGCCGATGAACTTGTTCTCGAGGCGGTTGCGGACCATGAGCCCGGCGGGCATGAAGGCGCCCTGAGTCGGCGGCACGACCCAGCGCTTGTGGGGTCCGCCCGGCCCGTTAAAGCAGCCCCGGTCCATCATGTCCCAGGTCCCGGCGGCGACCCGCCGGTAGGGCTGGACATAGGGATTGTTGTTGAGGTCGGGGAGGCTAAAGGCGAAGTGGCCGAGCTCGTGGGTGATCGTGCCCGAATTCTCGCCCTGGCGCATGGAGGACAGGCCCCACTGTTGCGAGCCGGCCAGCCAGCTCGTCCATTCGACGTAACGCGTCGGGACCCAGCGGGGCTTGGCCGGATCGGGGTTGCCCCACGCAGCCGGAATGTCCTCTTTGGAGGCGAATTTCATCTCGCCGAATTCCTGCCAGACGCCCGTTTCGTCGTAGCTCGCATAGATGCGGAGGACGGCGTCGAAGTCCTTGCGCATGTCCTTGCCGACCGCGGCCGCCCAGATCTCGTCGCAATCGGGCTCCATGCGGCCGCCGGCGCGGCTGCCGTCCGGCGTCTGGTCGTTTTGGCCGAACTCGTTGAGACCGTAGGCCCAGATAGGCTTGGGCATGCGGTAGGGGCCGAAGGACTGGACCTCGGTGATGCCGAACCGGCCGCGCGATTGCTCCATCCAATAGCCGTTGATCGTCTGGCCGTGGTTGACGCCGCCCGGCTTCATCCAGAAGTCGGCGTAGAATTGGGGCACCTGTTCGCGGGGGATGGGCTCGATCTGGGGATTGCCGAAGGGATCGGAGCCCTTGGGCAGGGTGATGACGAAGGGCTGGCCGGGGAAGTCGATGCCGACGACGGCCAAGCGGAATCCCCGGGCCGGCTTGAGCGAGGGGTCGGCCCAGTTGCGGCCGGGAATCGGGCGGTAGTCGGCCCAGGTCATCGTGTCCTGGTCCTGGACCCGCTGGGGGTCGATCGGGCCGGGCGCGGCGCCTGCCGGCCTTTGGGAGGATGCGGCTCCCGGATTCGAGAAGAGAAGAGAGACGCAGATCGCGCCCGCGATCGCGGCCGCTCGAACGTTGCTGGATCTGACCATGTGACCTCCCGGATTACGGCGCAGCCCGATCAGACGGAGATTTCCTTGATCTTGAGCTTGGATACGTCCGGCTGACCGAGCCCCCACTCGGCGGACTTGGTGATCATGAGAACTTCAGACGCTTTCAGATCGACGAACGGAGCGCCGAAGGCATCCACCGCCACGGGGTCGGTCCCGAGAATGACTTTGCCCAGCTTGCGAAGCTCTCCAGGGCCGGCCGGCCCGTTCGTCAGCAGGAACTCGGTCGCGTCGGCGACGCACAAGTCGGGCTTGCGCAGGGTATTCATGTCGGCGATGCACTGGGCCAGGAAGGGGACATCGCCATATTCGCCCTTGGCCCCCGAGCCGGCGTGGAAGAACTGGTTCGAAGCGTTGGAGTTGGCGCCCATCAGGTTCTTGAGGTTGCCCGACATGCCGACGCCGACATGGTTCTTGATGATCGGCAGGTTGATCAGGACGTCGCAGTCGAGGAACTCCTTGACCACGCTCGTCTTCTTGAGGGCCTTGCCCTTCGCGACGGAAGTTTCGACGTAGCTCCCCGAGCATTTCTTGACCGAGCGCGATCTCCTTCTCGTACTTTGCCGCGAGCGGCGCGCGCTTCCAGTAACTCGCCAAGGGGTCGATGAGGTATTGGATCTCTTTGGCCCCGGCCTCGAGCGCGGCGAGAATGACGGCTAAGGTGAGATCGGGGTGGGTATGGCTGCCCGGCAGCTTCCACCAGGCCGGCGCATTGACGATTAGGCCGACGGTCGAGCCGGGTTTGACGAACTTGCTCATCCCGCCGAGCGCGGCCAGGCCCTTGTTCACCGCGACCATACGATCGGCGCCAGTGACGACGGCCAGGTCCGGCGGTGGAGTGGATTCGCCGCCTGCCGCCCGGGTGTTCAGCCAGCCTCCGGCCAGGGCTGCCGTGCCGATCACGGCCCCCGACTTCATGAATTCGCGCCTCCTGATCGTCTTTTTCATCGCCACCTCCTCGATCTCGGTAACACACAACTAAATACACCAAATCGCCGGAACAGGAAAGGGGACCCCACACGCCTTGACAGGCGAGCTCGAGGGCTGATATATCAGCAGATCAAACAACCATGCGCCCGCAGCTCGATCGTCTCGGCCTGGTCATCTTCGCGGCGTCGGCCATCATCGGGGGGACTTCCTTTCTTCGGGCGCCCTCGGTCTTAGCAGCCCCCGCCCCAGGCCTTTCCGACGGACAGAGCGCGCCCGGCCGGTCGCCCGATGGAATCAATCCCGCCGATCCGCGCACGGTCCGGTCGATCGCGGCGACGCCCACGGGCGGGCCCATCGTCATCGACGGCGTCCTGTCCGAGGCCGTCTGGCAGACCGGCGGCTCCGGCGGTTTCACCCAGCGAGATCCCCAAGACGGGAAGCCCGCGACGGAGTCGACGACCGTCTGGGTCGCCTTTGACCGCGACAACGTCTATATCGCCGCCCGCCTGGCCGATTCCGAACCCGGCAAGATCGTCGGCCGCCTCGGGCGCCGCGACGAGTATGTCGAGTCCGACTGGTTCGACGTCGGCCTCGACCCCTATCGCGACCGCCGGAGCGGGTATTACTTCGGGATCAACCCGTCCGGCTCGATCGAGGACGGCGCGCTTTTCAACGACGAAGAGCTGGACGCGACCTGGGACGGAGTTTGGGCGGGCGCCGCCCGGATCGACGAGCGGGGCTGGACGGTCGAGATGCGCATCCCCTTCGACCAGCTCCGCTTCAAGCGGCGGGACGTCCAGGTCTGGGGCGTCAATTTCCAAAGGACGATCAGGCGCAAAAACGAAGAAGATCACTTTGCCTGGATCCCCAAGGAGCAGAACGGGCTCGTTTCCCGGTTCGCCGAGCTTACGGGGCTTGCGGGGATAGCCTCGGGACGGCGGCTCGAGGTCTCGCCCTTCGCCCTGTCGAAGGCGACCTTGAGCCCGGCCGTGGCGGGCGACCCCTTCCGCACGGGCCGCGAGATCGGGGCGAGCGGCGGCTTCGATCTCAAGGGCGGTCTCAGCAGCAACCTGACCTTCGATCTCTCGGTCAACCCGGATTTCGGCCAAGTCGAGGTCGACCCGGCCGTCATCAACATCAGCGACGAGGAAACATACTATCAGGAGAAGAGACCCTTCTTCATCGAGGGGGCGAGCATCTTCGATTTCGGCCGGGGCGGGCCTAACGTTTATCGCACCTTAGGTTGGGACGAGCCCGATCTCTTCTACAGCCGGCGCGTCGGCCGGAGCCCCCAAGGGCGGCCCGGCGTCAGCGGCTTTTTCGACATGCCCGATTGGACGACCATCCTGGGCGCGGCCAAGGTGACCGGCAAGGTCGGCCGCGATTTCAACCTCGGCGTCATCAGCGCGGCGGCGGCCCGCGAATACGCCGATATCGACCTTGGCGGCGTCGGGTCGAAGGCCGAGGTCGAGCCTTTCAGCCATTACGGCGTCGCCCGCGGCTTGAAGGAGTTCGGGGAGGGGCGAAGCGGCCTCGGCTTCATGGTCACGTCGGTTTTGCGGGACCTGAGGCCGGGCGCGATCGAGGATTCGATCTCCCGTAACGCCCTGACTCTCGGCCTCGACGGCTGGACATTCCTCGACAAGGATAGGGGCTGGGCCCTGGCCGGCTGGGGGGCCATGACGACGGTCCACGGCTCCGCCGCGGCCATGACCGCTCTGCAGCTTTCGTCCCTCCATTATTTCCAGCGCCCGGACGCCGATTGGGTCGCGGTCGACGAGAACGCGACCTCCCTCTCGGGCTGGGCCGGCCGCCTCTATGTCAACAGGCAGAAAGGCAACATCGTCTTCAACGCGGCGATCGGCGCGATGTCGCCGGGTTTCGAGGCCAACGATCTCGGCTACCACACCCGCGGCGACATTATCAACGGGCACGTCGAGGCCGGATACAGACAGCTCCAGCCGGGGCCGCTCTTCCGCAGCTGGTCCGTCACGGGGTCGTACTTTCGGAACTACGATTTCGGCTGGAACCGGGTCGGAGAGTATGTCTACCTCGACGGCCGGGGCAAGTTCCTCAATTATTGGACGGCCGGGATCCACCTCGATTGGGAGCCGCCGAAGTACAGCCACTGGCTGACGAGAGGAGGACCTTTTGCTTTTTATCCGGCGGGCGAAACGATCGGTCTCGCGCTGGAAGGAGACGATCGCAAGCCCCTTGTCCTCGAAGCGAGCGCCCAGTACCGCTACCACCCGAGCGGCGGGCACACCTATACGGCCGCTGCGGGCCTCGCCTGGAAACCGAGCCCGAATCTCCGGCTGTCCGTCGGGCCGAGCTATTCCTGGCGCTACTCCCAGGGCCAGTGGGTGAGGAGCGTCATCGATCCGCTCAAGACGTCGACCTACGGCGTCCGCTACGTCCTGGCCGACATCGTCCAAAAGACGCTGCCCCTCGAGACCCGGATCAGCTGGACCTTCACGCCGCGGCTGAGCCTCCAGGCCTATCTCCAGCCATACCTGGCCGTGGGGGATTTTTCCGCGTTCAAGGAGCTCCACGCCGCCCGGACGTTCGAGTTCGACTTTTACGGCCAAGGCGGCTCGACGATCGCCTATGCCGGCGGCGTCTACACGGTCGATCCGGACGGGCCGGCCGGTCCGGCGGCGCCGTTCACGTTCGCCGACCCCGACTTCAGCCTCAAGTCGCTCAGGGGCACGGTCGTCCTGCGCTGGGAGTTCCGGCCGGGGTCGATGCTCTATCTCGTCTGGACCCAGCGGCGGGCGGATTATTCCGATCCGGGACACTTCGAGCTCTGGCGGGACCTCGGCGACATCTTCCGGGCGCCCGGCGAGAACATCTTCATGGTCAAGTTCTCTTACCGCTTCGAGCTCTGAACGAGCCGGACGAGGGTGGCGCCCCAGCCTCCGGCGCCGATCCCGGCGTCCTTGAAGCTCGCGACCCGGGGGTCCTTCTTGAGCGCGCTCTGGACGATCGCCTTGAGGGTCCCTGTGCCCTTGCCATGGATGATGCGGATCTCGGTGATGCCGCGGCCCAGGCACTCGCCGATGTACTCGGGGACGAGGTCCTTGACATCCTTGGGGCTGAACGTGTGCAGGTCAAGGACACCTTCGATGGGTATTTCGACGGCGCCTTCAGCGGTCACAGGCGGCGCCTCTTCCTTGGGGCCTGACGAGCGGGATCCGGGTATCTTCGCCATGAGGGGATTCTAGCTCAAACGAGCGGCGAATGTCATGGCCGCCCGTTTGACAACCGCGCCTGACTTTACTAAACTAGAGGCGCTTTTTTGGCCCGCTAGCTCAATTGGTAGAGCAGCAGACTCTTAATCTGCGGGTTGTAGGTTCGAGTCCTACGCGGGTCACTTCCCGTTTTCCCCATATCAGCAGCTAGGAATGACGCCCTTACGCGCTCCCCGCGCTTTATCTGCTCTTATCAGGATGCACAATTTCCTCCTCCGCGTACCGATGATCCGATATCTGCCAGCCGCCAACATAATTGATAAATCTTCGTTTTTGGGATAGATTTGCCAGACAAGAGGGAGAGAAGCCCAAACAGCTGCTTCGCTGAACAGGCCTAGAGCGTGAGGACCATGCGAACATCCGGATCATTGCCCTTGAACTCGACATTATCCTGGGCCGGGCTCTTTGTTCTTTCCACATTGATGATGTTCGGCTCCGTGGCGTGTCAATCAGGCGCCTCCGCTCCCGAGGCCTTCACGCTGACGGTCATCAAAGCCGGGACCGGAGACGGCACCGTCTCGACATCGCCGAGCGGACTCAACTGCGGCGAGGTCTGCACAGCCTCCTTTAAAAAGGGGACCGTCGTAACGTTGACGGCGACGCCGAGCGGCAATTCGAGCTTTCAGGCTTGGTCGGGCGGCCTCACCGGGACCGCGAACCAGCAGTCGTTGACGATGGATAGGGACAAGACCGTTACCGCCACGTTCACCCGCACCGCTTATATCATCACGGGAACGGTGACTGTCGGCGGCGTGGGCCTCGAAGGTGTGACCATGGCCGGCCTCCCCGGCGATCCCGTCACGGATGCCTCGGGCGCCTACTCGGCGACGGTGGACTCCGGCTCGAATATCACAGTCGGCCCTGCCCTCACCGCTTACACCTTTGAACCGGCCACGAACACCTACACCAATGTCACGGCGGACATGCCGGCCCAGGACTATGAGGCCACCCTCATCCAGACGTCCCAGCGAAAGTCCCTGATCGCCTTCTACAACTCGACCAACGGCGACGGCTGGACGAACAGCCTCGGCTGGAAAGCCTCCCCGCTCTATCCCGACGGCTTCGCCTTGCCCGGCACGGAAAGCGGCTGGCACGGCCTGACCGTCGATTCCCGCACCCAAACGGTGACGGGGATCGACTTCACCGGCAACAACCTGACCGGGACCCTGCCGGCCGAGGTGGGGGATCTGACGAGTCTCACCAACCTCAATTTGGACGGCAATCTGCTGACGGGCTCGATCCCGGCGGAGATCGGCAACCTGACGGCGCTGACCAGCCTTAGCCTCGCCAACAATCCGCTGACGGGCTCGATCCCCCCGGAGATCGGCAGCCTGACCGCGCTTCAATATCTCTATCTCGACAATTGCCAGCTGACGGGCTCGATCCCGGCGGAGATCGGCAACCTGACCGCGCTTCGGGAACTCCATCTGTACGGCAACCAGCTGACGGGCTCGATCCCGGCGGAGACCGGCAACCTGACCGCGCTTCGAGAGCTCTATCTTTACGACAACCGGCTGACGGGCCCGATCCCTGCCGAGCTGGGGAGCATGGCGGCCCTCCAGGATCTGAGCCTCCATACCAATCAGCTGAGCGGGTCGATCCCTGCGACACTGGGCAACCTGACCGCGCTTCGAGAGATCCATCTCTCCGCAAATCAGCTGACGGGCTCGATCCCGGCGACGCTGGGCAACTTGACGGCCCTGGAGGGGATCTATGCCAGCAGCAACCAGCTGAGCGGCTCGATCCCGGCGGAGCTGGGCGGCCTCTCGAAGCTGAGCTATATTTATCTCGAGAAGAACAAGCTGAGCGGCTCGATCCCGGCGGAGCTGGGCAGCCTTTCGAAGCTTCGCGTTCTCATCCTCTATGAGAACGAGCTGAGCGGCTCGATCCCCCCGGAGCTGGGTAACCTGTCCAGCCTGCAACAGATCATCTTCAGACATAACCAGCTGAGCGGAGAGATCCCGGCCGAGCTGGGCCATCTCGCCAATCTCAGTGTTCTGCGCCTGGGGGAGAATCAGCTGAGCGGCTCGATCCCGGCGGAGCTGGGCAATTTGACCGATCTCCAGAGTCTGCGCCTCGCGCACAACCATCTGAGCGGAGCGATCCCGGATACGCTGGGCAACCTGACCCAGCTGTGGGAACTGTGGCTCCACTCCAATAAGCTGACGGGGCCTATTCCGACGTCCATGGCCAACCTGACGGCACTCACCGCGATGCACATCGGCTACAACGGACTCTACGCCTCCAACGAAGCGCTCTTCACGTTCCTGAGCCTTAAGGAGCCTCAGTGGGCCGCCACGCAGACGATCGCCCCGACAGGGATCATCGCGTCCTCGCTGGACAACGCCATCATCATTGTTTCTTGGTTCCCGATCACATATACAGCCGATGCCGGTTACTACAGAGTCCTGATCTCCGAGGCCCCTGGCGGTCCCTATACGCTCGCCGGTCAAACCGCGGACAAGGCGACCGCGGCCGTCAATGTGACCGGCCTCACGCCCGGCACTCGGTACTACTTCGTCGTTCAGACGGTCACCAACGCCAACGCGGACAACGAGAACGTCGTCGAGAGCGATTACAGCACGGAAGTCTCGGCCCTGGCGTTGCTGCTGGCCAACCAGGCGGCCTTGGATCACGCGGCGGCGGCCGTCGTCCCGACGATCACGGTGACATCCCCGAATGGCGGGGAGACCTGGGCTGTCGGCTCGACCCACGCCATTGCCTGGACGCAAACGGGCCTGACCGGGACGGTGACGATCGACCTCTATAAGGGCGGCATCTACCGGAAGAATCTGGGTACGGCGGACGCGACGGCCGGTTCGTTCTCTTGGCTGATCGGGGCCGGCGAGACCATCGCGACGGACTATACGATCCTCGTCTGGCAGAGCGGCCATTCGGATGATTCGGACGCGAGCTTCGCCAGCGTGCCGGCGGTCAAGGTGGACTTTAACAAGGACGGGCAGGAAGACATCCTGTGGCGGTACTACGGCTCGGGCGGATATGACCGGGTCTGGTTCCTGGGGAAAGCTAAGGAACCGGGAGAAACGATATCGCTGACCGACCCGCTGATGGAGGCGAGAACGACGTCTTCCGATCATCCGGCTCCCGGAAAGGTCCTCGTCGACCCGCGGGATATTGGGCTTGTCTCGGAGACCAGGCAGGAATCGCTGCCCGGTGACGTGCAGGAAGCTATGAACGCCGCGGAAGCACGGGGAAGCACGGCCGCCATGGCCGATGATCCCCGGCGAGTGAGCGAAGGAAATCCCGGGCTCGCCCCGGCACCTCTGACTGATCCGAGATCGATCGAGCTCGGCGTCGGACAAGAGATCAAGCCGGACGCCGGAGCGGGGCTCCTGTCTGCGCCCATCTTGCTGGGCGGGGCCGACGTCTTTCCAGTCGACGACCCTGCTTGGGAGGTCGCGGCCGCAGCGGATTTCGACAAAGACACGCATGCCGACATCCTGTGGCGGCACAACGGGCCCGGCGGAGAGAACGTGATCTGGCTCATGGACGGGACCGAGGGCGTAGGGAAAGCCGTGCTTCCTCCGGTGCCTGACCTGGGCTGGCAGATCGTCGGGACGGGAGACTTCAACAACGATGACCATATCGACATCCTCTGGCGGCACAGCGGCGGCGCGAACCTCGTCTGGTACATGAACGGGCCGGAAGTCATCGGGGGGGCGGAGCTCGTCGGCGTGTCGGATCCGGCCTGGCAGATCGTGGGGACGGGGGACTTCAATAAGGACGGGAATGTCGATGTCCTCTGGCGCTACAATGGTCCCGGCGGATATAACGCTGTCTGGTACCTGAACGGGACCGACATCTCGGGGTGCGCCGACCTCATCCCGGTCGCGGACTTGAGTTGGCAGATCGCGGGAACAGGCGATTACAACAGCGACGGCAATATCGACATCCTCTGGCGCAACGATGGTCCAGGCGGTTTCAACTCTATCTGGTACATGGACCAGGCGAAGCCCATTGGAGGAGGAGAGATCATCCCCGTGGCCGACCGGCTTTGGAGGATCGCCAGCCGGCAGTAGGTTTCAAGCCTTCATTTTCTCAAAAGGAGGTCGCTGCCATGAGCACACTCTCGATCACGATGAACGCGCCGCGCCAAACCGGACGGGGAGTCCGATATCTCGCTGTGGCCGCGATCCTGCTGGCCGGGCTCTTACTCGCCTTGCCCGGTGTCGCCCAGGACAAGCCCGACGACAGCGCCGTCTGGAAGTCCTTCATCGACTGGTTCAAGGCGGCCCCGCTCGGCGGCGATCCGTTCGCCGGTTACGCCGCGAAGCTGGAGCAGGAGGGGGTGCCCGACGCGGAGGTCGAGCGCCGCCTGGCCGTGATCGGCGAGCTATTCTCGAAGCGTCCGGAAGGCGTCGAAGCCTACTATGACCGGATCTTCTCCATGCCGCTCGCCAAACCCGGCCAACCCGGGTTCAACTCGGCTCCGAGCGACTTCGTCGCCGAGGCGGCCAAGGGGCTCAAGCCGGGGACCGCGCTCGATCTCGGGACGGGCCAGGGCCGCAACGCCGTCTACCTGGCCAGCCAGGGTTGGGACGTGACCGGTCTGGACATCTCCCAGGTCGGACTGAATGCCGCCAAGGAGAACGCCGCCAAGGCGGGTGTCCTCATCAAGACGGTGAAAGCGGATTATAGTTCTTTCGATTTCGGCGCCGAGCAATGGGACCTGATCGTCATGGATTTCGCCTGGGCCCCGGTCGCGGAGCCGGCTTTCGTCGCCAAGATCGAGAATTCCCTTCGACCCGGGGGGATCGTCATCTTCGAGCACTTCATCAATAATCCCAAGTATCCGTATGCGCCGATGATCCGGGCGCTCGAGCCGGGCGCGCTCAAGGATTATTTCCCGGGCCTGGAGATCCTGTCCTATGACGAACAGGACCGCAAGGCCGATTGGGGAGGGCCGGGCTCCCGCGTCGTCCGCATGCTCGCCCGAAAGAAGTCCCGGGCCCCGGAACCCTCACTTGACGAGTGAGGCGACCGTCTCGGCGACCACCGGGAAGCCTGAACGAGGTGAGCCATGAGCCGACATCCCCTACGCCGCCGTGATTTTCTCAAGACCGTGGCCGCCGCCGCGGCCGGGCAGTCCCCCTTGGGGGCGGCCCCGGTTCCGCTGGCAAGAGGGCATCCGTCCCCGCTTCCGGCTTCGACGCGAAGGGATTGCCGACCGCCGTCCTAGGCCGGACCGGCGTCACGGTCCCGCGCATCGGCATCGGCCTCGGCAGCCGCTTTTGCGCGGTCGAGGACGAGGACAAGGCCCTCGGCATTCTCGAGACGGCCCTCGACCGAGGCTTCTTTTATTGGGACACGGCGTACAGCTACACCAACAAGACGATCGTCAGCGAAGAGCGCATCGGCCGGGTCATGGCGCGGCGCCGGGACGAGGTCTTCCTGGCCACCAAGTTCGAGGAGCGTTCCTACGACGGCGTCATGCGCCAGCTCGACGAGAGCCTGAAGCGGCTGCGCACCGACCACCTCGACCTCTATCAGGTCCACCTCGTCGCCTCGATGGCCGACCTGGACACGCTCGGCCGGCCCGGCGGGGCGCTCGACGCCCTGCGCAAGATCAAGGACCAGAAGATCGCCCGCTTCATCGGGTTCTCCGGACACGGCGACGCGGCGGCCATGGCTGAGGCGGCCCGCCGCCACGATTTCGACACCATGCTCATCGCCCTCAACCATTACGAGGAGCGGCGCGGTGATCTCGAGGGCGGCGCCATCCCGGCGGCCGCCGCAAGGAAGATGGGCATCATGATCATCAAGTCCGTCCGGCCGCGAGAGACGGTCCCGGGTCTGGCCGCGGCGGACCTCATCCGTTATGCCCTGAGCCTGCCCCTCGTCCACTCGGCCGTTGTCGGCACCGACAGCGTCGACGTCGTCGACAAGAACGCCTCCCTCCTCCGCGATTTCCGGCCCCTGTCTCCGGAAGAGATGTCCCGGCTCACGGTCAAGCTCGAGCCGTTCTTCGCGGGCGCCGGCCTGCCTTGGATGAGGCCCGGCTACAGGGACGGGGAGGGGTGTTGACCTCACGGCCTCCCGTCGCTCTGGCCGCGGCGGCGGCCCTGCTCGCGCTCGTCGCCTGCCGGACCGGCGGCGGAGACCGCTCGCGCGTCGTTTTGAGCGATTTCGAGACCGGCACGGCCGAGGGCTGGACGCCGGACGACCCGTCCCACTGGCGGGTGGCCGACGACAACGGCTCGAAGGTCTATGAGCTGACCTCGCCCGGCACGCCGGGCCCCGTGCGGGCCCCGGCCTCCCGCTCGGTGCTTGCCGGATACGACGTCGCCTCCTTCGAATTCTCGGGACGCCTGCGCTGCGATACGGACCCGGCGATCTCCGTCCGTGACATGTGCGTGCTCTTCCATTATCAGGACCCGACCCATTTCTATTATGTGCATTTCGCCGGATCGAGCGACGAGGTCCACAACATCGTCGGTCTCGTCGACGGCGCCGACCGGGTCAAGATCAACGCCGAGCCCGCCGGCGCCTCGGCCTTCCGCCTGACGGACCGAGCCTGGCATACCTTCAAGGTGACCTGCGACGCGCGGACCGGTGAGATCCGGGCCTACCTCGACGATATGACGGCGCCCCTCCTGACGGCCCGCGACCGGACGCTCGGCCACGGCCTCGTGGGGGTCGGGTCCTTCGACGATACGGGCGCCTTCGACGACCTGAGACTCCGGATCCCAAGGAAGTGACCCCATGTCCATCCGCAAGGCCTTGAAATCCTTTCTTAACCCGCCTGAGGGCCCGTCCGCCGATGACGCCTGCATTCTCCTCGAGAGCCCCGAGGACCTCGACGAGGCCGTCAGGACGCGCGATAAGCTCATGGTCCTCTTCTACGCCTCCTGGTGCCCCTTTTCCCAGGCTTTCCTAAAGACCTACGTGGCCCACGCCGCTTCCGGCGACCCGTGCTACGCGCGCATCATCGTCGACGAGGGCGACCCTCTTGTCGAAAAATACGACGTCGAAGTCTTCCCGACCGTCCTGTTCTTCGAGAAGGGCCGCCTCGTCCGCCGGCTGGACGGGATGTATCACCGCGGCCTGACCCAAGGCCAGCTCGAGGACTTCGCCCGCCGCTGCTCGGTCAAGTGACCAACGTTGACAGGCAACGCGGATTCTGTAATTGTAGTTCGATGATCCCGTCGTGTTCGAAGAAAGGCCGGTCCCATGAATAAACCCATCGTCCCGATCATCCTTCTTGCCGGGCTCACCGGCTTTCTCCTGGCGGGCTGCCAAGCCAAGGATGATGGGGGGCCGATCCCCGAGGACACCTTCAAGTCCCTCGTGAAGCTCACGGCGAGCGACGCCGCCGACTCGGACAGCTTCGGCATCACCGTCGCTATCGAAGGCGATCTGGCCCTCGTCGGCGCTCCCGGCGCGGACGGCCAGGGGACGGACCGCGGAGAGGCCTACCTTTATCAGCAGTCCCAGGGGGGCACCGACGGATGGGGCCAGATCAAGACGCTGGTCGCGGACGACACCGCCGACGGCGACTTCTTCGGCGTCTCCGTCTCCATCTCCGGCGACTACGCCGTGATCGGGGCGGTCGGAGAGAACGGCTCCGGGTCCGATCAGGGTGCCGCGTACGTTTTTTACCGTAATCAAGGCGGGGCCGACAATTGGGGACAGGTCCGGAAGATCGCCGCAAGCGACAAAGCCGACAGCGACGGCTTCGGCTTCTCCGTGTCCATCGACGGACAGACGATCCTCGCCGGGTCTGACGGCGAGGACGGCGCGGGCACCGACCGGGGCGCCGCCTACATCTTCGTCAAGGACCAGGGCGGGGTCGACAACTGGGGCCAAGTCGCCAAGATCGTTTCCTCGGACCCCCATGACGGGGACCGGTTCGGCTATTCTGTTTCCCTTTCCGGGGATTTCGCCCTCGCCGGCGCCCCGAAGGAGGACGCGGGCGGGACCGACCGGGGCGCGGCCTATCTGTTTGCCCGCGACCTCGGAGGCCTCGAGGCCTGGGGCCTGGCCAAGAGGCTTGCCGCCGGGACCCCGTCCGACAACTCCTGGTTCGGCAATGCCGTGGGCATCGAGGGGTCATTGGCTGTCGTCGGGGCGGCCTGGGAAGATGGCGGCGGGACGGATCGGGGCGCGGCCTATCTCTTCAGCAGGGACTCGGGAGGGGCCGACCTCTGGGGACAGATCAAGCAGTTCGCAGCGAGCGACCGTACCGACGGCGACTTTTTCGGCTACAGCGTGGACCTGAACGGGGCGAACCTCGTCATCGGGGCCAGCTTCGCCGATGGGGGGGGCACGGAACGGGGCCAGGCGTACGTCTTCTCCAAGGACGAGGGGGGCGTCGACACCTGGGGCGAAGTCCAGCGCCTCCGGGGGAGCGACGGCGCGAACAGTGATTGGTTCGGATGGGCGATCGCCGTGTCGGGTTCGTACGTCCTGGTCGGCGCACCGGGCGAGGACGGGGCCGGGGCGGAGCGGGGCGCCGCTTACGTCTTCAAAAAGATCTGAGGCGGCGCCGGTCCTGCCCGATTGACAGGCCCGTCGTTTTCGGGGAGAATCGCCCTGGCCGTGCGTCCGGCACGGCCGGAGTCCTTACCCATGGCGCGATACGACCTGGCCATCACCCACGATTGGGAATACGACCGGGACTTCGTCCGCCTCGTCGAGGGGTCGGCGCGAAGCCGCGGTCTGGACACCCTTCTCGTCGCCCCGGCCGATGTCCGGCGCGTCCTCGACGACTTCAGGTCCGGCGCCCTCGATTTTGGCGTCCTGCTCGACCGCGCTTCGGGCTCCTCGCCGGAATTCGTCGAGCTCCAGGCCCTGGCCCTCGAAAGGGGCCGGGACGTCGTCGAGGGCTTGGACAAGATCCGTTGGGCCTCGGACAAAGCGACCATGCATTTGGAGTTCCTCTCCGCGGGCATCCACACGCCCCACACGGTGATCCTGCCCGCCTTCGCCGCCCAACCGGACATTTCCCTGGCGCACCGGGATCTTGCGCCACTGGGCACTCCGTTCGTCATCAAGCCCGCGAACACGACGGGAGGCAGCCTGGGGGTCATCGCCGATGCCGGGGGTCCCGCCGAGGCCCTGTCGGCCCGACGGACCTACCCGGCCGACAAGTATCTCCTCCAGGAAAAGGTCATCCCCGAGGTCCGCGACGGGCGGAGGTTCTGGTTCCGGGGATTTTATGTTCTCGGCGAGGTCTATCTCACTTGGTGGGACGACCTCACCCATATTTACACCGAGCTCGAGTACGACGAAACCGAAGCCCACGGGCTCGTCCCGATCTACGGGATCGTCCGGGCGATCGCCCGCGTTTCCCGTCTCCGGTTCTTCTCGACCGAGTTGGCCAGGGACGCCGCCGGCCGTCTCGTCGTCGTCGATTACGTCAACGAGATCTGCGACATGAGGCTGCGTTCGGCCCACGCGGACGGCGTGCCCGACGCCGTCGTCGCCAGGATCGCGGACCGGATCGCCGCGTATGCCGGCGGGTCCGTCGAGCGCGAGCGCCAGGCCGAGGAGGTTTGAATGAGATTCCGGGGACCGATCATCGGCCTTCTCCTGGCTCTCGTCATCGTCTACTTTGTCTTCTTCACCAAGGTGGCCAAGGACGAAAAAGGCGGCCTCGAGATCATGGTCGACAAGTACCTCGAGACCAAGATCAAGCTGACCGAGGCCGACATGGAAGGCCTGTCGCGCGAGATCCTCACCTATGCGACCGAAGGGGACGGGCTGCCCGCGTCGCTCGAGGCGCTGCGGCGCTTCCACCCGACGGCCGGCTCTCTCCCGGACGCCTGGGGGACGAGGATCCGCTACGAGAGGCTGTCGGACTCGAGCTTCCGGCTCCGGTCGGCCGGGCCCGACCGGGTTTTCGACAACGGCGACGACATCGTCAAGGATTTCTGACGAACAGCCGCTTCAGGCGGGCCCAGAGCGTCTTCCGCGGGGGGGCCTCCTCGATCTCGAGCTTGCCGACCGACTTGCGGAACGGAGCTTTCGGGGCGATGTAGGGGGCATGGCGGAGGAGAGCCAGGTCGTACTCGCTGCGCTTTTCGGGGTCGCGGAGCGTCTGGAAAGCCTCCTGGATGCGCTCGAGGATGGCCCCGCGCTCGGCCTCCGAGACGAGCCCGTAGAGAGCGAGAGACCCGTCCTTGTACGTGGACAAGGCCGCCTGGTAGCCCTCCCAGATCTCGTCCGGCGAGGCCGTCCTCTCGACCGAGAGGAGCTCGTAATAGTTCCAGTCCTCGATCCTCTTCAGCATCAGGCGTCCGGCAGGCGGATCTCCGGGGGGGTCCGCAAGGTGAACTCGATCGAGTAGGCCAGCTCCTCCGACATCTGTCGGATGGCCTTGGCCGCGGCGGAGCTCCTGTGGTCGGGGTAGTAGGGCCGGAGGGCCCGGAGCGAATCGTGGACGTCCTCGTCGAACGGGACGGCGCCGAGGTATTTCATGTCGATGAGCAGGTATTTGCGGACCACGTCGGCCACGGACCGGCCGAGGAGGGCGTCCTTCTGGTCGCGGGTCTTGTTCATGACCAGGCAGGGCCGGAAGCCGCGCAGGGCCCGGTAGAGGATGGTCCCGTAAGACCGGTCGGTCTCCATGAGGGACTTGAAGAAGCCGTAGAGCGATTGAGAGTTCTTTTCGATCTGGTCGAGCATCTTCTGGTGGAGGTCCCGGATCTTGTAGTGGTCCATGTAGAGCTTGAGGACCCGCATGATGCACGATTTCAGGAAGAGGTAGGTGTTCTCGATGGCGGTCGGATCGGGTGTCGTCACGACCACGCCGGGATTGGCGCTGAGAAAGAAATCGAGCGTGTTGAACGAGCTGCCTGTGCCCAGATCGAGGATGACGTTCGGAGTGGGGAGCTGGCGGATCTGGCGGAGAAGCCGGAGCTTCCGGTAATGCGCGAGATTGGCGACGAAGAGGATATTCTCGGAGCCCCTGACGAGGCGCAGGTTCCGGTAGGGGGTCTCGACGGCCACCCCCTCGAGGGCCGGCACGGCGCCCGTCAGGAAGTCGCCGAGGTCCGGGTGCGAGGGCTTCATCCCCAGCAGGGTGTGGAGGTTGGGGGCGCCGAGATCGGCGTCGATCAGGACGACTTCGCGGTCGAGAGATGCGAGGTGGAGACCGAGATTCGCGGCGATGAAGCTCTTGCCCGTGCCGCCCTTGCCGCCGCCGATCGCCCAGATCCGCTTATCCATACTCCACTAACCTTGGCCCCTCCCTCCTCATTTTTACCACAGACGTCGGCCGATTTCAATGGAACGGGCGGCTTCGCGGCCCTGGCCGCGGAAGGGACTGTCCCCGAAGGGGGGTGTCGCTTTTTGGGCCTGACGTCGCCGCGAGCGGATCAGACCGGCCGGGCCTCCTCGCCTTCTCCGATCGCCCGGCCTCTCTTCTTTTGCCAGGCCTTGCGGATGAGAATGATCATAGTCACGAGGAGGGCCGCGATCATGGCTCGCGCGCCCCAGAGATAGGGGCGGTTGACCGGGTCCTTGCCCTTCATCAGGAATTCCTTGACCGCGTCCTGGTAGGTCCAGACGCCGAGGAGGATAAGCAGATAGACCGGGGTGATATACATCATGATGAACTTGAACGCCTTCGGCACCTTCAGGTCGGCGCCCTTGTGCATCTCCACCCAGCCATTCTTGATCTTGAAGACCCAGGAGAAAAGGATGATCTCGATGGCTGCGAAGACGACCAGCCCGAACGTGCCGGCCCAGAAGTCGAGCTCGTCGAGGAAGCCGAACTTGAAGAAGGCGATGACGAAAGAGGTCATGACGACGAGGACCGAGAAGACGGCGATGACGGCCTTTTCCCGCTTCCAGCCGAACTCGTCCTGGAGGAAGGCTATGGCGGGCTGGGTCATGGCCACCGAGGAGGTGATGCCGGCGATGAAGAGCAGGAAGAACCACATGCCGCCGAAGATCTGGCCGAGCGGGATCTTCTGGAAGATGACCGGCAGGGCCTGGAAGCCGAGGTTGAAGGCGCCGCCCTGGGCGATGACCTGGGTCTCGGCCAGGCCGAAGAAGGCCACCGCGACCGGGATGGCGATCGTGCCGCCGAGGATGACTTCGGCGAACTCGTTCGTGGAGGCGGTCGAGATGCCGTTCAGGGTGACGTCCTGCTTCTCGCGGACGTAGGAAGCGTAGGTGTTGATGATGCCCTGGCCGAGGCTCAAAGTGAAGAAGATCTGGCCGGCCGCGACCAGCCAGACCGAGGCCGACCCCAGGCGGGTAAAGTCCGGGTTCCAGATATAGCCCATGCCGTTGGCGATGTTCATCTCGGGAGCGCTGGGATCGGGCGTGCCCAGGGTCAGGACACGGACGACGAGAATGATGCCGAAGATGAAGAGCAGGGGCATGCCGTACTTGGCCAGGATCTCGATGCCCTTGGAGATGCCCTTGTAGAGGAAATAGAAGTTGAGGGCGATGGTGATGCCCCAGAAGATGAGGACCGGCCAAAGGTTGCTGAAGAACTGGTTGGATTCGATGCCCTGGAAGCCGCGCAGGAACTGGCCCATGGCGTCCCGGTTGGCGTGGCCGAAGTACTTGCCCGTCACCGAGAACCAGGAGTAGCCGAGGCACCACGACTCGATGAAGTTGTAGTAGATGACGATGACGAAGGGGATGACGATGCCCAGGGCGCCGAGATACTTCGACGGCGCCTTCTTCCACAGGAGGTTGAGCATGCCCGGGGTCGTGCCGTGGCCGTGGGCGCCGCCCATGCGGCCGATCGTCCACTCGACCCACATCATCGGGATGCCGAGGAGGAGGAAGGCCACGAAGTAGGGGATCATGAAGGCGCCGCCGCCGTTGGCCGCGGCCTTGACCGGGAAGCGGAGGAAGTTGCCCAATCCGATGGCGTTGCCGGCCACGGCCAGGATGAGCCCGATGCGGGAGCCCCACTGCTCGCGGCCGCCGGCCTCGACGACGACCTCCGGCTTCTTGCCGAAAAGGACGCGCGAGAAGCAGTAGATGGTCAGGGTCAGGATGAAACCCCAGCCGAAGACGAGGAAAAACCAGCCGCTGGTGGTGACGCCTTGTGTCATGGGACCTCCTCGGGATTCGCGGAAATCCTAGATACCATAGGACGCCGCCCCTGTCAAAACAATTCCCAGGCCTTGCGTTTCGTGCCGGTTTCTGCTATCCTTTGCCATTACGTTTGTCTAATTTTCCGCAGGAGCCGACACACTTTGGACGCATTCGGGAATATCGACAGCAAATATCGATTCATCATCATCGCCGCCAAGCGGGCCAAGCAGCTTCTCAGGGGCGCCAAGCCGAAGGTCCAGGGCAAGTCCAGGAATCCCATCCGGATCGCTCAGACCGAGGTCCGGAGCGGTCTCATCGAATACGAGATCATCCCCGCCCGGATGGACGAGGTCCCCGAGCGCGAGGAGCGCGTCTTTGTGGGCGGCGGCATTCCCGACGAAGCGGTCGAATCCGACGGCCTCGCCGGAAAGGACGTCGAAGAGGACGTCGAGGTCGAACCCGGGGAAGAGCACGAAGTCGAAGAGGCCGAAGAGGAAGGCGACGACGAGGACGCCGTCGCCAAAGACGACAAGGACGAATGATCCCCCGGCGGATCAGTCCGTCCGGTCGGCCTTTCCTACATCCCTGATCATGCCCGCGTAGCTCCGGGTGATGAAGTCCGCCCGCCCGAATCCGAGCGCGCGGGCAAAGCGCGTGATCTCGTGGCGTTCGCCCTCGAGCTCGACGAAATCTCCCACCGGCGTCTCGTCGATCGTGATCGTCAGCCGGCTCTTCCTGAGCACGGTCCGGTGCTTCCTGTAGGCGAACGTCTCCTTGAGCCCGAGGGCTTTGAGGATGGCCCTCAGGTCCTTGGGGTTGCGCACCTGGGTCTCGACTTCCTCGCGGATCTTGAAGGACCGGGATTTTTGCCGCTCGCCCTTGTAGGTCAACGTGGCCCGCTTCCCCGCCGTTCGCAGCCGGAGGGTCCGGTGCCCCGGGCCGAGGACGGGCGGATCGAAATCGAACAGGCTGTTGAGTTCGAGGTGCCTTTCCCTTGCGACCACCGCGCCGAGGCCGAGGATCTTCTCCCGAATGGCCTTGGGATCGTCGATCTTGATCTTGACTTCGATCTCGGTCATGTCGCCCCGCCTCCGTTCTTCAATGGTCCCGCAAGAGCCCGAAGACGGCCAGCCGGATCAGGGTCTCCCGCGGCGTCGTATCCGGAAAGGGGTGGATCGCCTCGAGGGATCTCTCGGCGAACTCGCGGGCCCGGCCATTCGCGTAGTCCAGGGCCCCTTCGGAGGCCAGCGTGTCGACGAGGCCGCCCCGCTCGCCGCTGCTGATGTCCTTGCGGCCGACGAGCGACTTGATGCGCTGCCGCCCGGCGCGGCCGCCGGATCCGAGCGCCCGGATGAGCGGCAGCGTGATCCGCCCTTCTCCGAGGTCGGACAGGACCGGCTTGCCGAGGACGCGGGAGTCCCCGGTGAAGTCGAGCAGGTCGTCGACGATCTGGAAGGTCTTGCCGAGGTTCAGACCGTAGGCGGCGACGGCCTCCTCCTCCTCGGGCGAGGCCAGGCCGAGGATGGCCCCGATGCGGCAGCAGGCGCCGAAGAGGACCGCCGTCTTGTTCTCGACGATGTCCAGGTACTGGTCTTCCGTGATCTTGAGGTCGCCGCTCCGGGCGTACTCGTCGAGCTCGCCTTCGATCATCCGCGCCGACACGTCGGCCAGGAGCCGGATGACCCGCTCGTGACGGGACTGCAGCGACAGGCCGATCGACTTGATGTAGAGATAGTCCCCGAGGAGAACGGTGATGTTCGGGCCCCACTTGGTGTGGACGGATTCCTTGCCGCGGCGGACGCCGGCGTTGTCGACGATGTCGTCGTGGATAAGGCTGGCCGTATGGAGGAGCTCGACGAGCGAGGCCAGGAAGACCGATTCCTCGCTGCCGGGGCTGAAGAGCCGGGAGGTCAGCAGGACCAGGGCCGGGCGGAGGCGCTTGCCCTTCTTGCGGAGGACATAGCCGCTGATCTCGGCGGTCAGGGGGTTGGACGAGCGGGACCAGGATTCGAGCCGGTCCTCGACCCGGTCGAGGTCGGACCGGATCTCCTTGTAGAGGGAGGACATGTCCTTCCACTTGGGGACGGACGACCATCGGTCGAGCAGGGGGGTCGGCGAGGTCATCGGTAATTCGTGAAGGACATGTGGATGCCGAGGTCCTTCCCCTTGAGGAAAGCCATGACCTCCTGGAGGACGTCGATCTTGGCCGACGAGATCCGGACCTCGTCGCCCTGGATGGCCGCCTGGGCCTTGAACTTCTCCCCTTTGATCAGCTTGACGATCTCCCGGGCCTTCTCGATGGGGATGCCGGCCTGGAAGAGGACGTCCTGTTTGACCGAGCGGTTGGCCCCGTCCTCGACCCGCCGGTACTCGAGGCCCCGCAGCGGGACTTTCCGCTTGACCAGCTTCTCCTCCAGGGCCGCCCGCAGGGCCTTGATCTTGAATTCGTCCTCGGCGACGAGAGTCATCTTGTCCTTTTCGAGGACGATGTCGACGCGGCTGTTCTTGAAATCGAAGCGGTTGCGGATCTCCTTGAGGGCGACGTTGACCGCGTTGGCGACCTCCTGAAGATCGATGCGGGAGACGATGTCGAAGGAATGATCCAAGCCCATGGCGGCGCTATCTTAACATCAGCCCCCCGATTTTTCAAACGGGAAGAGGCCGGCAAAATTCCGGGTCGTCGCCTCGGCCAGGTCCTCGAGGAGGAGGCCCCTGACCGCGGCCAGGACACGGGCCGTCTCCAGAACGAAGGCCGGCTCATTGCGGCGCCCGGATCCTCGGTAGGGGACCGGGGCGAGGTAGGGGGAATCGGTCTCGACGAGCAGGCGGTCGAGGGGCAGCCGCGAGGCGACCTCGCGCAGCGCGCCGGACTTGGGGAACGTCAGGATGCCCGAGAACGAGACGAAGAAGCCCCGGTCGACCATGGCCCGGGCCGTCTCCCAGTCCTCCGTGAAGCAGTGCAGGACGCCCCCGCCGCGGAAACGCTCGCCGTCGACCGCCGCGATGATGTCCGCCCCGGCGAGGCGGCTGTGAAGGATGACCGGCAGGCCGGCCCCGGCCGCGACGGACAGCTGGCTCCGCAGGGCCTCGCGCTGGACCTCGGGGGGTGAGAGATCATAGTGGTAATCGAGCCCGATCTCACCGACCGCCCGGATGGCGCGCCGGGCGGCCAGGCCTTCGAGCTCGCGGAGATGGCCCGGCTTGAGATCTTTGGCCTGGTGGGGGTGGACGCCGGCCGCAGCCAGGACCGTCGGGAACTCCCCCGCGAGAGCGGCGATCGCCCCGAGGCTGGCCGCGCGGGTCAGGTCGGCCGGGCAGAGGATGGCGATGACGCCCGCGTCCAGGGCCCTGCGGACGGTCTCGGCCCGGTCGTGATCGAACTCGGGCATGTCGAGATGGGCGTGGGAGTCGACGAGGCGGGGTTTCGCGTCCATGGAAAAAAAGGGGCCGCGCGCCGGAGCGGCGCGCAGCCCCTGCAGGGTCTTACTGAGCCAGCTTGGTCTTCAGCGTCCGGAGCGGGATGGCGCCCTGGGCGAGGAGCTTCTGCAGGAAGTCCTTGACGTTGAAGGACTCTCCTTTGAGCTTGCTGTAGTCCTTCTCCATGGCCAGGATCTCGCGGTAGCCGATGTACGGCTGCGAGCCCGCGCCGGGGCTGAGAACGATCTGGTTCCAGCGGCGCTCGGCTTCGATCTTGGACATGAAGCCCTTGGTCATGAACGTGTCGACGACCTTCTCCTTGGTGTACGTGCCTTCATGCACCGAGATGTCCATCTGGAAATCGAGGACGTTCTTGAGCAGGAGCTTGAGCTGGTTGAGCCGGCTCCGCAGGTCATAGTTGCCGTAGCCGCTCTCCATGAACATGTCCTCGATGAAGATCGGCCAGCCTTTGATCAGGCCCTGGTTGGCGGTCATCCGCTTGACGACGGAGGGGTCTTTCCTGGCCAAGGCCGTCGAGACGTAGGTGCCCGGGAAGATCCTCTGGACGGTCATAAAATCGAGATAGTAGTTGTTGTGTTCCTCGAGGAAAGATGTGGCATCCTCGGCCGACCAGGCCGCGGGGATGGGCCGGACATAGACGGTGTAGGGCCCGCTCGCCTCGAAGGCGCCGGGGCCCGTGAGCATGGTCCACGCGCCGTCGGCGAAGTAGGGGGGCATGGGCTCGATCGCCATGGGGTCGGTGGGCAGATCGATGAGGCTCGTCTGTTGGATGAAAGCCTTGATGTTGGCGGCGCCCGTGACGATGCGGTTGACGAACTCGTCGCGGCCGACGTGGTCGCTCTTGATCTTATCGAACACGCCCTGGATGACGATATTCCGGGTCTGCTCCTCGCCCTTGGTCCGGCCGAGCTGCTCGATGTCGACGTTGGGGTACATGAGCTTGTAGAACGGGATGCAGACGAGCAGCATCTCCCGGCGGATGTTGGCGACATCCGTCTGAGATTGCGGCAGGAGCTCCTCGACGATGGGCAGGTTCCCCTGGGTCGTCTTCTGCAGGATCTGCTTGTGCCAGTCGCGCATGCGGAAATTGCCCGTCGATTTGGCCAGCAGCTCGCCCTTCAGGTACCTCTGGTAGTCCTCGAGGGCCGTGACGGCCTTGACGGTCTCGGCCTGGAGGGCCGCGGCGCCCCCGGAGAGCTTAGGCACATCCACCCGGTAGAAGTCGATGATGGCCGGCATCTGGTCGATGGCCGCCTGGGTGTATTCCTGCGGCGGGTTCTTCAAGTTATCCTTGGCCCTCTTGACGAGGCCGGGGAGGGCCCTGGCCCGGGCTGTGGCGGCGGCGACGCCGGAGGCGCCGTTCTTGACGAGCAGGCTCCTCACGCTCTGGACGAACAGCTCGTTGTAGAGCATGGGGTTGTCGTTCCAGGGCAGGATGTATTGGAGCTTGAGGAACTCGAGGTCGATGAAGTCGAGAAGCATCTCGCGCTCGACCTGGTTGTCCGCGGAAAGCTTGCCCGTATCGAGCTTGGATACGAGCTCCGTATTGAACCCGGTCAGGGTCTCGTTGAACTTGTCGAGGGCGCCTTCGCTCGGGTCTTCGAGCTTGTCGTTGTATTTTGTGTAGCCCTGGATGGTCCCGGCCGTCGGGTAGAATTTGAAATAGGCGTCCCAGAACGTGTCCTGGAACTTCTTGAACTTGGCGTCTTCGGCCGATTGGGCCAGAAGGGCGCCCGTTGTGCAGGCGAAAACGGCCAGCACGGCGACGACGATGGCTGTCTTCTTCATGCGTTCCTCCTCAAAGCGATCTGAGAAATCCTAGCACACTTCGTCATGCCCTGACAAACCCTTTTCAAACCCTTGTTTTATATGAAACGGGGATTTCGCTCACCACCGGATGAAGGCCGACGCCCAGGTATAACCCGACCCGAAGGCGGTCAGGGCGACGATGTGCCCCTGCTTGATCCGCCCGGCCTTGACGGCCTCGTCGAGCGCGATGGGGATGGAGGCGGCCGTCGTGTTGCCGAAGCGGTCGATGTTCCGGACGACCTTCTCGACCGGGATCTTCAGGCTTTTGGCGACCATGAGCGAGATGCGATCGTTGGCCTGATGGGGAATGAGGACGTCGATGTCCTCGACGGCGAGACCATTCCGTTCGAGCCCGGCCCGGACCGCTTCGGGCATGCGCTGGCAGGCGTTGACGAAGACGTTCCGGCCGTCCATCCGCGGGAAAAAGCGGCCGTCGTCGAAAAAGGCCTTCTGGAAGGTCGGGTTGTCCTTGGGGCACGGCTTCTCCATCCAGAGATGGGAGACGAAGTTCCCGTCGGCGTAGAGGTGCGTCGAGAGGATGCCGCGCCCGTCGTCCTCCTCGGGGCCCGGCTCGAGGATGACCGCCCCGGCGCCGTCGCCGAAGAGGACCGACATGTCCCGGCCCTTGTCCGAGAAATCGAGGTTGGTCGACTGGACCTCGGCGGCGACGACGAGGATGCGCTTGGAGGTCCCGGCCCGGATGTACTGATCGGCCGCCGACAGGGCGTAGATGAAGCCGCTGCACTGGTTGCGGATGTCCAGGGCGCCGGTCGTGCCGAGCCCGAGCTTGGCTTGGACGAGAACGCCGATGCCGGGAAAATAGTGGTCGGGGGAAAGGGTGGCGGCGACGACGAAGTCGATGGAGGCCGGGTCGACCCCGGCGTCGGCGATGGCCCGGCGGGCCGCTTCGACGGCCAGATCCGACGTGCCGACCCCGTCGTCGACGTGGTGCCTTTCGCGAATGCCGCTCCGCTCGCGGATCCACTCGTCGGACGTGTCCATGAGCTTCTCGAGGTCCTTGTTGGTGACGATCCGCGGTGGGACGTAGTGGCCGGTTCCCGTGATGATGGTCCGACGCGTTGCCATGCTCGTTTTCATTATAAAGGAAGCCTCCTCAAAAATATACTCCGGGCCCGGCGGACCGGCTCACAACAGGCCCTTCCAGAGGTACCAGGCGATCGTTTCGCCGAGGCCCTGCTCGAGCGAAAAGACGGTCTCGAAGCCGAGCTCCCGGCCGGCCTTGCGCACGTCGGCCACCCAGGCGTCCGGTTTCATCTGCCGGACCTTGCTGACGTTGAACAGGCTGTTCCCGCAGCCGAGGAGGCGCCCGACGCCTTCCGCCGCGAAGGAGGCCAGATAGGCCGACCATACGGGCAGGCGGAGGGGGACGGGTTTCTTTCCCAGGAATGAGGCGGCGACGCCGCCGATGTCCTCCCAGCCGCAGGGCCGCGGATCGGCGATGTTGAAGATCTCGCCGCTCGGCCGGCCGGGATCCGCGGCCAGGCGGCAGGCCCGGACGGCATCCCTGACGTAGAGGAGGCTCAGGATCTTGCGCCGTCCGAGCACCGGATTGATGCCGCGCTTGATCCAGCGGAAGAACTCGAGAAAGTCCTCGTCCCGGGGCCCGTAGATGGCCGCGGCCCTCAGCAGGACGACGGAGAAGCGGTCCTTGGACTTCAGGACCTCGCTCTCGGCCTCGAGCTTGCTTTCCCCGTACGGCGAGACCGGCCGCGGCGGGTCGTCCTCGCGGACGCCCCGCCCCGGCGAGGAGGGCCCGACGGCGGCCAGGCTGCTGAGATGAACGAAGCGCAGCCGCCCGCTCTGAGGTTCCAGGGCCCGCAGCAGATTTGCCGTGCCATCCCGGTTTACTGTATAATACTCGCTTGGTCTGAGGGTTTTAGTCAGTCCGGCCAGGTGAAAAACGCAATCCAGGCGGGCCGGCAGGCCGGGCAGGCTCCCGAGATCTCCGGCGAGAAAGCGGACGCCTTCGATCCCCTTCAGCCAGCGCGGTTTCGACGGGTCGCGGACGAGAGCGTAGACATCGCAGCCGGGGTCTTCGAGGAGCGACTCGACGAGATGGCTCCCGAGGAAGCCCGTTCCTCCCGTGACCAAGACGCGCATGGGCCGGATTGTATGAGATTCGACCGCCGCGGTCAATGAGACCGCGAGCGGCTCGCGGATCCAGAGGAGACGAGCGTGGATCTTTTCGACAAGTGCCTGTCCTTCACCAGGGCCGATGAACTCAAGGCCGCGGACCTTTACCCCTTCTTCACGCCGATCGAGGAAGCGGTCGGCAACGAGATCAAGGTCGGGGGCCGGCCGATGATCATGGTCGGCTCCAACAACTACCTCGGACTGGCCCATCATCCCCGGGTCAAGCAGGCGGCCAAGGACGCGGTCGACCGGTACGGCGTCGGCACCTGCGGCTCGCGCTTCCTGACCGGGACGATCGATCTCCACGAGAATCTCGAGGAGCGGCTGGCCGGGTTCCTCAAGCGCGAGGCCGCCCTGACCTTCAGCACCGGATATCAGACGAACCTCGGCATCATCTCGACGATCGCCGGCAAGGGCGATCACATCATCATCGACCGCAAGGTCCACGCCAGCATCATCGACGCCTGCCGCCTGTCGTTCGCCACCGTCCACAAGTATCGCCACAACAATATGAAAGACCTCGAGCGCCTGCTCGCCTCCCTCGCCCCGGAATCGGGCAAGCTCATCGTCGTCGACGGCGTCTTCAGCATGGAAGGCGACATCGCCGACCTGCCCGGCATCGTCCCCCTGGCCAGGAAGTTCGGCGCCCGTATCCTTGTCGACGACGCCCACGGCATCGGCGTCCTCGGCGCGAACGGCCGGGGCACGCCCGAGCATTTCGGCCTCGAGAGCGAGATCGATCTGGTCATGGGCACGTTCAGCAAGACCTTCGCCTCGATCGGCGGGGTCGTGGCCGCCTCCAAGCCGGTCATCTCTTACATCAAACATCACGCCCGGCCGCTGATGTTCAGCGCCGCGGCGACGCCGGCATCGGTGGCCTCGGTCCTGGCCATCCTGGACATGCTCGAAACCCAGCCCGAGCTGAGGGCGCGGCTCTGGGTCGTCACCGAGCGCATGCGCACGGGGTACCAGGCCATGGGCTACGATACGGGCCCTTCGCAGACGCCCATCATCCCCGTCCTCGTCCACGATGATGAGAAGTGCTTCATGCTCTGGCGGCTCCTCAGGGATGAGGGGATCTTCACGACGCCGGTCATCCCCCCCGCCGTCCCCCCGGGCCAATCCCTGATCCGGACGAGCTACGGCGCCGGCCACACCGACAAGGAACTCGACAAGATCCTCGCCGCGTTCGAGAAATGCGGCCGGACCGTAGGGATCATCTGAGCCGGCGGCCGGGGAACAGATCATGAGCCGAAAGACCCGCCGGGCGCTCATCGTCGGACTGGTCCTCGCCGCTGCCGTGGTCGCGGCCGGCGCGGCGACCATCACCATGCCCCTGTCCCAGGTCAAGGCGGGGATGGTCGGCCGCGGCAAGAGCGTGTTTCGAGGCAAAGTCATCGAGGAGTTCGACGTCGAGATCCTCGGCGTTCTGGAGAACGCGACTCCCAAGCGCAGCATCATTTTGGCCCGGCTCAAGGGGCATGGCCTCGAATCGACCGGGATCATCGCCGGCATGAGCGGCAGCCCGGTCTATGTCGACGGCAAGCTCATCGGGGCCGTGGCTTCCGGATTCAGCTTCTCCAAGGATGCCATCGCCGGGATCACGCCGATCGACGAGATGCTGGCCGTCGGGAAAGCGCCCGAGGAACGGAGACCCGGCGCGACGGCTCCCGTCGTCATCCGGGAGGACCTCAGCCAGGAAGAGCTCTCCGGGGCCTACCTGAAGACGCTCACGCCGGCTCCCGGCGACGGCCTGCCGCGCCAGGCCTTCGCCTCCCTCGATCTGCCGCTCGTCATCAGCGGGCTCTCCGCCGGGGCCTTCGAGAAGGCCCGGACGTTCTTCTCCCCGCTCGGGTTCCTGCCCGTCCGGGGCGGGACCGGCGGGCAATCCCGGCCGTTCGACGCCCCCGCCGAGCCGACCCTCCGGGAAGGAGACGCCGTGGGTGTCCAGCTCCTCGGCGGCGATCTCGATGTCTCCGCCGTCGGCACGGTCACCTATGTCGACGGCTCCAAGGTCCTCGCGTTCGGCCATCCGGTTTATAACCTCGGCAAGGTCGATTACGCCATGACCCGGGCGGACGTCATCACGGTCATGCCCAGCCTCGAGAGCTCCTTCAAGCTGGCCACGGTGGGCCCGGTCATCGGCCGCTTCGGCCAGGACCGCACAGCCGGGGCGGCGGGGGAGATCGGCGTGATGCCCCGCCTCATCCCGCTCAACATCAGCTTCCAGACCGGGCCCGGGGCCCGCAAGGACTTCAAGCTCAAGCTCATCGCCGATAAATTTCTGACCCCGGCCCTCGTCAATATGGCCGTGTCCGGCCTGGTCACGAGCGAGCTCAGGAGCTACGGCGACGTCTCCCTCGATTTCAGCGCCGACGTCTTCCTCGACAAGGGCGGGCTCGGGGCCCATCTCGAGGACCTCTTTTCCGGCAGCTACGACAATCCCCCGGTGAGCTTGTCCGGGCTCCTGGCCGCCGTCGTCCAGGTCCTGATGAACAACGAGTTCAAGGATGTCGGCATCTTCCGCATCGATCTCAACGTCCGGGCCCTCGAGGAGACCCGCCTGGCATCGCTCGAGAAAGTCCTCCTCGACAAATACGAAGTTTCCCCGGGCGAGCCCATCCAGCTCCAGGCCTTCTATCGAACTCAGAATGAGGAGAGTCTGGTCGAGAAGGTCACGGTCCTCGCACCCGCGCTGCCTGCGGGAACGGAGTTCCAGATCCTCGTCGGCGATGCCGCGTCCATGCAGCAGGTCGAGCGGTCCCAGTACCGCATCCAGGGCTTCGTGCCCCGAAGCCTCGAGATGCTCGTCCGCATGCTCGGCAACCTGCGGAAGAACAACCGGATCTACTTCCGGATCATGGCCTCGAAGCCCGGGCTCTTCCTGAAAGGGGAGGAGCTGCCCAACCTGCCCCCCACGCTGAAGTCGATGTTCGCCTCGCCGCGGGCTTCGGCCACGGGCCCGTCGGAGATCACGCGGTCGACCCTGAGCGAATACCAGCTCGCCATCCCCTACGTTTTCAAGGGCATGGCGAACATTCCCGTCCGCATCCGCAAGTAGGAGCCCGCCATGCGCCAGCCCGCACTGCCTGTCGTCCTGGGACTTTTCGTCCTGGCCTCGTCCCTCCAGGCCGTCGTTCCACAGAAGTGGGAGCTGCGGACGCGGGAGGATTACCTCCGCGGCAAGTTCGACGGGGTCTCGGTCTCCTATGACGGGACGCTCGCCTTGGCGCCCAAGGAGCAGAAGATCGCCGCGCCCCAGGAGGAATTCTATCTGTCCGTCCTGCCGACGGCGGACGGGGACACCTTCCTCGGCACCGGCCACGGCGGCAAGGTCTACCGCATCGATAAGGACGGCAAGGCCGAGCTCTGGTTCCAGGCGCCTGAGATGGACGTGACCGCTCTCGTCCGGGACAAGAAGGGGACTCTCTATGCCGCGACCTCGCCGAACGGCAAGATCTACAAGATCACGGACAAGGCCAAGGGGGAGGAATTCTTCAATCCGGCGGAGAAGTACATCTGGGACCTCCTCTTCCTCGACGCGGGCGAGCTCTGGGCGGCCGTCGGCGAAACCGGGGGCATCTACCGCATCTCGCCGCTCGGCGAAGGACGGATGTTCTTCAAGGCCACGGAGAACCATATCCTTTGCCTGGAGCGGACCGCCCGCGGGGACGTTATCGCGGGGAGCGGCGGCAACGGACTCGTCTACACGATCACGGCGGAAGGGCGCGCCTCGGTCCTCTTCGAGACGCCGTACGAGGAGGTCAGGAGCCTGGCCATCGACCGGGAAGGCCAGATCTACGCCGCGGCTTCCGGAACGCCGACGAGGCCGCGGAAGGACGAGACCTCCGATGAGCCCGTCCGTGTCGAAACCGACGTCGTTCTCACCGTCTCGGCCTCCGGCGGCGCGAGCCGGCCGTCCGGGGCTGCGTCGGCCGCCCCTTCGGCCGGGCCCTCGGCCAGGGAGGGAGGCGCCCTCTATCGCATCACCGCAGACGGGCTGGCCAAGCGCCTCTGGAGCTCCGACGATGAGATGATCTACACCCTGCTCTGGAAGGAAGACGAGAAGAAGGTGCTCTTTGGCACGGGCGGAAAGGGCCGGATCTATTCCGTGGACCGCGAGGAAAGGGTCTCTCTTCTCCTCCAGCAGAGCTCCGAGCAGGTTTACGCGCTCGCGCCCCTCGATTCCAAGATCTACGTCCTGTCGAACAATCCCTGCTACTTCGGGCTCCTGCTGACCGAGCAGAGGTTCATGGGGGAATACGCCGGTCCGGTCCTCGACGCCCGGACCCAGGCCTCGTGGGGGCGCGTCGTCTGGGACGCCGGCGTGCCCGAGGGGGCTTCGGTCCAGCTTCAGAGCCGGAGCGGCAACACCGGCGAGCCCAATGCGACTTGGACGGACTGGTCGCCGTTCTACGCCAAGACCGAGGAGCAGATCCTCAGCCCCAGGGCCCGCTTCCTTCAGGTGAAGATCGTGCTGAGGACCCAGACCGGAAAGGCCTCGCCGGTCTTCAACAAGCTGACCCTGTTCTACCTGCAATCGAACATCGCCCCTTCGGTGACGCGCCTCGAATTCCTGAAGCCGAACGAGGTCTTCCTCAAGCTTCCCGACAACGAAGAGGTCATTCTCGGCGTCGAACGGAACCTGGCCGAGGACCCGTCGAAAAAGGACGACCTGCGGATAGGCATGGCCGCCCGGAAGGGCGAGCGCAAGGGCTTCCAGACGATCAGCTGGGACGCGGCCGACGAGAATGGGGACGCCTTGCGGTATTCGCTGGCCATCCGAAAGGACGGGGAAACCGAATGGCGCCCGATCGAGGACGCCTGGGCCGAGACGATCTACGCCTTCGACACGCTGGCCTACCCGGACGGGACCTACTTCATCAAGCTCGCCGCGTCCGACTCGCCGTCCAACCCCGTCGGGCTCGAGCTCAGATCCGAAAAGACCAGCCCGCCCGTCGTCATCGACAACTCCCTGCCCGTCGTCAAGGGCTTCACGGCGGTCAGGAACGGCGCCACGCTCGACATCGCCTTCCAGGCGGAGGACTCCTATTCGTACATCGAGGAGGCCAAAGTGCTCGTCAGGCCGGGGGAATGGCGGGTCATCTTCCCGGTCGACGGGATCGCCGACTCGCGCAGCGAATCGTACAAGGTCTCGCTCAGGCTCCCGGCCGGGGCGGAGAATCAGGTCACGGTGAGGGTCCGGGACAGCTACGGGAACGTCGGGGTCTTCCGGCAGAACTTCTGAGGCCCGCTACTTCTTGGCCCGCTCGAGGTACTTGTCCTCCCACGTGTCCACGCGGATGACATCCCCTTCCTTGATGAATTCCGGGACCTGGACGACCGCGCCCGTCTCGAGCACCGCGGGCTTGGAGAGGGCCGTCTTGGTCGCGCCCTGCAGCCGGGGCTCGGTGCTGACGACCTTGAAATCCATGGTGTGGGGAAGGTTGACGCCGACGGGCTTGCCGTCGTAGAGCTCCACCTCGATGACCGTGTTCGGCTTGAGATACTTGATGGCATCGCCGATGGCCTCGGCCCTCAACGTGACCTGCTCGTAATTCTCGAGGTTCATGAAGATATAGTCGCCGCCCTGCTCGTAGAGGAACTCCATCTCGAGCTCGTCGAGACGGACCTGCTCGAGCCTCTCCTCGGAGCGGAAGCGGTGCTCGGTCTGGGAGCCGTTCTGGATGTTGCGCAGCTTCGTCTGGACCATGGCCTTCCACCGGCCCGGCGTGATGAGCTGCATTTCCATCACCCGGTAGAGGGTGCCGTCAAAGATGATGATCATGCCTTTGCGGATATTGGTCGCGTCGATCATTGAATTCCTCCGGAGGATGGGGCGCCGAAGCGTCCGTCAGGTCGCCCATTCTATCACACTCGCCCAAACCCTGCATGGCGATTTGCTTTAGCCGCCGTTTTCCATAATATAGGAGTCTCGAGAGGAACAGAGATGCACAAAACCTGCCGCACAGTGGCGCTGATCCTGGCCCTGGGGCTCGTGCCGGGCTGCAAGGCGGCTCCGGAGGGGAACATGGTCGATTTCGTTCTGGTCAATGGCAAGGTCTGGACAGGGGTTCGCGCGCGGCCCTGGGCCGAAGCGGTGGCCGTCCGCGACGGAAAGATCTTCGCGGTGGGCAGGACGTCGGAGGTGCGGACGCTCGCCGGCGCCGGGACCAAGCTCGTCGACCTCGGCGGTTCGCTCGTTCTGCCCGGCTTCATCGACAGCCACACCCATTTCCTGGCCGGAGGGTTCGCCCTCAAGAGCATCCAGCTCCGCGACGCGAAGAACCGCGAGGACTTCGTCGCCCGCATCGCGGCCAAGGCCCGGGAGCTCGGACCGGGCCGCTGGATCCTGAACGGCGATTGGGACCATCAGCAGCTCGCGCCTGTCGAGATGCCGCGCCGGGAATGGATCGACGCCGTGACGCCCGACAATCCGGTCTGCGTCAACCGCTTCGACGGGCATATGGTCCTGGCCAACAGCTTGGCCCTCAAGCTGGCCGGCGTCACGAAAGACACTCCGGTCCCGCCGGGAGGCGAGATCGAGAAGGACCCGGCCACGGGCGAGCTGACGGGCATCCTCAAGGACGAGGCCATGGGCCCGGTCTACGCCAAGATCCCCGATCCCACATTCGACGAGAAGCTCGAGGCCGCCGAGGCCTCGGTCCGCCACGCCGCGGAGAACGGCGTCACATCCGTCAACGAGATGGCCGACGCGTCGAGCCTGGAGGTCTTCCAGGAGCTGGCCCGGCGCGGCCGGCTGACGACGCGCGTCCACGTCTACATCCCGATCAGCGAAGTCGGGACCCTCGCCCGTCTCAAGCTGCGATCGCCGTTCGGCGGCCCGTACGTCACGCTGGCCGGCCTCAAGGGTTTCGTGGACGGCTCGCTCGGGTCGGCGACGGCCTATTTCTTCGAGCCGTACACGGACGAACCCACGACGTCCGGCCTTCTCAACGGCCAGATGTTCCCCGAAGGGGTCATGGAGGAGCGGATCCTCGAGGCCGACCGGGCCGGGCTCCAGCTGGCGATCCATGCCATCGGCGACCGGGCCAACAGCATGCTGCTCGACCTGTACGAGAAGGCCGTCGCCGCCAACGGCCCGCGGGACCGGCGCTGGAGGGTCGAGCACGCCCAGCATATGAGGCGGGCCGATATCGTCCGGTTCGGCAAGCTCGGCCTCGTGGCCTCCGTCCAGCCCTACCACGTCATCGACGACGGACGCTGGGCCGAACAGAAGATCGGCCCCGACCGCGTCAAGACGACCTACGCGTTCGAATCGCTGCGCCGGGCCGGGGCGATCCTGGCCTTCGGCTCGGACTGGACCGTCGCGCCGCTCGATGCCCGTCCTCGGCATCTACGCCGCGGCCACCCGCCGGACGCTCGACGGGAAGAACCCCGGAGGCTGGGTCCCGGACGAGAAGGTCCCGGTCGAGGAGGCCGTCCGCGCGTACACCGTGAACGGCGCCTGGGCGGAGTTCGCCGAAGCGGTCAAAGGGTCGATCGAAGCCGGGAAGCTGGCCGACCTCGTCGTCCTCGACCGTGACATCTTCGCCGGGCCGCCCGAGGAGATCAGCCGGGCCAAGGTCCGGATGACCGTCTTCGACGGCCGGATCATCTACGGGAAGGACTGATGGCCGGAGGGCTGTTCGCCGCCGAGCCCGGGCGCATCGGCACGGACGAATCGGGCAAAGGGGATTATTTCGGCCCGCTCGTCATCGCCGCGTTCTTCATGCCCGAAGGCCACGAGAGCGTCCTGCGCGAGCTCGGGGTCAAGGACTCGAAGCGGACCTCGGACGCCCGCTGCCGCGAGATCGCCGAGACTCTCAAAAGGGGCTATCCTTTCCATTCCGTGGTGACGGTCGGGCCGGAGAAGTACAACGAGCTCTGGGCCAAGCTTCGCAACCTCAACAGGCTCCTGGCCTGGGGACATGCCCGGGCCATCGAAAACGTCCTCGAGCGCGTTCCGGCCGGAAAGGCGGTCACGGACCAGTTCGGCGACGAGCGCTTCGTCCGCAACGCCCTGCTCCAAAAGGGCCGCGAGATCGAGCTCGTCCAGATGCCCCGGGCCGAAGAGGACCCCGCGGTCGCGGCCGCGTCGATCCTGGCGAGGGCCGAATTCCTAACCAGGCTGCATTATCTTTCCAAGGAGGTCGGGATCGAGCTTCCCAAAGGGGCCTCCGACCTCGTCGAAGCGGCGGCCGTGAAGATCGTCCGCGAGAAGGGCCCCGGCATCCTCGAGAAGATCGCCAAGACCCACTTCAAGACGACCGTCCGCGTCCTGGCCGCGGCCGGCGTCGCCAAGCTTATTTAAAAAAATGGGGACGTTTCTGTTTTTGAAAAGACCGCATTATTTTGGAAAATAGGAACGTCCTCATTTATAGCAGGAGATAACATGGCCGGAACAGAGCGGCTCTATTATGAGGACCCGTATCTTCTCGAGTTCGAGGCCGATGTCGTGACGCGGACGGAGCACGAGGGCCGGCCCGCCGCGGTCCTCGATCGGACCGCGTTCTACCCCGAGTCGGGTGGCCAGCCTTGGGATAAGGGGACCCTCAACGGCGTCGAGGTCCTCGAGGTCGTCGAGATCGAAGGCGCGATCCTCCACGTCCTGAGGTCGGAGATCGCCGCCGGGCCGGTCCGCGGCAAGATCGACGCGGCGACCCGGACCGACCATATGCAGCAGCACACCGGGCAGCACATTCTGTCCCAGGCCTTCTGGGAGCTCCTCAAGGGCGAAACGCTGTCCTTTCACATGGGGCCGGACGTCTCGACGCTCGAGATCGGATTGAAGACGATCTCCGACTCCGACTGCGACCGGGTCGAGGACCGGGCCAACGCCGTCGTCTGGCAAGACCGGGAGGTCAAGACCTATTTCGTCCCCCAGGAAAAGATCGCGGACGTCCCGCTGAGGAGGCCGCCCAAGAAGCAGGGGCTCCTCCGGGTCGTCGAGGTCGACGGATTCGATTACTCGGCTTGCGGCGGGACCCACGTGCGGCGGACGGGCGAGATCGGCGAGATCAAGCTCGGCGGGACCGAGAAGATCCGGGGCAACCTCCGGTTCGAATTTCTGTGCGGCGCGAGGGCCCTGAGAGACCACCGGGCCAAGGACCGGGCGGTCCGCAAGCTGGCCGCCGCGTTCTCCTGCTCGTCGGCGGAGATCGCCGGCCAGGGCGAGAAGCTCCTGGCCGAGGCGAGGGCCTTCAAGAAGCGGGCCCGTCAGATCACCGAGCGTCTGGCCGCCTTCGAGTCCGCGGAGGTCGTCCGCGCCGCCTCGGGCCGCGTTATCGCCGGCGTCCTCGAGGACCGAACCCCTGACGAAGCCCGATCCCTGGCCCTCGCTGTCGCCAAGAGAGGCGATTTCGTCGTGATCTACGGAGCGGCCGGAGAGAGCCAGGGGCACCTGATCCTCGCCCGCTCCGAAGCGCTGAAAGCCGACCTGAGGCAGCTCGTTCCGGTCGTCGCGGCCGTCGTTCCCGTCAAGGGCGGAGGCGGGCCGTCCCTCGTCGAGCTGGTCACGGCGGATAAGGGCAGGTTGAAAGAAGCCGTCGGCGCGGCCGCGGACTGGCTTCGAGAAAACCGGGATAAGCTCGAAGCCTGACGCGGCCGATGAAGAACATCCTCGTCGTCGGCAGCTCCAATACGGACATGGTCATTCGGGTGCCCCGCCTTCCGCGGCCGGGAGAAACGATCCTGGGCGGCACGTTCGCCATGGCGGCGGGCGGCAAGGGCGCGAACCAGGCCGTGGCCGCGGCCCGGGCCGGGGGGCGGGTGACCTTTATCGCCCGTGTCGGCGACGACGTCTTCGGGGAGCGCGCCCTGGCTGATCTCGAAGCCGACGGCCTCGACACCCGATTCATCGCCCGGACGCCCGGCTCGTCTTCGGGCGTCGCCCTGATCAACGTCGATGGACGCGGGGAGAACAGCATCTCCGTCGCCTCCGGGGCCAACGCGCTCCTCTCGGTCGAAGATGTCGTCAAGGCGGGAGACGCATTCGCCGCGGCGGATATCGTCCTGCTCCAGCTCGAGTCTCCGCCCGCGACCGTCGAGGCGGCCGTGAGAAGAGCGGGGGAGAGGGGCGTTCCGGTCGTGCTCAATCCGGCCCCGGCCTGTCCGCTCGAAGACGGACTCCTTCGCGGCGTCGGCGTTCTGACGCCCAACGAGCACGAGGCCGGGATCATCTCGGGGATCGCCGTTACCGGCGAGCGCGGCGCCCGGGAGGCGGCCGCTCGGCTCCGCGCCCGCGGCCCGGCCGCGGTCATCATCACTCTGGGCGGACGCGGCCTCTACGCGTCGTCCTCCGAATTCGAAGGCCTGATCCCCGCGTTCAGGGTCGATCCCGTCGATACGACGGCCGCCGGGGATGTCTTCAACGGGGCGCTGTCCGTGGCGCTGGCCGAGAAGGTCCGCCTCCTCGACGCCCTGCGCTTCGCCCAGGCCGCGGCGGCCATTTCCGTCACCCGCCCGGGCGCTCAGCCCTCCGCCCCGACGCGCGCTGAGATCGACGCGTTCCTTGACGGACGAACCTGTCCCTAACTGCGCCCCGATACTTATCTCTGAAGTGTCCGGAGCGAAGCGGCGAGGGTTATTATTCGTAGCGCAGGGACACGATCGGGTCCATGTGCGCCGCCTTCTGGGCGGGGAAGATGCCGAAGAACAGGCCGATCGCGGCCGAGACCGAAAGCCCCAGGACGACCGACCAGGCAGAAACCGTGGCCGGCAGGGGAGTCGCGGCGTTGACGATGAGGGCGATGCCGAAGCCGGCGAGGACGCCGAGGACCCCTCCGACGCCGGTCAGGAAAATGGCCTCGATCAGGAACTGCTTCATGATGTCGCCGGACCGGGCGCCGATGGCCTTGCGGATGCCGATCTCGCGGGTCCGCTCCTTGACCGAGACGAGCATGATGTTCATGACCCCGATGCCCCCGACGAGGAGGCCGATCGAGGAGATGACGATCATGACCAGGTAGGCCGCGCCGGTCAGCTGGTTGTAGAGGTCGACCATGGTGTCCTGGGTCATGATGGAAAAGTCGTTGGGCTTGCCGTAAGGGACCTTGCGCCGCTGGCGGAGAACGCCGCTGACCTGCTCGATCGTCTCGCCGAGCATCTCCGACTGCCGGGGAGCGGTGATGATCTCCAGGCCGTCCTTTTCGTAGCGGAAATATTTCATCAGCGTGGTGATGGGCAGGCCGACGAAGTTGTCCCGGCTCTGGCCGAACATCTGGCCCCGTTTGGCCAGCACTCCCACGACGGTGAAGGCCTCGGGGCCGACGCGGATCTCCTTGCCGAGCGGGTTCGTCGTCGGAAAGAGGAGGTCGGCGGTCTCCGAGCCGAGGACGCAGACCCGGGCGCTCCGGTCGACCTCCGACGCGGTGACGAACCGGCCGAGCCGCGGCAGGTAGAGGGACATGACGACGGGCCACTTGTCGTTCATGCCGATGACCATGGCGGTGTCGCTTTTGGCGTTCTGGTACTTGACCTCGGTCGCGTCGAACGGGCTGACGTAGATGCTGACGGCCACCGCCCGGACGAGCGGAGCATCCTTCTCGATGGCCTGGGCGTCCTCGAAGGTCAGGTCCTTGCGCGTCCTCTCCTCCTCGGTCCGCTCGCCCATCTGGAGACCCTCGTTCTTGCGGATGATGATCATGTCGGAGCCCGCCGACTGAAGCTCCGAAAGGAAGCTCTTGTTGAGCCCCTGGATGATCGAGACCATGCCGATGACGGTCATGACCCCGATGACGATGCCCAGGATGGTCAGGAACGAGCGGAGCTTGTGCGACCGCAGGGAATCAATGGCCATGCGGAAGACTTCACGGAAGATCTGGAGCCTCAGTTTCATTGTTCCGCCCTCAGGGCCTCGACCGGGTCGAGCTTGGCCGCCCGGTTGGCCGGGTAGATGCCGAAGAACAGGCCGATCGACCAGGACATGACCATGGCCAGCGCAATGGACGAGGGTTCGACCCTCGACGGCATGGCTGTGGTCGCCGAAACGATCTTCGCGACCAGGAATCCGAGAACGATGCCGATGAACCCGCCCAGGCCGGAGATCATCGCCGATTCGATGAGGAATTGGTAGAGGATGTCCCGGCGCCGCGCGCCGACGGCCATGCGGATGCCGATCTCCTTCTTCCGTTCGGAGACGGAGACGAACATGATGTTCATGATGACGATGCCGCCGACGATGAGGGCGATCGAGGACACGCCGAGCATGGCGAAGTAGATGCCCGACGTGGCCGTCTTGTAGAACTGGATGAACGTTTCCGAGGTGGCGAAGGAGAAGTCATCGGGGTCGTTGTAGCCGCGCTTCCGCCATGACCTCAGGACCGTCCGGACCTCGTCCTGGGCCTCGGCCATCTCGAGCTGGGAATTCGTATGGATGTTGATGCTGATCGAGCGCCGCGATCCGTAGATCTTCATAAAGGTCGTGATCGGGATGCGGACGTAGTTGTCCTGGCTGTAGCCCAGGATCTTGCCCTTCTTCGCGCCCACGCCGATGACCTGGAAGTTCCGGCTGCCGACCTTGAGCCAGCGGCCCAGCGGGTCGAGGGCGCCGAAGACCTTCTCGGAAACGTCGGACCCGATGACGCAGACGGTCCGGGAGTTCGTCTCGTCCTGGCTCTGAAGGTGGCGGCCGGTGGTGAGCTCGACGACCGAGCCGATCTCGTGGTCGAGGTAGGTCACGCCGCGGATCTCCGTCCCCTTGAGGGACTGGCTGCCGTACTTGACCGTCTCCTGGGTCGAGGTCGAGGCCCCGACGAGCTCGCAGGCCGGGCAGTTGGCCAGGATGAGGTCGCGCTCGACGAGAGTGATGTCCTTCCTCTTCATCTGCTCCCGGAAATCCTTGAGCGAGGTCCCGATCATGGAGAACTTCTGGACGGAGAAGTCGTTGGCCCCGTAGAACGACATCTTGGTGTAGACATAGTTGTTCAGGCCCTGGATGACCGAGACGACGGCGATGATCGTCAGAACGCCGATGATGATGCCGAGCAGGGTCAAAAAGGTGCGGAGCTTGTTGGCCCGCAGCGATATGACCGCCATCCTCAACGATTCTCCGACCTGCAGCTTAGCCATGGATATACCTTTGTCTATTCTACCCTATCTATACGAATCCCCGAAGTTATGGTTCAGTCCCTGCTATCCTATTTCCGGCTAATGTCCTCGACGTCCCCGGTGGGGCCTCGGGGATCGTCTCCGTTCCGCCCGGGTCCGGGCCCCTGGACGTCTTGGCCCTCGTCCGTCGCGCGGCCTGGCGCCCGGGGATTGGGCTTAAGTGATTGTCTCTCTTTGGCTTTCCTTGACATCATGCGAACATGGCAAGATAATCAGACCGTCATGATGATGCGATTGAACAAGTTCCTGGCGCATGCGGGGGCGTGCTCGCGGCGGGAGGCCGACCGCTGGATCGCCGAAGGCCGGATCACGGTCAACGGCCGGGTCGTCCTGGAGCTCGGGGAAAAGATCGACCCGGCCAAAGACCGGGTGGCGGCGGGAGGGAAGCCGGTCCGGGGCGAGGAGGAGCGGCAGGTCTACATCCTTCTGAATAAGCCGGCCGGCCGCGTCGTCAGCGTCAAGGACCCCTTCGGGCGGCCGACGGTCATGGACCTGCTCGCGCATGTCCCGGCCCGGGTCTATCCCGTCGGGCGGCTCGATCTGGAGACCGAGGGCGTCCTGCTCCTCACGAACGACGGCGACCTGGCCCTCAAGCTGACCCACCCGCGCTACGGCGTCACGAAGTCCTATGAGGTCCGCGTCGAGGGCGATCCGAGGGAAGAGGACCTGGACAAGATCCGTCACGGCGTCTTCCTCGAGGGCCGCAAATCGGCGCCGGCCCGGATCATGGTGCTGCGGCGCAGCCACCGGCACACGAGCCTGAAAGTGGAGATCCACGAGGGCCGGAAACGGGAAATCCGCAAGCTTTTCGAAGCGGTGGGCTATCCGGTCGACTCCCTCGTGCGCGTCGATTTCGCCGGCCTCGGGCTCGAGGGCCTCAAGTCCGGCCAATGGCGGTATCTCAAGACCGCGGAGGTCCAGCGGCTGAAAAAACTCGTCGGTCCGGCGAGCGGCCGCTAGCTACTTCTTCGGCCCTTCCGTCGGACCGTTGCCCTTCTCATCGGCTGAGGCGAAATCCTTCAAGCCCGTGGCCAGCCTCTGGAGCTCCCGGTCGACCAGGCCGTGGACCGTGCCGTCGGGGTATTCGCCGGCCTCGTCGGGCCCCCCCGCCTCGACTCCGGTCAGGATCTCGATCCCCTCGTCGATCGACTTGACGGGATAGATGTGGAACTTCCCGTCCATGACCGCGGCGACGACGTCGGCCCGGAGCATCAGGTTCTGGACGTTCTGGTGGGGGATGACGACGCCCTGGGTCCCCGTCAGGCCCTTGGCCTTGCAGACGTCGAAGAAACCCTCGATCTTCTCGTTGACACCGCCGATCGGCTGGATATCCCCCCTCTGGTTGAGCGATCCGGTGACGGCGAGGTCCTGGCGGATCGGCAGGCCGGAGAGGCTCGACAGGATGGCGTAGACCTCGGTCGAGGAGGCGCTGTCGCCGTCGACGCCGCCGTAGGATTGTTCGAAGGCCAGCGAGGCCGTGAGGGACATCGGCCTCTTGGTGGCGTACCGCCCGCGCAGATAGCCGCCGAGGATGAGGACGCCCTTGTTGTGGGTCGGGCCGCTCAGGTCGGCCTCGCGCTCGATGTTGATGACACCGCCGCGGCCCATGCCCGTCCGGGCGGTGATGCGGGCCGGCTTGCCGAACATGAACTGGCCCATGTCGTAGACCGACAGCCCGTTGACCTGGCCGACCACGGCGCCCTGGGTGTCGATGAGGATCGTCCCTTCCTCGATCATCTCCTGGATCTTGTCCTCGATCAGGCTGACCCGGTCGAACCGCTCGGCGATGGCCTTCTCGACATCCTCCCGCCCGACGGCCGTCTTCTTGGCCTTGCCGGCCCAATAGCTCGACTCGCGGATGACGTCGGCGATGATATGGAAGCGCGTCGACAGCTTCTTCTGACGGCCGGCGATGCGGGTCGAGTATTCGATGATGGCGGCGATGCCGTCCTTGTCGAAAGGCAGCAGGCCGTCGTCGTCGCAGATCTTCTTGATGAACCGGACATAGTTGCCAATGGCCTGGTCCCCCTTCTCCATTTCCGAATCGAACTCGGCCTTGATCTTGAAGATCTTCTTGAAGTCCTCGTCCTGGAAGAAGAGGAGGTTGTAGATATAGGCGTCGCCGATCATGACCACCTTGACGTCGGCCTTGATGGGCTCCGGCTTGAGACGGGCGCTGGTGAACAGGTACATCTGGAGATAGTTCTGGATCTCGAAGATCTGGTTGCGCAGGGTCCGCTTGAGGACAGCCCAGACGCCCGGCTCGACCAGGGCGTCGATGGCGTTGATGACGAGATAGCCGCCGTTGGCCTTCAGGAAGGAGCCGGCCTTGATCATGGTGAAGTCGGTCTGGCTGACGCCGATGCGCGTGATCGTCGACTCGATGGAGCCGAAGAGGTTGACGTAGTTGGGGTTCGTCTCCATGATCACCGGCGCGCCGTGCTTATCGGAGTTATCAACGAGCAGGTTGACCCGGTATTCGAGGAAGTCCTCCACCGGCTCCTTGTCGTCCTTCTTTTGGGCCTTGAAGGCCTCGAGCGACTTGACCAGGGACTTCTCGACCTCGTCGAGGTAGGCGCCTATCTTAGGGACGTCGAACTTCGCCCGGACCTCGTCGATGGCGCCTTTGATGACGGGCGTGATCGATTCCTCGTCCCAGCCCCGGAGCATGGTCCGCGTCTCTTCGTCGATCTCTTTGAGGCTCTCGAAGATGTCCTCGAGCTTCGACGTCAGCTTCTCGTATTTCTCCCGGAGGGCCGCCAGCGTCTCTTTCGGGAACTTCTTCTCCTTGACCAGGGCCTCGAGCTTGGCGAAGGGAACGGGCTGGCCGTCGATGACGGGAATGAGGTCGGGACGGCTGAACAGGCCCATCTGGACCTGGATGACCGAAAACCCCTGCTCGGAAACCTCCTCCTCGAAGCTCTGGAGGATCTCCCGCTGCTTTTTCTGCTGGGATTCGACGACGGCGTCCCGCTTCTCGGTGTAGTAAGAGCTCTTCAGGAGGTGGGGGACGTTGGCCCTGAGCAGGTCGATCAGCTTCGACATCGACTCGCTGAACTCCTTGCCCCGCCCTGCCGGGAGCGTGATGAGGACGGGCTCGTCAGGGTACTTGAAGTTGTTGACATAAAGGATATCGTCGGGCGTTTTCTCGCCCTTTTCGAGCTGGCCGAGCAGCTGAGTGATGGTGGTCGTCCGGCCGGTGCCGACCATGCCGGTGATGAAGATGTTGTAGCCGAGGCTCTTAATGTCGAGACCCGTCTGGATGGCCTTCAGGGCCCGCTCCTGGCCGATGATCTCTTGGCAGGCGCTGGCTTCTTCGCTCGATTCGACGGGGACGAGATCGGGGCAGCAGTTCCAACGCAGCTGGTCCGGGGACAGTTCGGCGAATCCGCTCTTCGTTCTCATGGGCCCACTCCTTTGCCTCAAATTATCATATTCGCCCCGAATCCTCAAGGAAGGGATGCGGTTCTTGATGATTTGCGGCCGCACATCTGCTAGAATAAGGCCGCTCCGGATCCCCGGCAAACCAGACGTTACGGAGGGCATGACAATGAAGATCCATCAAGGCAAGCTCCAGGCCAAGGGCCTCCGGATCGCGATCGTGCTCAGCCGCTTCAACAGCTTCATTTCCGAGCGGCTTCTCGAAGGGGCCTTGGAGGCCCTCCAGAAGATGGGAGCCCAGGAGACCGACCTGACCGTCTACAAGGTGCCCGGGTCGTTCGAGGTCCCGCTCGTGGCCAAGAAGATCGCCAAGGCCAAGGCGGCCGACGGCATCCTCTGCATCGGCGCCCTCATCCGCGGCGACACCCCCCACTTCGACTATCTCAGCGCGGAAGTGACCAAGGGACTGGCCCAGATCGCCATGGATGACGGCGTCCCCGTCTCCTTCGGCATTCTGACCGTCGACACGGTCGAGCAGGGCATCGAGCGGGCCGGGACCAAGGCCGGGAACAAAGGCTATGACGCGGCCTTCTCGCTCGTCGAGACCCTGACCATGATCAAGGAGGCGGGCCTCCGCTGAGCGGGCGACCGGCTCGAGCCATGGGACAACGCCGCAAGGCGCGTGAGTGCGCCCTTCAGATCCTGTTCCAGCTCGAGTTCAATTCCGCCGATCCGAAGGACCTCATCAAGGTCTATTGGGAGCACCAGAAGGCCTCCCGCGATGTCCGCGAGTACGGCACCTGGATCGTCGAAACGATCATCGGCCATGGCCGGGCGATCGACGAGACCATCCAGGCGGCCTCGACGAACTGGCGCCTGGCCCGGATGGCCGTGGTCGACCGGAACATCCTGAGGATCGCCGTCGGCGAGCTCCTGTATGAGCCGTCGCTCGTCCCGGCGATCGTGATGGACGAGGCGATCGAGATCGCCAAGCGCTACAGCGGCGAGGAGTCGGCCGTGTTCGTCAACGGCGTCCTCGACGCGGTCGTCCGGCGGCTCGCGGCCCCGGCGGCGAAGGCCGGCGGGGCGGCCGCAGACGAAGAGGGTAAGCATGAGCACTAAAGACGATCCGGCCGAGCTCGACCAGGATGTCGCCCGGCGCGAGAAATACCGCAGGCTCCGGGACGCCGGCGTCCCGCTCTTTCCCTACACGGCGGCCCGGACGCACGAGGTCGGGGAGATCCTCGAGGCCTTCGCCGGCCTGGCCCCGGCCGAGCTCGAGGAGAAGAAGCCGGCCGTCGTCGTCCCCGGCCGGATCATGTCCATCCGGCGGATGGGCAAAGCGACCTTCTTCCACATCTCCGACGGCAGGCGGGAGCTCCAGGCCTACATCCGCGCCGACAAGGCCGGCGCCGAGGCCTACGAGCGTTTCGCCCTCTACGACCTCGGCGACGTCGTCTCCGTCTCCGGCACGCTCTTCAAGACGCGCACCGGCGAGCTGACCGTCCTCTGCGACGCCGTCACCTTCCTGGCCAAGTGCCTCCACCCGCTGCCCGAGAAGTGGCACGGCCTCCAGGACGTCGAGCTCCGTTATCGCCAGCGCTACCTCGACCTCATCATGAACCCCGAGGTCGGCGAGGTCTTCAGGCTGCGCGGGGCCATCATCGCCTACATCCGGAGATTCTTCGACGGCCGCGGCTACCTCGAGGTCGAGACGCCGATGATGCACCCCATCCCCGGCGGCGCCCTGGCCCGGCCGTTCAAGACGTTCCACAACGCTCTCGGGATCGACCTCTACCTCCGCATCGCCCCGGAGCTCTACCTCAAGCGCCTGATCGTCGGCGGCCTGCCCCGGGTCTATGAGATCAACCGGAGCTTCCGCAACGAGGGGATCGACGCCCAGCACAACCCTGAGTTCACCATGCTCGAGTTCTACGAGGCCTACAAGGACTATTACGACATGATGGACATGACGGAGGAGCTGCTGACGGGCTTGGCCGTAAGCCTTCTCGGCAAGGACGAGGTGCCCTACGGCGAGCAGACGATCTCCTTCAAGCGGCCCTACAAGCGGCTCAAGTTCCTCGAGGCCTGCGTCCACTACAGCGGCCTGGCCCCAAGCCGCTTCGACGATCATAAGGGCCTGATCGAGTTCGCGGCCGGCCTGGCCCCCGAGAAGAAGCCGCAGACCTACGGCAAGGCCCTGGACATCATCTTCGACCGCTTCGTCAAGGACCACATCGTCCAGCCGACCTTCATCACCAATCCGCCCCGCGAGATCTCGCCGCTGGCCAAGACCTCGCGCGACAACCCGGAGGAATCCGAGCGTTTCGAGCTCCTCGTCGCCGGGATGGAGCTGGCCAACGCCTTCTCGGAACTGACGGACCCGGCGGAACAGCGGGCCCGCTTCGAGGAGCAGGCCCAGGAGAGGCGCCGGGGGGACGAGGAGTCGCACGCCGTCGATCTCGATTACGTCGAGGCCCTCGAGTACGGCCTGCCGCCGACGGGCGGGGAGGGCATCGGCATCGACCGGCTGACCATGATCCTGGCCAACCGGAGGACGATCCGCGAAGTCGTCCTTTTCCCCCTGTTGAGGCCGCGGTAGGCCCATGAGCTTCGAGCTGTTCGTCGCCCGGCGCTACCTCACGACGCGAAGAAAACAGGCCTTCGTTTCCGTTATCACCCTGATCTCCGTTGTGGGCGTCGCCATCGGCGTCGCCGCCCTGGTCATCGCCATCGCCCTCATCACCGGCTTTCAGGGCGACGTCCAGGCCAAGATCCTCGGCGCGACCTCCCACGTCATGGTGTCGGACCTCGGCGGCCGGGGCCTCGAGGGCTACGAGGGGATGGCCGGGAAGATCCGGGCCATCCCGGGCGTCGAGTCGGCCTCGCCCGTCGTCTACAACACCGTGCTCATCACCGGGGTCGGGGAGAGCTCGGGGGCCCTGGTCAAGGGCATCGATTTCGAGCGGGAGCTCGCAGGCTCGGATTGGCTGCAGAAGCTCGAGGCGGGCGAGATCCCCAAGGCCGGCCGGACGCGCGACGGGCTCCTCCTCGGCCGCGAGCTGGCCCTGCGGATCGGCGCCCAGGTCGGCGACGTCGTCAGCATCATCACCGCCTCCTCGACCCTGAGCCCGATGGGACTGCTGCCGAAGCGGAAGACCTTCGAGGTCACAGGCCTCTTCAATACCGGGCTCTACGAATTCGACAGCACGACCGCCCTCGTCGCGATCGGCGTCGCCCAGAAGCTCTTCGGCCTCGAGGGACGGGCGAGCTACATCCAGGTCAAGCTCCGGCGGATCTTCGAAGCGCCCCGGATCGGGGAGAGGATCAAGGAAGTCCTGGGGCCGGGCGTCTACATCACGACGTGGATGGAGCTCAACAAATCGCTCTTTTCGGCCCTGAAGCTCGAGAAGAACATCCTCTTCCTGACAATCGCCCTCATCGTCGTCGTCGCCGCCCTGAACATCATCGCCAGCCTCATCCTCATGGTCATGGAGAAGACCCGCGACATCGGCATCCTCATGGCCATCGGAGCGACCCCTCAGATGATCAACCGGATCTTCTTCTACCAGGGCGCGCTCATCGGCGTCATCGGAACGGCCCTCGGCAGCCTCCTCGGCCTCGGCTGGTGCGCCCTAGCCAACGCTTTCGAGCTCATCAAGATCCCCGTCGACATCTACCAGATCTCCTACGTCCCGTTCCGGATGAGGCCGCTCGACCTGGCCGTCATCATCGGGGTCGCCCTCCTCATCTGCTTCATCTCGACCCTCTTCCCGGCCCGCCGCGCGGCCAAGATCGACCCCGTGGTGGCGTTGAAATATGAGTGACCCCGTCCTCGTCGCCGAAGGCCTGGGGAAGACCTACCCCCTGCCCAAGGGCGAGCTTCGGGTCTTCGAGGGGCTCGATTTCGAGCTCAAACGGGGCGAGCTCGCGGCCATCATGGGCGCCTCGGGCGTGGGCAAGACGACGCTCCTCAACCTCCTCGGGGGTCTCGACCGGCCGACCGAAGGCCGCGTCCATCTCGACGGCGAGGACCTCTTCGCCGGCACCGACCGGGAAGTGGCCTCGATCCGGAACCGCAAGATCGGCTTTGTCTTCCAGGTCTACCACCTGCTGCCCGAGTTCACGGCCCTCGAGAACGTCAGCTTCCCTCTGATGATCGGCGGCCTGCCGCGCAAGGCGGCATTCGGGCGGGCCGCGGCGATCCTCAAGGAGGTCGGTCTCGAGGACAAGGCGCCCTCGAGGCCGGGCCAGCTCTCGGGCGGGGAGCAGCAGCGGGTGGCCATCGCGCGCTCCCTGGTCAACAACCCCTGCCTGCTTCTGGCCGACGAGCCGACCGGCAACCTCGACTGGAAGACGGGGGAACGCGTCCTTCGCCTGGTCCTCGACCTCCATGAACGAAAGGGGTTGTCCTCGATCCTGGTCACTCACAACGAGAAGATCGCCCGCTACTGCCACAGGGTCTACATGATGGAGGCGGGTACGATGAAACTTCTGGCGGCGCCCCCGAGTTAAGAGCAGTGGGCGGTCCCGCGGTCCGGCGCCCGAGGCCGGCGTTTTGACCGTTCCGGCATGATATGATATATAATAGAAAGATATTGGACATGAGAAAGATCGCCCTCACCCTCGGACTCCTCGCCTGCCTCGCTCTACCCGCCGTTCTGGCTGCCCAGGATATCGTGGAGAAGGTCGAGATCGCCGGCAACGAACGCGTGACCACCGAAACGGTCCTTTACTACCTGACCGTCCGGGAGGGGGACCTTTACAGCGCCGACCAGTTCCGCCGGGATTTCCGGGTCCTCTGGTCGACGGGCTTCTTCTCGAACGTCCAGTTCGAGGAATCGCAGGGCACCAGGGGAAAGATCGTCAAGATCACGGTCGAGGAAAACCCCGTCGTCCGGGCCGTGACCTTCAAGACCGGGAAGAAGGTCAAGGAAAAGGACATCGTCGACAAGCTCAAGGAAAAGGACCAGGCCATCCTGCCTTATTCCTATTACAGCCCCTCCAAGGTCCAACGCATCAAGGACACCATCACCGACCTGCTCTATGAAAAGGGCCTCCTGGCCTCGAAGATCGAGGTCGAGACCGTCAAGCAGGGGAAGAACGAGGTGGACGTCCAGGTCCGGATCGACGAAGGCCCCAAGCTCCGGGTCGGCGACGTCGTTTTCGACGGCGGCACCAAGGTCCCCGCGAGCACCCTCAAGTGGTCGATGAAGGATAACAGGCCGCACAGCCTTTTCAACCTGATCGCCGGCAAGGACGTCTACAAGCAGAACAAGATCGAAGCGGACGTCGAAGGCATCAAGAAGAAATACCAGGAGCTCGGCTACATGGAGGCCTCCGTGGGCCAGCCTCGGACCGAGGAGTTCGTCCGCCGGTCGGCCCTGTTCAAGAAGCAGAAGATGATGCGGCTCATCTTCCCGGTCAACCCGGGTTATCTCTACCGGACCGGCGAGGTCAAGATCGAGGGCAGCAAGGCCCTGAACGTGAAGAACCTGATGGCCATGGTCGCGCTCAAGGCCGGCGAGATCTACAGCTCCAAGGACCGGGAGAAGAGCGTCAACGACATGGGCGAGGTGTTCCGCGATTTCGGCTACGTCTACGCCCAGATCATCCCGGTCGAGAACCTCGACCCCAAGAACAAGATCGTCAACGTCACCTTCAACGTCAACGAAGGCGAGGTCGCCTACCTCAACCGGCTCGAGTTCCGGGGCAACATCTACACCAAGGACAAGGTCATCCGCCGGGAGATGATCATCCGCGAGGGGGACCGCTTCAGCTTCAGCATGTTCAAGAACAGCATCCTCCGGATCAAGCAGCTCGGCCTGGTCGACCTCGAGAAGGACCCCGACATCAAGCCGAACGCGGACGACCCGACCAGGATGGACGTCCAGGTCAACGTCAAGGAAATGCAGCGCAACAACATCCAGTTCACCGCCGGGTACAGCGGCTACGAGGGGACCTTCGTGGCCTTCAGCTATTCGACGGTCAACTTTCTCGGGGCGGGGGAGACGCTGGACCTCACCGCCCAGCAGGGCAAGCTGGTCAAGAACTACTCGTTCGGATTCTCCGAACCGTATCTCTTCGACAAGCCCATCACCGCCGGCTTCAACATCTACGACCGGAAGACCGACTACACTACCTACGGCCTCTACAAGCAGAAGACGCAGGGCGTCGACCTGACCCTGGGGACCCGGCTTTTCGGGTACTGGCGGGCGAACGCGACCTATACGATCCAGCGGATCGAGATGGCCTATCCCACGGGGTCCCTCTATTCCGGCTACTACGGCCAATCCGGCAAGTACTATGAAAGTTCCATCACCCCGATGCTCTGGCGCTCGACGATCGACAGCCCCCTGACGCCGACCCGCGGGACGTCGTATTCGCTCAGTTTCAAGTACGCCGGCAGCTTCCTCGGCGGCGAGATCGACATGATCAAGCCCCAGATCGAGGCCACTTATTACCACCCGATCCTGGGCCGGGGACCCAAGGCCCACGTCGTCGGGCTTCACGCCCAGTACCAGTTCGTCCGGGCCCTCCACGGCACCCGGATCCCCTATTGGGAGAGGTTCTTCCTCGGCGGCGAGCGTTCCATCCGCGGCTACGAGGTCTACCAGATCGGGCCGCGGGACAGCAACGGCTACCAGATCGGCGGCGAAAAGGCCCTGGTCCTCAATGCCGAGTACATCATCCCGGTCGGCGGCCCGCTCTATGCGATCTTCTTCTATGACCGGGGCAACTCCGTCGCCTACGGGACATCCTTGGCCTGGAAAGACATGTATTCCTCGATGGGCATCGAAGCCCGGCTGTTCATCCCCGCGCTGCGAGTGCCCTTCCGGCTGATCTTCTCCTACAACAATAAGAAGATCTTGGCGACCGACGCGGATTTCGCGTTCCGTTTTGCCGTCGGGACGACGTTCTAGGGAGGTTTGGACCATGAGACACCACGTTCGACTCCTCGCGCTCTTCGCAGCCCTGGGCACGGCCGGTCTGGCCGGCCTGGCACTCGCCCAGGAGGGCGGCAAGCTGGCCACGGTCAACTCGCAGGAGATCCTCGAGAAATCCGCCGAGGGCATGAAGGCCATCGCCCAGCTCCAGGCCGCGGACAAGAAGTTCGGCGACCAGATCACGAAGATCGACGATCAGATCAAGCAGCTCCAGGGCCGTCTGACGGCCCAGCGCCTGACCCTGACCGCCGATGCGGCGGCCGGCATCCAGGCCGATATCCAGAGAAGGCAGACCGAACGCCAGCGGGCGGTCGAAGACGCCTCCCGGTCCATGCAGGAGCTCCAGGCCTCGACGCTCAGCCGGGTCCAGACCGACCTCATGCCCGTCATCGAACAGCTCCGGAAGGACAAGGGGCTCGATCTCATCTTCGACGTGGCCAAGCCGGGGATCGTGTACGCCGTTCCGACCCTGGACCTGACCGCCGAGGTCATCCGGCGATACGACGCGATCAAGGCGGCGCCGCCGGTCAAGAAGTAGCTCCGGCGAGGCAGACCATGATCCCGACCGAACAGATCATGAAGTTCCTGCCCCATCGCTTCCCCTTCCTTCTCGTCGACCGCGTCATCGACGTGGTCCCCAAGAAGTCCATCGTCGCCATCAAGAACGTCAGCTGCAACGAACAGTTCTTCCAGGGACACTTCCCCGAATGGAAGATCATGCCCGGGGTCCTGATCGTCGAGGCCCTGGCCCAAGCCGGCGCCATTCTCTTCTTCAGCTCCATCCCCGATCCTGAAAAGAAGTTCGTGGTCCTGAGCAAGATCGACAAGGCCAAGCTCAAGAGGATGGTCGTTCCCGGCGACCAGCTCCGTCTGGAAGTCGAGTGGACGAGAAGCAAGGGGCGCATCCTGCAGATGAAAGGCAAGGCCTTCGTCGGGACCGACCTGGCGGCCGAGGGCGAGATCTACGCCTCGATCCTCGACGTCTCCGAGGTCAAGTTCCCGCTCGCTTGACCGTTTGAGCGGGCGTCCTCGCCGGCGTCGCTGAGAAGGACGGACGCCGCAAGCCTCGCTCAGAACCTCGGGATCACGCGCTCACTTCAAGGTGAAAAAGGCGTCGTCCAGATTCGTGTTGTACGTGACGGACGTGATGGTCATCCTTTGGGCGTCGGTCCCGTTCTGGACGATGCGGATCGAATAGGGGACCACGGTGCCGCCGACCTTCTGGTAATTGGTCGGAAACGTTTCGCTGTCCACCTCGGCGCCGCTCTGGTCGAGGGCCCGCTCCGCGGTCTTATAGGGAAGGTAGGTCTCCGGGTCGAGGAAGAACGTGGTCTTGTGGCCGTCGGCCAATGTCTGCTCGACGACGATGTAATCCTTGCCTTCGATGGCCGCCTTGGGCTTCAAGGCATAGGCGACGCCGCTCTTCTGCGGGTTGAGCAGGGCCTCGTTCGCCCCGGCCTGGCGGCTGAGTTGCTTGGCCATAAAATCAGGCATCTCCTCGGTCGCGCCGGACTGGGGGTTCGTGTACCAGCCCTTCCGGCCGTCGAAGGCCTGGATGATGGTCATGTTGGCCTCGGCGATCGTGATGTCGGCGCGGACCTTGTCCGGCTCCTTCATATACATGGTGATCGGTGCGGTGACGCCGAACTGCACGATCTCCATGGTCCCGGACATCGTGGTGTCCTTGATCGACTCGAGCGCTTTGCGCCCGCCCAAGGCCGCGATCATCTTGTCGACGACGGCCATGGCATCCTTGCCGGCGGCCGCAGCCGGAGCTTGCTGAGCGTACGCGGTCACGGCGGCCAGTGTCGCCAACAGGACCGCTGCGAGGATCCCCGCTCTCATTCTCTTCATCGATGCCTCCTCAATGATGTCGACTCGTCGTGTCGACGAACATTCTCAGGCCATTCTAGACCAAAATACGGCGCTTGCCAAACGCGTTGCCGGGTCGCCACATGGAGGTCCCGCTTCTGACGGGGGGAAGTCAGGCATGCGGGCTAGTCTCGTGAAATCGGCATGCCTAGCCATTTCCACCCAGCTTACGAATATATTCATAAAATACTGATAATAAATATATTATTAGACATATAGCCAAATCTGCAATATTTGTGTGTAACGATATGGGACACATAAATAATGACAATTATATTATTATGCTTGACTTAAAATATACTTCTATGCAATAATAGTAATGTCCAAATATAGGACATATATCTTCCGGATGGCGGCCCTGAATGTCGTTCAGACTCGGACTTGTGATCTGCTCGAGCTTCGACCGCGAGGTCCAGGCCGTCCAGTCGTCCCCCGACCTCAGGAACGTCCATTTTCTTCCCCACCGCGTCAGCTGCGACCTGGCCGAATCCGAATGGGCGGGGCTCGCCGGCGCCGTCGACTCCTGTCGCAAGGAAGGGTGCTCGGTCGGCTTGGCAGGCGGCTATTGTCTTACCCGGCCCGTCAAGGACCTTGGCCTCAAAGGCCCCTGCCGCCTCCAACAGGAAAGCCAGTGTTTCGAGTGGGTCGCCGATAAGGGCCTCCTCGATCGGCTCCTCCACGGCGGGTCTATGCCGGTCCTCCCGGGCTGGCTCAGGGACTGGGAGGAACACGTCAATGCCCGCTGGCCCTCCGACCGCAAGTCCGCCCAGGCCTTCTTTCGTGCCGTCGCCCGAAAGGTCGTTCTTCTCGATACCGGCGTACATCCGTTGGTCGACCGCGAGCTCAAATCCTTCAGCCGCTTTCTGCGCTTGCCCTGCGACATCCAGCCCGTCGGCCTGGACCACTTCCGGCTGGCCCTGAGCCGGTTCGTTCTCTCCTGGCATATGGACCTGATCAAGACCGAGAACGCGGACCGCATGGCCGTCTTCGGTCAAAGGATCGGCGACATCACGCGCATCGGCCGGCTTCTCGGTGCGGTGACGAACGTCAAGTCCATGGAGGATGCCCAGGCCGGCGTCCTGGAGCTCTTCCGCGTCATGCTCTCGCCCCAGGAGGCCGTCTACCGTCCGCTCGGGTCCTTCCCGGGCCGGCCCGGTCCCGAAGGCTCGCCTTTGGACAGGATCATCGGCCTCAACTCGGACTACGCCTGGACCGACGACCGAAGGACGGTCTTCCTCAAGATCGCTCACGGCCGCGAGATCCTCGGCGTCCTCGAGCTCGCCGGCATCGGAGGGTCGGGGAGGGGCGACTACGACCTCGATCTGGCCCTGACCCTGGCCAGGATCTCCGGTCTCGCCCTGGCCGGCGTCCGGACGGACCGGTCGCTCGAGACCTTGCGCGAACGGGCCGCCAGCGCAGAGGCCGCCCTGGCCTCGGGCGAAGAAAAGATGACGCGCATCTTCAATTACCCTCTCGGGCTCTACAGGACGACGCCCCAAGGGAAGATCCTCGATGCCTCGCCGACCCTGGCCCGGATGCTCGGCTACTCCGACGTCGAGGCGCTCAAGGCGGTCAGCTTCTGGGACCTTCACAACGATCCCCGCGACCGGGAGAACAAGGAGGCCTTCCTCGACTCGACCTCCATGGTCGGGATCTTCGAATCCCAGCTCCGGCGGGCCAACGGCTCCCTCTTCTGGGCCGAAGACTCCTGCCGCGCGACAAAGGACCCTGCCGGGCGGGTCCTCCTCTATGAAGGGGTCATCGAGGACATCACCGTGAGAAGGAAGATGAAGGACGAGCACTCCTGGGTCGTCCATCTGCAGAACGCGGTGAGGGAGGTCTCCGAGCGGCTGCTGTCGCCGACGCCGATCGACGAGATGTCCTCGCTCGTCCTGGACCGGGCGCGACGGCTGACCGCGAGCGTCTCCGGGCTAGTCGGCCACGTCGATCAGCGGACGGGCAGCCTCGTGCCGGCGGCCCTGACCCCCGACGCCGGGGAGATGCTTAGCGTCCACCCCGAAGCCGCGGGCCGCTTCCATGAGAACTCGGGCCTATGGCGCTGGGTCCTCGAGGAACGGCGGGCCATCGTGGCCACCATGCCGAGCCTCGATCCGCGGTTTCGGGGCATGCCGGAGTGGCACCTGCCGATCGGCCCGTTCATGGCCGTCCCGGCGATCATGTCCGGGGCGATCGTCGGGCTCATCGTCGTCGCCAACCCGGCGGACCCTTATCTCGAAAAGGACCTCAAGGCCGTCGAGCGCCTGGCCGATCTGTATGCGATCGCCGTGCAGCGCACCCGTACGGAGGACGCCCTGAGGGAGATGTCCCTCGTCGACGAGCTGACCAAGGTCTACAATCGCCGCGGCTTCCTGACCGTGGCCGAGCAGCAGATGAAGGTCGCCCACCGGACGAAAAAGGAAATGTCGCTTTTCTACGCCGACCTCGACGACCTCAAGAGGATCAACGACTCTTTCGGCCACGAGGAGGGCGACGCCGCGCTCGTCGAGGCGGCGGGCCTGCTGAGGGACGCCTTCCGCGATTCCGACATCGTGGCCCGTCTCGGCGGGGACGAATTCGCGGTCCTGGCGATCGACATCGCCGAGACCAGGGTGTCCGCCCTCACGCGCCGCTTCCGGGAAAAGGTCCAAGCCCGCAATGCCAGGCCCGACTCGCCCTATCCGATCTCGTTCAGCCTGGGCATCTCGCGCTACGATCCCGACCGGCCCTGCACCCTTCAGGAACTCCTCACCCAGGCCGACCGTCGGATGTACCAGGAGAAGACGTCGAAGAAGCGCGACGCGGCGGTCGCCTGACCGCCGGCCGGGGAGCTCAATTCCGAAGGCCGTATTTCGCCAGCTTGTTGTAAAGCGTCGTTCTCGAGATCGACAGGATCTTGGCCGTCTGGCGCAGGTTCCCCTTGGTCACTTTCAGAAGATAGGCGATGTATTCCTTTTCGAGGTCGTTGAGCGTCGAGAGATGTCCTCGGCCGGCGAAGGCGACCGCCCCTTCGGGCGGCACGTAGTCGCGGAGGTACTTGGGCAGGTTGGCCACGTCGACGAAGTCCTTCTTGCAGAGCATGGCCGCGCTCTCCAGGACGTTGGCCAGCTCGCGGACGTTGCCGGGCCAGGTGTACTTGAGGAAGAGCTTCTGGACCTCGCGCGAGACGCCGCGCACGTTCTTCGAGAAGCTCCGGCTCGCTTGCTGAAGGAAGTGGCGGACGAGCAGGGGGATGTCCTCGGGGCGCTCGCGGAGCGGAGGGACCTCGATGACGACCTTGTTCAGGCGGTGGAGGAGGTCCTCGCGGAAGATCCCGGTCCGGACCATCTCGGCCAGGTCCTTGTTCGTGGCCGCCAGCACGCGGACGTCGACCCCGGTGTTCTCGTTGGCTCCGAGGGGGCGGAACTCGTGGGCCTCGAGGACCCGGAGGAGCTTGGCCTGGACGGCCACCGGGATCTCGGCGATCTCGTCGAGGAAGATCGTCCCGCCGTCGGCTTCCTCGAACATGCCGCGCTTGTCCTTGTCGGCCCCCGTGAATGCCCCTCTCTTATAGCCGAAGAGCTCGGATTCGAACAGGTTCTCGGGGATGGCGGCGCAGTCGCAGACGACGAGGGGCCTGTCGCCCGACGGGCTCTGACTGTGGAGAGCCCGGGCGACGACCTCCTTGCCCGTGCCGGTCTCGCCGGTGATGAGGACGCTCGAGAAATACTTGGCGATGTTCTCGATCGTCCCGAAGATCTCGAGCATGGTGGGGTTCCGGCTGATGAGGCCCTGGAAGACGTATTTCCGCTCCAGCTTCCTCTCGAGGTGAAGGGTCTCGCGGCGCAGCTCGCCCTTGCGCGATATGCGGCGCAGGATGTCGCCGAGGATGTCGCGCTCGTAGGGCTTGGGCACGAAGTCGGTCGCCCCGGCACTGACGATGTCGAGAACGGCCTCGCGGCCGATGGGCTCGCCGCCGACGAGCACGTCGACAAGGGCGTCGGCCTTTTTGATCTTCTTCATGATCACGAGCCCGGCCGCGAGCGAATCGCCGCAGTCGACGAGAACGACCCGGATGCCGTTCTCCCGGATGACGTCGAGATATTCGTCGTCCGTCTGGGAGAAGAAGACGTTGAAATCGACGGCCACGGGCGCCTTTTTGACGGTCTCGTAGAGCGAGAAGTCGTCGGAAACGATCAGCAGGTTGGTTTGCGCGTCCATCGCTCCCCGCCCCGGTCCCGTGGCGGCGCGGCTATCTTAACAATTTCCGGTAGAATAAACAATAAGACAAGACGGGGTCAAACCTACGGCAGGGAGCGGACTCCGGGGAGCGACCATCAGCACCGCTCCGGAGCGACTCGAAGGAGCGGCGCTGGGAAATATCTGAAAAGAGTATAGAAGTGTAGGTTTGACCCCCTCAGGGGCGTCCGGGTTTCCCCGGCCGTCCCCGCACGAGGGTGAGGCGGGCCCGGCCGCGGACCTCCTCTTCGATCCGGACGACCGGGAACTCGGCCCCCATCAGGTACTTGACATGAGCCCGGAGATAGGCCAGGCCCTGGGTGCACAGGAACTCGAGCCAGTCGCCGGTGGCCGTCTCGTCCATGAGCTCCGGGGTCTCGTCGGCGAACGTCGTCCGCGTCCGGGGCGTCATCCGGTTCTCGGTCGGGCCCCTGCGCTTGGCGAAGATGGCCAGGCCGTCGGTGATCTCGAGCGGGTCCATGTGCGGCGCCCAACGCGCGGCCCAGCGGTCGTAACGGTCGTAGAAGGTCCGGTTCGAAGCGGCGATCGCCGGGTCGGCGGCGAGCTCGGCCGCGATGAGCTTGATCAAGGCCGTCCCCGCATCCTTGTCGTCCTCATAGATGGGCAGGCTCAGGGCCTTGAAATAGGTGAACCAGCCCTTGGGGATCCAGTAGTCGCGGAAGAGGTAGGGGGTGTAGTTCGAGAACGGCTGGACCCATTCGTGGGACGGATAGCCGTGGAGGTTGAGGAAGATGTCGGGGGCCCAGCGCTCGTAGAGCTTCGTTCGGACGGCGGCCTCGGGCAGGAGAGGCTTCGATCCCGTCTGGTAGCCCATGTCCACGCCGAGCGATCCGTAGCGCCCGGCGTGGAGGCTGTGGAAAGGCTCGTTCTTCTGCATCGCATAGGCGAGCTCCGCGCCGTCAGGGTTTTCCACGGGCTCGAAAACGAAGCTCATCTTCTTGAGCGCCTCCCGCGTGGCCGGATCGCGGGCCAGGAGTTCGGCGAAGCGCAGGAGATAGCTCGTCGAGGAGACTTCGTTGGCGTGCTGCCGGCCGACGGCCTGGAGGGTCGGCTTGAACGTGACCAGGCGGGGCAGGGAAACATACTTGGCGAACGGCAGGAAGAGCTCGAGGACGGGCACGTCGCGGCCCTCGTACGACTTGCCCCCGACATAGCTCCGGACCCCCGGCAAGGCCGAGAGGCGACGGATGACGGCCCCGGCCATGTCCGGGGAGATGATATCCCGCGTCGTGACGATCGCCTGACCGGCCGGCGGCGGCGGGACGGTCGCGTCCCGGCCGGCCCCGGGGCCGGCCTCCACCGTCAGCCGCTCGTCTTTTTCCAGCGCCTGATAGCGAGGCCTGAGCGTCAAGGCGTCGAGTCCGGCAAAGCGGAAGAGGTCGTTGATGAGTCCGGATTCGGAGAGCTTGCGCCACGATCCGGCCATCTCGATGACGGCCAGATAATCGGCCTCCTTCTCCCACTCGGACTCGAAGACGACGTTCGTGACCCGCCCGGCCCGGCCGTCGAAAGCGAGCTCCGAAACCCGCGTTTCCTTTGGCTTGAGCGCCGGGACGACGGTCTTGCGCGTCACCTCTTCGTGGCCCTTTTCCTTCCAGCGGATGACCATCTGCGGCGATTCGGCCGGCCAGTCGTCGAGCACGACGCGGACTTTGGCCGGTCCGCCCTCGAGCGAAGGATGAAGGGCGGGGAGGACGTTGCCCGGCGCCGAGGAGCGCGAGGTGTCGGCCGCCGTGTCCTTGTCGTCGGGATCGAAACGGGTGATGCCGCGGAGCATGTCGAGCGTGTCGAAGTAGATCTCGTCGTGGATGGCTTCGAGAGACGAGACGATCTCCTCGTCGAGCCCGATCCTGCAGTCCGGCTCGCTCGCCTGGAGGTCGACGAGCAGGCGCTTGAAATACGGCTGCTTGGAAAAGGTCGGCTCGCCGCCCGTCTTTTTCCGGATGTGGGCGACGACCGCCGGCAGAGCCTCTTTCTGGTAGAAACCCCAGAATTTCTCGAGATCGGTCTCGAGCGGCTGGTCGCAGACGACGGTCCCTCCCGCGACGACCCGGACCCATCCGGTCGTGGCCTTGGCCGTGCCCCACTCGGGAATAACGGACGACAGAGGGATCTCCCGAGTCCGCGGGGTGAAGCTCGCCGCGAGCACGACCGAGCCGCGGCCGTCCACGGCCTCGATACCGTAAACGGCGCCTCCGGGCTCGGCGATCTCGAACGAGATCCGTTCGAGCGGGATGCCGAGCTCGCGGGCCAGGATCTCGTCGACGGGGTAGAGCTCCTGGAGCCAGCGGCCGGGCTCGGCATATGTCCGCTTGGGGCGGCTGAGATCCTCGCGCTCCGCGGCGAAGCGGACGCTCAGGCGCTCCACGCCCTTGCCCCTGAGGGACGGCAGCACTTTTTCGACGAGCCAGAAGTAGCCGGGCTTATAGGCGGACAGGACCTCGACCCGGGCCGCCGGGAATCCGGACGCTTCGAGCCAGGCCTTGAGCTCGCCCCGGACCTTGTCCCGGACCGCCGGGGATTCGCTGACACCGAGGCTGACCTCGACCGCGCCGCCCTTGCCCGCCGCGTTGACGAGCGTCTTGAGCCTGTCCTTGAGCAGGGCCTTGGCGTCGTCGACCTCCCAGGTGAAAGACCCTTCTTTCTCGAAGACGGTCCGGCCGGTCTCGAGCGATGTCGCGGTGACCGAAACCGGCGCGTCCCCGGCGGAGCCGGCCAAAGCGCTCTTGACCGCTTTCTCGAAGGCTCCGTTCGTCCGCGGCAGGACAAGCTCGGCGTTGACGGATTCGAGGTCGCGGTCTTTGATCTCGGCGACGGTCTTCTCGACGGCGCTCATGAAGAAGGCTTCGGCCGCACCTTTCTTGCCGGCCAAAAGACCGTCCACATCCGCGGCCAGGTCGGCCAGCTGAGGATGGCCCTCCCCGTATTCGGCGAAATAAGGGAAGGTCCGGGAGAGGTAAGAAAGGGTCCGTTCGAGCCCGGTCGCGTCGGCTCCCTGGACGACAAGGACCGAGGACTTGCCGAACGCTTTGGGGACGATCTTCATTATCCCCGAGCCGGGCTCGAGCGCCGGGAGCTTGAGCTTGCCGGTCTTGACGAGGTCGCCGGTCAGGGCGTTGCCGCCGATGAGAATGGGCGCGGAAAGCGCTTTACGGCTCTCGACCTCGGTATCGAGCTGGATGATGGGGAAGGAGGCCCCGGCCGTGCCCAGGACGAGCCGGCTGGCGAGATCCGCCAGGCCCAGGCCCGTCAGGTCTTTAGGGGCGATGGCCACGGCATCGAGGGCGTCGGGGATCCCGTCGCGGTCCTGGTCGGAGTAGACGCCCCGGATCGTCAAAAGGCCGAGAAGATCGAACTCTTTGCCCGCGGCGTCCGTCCCCGGCCTCTCCTTGAATCCGGGCGTGAGGAGCCTTTTTGTCGCGCCCGCCCTCGAGAGCGTGACCTTCGAGAGCGCGGAGCCGTAGCTGAGCTCGAAGGTCAGGGCGGCGCAGGCCGGGTAGGAAAGGAGCGCGGTCCGGTTTCCCCGGCGCTGGTCGGCCGCGAGGGCGACGAGGGTCTCATAGGCTTTGAGGCGGTCGGAGTCCGCGGCCAAATGGACCTCGACCGTGAGGACACGGATCTGCCCCTGATCGAGGGCCAGGGCCTTGAGGCCGTCGGAGACGGGCGCGGTCCCGGGGAACTCGTAAAGCGCCTCTCGGACGATCGTCTTCTGCAGCCGGATGCCTGCCGCGGCCAGGAACGATTCGATGTCCCTTTCGAGGCTCTCGTAGGTCGCCCCGGTCTCGCGCCCCCAGATCTCCCAGAAATAGGGCCAACGAAGGAAGAAGGCGCGCCCGGTCTTGAGCAGGGCCTCGTCGGAGCCGCCGATACAGGCGATCGCGGTCCGGCCTTTCCTCGAAACGAGGAAGACCCGCCCCTGGTTCGGCCCGAGCGGCACGGGATCGACGCCCCGCTCCTTCAGGGCCTCGCGCACCCCGCCGAGGTTCGCTCCGATAAGGATGGGAAAGGTCAGGGACGGATCCCCGGAGACCTCGGATTCATGCCGGACGAGCCCGAATTCGACGGCCAGGCTCTCGAAGTTGGCCCGCGCCGCGATGTCCGCGGCCAGGGCCAGCTCGCCGGCGGTCGGCTTGTCGGGGATGATGACGGTCAGTACGGGCTTCTCCGGGAAGCCGTCGCCGTCGAGGTCGAGGACGGCCCGGCCCGGGAGGAAGATCCTGGACAGGCTGTCGACGTCGGTCCAGGCCGCCTGGGCCAGGATAAGTGCCGCGCACGCGGCGAGCAGCGCACGTTTCATGATCGCGACTCCGGCTTGGATTCTAGGGGGATTCTATCACACGGGCACAGAGAATGGTCGCAGCAAGAACCAGATCTCGCTCACAAGGACTTCTCGGCTCGGGGCGTGCCGTTCCGTCGGGTCGCGGAGGCTCCTCGTGGATCATCTCCGTTCGCTGCGGTGATTCTTCACGCCGGTCTGTTCGCCGGACTTGGCCGGCAGGGAGCGAAGCCTTGGAAGCGACCATCAGAAGCGCGACGGAGCGGCTCGGAGGAGTGCTTCTGGGAAATATCTTGGAAATCCTCTTCTAAGATGTTTATCAGAATCATGGCTTCGAGTGCTCAGCCATGATTCTGAGGTCCGCTCCCAAGAGTTCGCTACCCGCTGGCGGTTTCCCCTGAAACTGCCCTCGTCCGGCTCCTGCCCGTCTAAATCACCGCTTATGCTCACTCCGATGATGCCCCTCGGCGCCTATCCGCACCCTCCTGCACATCTCCCTTGCACAACCGTCCTAATCGTCAATCAGCTATAAACCAATGGACCATATCATCGTGCAATTGAGATTGCCGGATAACGGGAATAGAATAAGCCAAAATCGCACAAACGCACGAGGAGCGGTCGATGAAGAAACCCGACAGAACCGCCAGAATGAATCTGATCCCGATCATTGGCCTCCTCTTCACGCTCGTTCTCGGATCATCCTGCGTCAAAGGCGCGCCGTCCGGGGCGCCGAAGAACGAGGCGGCCAAGGTCAGGGTCGGGAAGGAGGCGATCAGCGTCCGTTACGACGGCGCGGACATCTTCGAGGGCAAGATCCTGGCGGGCGAGTCGGGCTTCGAGGCCGCGGTCAACGTCTTCAGGACGGAAGGCGCCCTGAGCCAGACGATCCTCCTGACACCGCGCGACAAAAGCGGCAAGGTCAGGGTCGAGGGGGTCCTCTCCGGCGGGCCGGAATCCTTCCCCTGCGAGGCCGACAGGCGGGACAGGGGATTGGTAATGGTCCGCCACGTCTCGGGAACGAGCCGCAGCCTGCTCAACAGGGCCGTCTACGACCGCGGCCGGGATTGGGTCTTTTCCGTCGATGCCGGGCCGACGGCCGTCGTCCTGCCATCGGCCGGAAAAAAGGGCGAGAGGCTCTTTGCTTTCAGGGCCGAGGGCCCGGAGATCGTCCTGCGCTTCAGGCCCCGCTTCTACCAGGCCCACCGCGGGCTTGGGTTCTTCGAGCCCTGGACCTACAAGATCTGGCCCGATCCCGTGGCCGGCTGGATCTCCTGGTTCGCCTTCTTCGACAACGTCACCGAGAAGGATATCGTCGATACGGCCGATACCCTTTCGGAAACCCTCCTGCCCTTCGGCTACGACCATCTCCAGATCGACGACGGCTACCAAAGCGGCGAGGGCCGTCCGGACCTTTGGCTCACGGCCAACGCCAAGTTCCCGCGAGGCCTCGACTTTCTTCCCGCCTATATCAAAAGCAAGGGCCTCAAACCGGGCATCTGGACCAACGTCGCCTTCAAACAGTCCGATTACGCGGCCGCGCACAAGGACTGGTTCGTGACCGACGCGAAAGGGGAGCCCGCCCGCGGCAACTGGATCGATTTCAGTCTCGACGGCTCGAATCCCGCCGCCGTGGACGCGGTCGTGAGGCCGGTCTATCGCGGCTTGAGGGACATGGGCTGGGAGTATTTCAAGGTTGACGCGCTCCGCCACCTTCGCTATGAGGGCTACAACGCCCACGCCGGCTATTTCCAAAAAAGGAAAAAGGACCCGGTCAGGGCTTTCCGCGGATACGTCGAGGCCGTCCGGCAGGAGATCGGCCGGGAGCGCTTCATCCTCGGTTGCTGGGGCATCCGGCCCGAGCTCGCCGGTCTCATCGACGGCTGCCGCATCGGCACGGACGGCTTTTCCTACGCCGGCCTGGCCCAGTTCAACTCCTGGAACAATGTCGTCTGGCGCAACGACCCCGACCACATCGAGCTCGACGAGGACCGCTACAAGTCGACTCTTGTCACTTCCCTCACCGGATCGATCCTTCTGCTCACGGACAAGCCGGAGGTCTATCGGACCGAAATCATCGAGCCGGCCCGCCGCGCCGCGCCGGTGTTGTGGACTTTGCCGGGACAGCTCTTCGACGTCGACCCGTCGCGCTCGGACGCGCTCGGCCGAGTCGCCGCGGAGGTCAGCGGCTCCGGGCCGCGCGTCTTCGACGCTTCGCTCCTGCCGACATGCGACCTCTTTCTCCTGGAGATCGACCGGCCGTTCGAGTCGTGGGTCGTCCTCGGCCGAACGGGAGATTCCGAGCGCGAGATCAGGTTCGCCGAGCTCGGCCTGGACCCTTCAAAGGAATATTACGTCTTCGAGTTCTGGACCAAGCGTCTTCTTGGCAGCTTCTCCGGGTCGTTCGCCCCCGGGCCGCCCGACCCGCTCTTTCGCTCCCAGGCCCTGGCCATCCGCGAACGAAGGTCCCATCCCCAGGTCCTGGCCACGAGCCGCCATGTGACATGCGGCGGCGTCGACCTGGCCGATGTCCGCTGGTCCGGCCTGACGCTCAGCGGGACGAGCCGCGCCGTCGCCGGAGATCCCTACGAGGTCTATTTGACCGAGCCGGAGGGATACCGGTTGGCGCGTTTTGAAGGCCCGTCCGGGGCCGCCGTGACCGTCGTGCGGGAAAGCGCTTTGATCAAGGTCCGCTGGCTTCCGGCCGCCGGCGGCATTGCCGCGTGGCAAGCCGAGTTCGAAAAAAACTAGCTCCCGAGGCACTATATCTTGTGCAGGCCGGCCGAACCTGTAGCACCGCTTGAACCCCCCGCTTGACAAACCGGCTTTCATCCATTACCATGTGATCGTCCAAGCGTCGGGGTTCCACATGATGTCCAATAGATTTAAGTACGTCCTTATTCTGTTCATCGGGTTCTTTTTCTTCGGGGGGATACCTGTCGAATTCGGGACCGAGGGCGCCTTCTTCCACGGCTACATGATCCCCAAGCCCGTCATCCGCGTCGGACTGGGGACGAACCTCAAGGACATCCGCATCCGCTCCTCGGCCGGCATGAAGATCTACGAGGTCAACACCGGCTACAAGATCATCAACGACGACGCCGACGAGGCCGAGATCAAAGGGGCCGGCGAGAAGCTGACCGAGAAATATGTCATTCTCCTGGCCCATGCCAAGGAGCGCGACGAGGCCGACCAGCTGGCCGCGAGCATCAAGGCCCGGACCGGCGGCAAGGTCTTCGTGGCGGAAGACCGCGACAGGGACGCGGCGGGCGTTTTCGAGGTCAAGCTCGGCGATTTCCTGACCCGCGGCGACGCGCTGACCAAGGTGGCCGAGCTCAACGCGGCCGGCTTCAAGGACGTCTGGATCGACCGCGAAGAGATCGTCGAAGAGCCGTCCCGCCCGATCTGGATGCTCGTCGCGAACGAGCTCAAGTCGCTCGACCGCGACTCCCAGCTCTATTTCATCCCGGCCAACCCCCAGAGTTTCCTGACCCTTAACGGGAAGAGCTACCGGGGATTCCTGGTCTTGTCCGGAAGCCCGCGCGGCATCGTCATCGTCAACTACGTCAACCTCGAGGATTATCTCAAGAGCGTGGTCCCCGGCGAGCTCTCGCCCGGGCAGTTCAACGCCATCGAGGCCCTCAAGGCCCAGGCCGTCGCCGCCCGGACCTACGCGCTCAAGAACCTGAAGCAATTCGACAAGTTCGGCTACGACCTGGTCAACACGCCTCGCTCCCAGCTCTACGTGGGCATGTCCTCGGAGAGCCCTCTGAGCACGCGGGCCGTCGAAGAGACCAAGGGCGAGGTCGTGCGCTACCGGGGCGAGCTGATCAATGCGCTTTATACGAGCACCTGCGGCGGCCGGACCGAGGACGCGGAAAAGGTCTTCAGCGGCCTGCCCGTTCCCTATCTGAAGAGCGTCGACTGCGCCTCCGAGAAGCAGAAGGAGTGGCTGATCGAGGCCAAGAGCCCGGTCGCGCCGATCACCGTCGACGGCCGGAACGCCAGTCTCGACGTCGCTTTTCTCCTCGGCCTGGGGATCGTTCCCATGGGCGCCGAACCGCTCGATTTCCGCAAGGATGCGTCCTTCGACGAGGCCCTCGAATGGATCCGCGACGCGAGGCGTCTCGTCGGGGTCAAGGATAAGGGATTCATCCCCGATTCCTCGGCCCTCGATTTCGTCAGCCTGTCCCGGCTCCTCATCGAGGCGTTCGGCTGGCAGGGCCGGATCGAAGAGCTGCTCCTGCCGGGCGAAGTCGATTTCATCCTCAAGGACCTGCCTCAGGTCCAGGGCAGGGACCGTCGTTCCCTGGCTTATTGCCTCCAGTCGGGGTTCTTTCCGGCCTCGGTCAAAACGGGCGATCCCCGGCGCCCTGTCGGGCGCGCCGAGCTGGCCATCGCTCTGGCCCGCATCGTCAAAGACCACAAGGACTTCTTCAAAACGGGGACGTTCCGCGGGGCGGGCAAGGGCACGATCGAGGTCGGCCACGATTTCGACCGGAAGACGCTCTCCCTGTCCAACCACGTCCGGCTGCTGCGGACGATCGAGGGTGAGACGACCTTTGCCACCAAGCTGACACTCCTCGGCGGGGAGAACGTCCGCTGGCTCGAACGGGAGGGCCAGGTCGCCTACCTCGAGGTGTTCTACCCGCCGAACTCCAACGTCCTCGACCGGTCGTCGCGGTTCAACCGCTGGCAGGTCCGAAAAACGAGGCAGGAGCTCGAGCAGCTCGTCAACCAATCCTATGCGATCGGCACTCTCCTCGATGTCGAGGTCAAGGCCCGCGGCGATTCGGGCCGGGTGACCGACCTCGCCCTGACCGGGGCGGATACGAGCGCGACCGTCCACGGCTTCCAGATCCGGGCCGCGTTGGGCCTGCGCGACACGCTGTTCGTCATCGACCGGTCCTACGACGAGGAGGGACGCATCGACCAGTTCACGTTCTCGGGCCGTGGCTGGGGGCACGGCGTCGGCCTGTGCCAGGTCGGCGCCTACGGCATGGCCATAGCCGGCGGCAAGTACCAGGACATCCTCAAGAAATATTACAGCGGCGTCAAGATCGATAAGATCTATTGACGAGGCCTTTCGTTTCGTCTCACCAATGGGGTGAGTCTCCTCTTCGGCTGAGCTCGGAATACCGTCCCTAACCCCCGCCCCCGGAAACCTCCGTATACGGTTTCCCCCGCCTCCGGCGGGCCCCCTTTCCCTCACGGGGGTCTTGGGACGATATTCCTCGCCGCCTCACGGGGACTCACCGTAATCCTGCGACCGCGGCAGAAGGATGTGCTATGATGAGCAGACCGTCCGGGGGCCTCGCAATAGGGAAGAGGGTCCCGGAGGCAGGGAGGGCACATGAAAACGACCAAAGGGCTCAATGCCCGGAAAACCGAAGCCCGCGAGTACCAGACCCCGGCCTCCGGCATCTTCTTCACCGTGAAGGACGTCCTCTACGAGGGGCGGTCCAAGTTCCAGCGGATCGAAATCATCCGCAACAAGGACTACGGCCGCGTGCTCTTCCTCGACGGCCTCGTTCAGACGACCGAGCGGGACGAGTTCTATTACCACGAGATGCTCGTCCACCCGGCCATGGCCTCCCACCCGCGGCCGGCCAAGGTGCTGATCATCGGCGGCGGCGACGGCGGGGCTCTCCGCGAGGTCCTCAAGCACCCGGTCAGGAAGGCCTGGCTCGTCGAGATCGACGGCAAGGTCGTCGAGGCCTGCCGCGAACACTTCCCCTGGCTGAAAGCGACCTTCCGGGACCCGCGGGCCGAGCTCGTCGTCGCCGACGGCAACGTGTTCATCGACAAGGTCCGGGAGACGTTCGACGTCATCCTCGTCGATTCCTCGGACCCGGTCGGGCCGTCGACCGTCCTTCACCAGGAATCGTTTTACAGGAAGCTCAAGTCCAAGCTCAATCCCGGCGGCATCATCGCCGCGCAGGCCGGCTCGCTCATGCTCCACCTGGATTCGCACGCCCGGAAGTGCGTCTTCCTGAAGAAGATCTTCCGCCACTCGCCGCTTTATCTCGGACCTGTGCCGACGTATCCCGTCGGTATGTGGTGCTACAATTTCCTCTCGGATAAGGTCGATCCGCGCAAAGTGCGGACGCTCTACATCCCCGGCGGACTGCGTTATTTCAATCCCGAAATCTACCGCGCGTCCCTAGCCCTGCCGAATTTCCTCGCGGAGCGCCTGGCAAAAGGGAAGTAGGGGGCTCAGGCGCCGAGCGTTCCGGCGACCTGGCGCTTTTCGAGCGCGGCCAGCATGTCC
>CAVSAI010000034.1:0-75760 GCA_963725825.1 Candidatus Aminicenantota bacterium
GGCGATCGTCCTCTACGCCGGGAACCGCAACGTCCGGGACCAGGTCGTCGATATCCTCCGCGGCCGCGAGGTCGTGACAGCCGCCAACGTCATGCCCGAGGTCGGGACTATCGACATCGAGCCCGCCCGCGACGTCATCCGCCGCGTCTTCCTCGAGCGCATCGTCGACGGCAAGGGCCTTTCCTCCGTCGTCGCCGAGGCCGGTCGCGAGCCCCTGCCGACTGACCCCTGGCCGTGTTCGAGCTCGTCCGCACGATCGCCGCTCGCGTCCCGGGCTGGGAGGATTTCGCGCTCATCGACATGGGCGGGGCGACGACGGATTTCTACTCCCATACGAAATCGTTCCACGGCGGCGACGCCATCATCCTCCGGGGCCTCCTCGAGCCTACGCTCAAGCGCACGGTCGAGGGCGATCTCGGTTTGCGGGTCTCCGCCGAGGCCCTGCTCCGCTCCGAGGCTTCCTTCCTCGAGGGACGCCTGCGTCAGGCCGGGGCCGACATCGCCCCGCTCCGGAGCTACGTCGCCGAGGTCAGCCGTCGCACCGAGTCCCTGCCCGGCGACGACGAAGGGCGGCGCTTCGACCGCCTCCTGGCCGCCGCCTGCGTCCGGGCCGCCTCCCTCCGCCATGCCGGCATCCTCCAGCGCGTCTTCACGCCGCAAGGGGGCTTCCTCGTCCAAGGGGAAAGGACCTGCGCCAGGTCCGCCGCCTCGTCGGCTCGGGAGGCTACCTCGCCGGCGAGACCGGCCCCGACATCCTTCTCGAGGCTTGCGCCCCCGGCGCCGACGACCCCGACACCCGGCACCTCGTCCCCGAAGCGCCGGCCTGCTACGCCGACGTCGATTATCTCATCCCCCTCCTGGGGAACCTGGCGGCGGACTTTCCCGGCGCGGCCGCCCGCGCCGCCGTCGCCGGCCTGAGGCCGCTCGCGCCGCAAACGAACCGAGACTGAAGAGGACCATCATGAAATCGCAACGCCTGCCCTGGAAGGACTTCCTGGCCCAGCGCCAGGCCGTCCTCGACTCCTGGCCGACCGGCCGGGACGTCGCCGCGATCGAGGATGGCCTGCGCTACCAGCGCGGCATCCCCGAGGACAAGAACTTCGCCAAGGCTATGAGCAAGGCCAAGGCCGCCGGCCGGACCCTGCTCCAGCCCCGCGCCGGCGTCGCCCTGATCGACGACCACATCCGGCTCCTCCGCTATCTCGAGACGGAGGGCACGGCCGACCTCCTGCCGACGACGATCGACGCCTACACGCGCCAGAACCGCTACGAAGAGGCCGCCCGCGGCATCGAGAGATCCCGGGCCGCGGGGACGTCGCTCCTCAACGGCTTCCCGGCCGTCAACCACGGCCGCGACGGCTGCCGCATGGTCACCGAGGCCGTCACCAAGCCGGTCCAGGTGCGGCACGGCACGCCCGACGCGCGCCTTCTCGCCGAGATCTCGCTCGCCGGCGGCTTCACCTCCTACGAGGGGGGCGGCATCTCCTACAACATCCCTTACGCCAAGAAGGTCGAGGTGGGCAAATGCCTGCGCGACTGGCAGTACGTCGATCGCCTGACGGGCTACTACGAGGAGAACGGCATCTCCATCAACCGCGAGCCCTTCGGCCCGCTCACCGGCACCCTCGTCCCGCCCTTCATCTCCCACACCGTGGCCATCCTCGAAGGCCTGCTGGCCCTCGAACAGGGCGTCAAGTCGCTGACCCTCGGTTACGGCCAGGGAGGGAACGTGCTCCAGGACCTGGCCGCCCTGATTTCGCTCCGGGAGCTGGCCGACGAGTACTTCCGCAAGGCCGGCTTCGACGGCTACGATCTGACGCTCGTCTTCCATCAGTGGATGGGCGGTTTCCCCGAGGACGAGGCCCAGGCCTTCGCCGTCATCAGTCTCGGCGCCTTCGTCGCCGCCGCCGGCCGGGTCGAGAAGACCATCGTCAAGTCGCCGCACGAGGCCATGGGCATCCCCACGAAAGAGGCCAACGCGGCCGGGCTCAAGGCCACGCGCCAGGTCCTGAGCATGTTAGCCGACCAGCAGATCTGCACCGACAACGCCGTCGTCCGGCGGGAGACGGACCTCATCCGCCGCGAGGTCGACGCGCTCATGTCGGCCGTCGTCGCCGCGTCCGACGGCGACCTCGTCCAGGGAATCGTCCGGGCCTTCGCCGGCGGCCTCATCGACGTGCCCTTCGCGCCCTCCATCTACAACCGCGGCAAGGTGCTGCCCGTCCGCGACAACGAAGGCTATATCCGTCTCTTCGCCAAAGGGAGCCTGCCCCTCGGCGAGGACATCATGTCTTTCCACAAAGAACGCCTCCAGGAACGGTCGAAGGCCGAGGGACGCCCGGTCACGTTCCAGATGGTGACCGACGACATCTATGCCATCAGCAAAGGCAAGCTCATCGGGAGGCCCAAATGAAGATCGTCAAAGCCCTGTTCGTCCCCGGGTCGTCGGCCTTCTACTTCGACGACCAGAAGGCCGTCAAGTCCGGCGCCCCCCACGACGGCGCCCTGTACGGCGGCAAACCGGAGACCCCGGGATTCCGGGCCGTCCGGATCGCCGGCGAGGCCCTGTCCATCCTGCTCCTCCTCGAGGACGGCAGCTGGGCCCTCGGCGATTGCGCTGCCGTCCAGTATTCCGGCGCCGGCGGCCGCGACCCGCTCTTTCTGGCGGCCGATTACCTGCCTCTACTCGAGCGCCGCGTCCGCCCGCTCCTCGAGGGCGCCGAGGTCCGCCCCTTCCGGGAGATGGCCGCCCGGTTCGAGGCCCTGGAGTTCGACGGCCGTCGCCTCCATACGGCCGTCCGCTACGGCCTGTCCCAGGCGCTGCTCCACGCCCGGGCCCTGGCCAGCCGCCGGATCATGGCCGAGGTCGTTTGCGAAGAATACGGTCTGCCCGTCGTCGCCGAGCGGGTGCCCATTTTCGGCCAGAGCGGCGACGACCGCTACATCAACGCGGACAAGATGATCATGAAGCGGGTCGACGTCCTGCCCCACGCCCTCATCAACAACGTCAAGACCAAGCTCGGCCACGAAGGCGAGATCCTGAAAGAATACATCGGCTGGCTGGTCAATCGCATCCGCACGGCGCGGACCGACGAGTCCTATGTGCCGACGCTCCACATCGACGTCTACGGCACGATCGGCATCATCCGCGGCCTCAGGGCCGACCGGGTGGCCGACTACCTGGCCTCGCTCGAGCCGGTGGCGGCCGAGTTCCCGCTCTACATCGAAGGCCCCGTCGACGCCGACGAGAAGCCCCGCCAGATCGAGCTCCTGGCGGCCATCCGCCGCCAGCTCAAGGCCAAGGGATCGAAGGTCAAGATCGTGGCCGACGAGTGGTGCAACACCTATGAGGACGTCGTCGACTTCACCGACGCCCAGTCCTGCGATATGGTCCAGATCAAGACGCCCGACCTCGGCGGCATCCAGAACACGATCGAGGCCGTTCTCTACTGCCGCGCCCACGGCATGGAGGCCTACCAGGGCGGCACGTGCAACGAGACGGAGATCTCGGCCCGCGCCTGCGTCCACGCCGCCGTGGCCGCCCGGGCCGAGCGCCTGCTGGCCAAGCCGGGCATGGGCTTCGACGAGGGCTTCATGATCGTCCGCAACGAGATGGAGCGCGTCCTGGCCGTCCTCGGCTCGCGCAATGGAAAGGAGGCCTGATCATGGCCGCTCAAAAGGGAAAGAAAAAGGAATTCCGCGTCCTGTCGGCGACCGCCATCCTCGGCTACGGGTTCCCCGAGAGCTCGTTCCGCGAGGGCCTGAAGCGCCGCCCCGACCTGATCGGCGTCGACGCCGGATCGAGCGATCCCGGTCCGTACTACCTCGGCGCCGGCAAGTCCTTCACCAACCGGGCGGCGGTCAAGCGAGACCTCCGCTTCATGCTGACGGCCGGCGTCCGCCGCGGCATCCCGGTCGTCATCGGCACGGCCGGCGGCAGCGGCGCCCGGCCCCACGTCGACTGGTGCGAGGCCATCATCCGCGAGATCGCCGCCGAGGAGAAGCTGAGCTTCAAGATGGGCATCATCTACGCGGACATCCCCAAGGCCCGGGTCCGCCGGCATCTCCGGAAAGGGGAGATCATCCCCTTGACCTATGTTCCGCCGCTGACCGAGGCGATGCTCGACGAATCGGTCAATATCGTCGCCCAGATGGGCGTCGAGCCCATCCAGAAGGCCCTGGCCGCCGGCTGCCAGGTCGTCCTGGCCGGGCGCTGCTACGACCCGGCCGTCTTCGCCGCCCTGCCCATCAGCCTCGGCTTCGACCCAGGCCTGGCCCTTCACATGGGCAAGATCCTCGAGTGCGCGGCCATCGCCGCGACGCCGGGCTCTGGGGCCGACTGCGCCTTCGGCACCCTTCGCCAAGACTCCTTTGTCCTCGAGTCGCTCAACCCGGCCCGCCGCTTCACCAAGGAGTCGACGGCCGCCCATACCCTCTACGAGAAGTCGGACCCCTATCATCTGCCAGGCCCGGGCGGCGAGCTCGACCTGACCGGCTGCTCGTTCACCGAGCTCCCCGGCGGAAAGGTCGAGGTCCGCGGCAGCCGTCACGTCGAGACCGAGCGCTACTGGGTCAAGCTCGAGGGCGTGCGCCGGGTCGGGTACCGTACGATCGCCGTCGCCGGCACGCGCGATCCCATCATGATCCGCGGCATCGACAGCATCCTGGCCGGGGTCGAATCGCAGGTCCGCGATATCCTCAAGGCCGAATCGGTCGGCGGCCGCATCCACTTCCACGTCTACGGCCGGGACGGGGTCATGGGCGCCCTCGAGCCCGAGCACCGCATCCGCAGCCACGAGCTCGGCATCGTCATCGAGGCCGTCGGCCCGACCCAGGAGGACGCCGACGCGGTCTGCAGCCTGACCCGCTCGACGCTCCTCCATTTCGGCTATCCCGGCCGCATCTCGACGGCCGGCAACCTGGCCTTGCCTTTTTCGCCTTCCGATGCCAGAATGGGCGAGGTTTTCGAGTTCTCGATCTACCACCTCATGCCGCTCGCGCGCCCGGCGGATTTCCCGGCCCGCACCGTCATGGTCCGGGGCGGAAAGGAGCCGAAATGAAACGCAGCATCCTCCACGCCGCCAAGGTCATCCGCTCGAAGAACTCCGGTCCGTACGAGCTGACGCTGGACATCCTGTTCAAGGACCGGACCCACTTCGAGCTCTTCCGCCGCCGCCGCATCGTCACCAAGAGGCGCATTGCCGCGCTTTACAAGCGCCCGGTCGCGGACATCCTCAAGATCGTCTACTTCGAGCCGTCGAACGCCCTCAAGATCACCATGCGCCGGCCCATCCCCTCCGGAGACGCCGGCGAGACGGACATCTACGGCGCCCAGCAGCACGCCCCGCTCCTGAGCCTGACTTACTGAGGCATCGGGCCATGATGAAGTTCAGCCAGGGCACCGTCCACCGGGAGACGCTCCTCTATGCGGCCTACTACGCGCCGCGCGGCAGCTACAGGCTTTATATGGTCGCCGCCGAACTGGCTCAGAAGTATCTGTCCCCGACCGATCTCCTCATCGGCATCCTGGGGGCCGAGGGCTCGGGCAAATCGACCCTGATCAAGGGGCTATTTCCGGGCCTGGAGCTGACCAACGACGACGAGGGCATCAACGTCCGCCCGACGCCCCTCTACGATTTCGACCCCGCCGACCCGTTCTCCGGCCACACCTTTCACGTCGACGCCCGCTACGAGCTGGCCTTCCGCCAGAAGTACGAGCTGGCCGAGGTCATCCTCAAGGCCATCGGGCACGGCCGCCGGGTCGTCGTCGAGCACTTCGATCTCATCTACGAGGCCCTCGGTCACAACGCCCAGGTGCTTATCGGCATCGGCGAGGAGATCATCGTCGCCCGCCCCACGGTCTTCGGCCCCTTTCCCCAGGCCATCAAATCGATCGTCGACAAGACGATCAAGTACCGGTTGATGGCCCACTCGGCCGAGGACATCACGACCATGGTGCTCCAGGAGGATTACAAGATCCCGTTCCCGCCCCTCCACTCCGACGTGCCCCAGGGCTTCGTCCTCAATTTCACGGAGCGGCCCGACGTCGATCTCCACGAGCTCGAGAAGAAGGTCCTGGCCATCATCGCCAAGGACATCCCGCTCTCGCCCTGCGGCGACAACACGATCAGCATCGGCGAGCAGACGATGCCCTGCACGGGAACGCGGACGCACGTCCGCTCGAGCGGCAAGATCGAGAACTTCCGCCTCATCAAGGAATACCGCTACGACCAGATCAGCAAAGAGTATTACGTGATCGGGCTCATCGGCAAAAGGGGAGAGAATGCCTTCGAGGACCTCATCGACGTCGAGGGGATCTACGAATGAACATCATCGATCCGGGACCGGACAAGGCCCGCTACCGCCGCCTCGACTCGCGGGGCGTCCGCCGGGCCGCGTGCGGCGGGCGGCAGGCGCTGCGCGTCACGGACGGGGCGCTCAAGGCCCTGGCCGGGGAGGCCTTCACCGACCTCGCGTTCTACCTGCGCCCGGACTTCCTCGCGGCCATGCGGCGGATCCTCGACGACCCCCAGGCGTCCGACAACGACCGGTTCGTCGCCGAGGCGGTCCTGCGGAACGCGGTCATCGCCGCCGAGGGCGTCCTGCCGCTCTGCCAGGACACCGGCTCGATCCAGATCTTCGCGTTCCGCGGCCAGCGCGTGGTCACCGACGGCCGGGACGAGGACGTCCTGGCGGCGGCCGCCTCCGAGGTCTACAAGACGCGCAATCTGCGTTTTTCGATCATGGCCCCGCTCTCCGTCATGGAGGAGATCAACACCGGGACGAATCTGCCCGCCCAGATCGATCTCCAGGCCGCCCCGGGTCGGGAGTACAGGTTCTTCTTCATGGCCAAGGGCGGCGGGTCGTCGAACAAGATCGCCCTGTTCCAGGAATCGAAGGCCCGTCTCGAGGACGGCGCTCTCGAGTCCTTTCTCGCCGAGAAGATCCGGGCGCTCGGCGTCGCCGCCTGCCCGCCCTACCGCATCGCCGTCGTCGTCGGCGGCTTGTCGCCGGAAATGACCCTCAAGACCGTCAAGCTGGCCTCGGCCGGGTTCCTCGACGGGCTGCCGAAGCGGGGCTCGAAGAGCGGCGCCGCTTTCCGCGATCCGGGCTGGGAGGAGCGGACGATGAGGCTGGCCCGTGAAACCGGGCTCGGGGCCCAGTTCGGCGGCGTGTGGCTGGCCCACGATGCCCGCTTCGTCCGGCTGCCCCGCCACGCCGGCTCCTGCCCGATCGGGATCGGCGTCGCCTGCAACGCCGACCGGGGATTGAGGGGCAAGATCACGGCCGACGGCGTCTTCCTCGAAGAGGTCGAGCGACGGCCGGCCCGTTTCCTCGAAGGCGCCCGCCCCGCGGGCCCGGCCGCGGCCGTCGTCATCGACCTCACGAGGCCGATCGCGGAGGTCCTGGCCAAGCTGCGGACGCTTCCCGCCGGCACGCTCGTTCGCCTGTCGGGTCCGCTGGTCGTGGCCCGGGACATCGCGCATGCCCGACTGGCCAGGATCCTGCGGGAGACCGGGGACGTGCCCGAGTATTTCAAGCGCTATGCCGTCTATTACGCCGGCCCGGCCAAGACGCCCCGCGGCCTGGCTTCGGGCAGCTTCGGGCCGACCACGGCCCAGCGCATGGACGGCTACCTGGCCGATTTCCTGAACGCCGGGGCCTCCCTCGTCTCACTCGCGAAAGGCAACCGGACCGCGGCGGCGGTCGAGGCGCTGAAGAAAGGGGGAGGCGTCTACCTGGGGACGATCGGCGGGGCGGCGGCGCTCATCGCCAAGGAACACATCGTCTCGAGCGAGACGATCGATTTCGCCGATCTCGGCATGGAAGCGGTCCGCCGGATCGTGGTCAAGGACCTGCCCGCCTTCGTGATCTACGACGGCCGGGGCGGCGATCTCTATGGCGCCCGGCCCGCGGGCCGCTAGCCGGGATCATTTCCGCGCTTCGGCCTTCTTGACGACTTCCTGGACTTGGGGAAACATCTTCGGCGTGCCGTCGTACGTTTCGACGACGATCGTCCCCTCCTGGGGCTGGAGGCGGATCAGGGCGTCCTCAAAGAAGCGGCCTTCCCCTTTGCCCTTTTCGTTGAGCTTGAGCTCGATGGCCATGAACAGGTTGCGGCCCATCGACTTCTGGTAGCCGGGGTCCCACTGTTGGCGATTGAAGAAGAGGAGGATCTTCTTCCCCTTTTCGGTAGGCACCGTGATCGCGGCATGAATGGGGATATTGAAGCCGCGGGTGTACATGAAGCGGACGACGCCCTTGTCGGCCCGGCTGAACGCCGCCAGGAAGGCGTCCGTCCCCGCCTGATTCAGCGTCTGCTGAAACTCGCGGACCTCCTCGGGAGTCGTCCAGCCCGTGACCTCGATCTGGATGGTGATGAGCGACGGCTCGACCGGGGCCTTCCCGGTCAGCATGCGGGCCTTGAAGATGTCGGCGGCCCCGAGAGGGGCGGTCGCGGCGGCCAGGACCGCGAAAGCGGCCAAGACGACGAATGTTCGGTCGATCCAGGATCTCATCGTGATGATTCTCCGGCGCAAGCTCGTATCCGCGAGTATGATGCGCCCAAGCCGCGGCGATGTCAAACGGCTATCTCTTGACGGTCGTTAAAACCACCTGGGCTTCGTCGCTGGTGCGGACGGAATCGAACAGCGCTTTGACCGCCCCGTATTGCTCGACCGGGAAGAAGCTCTTCTTGATGACGAGATCGCGCTGGACATGGAGCTTGCCCGGCCCTTCGTCGGGACTGACGAGGGTGTAGGCCGAGAAGTCGTTCTGGTCCTGCCGCGCCGCCGGCCGGACCTCGGCCGTCAGGCCTTCGGGAAGGGTGATGACGAGGTCGTCTATCTCGCGGTAGGGATAGGGAAAGCAGACCGGATACTGGCGCTCGGCGTGGCGAAAACCGTCCTGCCTCGTGCCGGCCAGGGGGAGGATCCGCAACAGCGTCTTTTCGCCGGCCGCCGTCGCGGCCCCGGGGATGGAAACCTGAAAGTGGGCCACCAGGGCGGGTTCGCTATTGCCGGAGTTCTCGATCTTCATCAAGGCCGCCGTCGCCCCGGCAGGAAGCGCTTTCTTGAACTCCTCCTCGAGGGCCGTCTTCCAGGCCGCCTCATCGTCATCGATATGCGCGAGCCGGCGGACCAGGGCTTCCTGGCCCGTGTATGTCGTCTTGACTTCGCCGGTGAGACGGCCGTCGAGGTCCAGCGCGAGGGCGGCTTCACGCCGGGTCAAGGCCAGGTCGGGGGGCGATGGCGGGGAGACGAAGAAGGCCGGAGGGTTCTCGGAAACCCGCAGCCCGGTCGAATTCGTCCGGCTCCAGTGGACGAGGCCGAAGGGACAGAACGGCGTTGCCGGATCCAGGACCAGGATCCTGCCGTCGATCTTGACCAGCGCCATCTCGGAATCAAGCTGATCGTAAAAGGAGAGATAGTCCTTGCGGAAGAGCTTGTCATCCCGGGCCGTGACGCGGACGACCTCGGCCTCGAAGCCGGCCGCCAAGGCCAGCTTGACGAACGTCCGGGTGATGTCGCTCCGGAGGCCGTAGCGATGCTCGAGGACATCTTCGACCCGCCGATTGTCCTTGATCTTCTGATCTTTGTTGGGCTCGCCGGGCAGGTCTTTCTCATAGCTCAAGTTGCGGAAGCCCTGGACCTTCGCATAGATCCGTTTGATCTGTTCCACGGGCTCGGCCGCGTCCCCGACGATCCCTCCGGCCACGGCGGTGAGCTGGGCCGGCCTGCCGATAAACTCCTCGACGCCCTTCTGCCAATCCAGGCTCTCGAGCTTCCAGAACTCATCGACGCTCTTGATCTCGCCGTCGAGGAAGAAGAGATCGATGGACATCCGTGCCATCTCCGGCGGGATCATGGAGTCTTCGGCGGCGAAGGCGGGAATGCCGTACATGTCCAGATTGGCGCTCCCTACTGAGATGAGCGGTTTGCCCAGCTTCATTCCGACGGATGCCCAGGCGAGCCGGCCACCCCCGCCGAGGATGGCGGAAAGGCCCGCCGACGCGTTCATGTAGGACAATTTGAGGTGCTTCGTATAAAGGTCCTCCTGGACCCGCCACCGCCCGGCCGCAATGGTCCGGGGATCCTTCCGTTCTTTGGCCCCCCCTTCCTCCGGCCGGTCCTCGTCCGACAGGAGTTCGGTGATCATGGCGTTCAGACGCTTGGCCGAGGGGCCCGACCGGCTGCGCTCGAGCTTGTAGCGGTAATCGATGATCGATCCCACTTCCACGTTGGAGAGCGCGAAGGTCTTCACGGCCAGCCGCAGCCGCCGTCGCTGCAGGACCGTTTTCTCGAAGATCTCGCCATCGAACTCCCGGGCCGGGCCTTGAGGCGGAACGACACGGGCCTCGATTCCGGTGACCTTGGTGATGCCGGCGACGAAGGGGATCTCGACGCTCGAACGGTCGCGACCCGCGACCGTGAGGACCTTCAGCCGCTTGAACACCGTCGTGGTCCCCTCATCGACGTTCGTGTTCTCCTCCCGTAAAAGGATGACCGCCGAAGCCCCGGGCTGCTTGGGGCAGTCTGTCATGTCCGCATCCTCCTTGCTGATCGGCGGCCACTTGGGCGGGGTGGATGCCGCGATCGCCGCGGCCGCGAACATGGAAATGAGACCGGCGGCAACGACGGACCGTGCGCGGAGACGGATCTGGGACATCAAGGCCTCCTGGCGGCTATTTCTTCACGGCGGTGAGAACGATCTGCTCCTCGTCGATCGTCCGGACCGTGTCGTAGAACGATTTGACGGCCTTGTACTGCTCGACGGGAAACAGGCTCTTTTTGATGCTGAGGTCGCGCTGGATGTGAAGCCGGGTGGGCGACTCCAGGCCGCAGACGATCGAAAAATCGGAGAACTCTGTTTCGTTCTTGCGGGGCACCGGCCGGACCTCGGCGGTCAGCCCCTCGGGCAGGGTGATGATGATGTCATCGAACTGGCGGAACGAGTAGGGGATATAGATGGGATACTTGCGCTCGTCGTGACGGAACGGATACTGGCCCGTGCCGGCCAGCGGAGAGATCGGCAGGAGCATCTTTTCGCCTGCGGCCGTCCCCATCCCCGGGACTGGAGACCTCATAGTGGGTGATCAGGGACGGGGCGTTGTTGTCGATGTTCTCGACACCGGTCAGCTTGGCCGACGCGCCCATCGGGAGGAGTTCGCCGAGCTCCTTTTCGAGGGCCTCCCGGCGCGCCGCATCGTCGTCGTGGATGTAATTGAGCCGCCGGACCAGGGCCTCCTGGCCCGTATAGGTCGTCGTGACGGTCCCCGCCAGGTTGCCCTGCAGGTCGAGCGTCAGGGCGAACTCTCGCTGAGTCAGGGCCATGTCGGGCGGGAAGACCGGGATGGAGAAGAAGATCGGCCCTGTGTCCGCGACGCGGAGGGCGGCCGAATTGGTCCGGCTCCAGTAGACGAGCCCGAACGGGCAGAACGGGGTCGCCGGGTCGAAGGCGAGGACCTTGTCGCCGACCTTGACCGTGGCCACCTCCGAATCAAGCTGGCCATAGAAGGAGAGGTAGTTATAGCGGAAGATCTTGTTGTCACGGGCCGTGACCCGGACGACCTCGGCCGTGAGTCCGGCGGCCCGGGCCAACGCGACGAACGTCCGGGTGAGGTCGCTCCGCACGCCGAAGCCCCGCTCGAGGACATCGGCGACCTTGCGGTTGTCTTTGATCTTCTGCTCCTTCATCTGCCGGCGGGTCAGCCCTTTCTCGTAGCTAAGGTTGCGGAGTCCCTGAACCCGGGCGTAGATCCGTTTGAGCCGCTCCATCGGGTCGGCCGCGTCGCCGACGATCTCGCGGGCGGCGGCGTCGAGCCGGCCGGGCTTGCCGAGGAAGGCATCGACGCCCTTTTGCCATTCCTGGCTTTCCAATTTCCAGAATTCTTCATCGTTTTTGATCTTGTCGTTGATGATGAAGAAATCGACCGAGGTCCGTATCGTCTCCTCCGGGACGGAGTACTCTTCCTCCTGGAAAGCCGGGATGTCGACGAGATCCAGTTCGACCCGGCCCTTTTCGGACTTGGGAGTCGCCGACATCCTGCCGATGGAAACCCAGGACATCCGGCATCCGCCGCCGAACAGCGTAGTTAAGCCATGACTCGAAGTTGGTGGTCGCGAACTTGGCCTTCTTGGTGAACAGGTCCTCCTGAACATCCCAGCTTTCGAAGAGCAGGGCCCGCCGTTCGTGATTCTCGGGAAAGCCGCCCTCCTGCGGCCGTCCGCCGAAGCCTCCGAGGCCGCTGACGATGTCGTCGAGGCCCTCGGTCGATCCGATGCTCTTGCGATCGATCTCGATCTTATAGCGGTAGTCGATGATCGAGCCGACGGTAACGTCGGGAAGGGCGAAGGTCTTGGCCGCTGCCCGCAGCTTGCGGTAGCGAAAGGCCGTCTTGTCGAAGATCTGGCCGCCGAACTCGCGCGCCGGACCCTCGGGGGGCACCACCCGGGCCTGGATGCCCGTGATCTTAGTAGAGCCGGTGACGTAGGGGATCTCGATGTTCGAGTATTCCCGGCCGGCTTCGGTGAGGATCTTCAGACGCCTATATATGGACGTCGCGAAGGTCTTGTTGTCGGTGATCTCTTCCCTGTAGAGGATGACCGCCGCCGCCCCGGGCTGCTGGGGGCAATCCTTCATGGCCAACTCCTCCGGGCTGACCGGAGGCCAGGGCTTCTGGGCAAGGGCGGGCCGCCCGCAGAGTAAAACGAGGATAGTCGCGAGGAAGAGGGCTGCGCCCGATGAAGATAGGGAGCGGGTCTCGGACATCAAGGCCTCCTGTTCTCTCCGGTCTTGAGGAGCAGGCTCTGCTGCTCCTCGGCGCCTACGGCGAGGAAGAACTTGAGGGCTTCGTCATGGCGCGAAGCCGGCAGGAGAGGCTCGATGAGCCGGTATTCCCGCCGGTAGACGAGCGTCCGCCCGGCCGCCTCGGTCCGGCTCGAATAGGCGGCGAAGCCGGCTTCGAGGGCGACGGGCTTCGGCAGGCTCTCGACGTCCCAGCCTATCGGGAGATCGATCGTGAATTCGTCCCGAGCGTGGGATGTCGTTTCCAGGTCGATGGGGTTGCGCCGCGGTTTCTTGTCCCTCGAGGCGATATCGACGGCCTTGTTTCCGACGATCCGGGGACGGACGACGAGATAGCCGCCGGCGCGCTTGGCGTAGCCGGAGGCCACGAAGCGGTAGCTGACGACGAGGTCGCCGCGGGCGTCCTCGAGGTTCTTGAACTCGAAGCTCTGGAGCGAGAAGGACGCGAACGAGTGGGACAGGAACGTTTCCAAGTACTTGCGCCGCTCGGCCTCCGTCGCCGACTGGATCTGATAGCGCAGGGAGTCGGCCTCGGCGCCGCGCCGCGTTTCGACGATCTGGCCGGCCAGGGCGCCGTCACCGGTCAGGACGAGCTGTCCCTTGCGGTCGAGGACGTTGCCCTCGGGGCCGGGACGGGGGAGGAGCAGGAGCTCGCCGGTCCCGCCGGCCACGAGCAGTCCTGTGTTGTCCTGGAGGTAGTACGGCAGGCGACCGAGGGGCGTCGTCGGCATGGTCGGGTCGAAGACGAGAAGCCGGCCCAGGGTCGGATGACGGACGAGGCTGTCGAGCCCGGCGTCGGGAACGTCATCGGGCAGCCGGATGGCCAGGATGACGTGATTGAAGCTGCCGAGCGAAACCGGCGACTGGAGGTTTACCCCGCCCCGGTCGGTATGGATGACGATAAAGTGAGAATCGATCCCGACCGTCTTGAGCAGGGCCGCGAGGAGCGTAGCCTTGTCCTTGCAGTCGCCGTAGCGGTTGGCGAGGATGCCCGGCGCCGGGTGGGGCTGGAACCCGCCGAGGCCGATCTGGATGGAGACGTAGCGGATCTCCCGTTGGGCGAATTCGGCCAGGGCCCTGATCTTCGAGAGGGTGTCGGGCGCGGCCGCGGTGAGCTCCTTGGCCTTCTGCGAGACGATCCCGTCGGGCGAGCGGCGCGGCTCGCTCAGCCCCGCATACCAGGCGCCCATATCAGCCCAGCCGGAGAAGGAACGGAGGCCGGCGCCGGAGTCGGCAGGCTTGATCCTCACAAGCAGGCGGGCGGCCAGGGCGCGCTCCTTCGGCATGTAAGGCTCGTCGGCAATGGCCGGGACGTCGAGGATCTCGAAGGACCAGGCGTCGGGCGGGGCGGCGCTGTGCCTCGGCTCGATCGTGGCCCAATTGACCCAGCTGAACTCCGGCTCCCAGCGCGGAGGCAGAACGATCGAATAGGTCGCCCTGACGACCGGGAATTCCCCCTGGAGCGCGCAGCTGTCCTCGAGAGCCTCCGGGGTCGTCTCCTGCACCGATTCGAAGCCGACCACGCTGCCCACGTCGACTTCGGGGACGACGAGCATCAGGACCTTGGCGTCCATGTAAAGGGTGTCGGGGACGACGGACGAGGAGATGACCTGCTTCATGGTCACCTCGCGGGGCGATCCGTCCGGGTTGATCACCCATCCCGTCATGGACCGGACCTTGATGTTGTATGTGTCCACCAGGAGCAGGCGACGGGCGGATTCGACGCCGCCCGGGCGGAGGACCCTGGCGGCCCGCCGGCAGGTCGTGGTCATGACGCCATTGGGGCTGACGACGGTCGACTGGTCGTCCAGAAGGACGACCGCTTCGGTCTCGGCCGGGAGCGAGGGCGCGGGGCGGGCGGCCTCGGCGGCGAGCCAGGGCGGCGGCTTGACCGCGGCCCCCTCAAGCCCGACCGCCGCGACGACGGCCATGACGATCGATACCCCGACGCGCTTATTCATTTTTGACCTTTCCCATCACGAAAAGACCGAGATATAATTGTTTGTCGTTCTTCCCCCGGGTTGTTTCGAAAAACACTCCCTTGCCGGCCCCGAGAATATTCCTCGCCGGGGGAAGATGTCAAGTCCGATCGACCGTGGAATCTCCTTGTCCTGTGAGGGCGATTGGTCTACAATCCCGGCGGATCGAGAGGGACGCGGCGAACGGAGATCGAGATCCATGAAAGCCATCATCTACACGAAGTTCGGGTCAGCGGATGTTCTCCAGCTCAAAGAGGTGGAGAAACCCGTTCCCAAGGAAAACGAGATATTGATTAGAGTCCACGCGGCATCCGCAAACGCCTATGACTGGCGTCACCTGAGAGCCGATCCGTTCCTTATCAGGCTCATGGGCGCCGGTCTTCTAAAGCCAAAACACAAGATACTCGGGGCCGATATGGCGGGGAAGGTCGAAGCGGTTGGCGACAAGGTCAAGCAGTTCCGGCCTGGAGACGACGTTTTCGGAGAGGGCGGCTACGGAGGATTCGCCGAGTATGCCTGCGTTGATGAGAATCGATTTGTCCTGAAGCCGGCCGATCTGACCTTTGAGGAGGCCGCGGCCGTCCCGATGGCAGGGCTCACGGCTTTGCAGGGTCTTCGCGATAAGGGACACATTCAGGCTGGGCAAAAGGTCCTTATCAACGGGGCCTCCGGCGGCGTGGGGACTTTTGCCGTACAGATCGCCAAATCATATGAAGCCGAGGTCACCGGCGTTTGCAGCACGGCGAAGATGGACCTGGTGCGCTCGATCGGCGCGGACCATGTCGTCGATTATACGCGGGAAGATGTCATCAAAAAGGGGCAGCTATTTGATCTGATATTCGATAACGCGGCTTTCCGTTCGATCTCTAAATATCGGAGCATTATGGCCCCCGGCGGAAGATATGTCCTGGCAGGGGGTTCCATGAGCCGATTTTTCCAGCTCATGCTCATGTCCATGACCGGAGTCAAGAACATGGGACTCATGGTCGCGAACGTCAATCAGAAGGACCTGCTCTTCCTGATCGAGCTGATGAAGGCCGGCAAAGTCAGATCCATTATCGATAAACGGTACCCGCTTAGCGAAACCGCCGAGGCCCTGCGATATCTCGAAGACGGACATGCCCGCGGCAAAGTCGTAATAACTGTCGCCCAAGACCCCCGCCGCTAGACAGACATCCGGGGTTCTTCCCAAAATTGACAAAACTTTGACAACTCTCCTTTTGGCGATGATACGCTCATTGACGAAAGCGAGGCCCCCATGGGGAGAGGGAACGCAGCACGGCTTTTCATCTTGGCTGTTGCGAGCGTACTGCTTTCTCCCGGCTGCGCGACCCTGACGCGGAGCAGGCAACAGATCATCCCCGTGACATCTTCTCCCCCCGGGGCCGAGATCATCGTCAACGGCGTCAGGAAAGGCGTGACCCCCAAGCTGATCCTGCTTTCGAGGAAGGTCAAGGACCAGACCATCCGGATCGAGTGCCCCGGATACAACCCTTTTGAGATCCGGATGATCCGGAGCTATTCCAGTTTCCATGTGCTCGCCAACGGAGTCCTTGGCTTTGTCGTCGGCGCTGCGGTGGCCGGGGCTTGGCATCTGGGACACGACGAGACGGCCCCCGATTCCTCGGTCTGCATCGGGACCGCCATTGGCGGCTTCTTGTTGATCGATGCGGCCACCCATGCCGGCTACGCCGTGACGCCGAAAGACCTTATGGTGACGCTGACGAAGGCCGTTGGGATTCCCCGAGTCGATACGATGCTCATTGATGCCGACGACTTCCAGAACGTCAAGTGGCTTCGGGTTCACAGGGACTGAGCACCGGCCTGAGTGGCGGGAGGGTGCGGGAGTCGAACCCAAGGGAGAGCAAACTCGACCTACCGGGTGTACCGCCACAGATCGTTGATCAAGCTCTGCGTACCGGCCGAATCATAACCCGCTCCCCCGAAGAGCCAGAGACTGCCGCTCGAATCGATCTGTGATGTGGCCGCCTTTCGCGCCCCTGGGACATTTGACGATGCCGGGGTGCCCAGGGTGCCATAGACGCCACTCTGGCCATGGACATTGCCTCCGGATACCCAGGTCCATTCGGGGGTTGCCGGATCAAACACCCACAGGTCATTGAGGTCGCCTTTATTGCCGGCCGAATCATGGCCGAATCCGCCGAAGAGCCAGAGCTTACCGCTCGAGTCGATCCACGATCGGGGTTCTTCCCTCGCTCCTGGGATATTCGCCGGAGCGGCCAGGCCCCTGGTTCCGTAGATTCCCTTCTGGGCATAGAGGTTGCTGCCGGATACCCAAGTCCATTCAGAGGTTGCCGGATCGAACTTCCAGAGGTCATTGAGCGCACCGAAATGTCCGGCCGAATCGACGCCCGCTCCTCCAAAGAGCCAGATCTTGCCCCGGGCATCAATCCAAGAAACTGCCCCGTCTCTTGCCCCCGGGACGTTAGATAGATCGGCCGCGCCTTGCACGCCGTAGACGCCCCTCCCGCTGTCCGTACTGCTGCCGGATACCCATGTCCATTCGCGGGTTATCGGATCGTACTTCCAGAGATCATTAAAATCGCCATAATTGCCGGGAGAAATGAAGCCGAATCCCCCGAAGAGCCAGAGTTGGCCGCTGTCGTCGGTCCAGGATGCGACCCGGGCTTTTGCTCCCGGGACGTTCGACGGAGAAGCCACACCCTGGGTGCCGTAAGTGCCAGCCTGATTCGCGGCATTACTGCCGGATATCCAGGTCCATTCGAGGGTCGCCGGAACGAACACCCAAAGGTCATTGAGCCAGCCATAATTGCCTTGCCAATCCTGGCCGATTCCTCCGAAGAGCCAGAGGTTTCCCTGGGGGTCGCGCCAGGAAGCGGCGTCGCGCCTTGCCCCCGGGACATTCGACGGATCGGATACGCCCTCCGTGCCGTAAATCCCACTCTGCTCAAGGAGATCGCTTCCGGATATCCAGGTCCATTCGCTAATTGCCGGGTCGTACATCCATAGGTCATTGATTAAGCCAGAAGTCCAAACCGAACTCACGCTCAGTCCCCCAAATAGCCAGAACTTGCCGGAAGCGTCAATCCAGGAAACAGCGTTACATCTTGCCCCGGGGACATTCAGCGGATTGGACGTGCCCTTGATTCCATAGATTCCCTGCCGCGAGACAATGTCGCCGCCGGATGCCCAGGCCCAACTGCCGGCCGATATCGGCGTAGGACCCGGCGGTGTGCCGTTGTCGCTTTGGCAGGCAAGTAGCGTCGCGGCCAATGAAAAACATAGGATCGCCAACCTCGAGGTGATCATCGTGGGATCCTCCCGGCCTCAATCACGACAATAATCCAACGCCGTTCATTGTCAAGTGATCGCCGTCAAGGCTGACTTTCTTTCGAGGACGAGTGGACGACTTAGGGAGGAGGGTCCCTGGGAATTCATGATCACCCGAAAGCAGCAGTCAATAGGGGAGTGGCGGGAAGGTGTGGGAGTCGAACCCACCCGGGACGTCTATAGCCCCATACCGGATTTGAAGACCTACTAGACATATGGATAGATGGTTGACATTAAATATAATACATGTGTCTCAGACGGGAAATATGTCCATTTTGTGGCTTGATTCTTTGCTGATCTTCGGCTTCTTGTGAGAGGTATCAAGTCTTAGCTGGGCTCGAATATCACGAAGAAATCATTAATCACAGGAATCCATATGGCGATGTACCCTCCGGGGTGGATCTCCAAACTTATCCCGAATGCATCGCCAGACTCCATATGGATCTTAAGGTCTTCTATGATCTTCTCCGCTTCGCTTGCCGTAGCTCTGCCTGTGCCGAGGATTCGATCATAGATTTCGGAATAGGGATGAAAATGGGGATAGGGCCCGGTTTTGGTCTTCTTGAGCCATTCTGAATCCTCGGCATCAAGTCTTATGATGAACCGTCTCGGGAGCTCGTCAAAATACCATCTCTTCTTGCAGGATTCGAAGCTATAGCATTTACAGGCCCCTTCCGCCTCCAAGAAATCTTTATTAGGGTCAAAGAACGAATCAAACTCGGCGGTATCATGATCTTCCTTCCGGAAAATCCGCCGGCCATTTGAAATGATCTCGAAGGTCCATGAGAAAGGGCTTCTCATATTGTCGCCAGTAATATGAAAGATGATCTTCTCAGGCTTGCCGTCCCGCGTAAGGTCGACCTCCCGGACGATTGTCTTGTCAATCCTTTCTGAAGCCTGACTTTGGGTGGCGTTCGTCTGCGCAACCGAAGCCGCCATTCCCATTGAAACAAGGAGCACGCCGGGCAGAGCAGCCTTCATTAGCTTCTCTATCGGGGCGGCTGAGATAACTCCTCTGGCCTTATTCAGTTTGGCCTGCATAGCGAACCTAGAATTCTCTGGTCAAGTTTCTGGGCATAGGAGAGGATAATATTGGGATCGCTTAAACGAATATCGATTACTGCATGACATCTGATAAAGATGAATTCATGAAGATCGAAACTGTACGCTATGGCACCATTAACCGAGACGGCCATATTGAGCCCTGCCAGAACCGCTCTTTCCCCGATATTCTTAACATCCTGAATATTGCGGCCGGGACTTCCGGATTCTCCAAGTCCATCCAACATGGATAGATAAGCTCGGTTAGCCTCCTCATCAGTCATATAATAAAGAACAGTCGTGCCACCCTCCAATTTCCTCTTCTTCTTGATTTGCAGGTTCACGATGTTCTTAGTTCTGGGAAGGCCCCTAAAACCGCCAGGGTCGCTAAATCTCACTTTTCCAGCCGAATAGCCAGTTGGCAAATCGCCAGCCTGCAGGAGGATTGCAGCTAGGTCATCATTGGAAAGGGACCTAGTTTCCTGTATTGAGGCCTGTTCGTCAGTTCGCCCATCATTGATACCAGGGGAGATCTGAGCCATGGCTAATAATAAAACGGTGACCAGAGGCAGCGAAACCTTCATGAGCTTCTCTCTTGGGTATGCTGAGCCGATTCTTTCGGTTGGGGACCTTCAGTTTCTTGGGTCGGTTCAAATAGTTTAGAAAGAACCTCAACAGCGTGCCTCTTATTCTCTGGCGTAGGATGGGCGTACCGCATGGTCATTTGAATGGTAGCGTGGCCGAGGATACCCTTTACAGATACCAAGCCAAAACCACGAATTACTATATATGTGGCCGGTGCATAGCGCAAATCATTAAAACTAAGATCGCTGATTCCAGGCTTTCTGCAAGCGGCCCTTAAGTGAAAAAATATAGTAAATATCTGTAGAGAATTACAATCACAGGTCAGCGCTCGAGCCGGGGAGCTGTCCCATACCCCCCCGGGGCCATGGGCCTCAGGCGCATGGAGAACCGCCCTTCAGATGGATTCTGCGGCTTCGGCCTTCCCAGCCTCGTTTCGCATTCGGGAAGACTCTCGACCTTCTTGCGGGATTTATGCAGAAAACGGCGGAAAACGATGGAATATGATGGAAGGGTAGTTTCCGAGGCTCGCCCTGGTAAGCCATTGATCTTCTCGGGTTAACAGGGGAAAAATAGGTGGGGTGAGTGAGGGGAATCGAACCCCCAACCTTCGGATCCACAGTCCGAGAATCCTCCTCGAGAATCAGGCGGGATCCTGCGAGACGCTTTCAATTCTTTTCAGGCGACGTTAGTCCGCGTTAGTCGCAGACACGTCACAAATCTTGACAGTCGTTTTATTGAGATCTATTACCTCAATAAGAACGGCTCTAAACTCAAGAGTTGACTCTGCATCTTTTTGCGGGATATATTTAAGACTTGGATCCGTTAAAAGAAACTCTCGTCGTAACTAAACCCCAAAATATCGCCGAATATGTTGCCTGGCTCAAAGAGACATTACGTGTAGATGTCACCGAGAAGAATCAGAGACTTTATGAATCGGCCACTACATTTATTAAGAGGGATTTTGAATCTTCTTCATTATGGAAGAGATTGAATAAGGCGCTGCCCAATTATCGTGAAGATTATAAAATTCGAACTGGATATGACCTTTTCGCGTCCGATAACCCCCCCGTAGTTTTAGTAAAACCCTTTAAATCCCTCTTAGATAAAACATATAGAAAGAACGTTGTTGAAAATAAAAATTGGCCAAAATCACCCGATGGCGATTGGATAACTCCAGATAATTGGGATTTAGGAATAGAACGAGCATTATTAGGACTTCGATTGTTGTAAAATATCTTGATGGGGTTGAGTTCTTGGCCGGCAAAATAACTACAATATGCGAGAGACCTAGAAAGAATTGTAGAACTAATTTTGCGGCGAGTGACGTTGGCTATTATGCGGCTCATTTATACACGATACAAAAATTTGAAATCCCAACGCTAAGTTGGGAAACAAGAAACATTAGCCTATCAATCGAAATTCAAATTACCACTCAACTGCAAGAGGCAATTCGAAAACTAATACACAAATATTACGCGGAGGAAAGATGTAAGATTATTAAGGAAGACTTAAAATGGCAATGGAACTATAAAAGTGATGAATTTGCCGCAAATTATCTTGGCCATATACTCCATTATGTTGAAGGAATGATTATGGAAATCAGAGAAAAACAAGAGGGGAGAGAGAAAAGTGAAAAAGTTCTTTGAGGAATATCTAGGCTCCATAGGTTTGGCCGAATCCCTTAAGAATCGAGTGTCCTTAGTTTTAGAAGATTACAAACAGATCTGCGATCAGCCAATTAATGATATATTCGTTAGTGAGTTCATTAAGGAAGATGGAACCAGAGAATACGAATCAATTTGGCTTTTCTCTACTTCCTACGTGATGGAAGCCAAGAACTTTATTAATGGGGACGATTTCGATATCGTTCCACTGGCGAAGAATGTCACTTACTATCAAATTATTAAAAAAGAATACCGTTTTGGTAAAACTTCCGACCATTCCAGACTGATTATCACTTTCTCAACTGACAAAGTTAGAGGCACTCTTAAGGCATCAAAAACTAACTGTTCTAATCTTTGGAATCTATTCTTGAAATATATAAAACCGAATATGATAGCCAAAACTTCGTGGTTATAAACATTACTCTGGGAACTCCTCAGTTATTTGGCTCCTAATACCACGGCGGCAAGGATAATACTCATCCAGACGTCTTATAAATATCTTCGATCGCCCTTGCCCTTTTGACTTACCGTGAGGCGGATAACCCCGGCGGCCGAGGCTTGATGGCGGGAAACGAGACGGGATAACTCTAGCCGCTTAGAATCATTCAGGAGCCTAGCCCTTAGGTGAAAAATTATTGTAAATTTCTGCAGAGAATTACGATCACCGCTCAGCGCGCGTGCGGGGCCGGCGTCCCATAGCCCCTCACGGGAGCTCCGGAGCTCGCTGAGGCCTACGGAGCTGCCTATTCAGATGGATCCCCGACACCTCGGCCTTCTGGACGGTCGTCGGTTTCTACTGCCAGGAGCTGGCGACCCGGCAGAAGGAGACGCCCCGCAGGGCGACGCACAAGACGCTTGGGCTTAGGATCGTTGGAAGATAGGGAGACAATTGCAGTGGCAAAATGGGGTTTGCCGGTAAAACCAGAAAAGGGTCTGTGGACTTTATGGCGACTTTTATATGGAAAACGCTGGAAAAGGCTGGAAAACGATGGAAGGGGGATTTCGATCAGCGCCCTGGCGCGTCGGCTTCTAACTTATTAAATTATCATGTCTATATGGGGAGTGGCGGGAAGGTGTGGGAGTCGAACCCACCCGGGACGTCTATAGCCCCATACCGGATTTGAAGTCCGGAGGCATCACCGGATGCCTCACCCTCCCGAGGGCTGAACGATGGTAGCCCCTCAGCGACGAGGTGTCAAGACGGTCCTGAGACGTCGGTACGCGCTAGAAATGCGTCCATCCAAGGGACCGGCCTACCTCATAGTCCTTGCAGCTCTTTTCGTCGAGAATGCGGATGATCTCATCACAAGCCGCCTTGTACTTGGGCGCCTTTATGGCGATATCGGTGTAAATGGCGATCAAGCCGGTAGTCCCTGTAAGCCCCCAAAGACTTCGACTCTCCAGGATGTTCCTTTTGTAGGTCCTGATTTCCGGCCAATTATTCAAAATATACAAGGGCCGGTCGTGCATTATTTTTTCTATGTGATCGGCCATCACCTCGGATAAAACGCCGCCACTAGTGTGCTTATCATAGATCCCGGCAAACACTCTCAGCGCATCATCATTCATTTCATCCATTTTTTGGTATAAGTAATCGAGCCAATTCCAGATGCTCGCCAAATCTGCCAAGAACAATGCCGCAACGGGGTGCCCACTATACCTCGAGAAGCACCTGTATTCAGGTATGGCCTTTTCCATCAGAGAGATGAATTTTTTTGTCTTCATTTCATCTTGAGGTCTTCGAAGACTATCAAGAAAGGCTTCCCCTATTTGCCTCTCCAGCTCGGGCATCGGGCAATCCTCGGAAATATGTTCCTCGCAGGCGAGGCTCGAAAACAACACTTCTTTAATCTCAACTCCTGGGGGAATTCTAAAATAGAATTCAGCGCACGGGATATCCACCGGAAGTCCGGCCGAGTAACCGAGGAAGAAACAGTTCGGCTTCCCGTCTCCTTTGACTAAAAAAGATCCAGAACTCACTCCCCATCCGATCTCCGGGTTTATAAATACAGCCGACTTCCAGTAGAACGTGATCTCGATGTCCTCGCCGCCGGGAGCCAGCAGAGCGATTGAAAGCCGCTGAGCCACTCTCGAGAGGTCACCAGCCTTGTCGATGGGGATTTCCGAATTCCCTGGGAATAAATATTTCAAGATGTCGTCGGATCTCACTTGCGTGGGAAACAGGTCTGCGATTACAGGACAGGCGCTTTGACTCGGGCGCATATTGAATTGGGCTTCTAATCTGGCAACGACGCCAAGGCTCAAAACGAGGACCGCAAGCGGGATCCCGAGCCCGACAATATGCTTACCAGGATGACCAGCTGTGCCCATCCGTCCAGTCCGCTTTAGCTAGCGGCAAGGTAGCACAGAGCGTGGGGGGAGTGCAATGGCGGTGGAGGGCGGGGCAGACTGCTTCGTAGTATCACACACAATCCCCGAATAAATTGTGCAGAGATTGTGCAAACTCTTGCACAAACTGGCTCAGTCTAGCCTAAACGTGCTTAAACCATCAAGATTCGTAAACGCAAGAAAAACAAGATAAGTACAGTCCAACAGGCGCGAATTGCGAGAGGCCGATTTCCCCATAAGGCGCTTTTGAAGTCCGGAGGCATCACCGGATGCCTCACCCTCCCGTGGGATGGACGATGGTATTCTGTCCCCGAGTCGGTGTCAAGATAGCCTCCTATTGGAGCAGCCCGAGCCGATCGCAGAATATATGCCGGAGGAAGTGCCTGTCGCTCGTGTTGCCGCCGTCATTGACCCCCTCTGATCTCTATGTTAATTTGCCTTCATGATCGGTCAAAGAAAAGCGCTTGCGTTCGGGGCCCTTGGAGCGGCCGCTATGTTCGCATTCATCGGGCTGTTAGCCCGCGGCGCCCTATCAGATAGCCAACAGACGGCTCAGGATCATCGGGCGCGACTCATTATCATTCCGAATATCGATGACGACGACGGCGACGGACTCCCCGATTTCCGAGCGGATGTCCATAATGGAGCCGTAGACAACGAACTGTTGCAGGTGCACGTAGATTCCGATGACGTCCTTCCAGAGGGGGCGGTGCTCAGGGCCGAAATCCCGACACCCTGGGAGCGTTTCTTAAGAATCTTCAAGCTCGACCCTTCGGATAAGTGGTTCCGGCCTATCGAGCGTCCGGCGAGACTGGATGTTGAGGATGCCGCGCGGAACGGCGTCGTGCTCGCCATCGAAACGAGCGCTTTTGCCGGACCGGGTCGTTCCGGGGAAATCGAGATAGGTTTGCGCTTTGAAACAAAGACGGGGGACCTGATCTCAAGAAGGGTTATTAGGTGCTTGGTCGCGCCATTCGTGATGTCCAGCTGCCTCGAGCCGGCCGATGCCGTCCACGTCGTCATCACAAAACTTACGGAAAGTTTTGTGAGAGACCTCAAGCCACTTGTTGAGGCGTCGGGGGGGAAGCTTTTAGCTTTCGGAGACGCCACCCTTCCCGAGCACGACATTTGGATCCAGGACGCCACGGAGATCGGTTTTGCGACCGACGGTGAAAGGATGATGCACGTCGCCCTCCAGGGCAATCGGGGAATGAAGCTTGATGACCTTTTTGCTAAGTCGTTCCTGGGCAAGAATTCCGGAGTGGTCCACCCGGGGAGCTTCAGGGGCAAGTCAGCGGAATGGATCGACTGGTTCGGGAATCTGGAAGTGAGCCCTCCTCTGAGGGCCCCTTATCGGAGCTACCCCAACGGCCGCGTCTATGCGGGCACCCAAGGCGTCCGAGCCATGCATCCTGATGTCATTAGCTTTCTCGAGGCGCAGGGGGTGCAGGCGCCCGTCCTATGGCTCGACACATCCTGGCTTGTCATCGGCCACGTTGACGAGACGGTGTCCTGGGTCCCGTCCGACGTCGGGAACGCTTTTCGCATGCTCTTGCCTTCGCCTCGCCTGGCCCTTGAGATACTCCGGAACGCGGAGAAGGCCGCCCCAGGATGCATCCTGAATCGCGGGACCAAGCGCAACGACAGCGAGAAGGATGAGTTCTGTGATGCCCCGGTCGCGGCGGTTCTCAATGATCGCACGCTCATGGCGGACCAGGAATTCGTGCAGAAGAAGATCGACAGCATTCGCCAGACATTGCAGGCTGAGCTCGGGATCAGCGATTCAGATATCGTCGAGATACCCGTCCTATTCAATTCATGGCCGGGCAGGTTCGCAGGACGCTACGGCGCCTTGACCACGAACATGGTGAACTCGCTGCTGGTCGGCAAAACGCTGTTCGTCCCCGACCCGCACGGCCCCTTGGTCGGCGGCCGGGACGTTCTTCTGCAGGCCGTCAAAGATAGCCTCGAGCCGCTCGGCTGCAAGGTCGTGGCGATCGACGATTTCTATCCCTACCATCGCTATGGGGGTGAAGTCCACTGCGGCACGAACGCCACGCGCCATCCGCCGGTGAACCGATAACCGAACTACCGTACGGCTCACATTTCTTCGAAAGATCGTGCAGAGATTGTGCAAATCTCTGCTTCCCAGAACGAGTGTCAAGGATCAGAGGGCAGAATGAAGGTGCTCTTGCGGCTAGAGCCTGAACCTGTAGCCGACCGCAAAGGCCACGCGGACCTTCTTTCCGAAGGACGGGTCCACGCTCGGGCCCGGCCCCAGGGGAAAGTAGAGCTTGATCCCGAGGTTTAGCCTTTCGAAGCTTCCGAACAAGTTATAGAAAAGGGGCATCTCGAGGCCCGTCGTCAGGAAGCCGCGCCGGAGATCTCTCCGGCCGGACCACCATTCGAATCCCAGAAGCCGGAGGGTCACGATATTCGCCCGCGGCAGGTGGCACTCCAGCACGAGCGGGGATAGCTCGAGCGACGCGGCGTTGACTTGGACATCCGGGCTCTTTTCCCGGACGTTGTAATTGACGAAGCCCAGGGTCAGGGACGGCCGCCAGTTGACGAACTCCAGGTAATGGTTGATCCGTTCCAACCCCCAGAATCCCGGGCTAAATTCGAGGGACGCCCCGGCGCTACCCGGACCGGAATAGTACGTCGAGGCCAGGGCCACTTGCGGCCTGAACAGCGGCCGGCTGATCTCCGCGGGGTCGATAAACCGGGGAGAGACGTCCATGACTTCGCCGTTTTTGACGTGCACGAGGAGGTAGTGGTAGCCGAAGACGGCCTCGGGGTCCTTGACCTCGACGGACCTTCCGGCGTCCGGCCCGGTTTCGCTACGGAGCTTCTCGTTGAACAAGCCTTGGCGCACCTCGATCGTGCTGGGAAGATTGGCCACCCTGAAGGGGGCGCCGCCTCCTCCGGATACATACCAGCGGAGGGTGTGATCCGGCCGCCCCGGCGTCTTCGCAATGAGGGAAAATGTCTCGAGCCTGTGGACGCAGGCGCTGAAGGTCACCGGAGCGTCCGAAAAAATGATATCGTCCATGAGACTGGGGTCGCCCTTTTCCTCGGGGGTCTGCGGGAGGCCGAGGGCCAGCCAGGAGTTGTATTCCACGCCCCGGCTGTAAACGTGTCTGGCCATGTTGAAGATCGAGTGGTGCATAATGGGGACGAGCGTCTTCCCGTTTTCGCGGGCGTAGGCGGCCACGGTCCGGAAGAAATCCGCCTGGCCGTTGTAGGGGCTGAGGCTGAAGAGATTCAGCCGGTGCTGGTCTTCTTTATCCGGATGAAGCGTCTGCTTGAGGCGGGAAAAGACCGGGTAGTGCCAGCCCCTGGCCATGGAATCCAGGAAGAGGTAAACGACGTTTCCGGCTTCAAACGCGTAACAGATCATATTATCCGAATTGAGCACGGGGAGCGTCCCGTAGCCGGCCTTCCGGAACAGGGCGGCGAGCGTCGAGGCCAGCCGGTCCCGGCCCTCCCGGAATTCGGCTTCCCGGAGAGGCGGGTTTTCGTAAAATTTCAGGTGGTACCGCCCGTCCTCCCGGGCCGCGTAGCTCGACGCGAGGATTTGACGGTCTCCGGGGTCCGGGAGTTTCGACGCGAGCTCCTGGAACACTCCGGCCCCGAGGTCGGACGGGACGGGGTAAAAAATATGCGGTTCGGCGATCCAGCGGTCCCAATCGAAGAACGCCTTGAACCTGGCGACGCCGAGCGGCGAGTCGAACAGATCCCTGTACGTGTTCTCGGGACGGGGCCGGAAACTGAGGATCTCGTGGTTTCCGAGGGCGGGGAATATCGGCTTGTCCCTGGCCAGGAGCTCGATATAGGGGTAAGCCGTCCCGTCAGGACCGCGTCCGGCGAACATCCGCTCCAGGGCTTCCCATTGCCTGGCGGCCGGTCCCTCGTAGACCAGATCGCCGAGCAGAATGACGAAGCGGATCTTGTCGTAAAGCCGTTCTCCCGTCTTCTCGTCGACGGCAGACCGAATATCCTTGGCGATGGCGTTGAAAACGGGATGCCCGAGGTCGCGGACGCTGTTCTGGATGTCTCCGATCAGGACGAAATAGTAGTCGTCGAGCCGGCCGCCGGGCGTCGATGCCTCGGCCAGAAAACGCCGGACGCGCTCGAGATTCCCGTCCTTGAAGGCCGGCCCGCCGCTAGCCGCCGCGGCCGGGCCGCCGCCAGGCTCCGAGCCGTGGGCGGCCGAGCCCAGGACGAAAAACGCCAACAGGGCTGCTATGGCCGACTTCTTGATGGACTTCATAGGGACGATGTTCTGCCGCATATGAAAACCCATTATACGCCGCGCGCAAATGGACCGGAAACGGAGGGAGGGGACCGGAGGGGAGATTTGAAGTCCTTGACTGGGCCCGTGGCCGGCGATACCATCATTTCGCGATGGGAGGCATGAGTTTCGAGCTTGGCCGGCTGGCGGATGCGCCCGACGCGAGAATGCCACTTCCTATCCGAGAGCCAAGATGACGGCAGCCGGATCACGCCATACCCAGCGCGAAGGCCTCAAAGACTGGCTGCGGTTCATTCTCAGGGAAGCGCACACCCTGCGCGAGCGGCCTCCGCTCTTGTTTCAGCTGGCGGCCAATCAACCCGACTCGACGGCTCCGGCGCTAGTCGCGAAGCGGCGCTGGGAGAGCGGGGTCGAGAAGCGCCCTTGGATACGGTGGGTCAATAAGCCCAAGGCACACGATGCGTGCATCATGACGCTCGCCGGGCATCCAGGCTACGTCAACGCCTGCGCGTACTCGCCGAACGGACGGTCCATCGTCTCGGCATCCGCCGACCGCACGCTCAGGGTGTGGGATGCGGAGACGGGCAACGAGGTCGCCGTGCTCGCCGGGCACACCGACGAAGTCAACGCCTGCGCGTACTCGCCGGACGGACGGCGTATCGTCTCGGCGTCTCGGGACCATACGCTCAGATTATGGGACGCGGAGACGCACGCACAGGTCGCGGTGCTCTTCGGGCATTCAGCCTACATCAACGCCTGCGCGTACTCGCCGGACGGCCGGCATATCGTCTCGGCGTCTGATGATCAGACGCTCAGGCTATGGGACGCGGAAACGTGCGCCCAGATCGCAACGCTCACCGGGCATTCGGCCTACGTCAACGCCTGCGCGTATTCGCCGGACGGACGGCGCATCGTCTCGGCATCCAAGGACGGCAGAGTCAAGGTGTGGGATGTGGAGACTCGTCAGGAGGTTGTCAGGCTCACGGCGACTTATGAGGTCGAATGGGTTTCCACGACCACGCGGGGTAAGAAGACGAGCAAAAAAGAGGTGGCTGTGCGCGTCGGGCATGATGACGATGCCGTCGCCTGCGCGTATTCGCCGGACGGGCGACGGATCGTGTCGGCATCCTGGAACGAATTGATAATGTGGGACGCGGAGACGGGCCCGGAGGTTGCGAAGCTTCAGGCTGGGCCCGAGGTCAGCGCTTGCGCGTATTCGCCGGATGGGCGACGAATCGTGTCGACATCCTACAACGACCTAAAGATATGGGATGCGGAGACGGGTCAAGAGGTCGCGACACTGCGCGGGCACCAACACCAGATCAGCTCGTTCGCGTATTCGCCCGATGGGCGGCGGATCGTGTCGGGATCCAAGGACCATACACTCAAGATCTGGGATGCGGAGACGGGCCAAGGGGCTGCCGCCCGCCCCGCCCATTCAGCCTTCGTCAACGCCTGTGCCTACTCGGCGGATGGCCGCCGGGTCGTGTCGGGATCCAAAGATAAGACCATCAAGATATGGGACACGGAGACGGGCGAAGAGGTGGTCAAGATCGCTGGGCATTCGGGCTCGGTCAACCACTGCACTTATTCGCCGGACGGACGCCGGATCGTCTCCGACTCCAACGACAAAACAGTTAGGATGTGGGACGCGGAGACGGGCGAAGAGGTAGCCGCTTTCGCCGGTCATTCGGGCTCGAGATATGCCTACTCGCCGGACGGCAGACGGCTGGTATCGCTTTATGGGGACAGACTCATCCTCTGGGATGCCGAGACGAGCGAAGAAGTCGCCACGCTCGCCGGGCATTCGGAACCGGTCACCGCGTGTGTGTTCTCGCCGGACGGACGGCGGATCGTCTCGGAATCCAGGGACAAGACACTCAGGGTGTGGGATCCCGAGAGCCGAAAGACTGTCGCTACGCTCTCCGGGCACTCGGACGGTCTCAACGCGCGCGCGTACTCGCCGGACGGACGCCGGATCGTCTCGGCATCGAGCGATGGCACGCTCAAGCTGTGGGACGCGGAGACGGGCCGGGCGCTGGCAACGCTGACGGGGCATTCAGGCCGGGTCATTGCTTGCGCCTACTCGCCGGACGGACGCCGGATCGTCTCTGCCTCCTTCGATCCCTCCAATCACACCCTGAAGATCTGGGATGCGGAGACGGGCCGGGGGGTCGCAACGCTCTCTGAGCATTCCGACTCCGTCTGGGCCTGCGGGTATACGTCGGACGGCCGATGGATCGTTACGCAATCCTACCACGGCGCACTCAAGGTGCGCGATGCGGAGACGGGTGAGACGGCGCTCAGCTTCAAGTTCGAGGGGGGATTTGGGTGCTTCGCCCTGGGGCCCCGGCGAGGCATTACAGTCGGCGATAATTACGGACGGTTATACATTCTGCAGCTCGCCGGCCTGGGATCGGGACCGGCTCAGGTCACCCCGATCCGGATCTGGCATTTCGGGCCAAGGCGCGGCTGGAACAAGCTCATCCAAACCCGTTCGCGAGGGAGCTGGGACAGCGCGATCACGACCGTCTGCCAATCGTGCGGCGGTCGCTTTCCGTCGCCCCAGGCGGTTCTGGACGCGATCCTCGGCTCAGCGAGAGGCGTCCGCGTCCCGCACCGCTTGCCTGACGAGGCATGGGACGAGCCACGGCTCTTGTCGGAATGCCCGCATTGTCACCAGCCGCTCCGCTTCAACCCGTTCATCGTCGACAATCGCGATCGATACTGACCCGGTCCGGGCGGCGGAGTCACGATGATCGTGAACTCGTCGCCGTCGCGGTCAGTTGTCGTTCTGCGGATATAGTATTATAATCGGATAAGTAGACACGGATCGCACGGACGTGTCGGACAAGGGATTTTATGCAGGAGGAGCGAAAATGAGACGTTACGCATGGATGTTGACGGCGGTCGCGATCGCGGCGCTGGCCGCGGGGAATCTGGCTCAGACGCCCGTCCGGAAGCCGGCCAGCCCGGCCGGGACGGCCGCCACCCAGATCGGAGGGAAATATGTCGAAGTCCAGGGCGGCCAGCGGTATCAGGACGGCAAATGGATCGAAGTGACCTACAGCCGGCCGATCAAGCGCGGACGCCAGAACCTCTTCGGCGCCGGCGCAGACTACGGCAAGGCCGTGAGCGACGGCTCTCCCGTCTGGCGGGCGGGTGCGAACCAGACGACCCGCTTCAAGACGGAAGTGCCGCTCGTGTTCGACGGCAAGACGCTGCCGGCCGGTGAGTACAGCGTTTTCGTGGAGCTGAAAGAGAACGCCTGGACCCTCGTCTTCTCCAATTGGCCGGCCCAGGAAAAGTACGACCCGAACAACAAGGCCGCCCTCTGGGGCTCCTACGGCTACACCCCCGACAAGGACGTTCTCCGGGCCGAGATGAAGGTCGAGACCCTTCCGTTCTCGATGGACCAGTTCACGATCGCCTTTATCGACATGACCGCCGACGGCGGGAAACTGGCGATGATGTGGGACAAGACGATGGCGACGGCCTCGTTCAAGTCCGGCATCTAGAGCGTTCCTTCGCTGGGAACAGCTCAAGGTGCCGTTCAAGATCAGTCTGCCTCAGTAGACTCGGGGTAAGATCCCGCGGGCGGATCTCCCGGCGGCCCGGTCTATCCCGGCCTGGAAGAAGGACTATCCTGAAAAAATGGCTGTTGCAGATCCTGGGACTGCTGTTGGTGTTCCCTCACCCGGTCAAGGCCCAGCCGCGCGGCATTCCCGACGCCGCGGATCTGGAGATCGCGCTTCAAAAGCTCAACGTCCTGGGGAGCGTCCTCTACGTCGGGGCCCACCCCGACGACGAGAACACGTCGCTCCTGGCCTTGTTCTCGAAGGGGCGGAAATATCGGACGGCCTATCTCTCCGTGACCCGCGGAGAAGGCGGGCAGAACCTGATCGGCCCGGAGCAGGGCGCGGAGCTCGGCCTCCTGCGGACCCAGGAGCTCCTGGCCGCCCGCCGGATCGACGGGGCCGAGCAGTACTTCACCAGAGCGGTCGATTTCGGCTATTCCAAGACCGCCGCGGAGACCCTCGAAATATGGGGCAAGGAGAGCGTCCTCGGGGATATCGTCTGGGTGATCCGGAAGTTCCGTCCCGACGTGATCATCACCCGGTTCGCCGCCGAGGGCGCCGGCGGGCACGGGCACCACACGGCCTCAGGAATGCTGATCAAGGAGGCTTTCGCCGCGGCCGCGGACCCGAACCGGTTTCCCGAGCAGTTGACATACGTTCCGGTTTGGAAGACGACCCGGATCCTGTTGAACCGAGGACGTCCGCGTCCGGACGAGGCAGCGCCGGCCTTGCGGGTCGATACCGGCGAATACAATCCGCTCCTGGGAAAATCGTACTCCGAGATCGCCGGCGAGAGCCGGTCCCAGCATAAGAGCCAGGGCTTCGGCTCGGGGGGGCGGAGAGGAACCCAATACGACGCTTTCGAGCTCTGGGCCGGAGAGCCGGCCGCCCAAGATATCTTCGAGGGGATCGACGTGACCTGGGATCGCGTCCCCGGCGGGCAAAAGGTCGGTCTCCTCTTGGCCGAATGCATCGGGTCGTTCGATCCCCGGCAGCCGTCCCGGTCGATACCCGGCCTCCTGGGCGTACAGGCCGAGCTGGCCAAGCTCCCGGAATCCGATTGGGTCCGTCTGAAGAAAGAGGAATTGTCCCGGGTCATCCAAGGCTGCGCCGGGATCTGGATGGAAGCGATCGCCGACGACTATGCCGCCGCCGCGGGCGATGAGATCCTGGTCCGGACATCGCTCGTCAACCGATCGGACCAGCCGTTCGTCCTCCATAGCCTCGGCATGCCCCGCTTGGTCCCCGATTCGGTCGTCGATCGGCCCCTGAAGAACAACGAAACCCTGACCATCGAAAATAAGGTCCTCATCCCGAAGGGATTTCCTCTCACCCAGCCCTATTGGCTCGAGCCTTCCCCCAAAACGGCCCGTTTTCGGCCGGCGACCGCAATCTCATGGGCCTGGCCGAAAATCCGCCTTCTCTGAGCGTGGCCCTTGCCCTGAGCATCGAAGGGCAGGCTTCTCGAATACTCGATCCCCGTTTTGTTCCGCTGGACGGATCAGGTCCAGGGCGAGCTTTACCGGCCTTTCGAAGTCCGGCCGCGCGTGACGATCCAGATCGAAGACGGCGTCATGATATTTCCCGGCCAGGGTCCCCAGCCGGTGAAGATCAGGTTGAAGAGCCATTCCAAGAACGTCGCCGGAACCATCCGGCTTAAAGGGACGGACGGATGGCGGGTCACCCCGGCCGACCTCCCGTTTTCCCTCGCCGGCAAGTACGACGAGGAAGAGGTCTCGTTCGAGATCGCCCCGCCGAAAAATGCCCTGGAATCCGTCCTCACAGCCGAAGCCGACCTCGGCGGAGAGATCCTGCGACGGGCCATGGTGGAGATCTCCTATCCCCATATTCACCGCCAGGTCTATTTCCCGGAGAGCCGGATCAAGGTCGTCAAGCTCGACGTTCAGACCAAGGCGAAGACGATCGGCTATATCATGGGCGCCGGGGACGAGGTCGCCGACGCCCTTCGCCACCTGGGGGTCGAGGTGACGATGCTGAGCGACGAGATGCTCGAGACGTCGGATCTGTCCGCGTTCGATGCCATCGTCACGGGCGTCCGGGCCTACAACACGCGCGATCGCCTGAAGACCGCGAACCGGCGGCTCCTCGACTACGTCGAACGCGGCGGCAACTTGGTCGTCCAATACAACGTCGCCTCCGGCTCGCTCGCCGACCGGATCGGACCCTATCCTCTGACGATCGGCCGCGACCGGGTGACGGTGGAAAGCGCCCCGGTGACGTTCCCGGTCCCCGACCATCCGCTCTTGAACTTCCCCAACAAGATCACGTCCAGGGACTTCGAGGGGTGGGTCCAGGAGAGAGGGCTGTATTTCGCTTCGTCGTGGGACCCGAAATACGAGGCGATCCTCTCCTCGCATGATCCCGGCGAGCCGGACCTCAAGGGCGGCCTCCTCTATGCGCGATACGGGAAGGGCGTTTTCATCTATACGGCCTACGCCTGGTTTCGCCAGCTGCCGGCGGGCGTGCCCGGGGCGTTCCGGATTTTCGCCAATCTCATTTCGGCCGGGAAGCGCTGAGGCGTGTTCATCCCGACGAGCCGGATCCCGCATCTTCCGCGCCTGGTCGGACGATTATTATCACGACTACGGCCAGGTCCGGGAGTTCTTTGACGGCGATTTTCGGGACGCCAAAGCCTTCGAACGCCAAGCTCGAACGGACGCGGGCGCGCCGCATTCCTCGCGAAGAGCTGGCCGCGATCCTGACGGAGCAAAACCAGCGCTACGGATGCGGCCCGCAGACCCTCGGGTCCATCGAGGCCATCGGCCGGGACGAGGCCTGCGCCGTCGTCACCGGACAGCAAGTCGGGCTGTTCGCCGGGCCGCTCTATACGATCTATAAAGCCTTGACCGCGATCAAGCTCGCCGAGCGCCTGAGCCGGAACGGGCCTGGAAAGACCGTCCCGGTCTTCTGGCTGGCTTCGGACGACCACGACCTGGCGGAGATCGATCACATCGTCCTCTTGGACAAAGACAACCGGCTCGAGGAGGTCCGCTGTGGAATGCCGCCCGGCGAGCCCAAGGTCCCCGCGTCCGCCCTTATCGTGCCTCCGGAGATCTCGGATTGCTTCCGTCGACTCGAGGATCTCACCCCGGGTTCCGAATTCAAGGCGGACATCCTCGCCGCGTTAAGCGACGCCTATCGGCCCGGCCGCGGCTGGGTCGAGGCGTTCGCCCGATGGATGACCCGGCTGTTTCGATCGCGCGGCCTCGTCTTCATCGACGCCTCGGATCCCCGCTTGAAAGCGCTGGGCGGAGAGGTTTTCACCCGCGAGATCGCCGAAGGGTCCGCGTCGACTCCGCCGGTTCTCGCGGCTTCGCGCAGACTGCGCGACGCCGGGTACGAAAGCCAAGTTCAGCTGCATGAGGGGATCCTGAATATTTTCTACGCCGAGCGGGCGAGGCGCTCCGTCCGGTGGGACGGCCAGGCCTTCGAGATCTCCGAGCCGCGGGAGATCATCTCAAAAGACGCCCTTCTCCGCCTTGGCGAAAGACAAGCCGTTTCTCTTCAGCCCGAACGTCCTTCTCCGGCCCATCTATCAGGACCCTCTTCTGCCGACGGTTGCCTATGTCGGCGGGCCGGGGGAGATCGCCTATTTCGCCCAGCTGAAGGACGTTTATGAAGAATTCGGCCTGCCGATGCCGGTGATCTATCCGCGAAAGAGCCTGACCGTCGTCGAACGGAAGATCGGCCGCGTGCTGGAGAAGTATCATCTGGACGTCCCCGATCTCTGGGGCGGCGCGGACGGGATCATCCGCAGCCTCGGCGAAGGCGGAGTTCCCGAACCCCTGTCCCGGGCCGTGAGCCTTGCCGCCTCTCATGTGGAGCAGGACTTTGAGCCGATCGTTCGGGACGTCGCCGCTTTCGAGCCGACCCTGAAGGCGACCGCCGCGGCTATCCCGGGGCAAGATGGTCCAGGAGTTGCGGTTCTTGGAAAAGAAGATCGTTCAGGCGGCGAAGAAGCAGAACGACATCGCGGTCGGGCAGATCCGCAAAGCGGCAGACCATCTCTATCCTCACGGGCATCTCCAGGAGCGGGTCCTCAACATCGTGCCTTTTCTTCTGAAATACGGCCCGGCCTTCGTGGACAACTGGACGAGGCGATCGATCTCGACGTCTATGATCATCAGATCCTGACCTTATGAAAGGATCATTTTCTCAGAGGAGGCCGCCATGACCCTGGACGCGCTGGCTTTCGGAGCGCATGCCGACGACGCGGAATTGTCTTGCGGCGGGACGCTGATCAAGCTGGCCGGGATGGGGTACAAGACCGGGATCATCGCCCTGACCCGCGGCGAGACGGGCACCCGGGGCAGCGCCGAGATCCGGGCCCGTGAGTTCGCGCAAGCGGCCGAAGTGATGGGCCTGGCGGTCCACAAGATGCTCGACATTCCCGACGGGCGGGTCGAGGTCACTTGGGAGAACAAGCTCAAGATCATCTCCGAGATCCGCGCCCATAGACCCCGGATCGTCTTCGCCCCCCACGGGACCGATCGCCACCCGGATCACGAAAACACGTCCCAGCTCGTGCGCGCCTCGACCTATCTCGCCGGGCTGAAGAAGATCGAAACGGCCGAGGACGCCTTCCGGCCGGTCAGGCTCGTTTTCTGCCAGAGCCGCTTCGAGTTCGCCCCGTCGTTCATCGTCGATATCACCGACGCCCAGGCCAAAAAAATGGACGCTATCCGGGCCTACGCCTCTCAATTCCATCGTCCGGACCGGACCGGGTCCGCGCCCGAGTCGGGCGAAACGCTCATCGGCCGGCCCGAGTTCCTCGAGCTCATCGAAGCCAGGGACAGGAGATACGGCGCCCAGATCGGGGCCAAGTACGGGGAGGCCTTTCTCGTCCGGGAAGCCCTGCGAGTGGACGACCCGGTCGCGTTCTTCGGCCCGGACTATCTGTGGACGATCCCGTGAGGCGGCCATGAAGATCGCCATCGTTTGCTATCCGACACACGGCGGGAGCGGGGTCGTGGCTTCGGAACTGGCGATCGGGCTGGCCCAAAAAGGCCATGAGATCCATATCGTCAGCTATGCCCCGCCGTTCCGGCTGCGGGCCTTTCATCAGAACATCTTCCTTCACGAAGTGGACGTGGCCCTGTATCCGCTGTTCAAGTACCCTCCCTACGAGCTGGGGCTGGCCACGACGCTTGTGGAGCTTGCCGAAAGACGCGATCTCGATATCATCCACGCCCATTACGCCGTCCCCCACGCGGCCAGCGCCTATTTGGCCAAGCAGGTCTTCAACTCCCGGCGGCTCAAGACGGTCACGACCCTCCACGGCACGGACATCACCTTGGTCGGGGCCGAGCCGTCGTTCCGCCGGATCGTCAAATTCGCGATCGAGCAATCCGACGGGGTGACGGCGGTCTCGCGCTATCTCCGGCAGCGGACGATCGAGGAATTCGACATCAAGCGCGACATCCGGGTCATCTATAATTTCGTCGACCTCGACCGGCCGGACCGGAACCGCGACGCCTGTTCGAGGCCCGTCGTTCGCGCCGGAGGGGGAGAAGATCCTGATGCACGCCTCCAATTTCCGGCCCGTCAAACGGGTCGGAGACGTCGTCCGCATCTTCGCCCGGGTCCGGGAACGGATCCCGGCCAAGCTCCTCCTGATCGGCGACGGCCCCGAGAGACCGCATGTCCAGCAGCTCGTGAAGGAGATGGGCCTCGCCTCCGACGTCCATTTCCTCGGGGAGCAGGACCAGCTGGAACCCCTCTTCTTCTGCACCGACCTGTTCCTTCTGCCCAGCGAGCAGGAGAGCTTCGGATTGACGGCCCTCGAAGCGATGAACTGCAGTGTCCCCGTCATCGCTTCCGACGTCGGCGGATTGCCCGAGGTCATCGTCCATGGCGAGACGGGGTATCTCCTGCCGGTCGGCGATATCGCGGGCATGGCCGGGAAAGCCGTCGAACTCCTGAGCGATCCCGCCCGGCATGCCCTCTTCCGGACGCAGGCCCGGCGGCGGGCCGAACAGCATTTCGACGCCGTCCGGATCATCCCCCAATACGAGGCCTTCTACGAGGAGCTCCTGAAGACGTAGCCCATGCGCCCCATCGACTGGATCGTCCTGAGCGTGTTTCTCTCCTTCGTGGCCGCCTACGGCTATTGGAAGACCCGGGGCAAAAAGGACATGCAGGGGTTCTTCCTGGCGAACAAATCCATGCCCTGGTACGCCGTGACCATCTCGATCATGGCCACCCAGGCCAGCGCCATCACTTTTCTGTCGACCCCGGGGCAGGCCTACGTGGACGGGATGCGTTTCGTTCAGTTCTATTTCGGCCTGCCCATCGCCATGGTCATCCTGTCCATCACGGCCGTTCCGATCTACCATCGGCTCAAGGTCTACACCGCCTACGAGTATCTGGAACAGCGCTTCGACCTGAAGAACCGGGTCCTGGGGAGCATCCTCTTCCTCATCCAGCGCGGGCTCGCGGCGGGGTTCACGATCCTCGCGCCGGCCCTGATCATCTCCGTCATCCTCGGCTGGGACTTCCGGCTGACGATCTTCATGACCGGCGGCCTGGTCATCCTCTATACGGCCTCCGGGGGTACGGAGGCGGTCAGCAAGACGCATCTTCTGCAGATGATGATCATCACCGTGGGGATGGGTGCGGCGTTTTATATGATCTTCCAGCGCCTCCCGGCCGATATCTCTTTTTCGAGCGCCGTCCACGTGGCCGGAAAGCTCGGGAAGCTGAACATCATCAATTTCGCGTTCGACTGGAAAGACCGGTACAATTTCTGGTCGGGCCTCATCGGGGGGGGCTTTGTCGCCCTGGCTTATTTCGGGACGGATCAGACGCAGGTCCAGCGCTATTTGACGGGGCGGTCGATCGCCGAAAGCCGCAAGGGGCTTCTGGCCAACGGCGTCCTCAAGGTCCCGATGCAGTTCGTCATCCTTTTCATCGGGGCCATGATCTTCGTGTTCTACCAGTTCGTGACGCCGCCCCTGTTCTTCAACCCGGTCGAGACCGCGGCCGTGAAGAGCAGCGCCTACGGGGGCGCTTATACGGCCCTCGAAGCCGACTACGCCCGGCTGAACGGGGAGAAGCAGGCCCAGCTTCGGAAGATGCTCGCCGCGATCGACGCGAAAAAGGACCCGGACGTGGAGAGCTCGCTCCAAGAGCTCCGCCGGACGAGGGAATCGGAGCTCGGCCTCCGGAATGAGGCCCTCCAGCTCATCAAGAAAAGAAATCCCCTGGCCGAGACCAACGACACCAATTACATCTTTCTGAGCTTCGTGACCAAGTATTTGCCGGCGGGGCTGGTGGGGCTGATCCTGGCGGCGATCCTCTCGGCCTCGATGTCGGCCTCGTCCGCGGAGCTCAACGCCCTGGCCTCGGTCACGGTCGTCGATATCTACAAGCGGATCTTCCGGAAGAACGCTTCGGAGCGGCACTATCTCCGCGCTTCGAGAACGGCCACGGTCTTTTGGGGCTTCTACGCCATCGGCTTTGCCCAGTTCGCCAATCATCTCGGCTCCTTGATCGAAGCCGTCAATATTCTGGGGTCCTTGTTTTACGGGACGATCCTCGGGATCTTCCTCATCGCCTTCTATTTCAAGAGGATCGGCGGCAACGCCACGTTCCTCGCCGCCCTGATCGCCGAGGCGGGCGTCCTGGCCTGCTTCTTTTTCACCGAGATCCCTTATCTCTGGTTCAACGTTATCGGCGCCGTGTCCCTCGTCGTCCTGGCCCACATCTTGAACCCTCTCTGGCCGGCGACCGAGAAGCGGATCTAAAAGGTCAGGGCGATCGCGTTGTGGCTGGCGAACTCCAGGAACGTCGCGGCGCCGCCGATCTCCAGCCCGTCGATCAGGTCTTCTCTCTTGACGCCCATGACGTCCATGGTCATCTGGCAGGCGATGAGCTTCACTCCTAATTCTTTGGAAAGACCGAGGAGTTCGCTCAGCTTGGAAACGCGGGCCTTCTTCATCCATTTGTTCATCATCATCGTCGCCATCGAGGTCATTCCGGGCAGCATCCCGATGATATTGGGCATGGGGACCGGCATGGCGGGATTGCCGATGGGGGCCACCTTGAGCTTGTCGATCTTCCCCTTTTTCAGGAGCTCCAGCCCGTAAAAAGTGAAAAAGATGGCCACTTCCATATCCATGGCGGCGGCGGCGGTCGCCAGGATGAAGGGCGGGTAGGCCAGGTCCATGGTCCCGTGCAGGGCGATGATAGCCAGTCTTTTGGCGGATTCTTCAGGCATCACGTTTCTCCCATCGATAAGCGTTCACCGAGCTTTCGGGAAGATTCCTCACTTCATCTTCCGGACATAAAAAATGTACTGATCCCCGGATTCCTCATGGCTGATCAGCTCCTGGCCTGTCTTGGCGGTCCAGGCCTTCATGTCGTTGACGGAACCCGGGTCGGTCGAGATCACTTTGAGAACCTCCCCGACCTTCATTGGATCGAGGGCCTTCTTGGTCATGATGATAGGGAGAGGGCAGGCCAGATCGCTCGCGTCCACCGTCTGATCGGGGGTGATGTCCATTTCCATGTCTCCTTTCTCGGATCGAGCAGGACTCCGAGGGCAAGGTTCAACCGTCTCTTACAGCGGGAATGCCCAGTGCTCCAGCCAGTCTAGCCGGCTCTACTTCCACTTCTTGCCGAGTGCTCCGAGTCCCGACTTGACGAGGTCATCCGGCGTCATGGCGATGTGGAATTCGACATCCGCGTTGAACATCAGGAACCACGGCTCCGCATAAAAGGGCACCTTCGAGGGGTCCGAGATGTCGACGATCATAATGCCCCCCCGATGTCCGTGATACTCCGTGAAGTAGACCGCTTCGGGCTTCGTCTCCTCGAGGATCCGAGCCATCTTCTGCTCAACGCTGCCGTCTCTGATGGCCGCGTTGAAGACCTCATGTGGGATCTTCACCTGCATGATCATTTTCATATCGCCCTCCTGTTCGACTTGACTAAGACCAATATACCCGCTGCCGGCCGCTGTGTCTATGGAGGCGCTGCCGGCGATGAGAGGAATGCAGGTGACGATCCGAGATCTCGCCGTCAAGATCCATCGGGATCAAGCGCGAGTATTGACGATGATGGTCAATACCGACATAATTCATGCGTGCCCTTCAAAGGTGCGGCCATAATCGGACCGGCAGGCGAGCCTCCGGGCCCGGATCCGGGCCCCCTAGGACCAAGGGATCTTATGTCCGAAAGCAAACGGAGAAGACCATGACGAGACATTGCTCACAGCGTCCATCGGCGCGAATCGCCGCCGCGCTCGTCCTGCTCATCGGCGCCCTCAACGGCTGCGCGTTCCTCGCCCGCGAGGCGTCAAGAGCCTATATGAACGTCAATGAGATGTTCTCCGCCAGGGACATCGAGATCCAGATCAACAAGTCCTTCATCGAGAAGTACAAGGACAGGGTCAGCATCACCACGACGTTCACCGTGGACCAAGCCATGCAGAACCCCGTCGCCCGCATATTCGATGGTGATCTCCATATGTCGGGTCGAGCCCCGGAGATCGGGCTTACCGCCGTCGCGGAGATCGCAAACGGCGCTTCCGCGAAGACCGCGGTGGATCTCGTCCACAGCGTCGAAGGCAAGGGTAGGCCATTGAAGATCTCCGGCGTATGGAGGATCTGGGCGGAGCACGCAGCAACCGCGACAGAGAAGCAGGGGACGCCGCTCCCCGCCGCGAAATCCAATAACCCCGGCCATGTCTTCGAGATCCATCCCATCACGAGGATCAACAATATCGACACCCTCGATACCTTCAGGCCCGTCGAGGGATACATGCCCGGGGGCGCCGGCAGCACTTTTGAAATGTACGAAAGGGCCGAGTGTACCCTCACCGTCAAGCCCAAGACGGTCTCCATTGTCACCCGGAAAGGGCTCTACAATGATGTGGAGTTTATCATGGAGATCACCGAGGCGCGACAGATCGTGGTGCCGGGGGGAAGGTTCGTGATCGCTTCGGCGATGGACATGAAGGGGACAGTGCTGGTGAAACGGCTTCGCATGGTCTTCGCGAGCGGGACGCCGCCCGAGCAAGCGGTCCGGCTTCTCAAGCGAGGCGACCGCCTGCACGTCTATGGCTTGCCGAGGATGGATTTCGCCGAGGTTTCGCGGCGGGTGAGGGGCTCCCGGACGGACCCGACCCTCCTCACCAAGCCCTTGCCGTACGAGATCATTATCCAGGGCGTCTACAAGGATGCCAAATAGATCATGGCGATCCTTGCCGTCGTGACCGGCGTTCTGTTCCTGCTCGTTCGTTAAGCCGGGGGGATGCAGAAGTTTTCCTTTATGTTCCCTCGCTAGAAGGAAAACGTGACAGCAAAGCGGGGTGAGCCGAGGGGGTAGCCTGCCGTGGGCGTCATGCCGTGGCGGCTCCGGTGATTGCGCACGACGAGGCGGCCGATGACATGGCCGATAACGCTGCCCACAAGCGAATCCGAGAGCCAGTGCTTGTTCTCGGTCACCCGCGACAGGGCCACGCCCGTGGCCACGGAGTAGGCAACGATCGGCACCCAGACGCTCTTCCGATACTGCATAGCCAGGACCGTGGCCAGGCTGAAAGCCGTGACCGAATGTCCTCCCGGGAAGGAATCGTATCGCCCCGACTGCCCCGGTCCGAACCATCTTGAAAAATCCGACCGGTCCGGACCAATGATCGGCCCCATCGGCCCAGAACGGACGCTGCCGTCCGAACACCCCCTTCAGGAAGGTGACCAGGATCCCGCTCTGGGCTATCGCACTGGTGGCCAGGACCGCGGTCTCGGTCGATCTCTTGTCGCCGCCGATCAGGCCGACGCCCAGGAAGACGGCCGCCGTCCCCCAGGCTCCGTAGGTCCCCATCCGCGTGATGACCGGGCTGACCGCTCGGACCCAGGCATGGGTGTTCCGGTAGTCCATAAGCCCTCGGTGGATCGCCTCATCGTTCCCGATCAGGAATCCGGTGAGGGCCGCCAAGCCCGCGATGGGCAGGATATCGCGGGTCCGGATGTGGACCGGGTAACTCCAGATCTGGCCGGCGTCTTTCAGGAAATCGCGGGAAATGGTCCTGAATGAGAACTCACTGCCGCCCGCCGTTGGGGCCGCAAGAGAAGGACCGGATGTCTGAGGGATCGCTGGAGGCAGAATCGGCCGAACAGCCGGGGCGAGAGACGATTGAGAAGCGGGGGGGGCCTCGCAGATCGATAGCGAGAATAGCCGCGTCAGGCTCTTCCTGTGCTCCAGGGAAGCTCGATCCTTCGCGACGAGCTGGAGCGGGAGGGCCGCCAGTAACAGGAAGGCCCCGGACCGGATGTTGATCTTCTTCATCTCGCCCAATTCCCCCCCATCATAACCGATAAGCCGCGGCCAGTGAAGTGTCCCTGCCTGAAAAATGAACCCGAGCCGAGGGTCAGGCTCGATGGGAGTCCGTCCAGGAACCGGCGCCCAGAAAGGTCTATCGCTCGGAGCGAGGCGAAAAGCCGAGGACTTGGAACGGCGCCTCGTCCGGCCGGCCCGGCGAGATGTGGAGCTCCGGCTTCTCGCCGAGGACCATGATCGTGCAGCCGTAGGTGCCCCCGTTATTGATCCCGGAAGCGCGATTCCTGAAGAGCCGTTGGAGGGTGTCGAGGTCGATGGCGACGGTGTTGTCTTTGAGGAGCCGGCCGAGGAAATTGAACCGCGGGCACTGGGCCTGGTAGCTCTCAAGGGTCGTGGTCGTCCGCTTCAGCATCTCCGGAAAAGCAGGGTTGAAATCGTCGTTGATCAAAGGATGGTTGGTGTGGTAGCTGAACTCGGCGCCCGCGAAGGGGACGAACCTGGACATTTTGCCAGCAGACCGCTCGAAGACGGCGACCTCGCCCGGCCCGCCGATGACATAGGTTTGCGGCGCCGCGGGCTGGATGTCTTGTAGGAACTTCACCGCCTGCTCATAGGATCTCTGCCGCAGGATGCCCCTGACGACGAAGTCGACGGGAAGCCCCTTGCGGGAATAGGCGAGCTGGGTGACGGCGTTGACGCAAACCCCGACCGAGCGGCTGTTCAATCCGTTGGCGGCGACGACCCCCGGGATGGTGAAGACGAGGGTCTCGAGGCCGTCCCGTTCGTCCTTGATGCGAAGGACCGTCTGATAGCCGTGATAGAAGGCGGGAATATCCAGTGTCTGGGCGACAAAGGCGGGATTCCCTTTCCTTCTTCCGGCGGCGACGGTCGTGCACTTGGCGAGGCCCAAGTCCCCGCCCATGGCCCAGACCTCGTCGATGAGCTGATAGACATACATTGTGTCGAAATCGATCCCGGCCCCGTCGGCGATGCCGCGGACCTCGTCGAGGAGGCCCGGCGTCCAACGCTCCATGGCCGGCTTGAAGTCCGTTTTCTTCAAGAACTCCCGGATAAAGGTCTCCGCAGGGACTTGATAGGTCTTCTCCAGGTCGTCTTTCCAGCGCCTGACCAGCTCCCGGATCTCCGCTTTGAGGGTCCGGCCGTGGACGATACCCATCTGGTAGGGGGTCCCCTCCAGATCGACGATCCTTAGCTGGGGCGCCGGCCCGGGAAGGGTTGTGTCCCCGGCCCGAAGGGACGGCACGTGATTGCTAAAGAGGAGGATCAGAAAGACGAGTCCGACTGCCGAGATCCGACAGACGGCTTTTATCGGAGAGGCTTTTCGCATCTTGACCATGCGGGGACTATACGTCCGACCGTTCGAAGACGGCTCCCGGACAGAGTCGCTTGGCCGGAGGATCGGCGGAGCCGATGGGGCGAAAAAATCGAAGACGGCCGGGGTCCGCACGCCAAGAAGGTAACAGAATCGCCGGTCTAAGACAATCGGCTTTGCAGCCGCCAGGCCGCCTCCCGCGCCGATTGTCGCTTGACACTGTCGTTGGATTACGTAGACTCGGACTCGGAGTTCAACCCAGACCATGCACATTGAGCGGCCGGGCTATTCGAGCTGGCCGGGACGGCGGCGGCTTTATAACCGGGCGCAAAAGACGCTGTTCGACGCGGCGAGCCGGCTGACCGGACGTCTTGCCGCGGGCCGGCGCCCGCTTTCTCGACGCGACGTTCCGCCCCGTCGCCGGCAGCCGGCTTCTCGCCGTTCTTCTCGCCCGGCGCAACCGTCGGGTGATGCGAGGCCCGAGGTCTTTCCAGAGCTTCCTCGTCATCCCCGACATCCACATCGGCGACGCCGTCATGTCTCAAACGGCACTGGCTGCGATCAGGGATTTCTTCCCGGCCGCCCGCGTGGACTACCTGGTCAGTCAAACGGCCTTCCCGCTGATCGAGGGAAATCCCGACGCGACACGGGTGCTGCCTTTCTTCTCGAACGGGTCCTTCCCCTCAGCTCCCGACCTCGCCGCCCTGCGACAATTGATCCGGGATGAACGGTATGATCTGACCCTGAGCTTCTGCCCCTATCTCGGCCCCAGGGACATCGGAGCCCCCGGGACCGCATTGGTCGATATCATGTCGCATGCGCCCGCCGTAGTCAGGAACGAGCGCCGGCTTGACGTGATCAACCATTTTGCCTGGCAAACCCACCGTTTCACCCTCGATCTGCTGTCCTTGATCGCACGCCCCTTGCGCCCGGAGGCCTTTCCGGGAGTGCACGTGAGGGTCGGCGACGCGGCCGTCGAAGACGCCGGACGGTTCGTCGCGGAAGCCGGCCTTCCGACCGGGCTCCCGATCATCATGCTCAATCCGGACGCAGCGTCTCCCTTCACTCGAGTTCCGGATGAGATCCTGTCCGGGCTATTGACCCTGCTCGTCAAGCTCGATGTGGCCATCCTCGTGGGCGCCGGCCATACCGAGGTGGGCATCGGAGAGCGCATCGTCGCGGCCTTGCCGTCCTCCCTCCGCCAAAAAGCCCGGCTCGTCCCGACCCGGCTGAGCCTCGAGGCCTATACGGCCCTCATCGACCTCAGCGACGTCTTCGTGACCGGAGACACGGGCCCTATGCATCTGGCCGCAGCCAGGAAGCTGTCCCGGACCGGCCGGCATCACTTTCGCAACCAAACCGCCGTGTTGTCGATCTTCGGGGCCACCCCCGCGCGCATGTCCGGATATGATTCCGTTCAGCCGGGCTATCTGCCCGCAGATCAGACGGCCCCGTCCTGGTCCTTCACGGCCGAGAGCCGGTGCCGCAACATCACCTGTGTCAATAAGGTCTTTAAGACCTGCCGTGCCCCCCGGTGCTTTGATGCGGTCGACATCACGGCCTTGGCGAGCCGGATCCGGGAGCATCTGAAGAGCGCGCGCCGACGATGAAGCCCGTCTATCTTTTCTTGCTGGCCATAGGGCTGGGCTTCGTCACGGCCATCCCTGTCGGCGGCTCACAGATCGAAGCCGCGAAACGGGCCATTCACGGCCATCTGGGGGCCGCGTTGATGGTCGTTCTAGGATCCGTGTCCTCCGATATCATGTATGGCGTTATCGCCCTCTTCGGGATCGCCCCCTTCCTGGATATCCCCTGGGTCATGGCCGGGTTCAGCGCCGTGGGGGCCGTCGTCCTTTGGATCCTGGCCTATATGACCTTGCGGGAGAGCAAGAAGCCCCATCATGTGCGATTGGGCATGGACTCTCTGAAAAGCAGGCGCCGGGCGTATGTCACGGGATTTTCCCTGGCCGTGACCAACCCGCCCATGATCCTCACCTGGCTCTACGGGGTGGCCCTGGCCAAGCACTTGGGCTTGGCCCGCCCTTTCACCGCGCAGGCCAAGGCGATCTTCATCGCCGGGGGCGCGCTCGGGCTCGGAGCATATCTGGCCGGGCTTTCGCTGGTCATGTTCCGGATCAAGCGCTTCATTCCCTTGAAGGCGATCGGGAGAGTTTACTATTGGCTGGGGGTCGGTCTCTTTGTCCTGTCCTTCTTTTTCGTCTATAATTTCCTCAGGATCATTTTAAAGATGGGACCGGCTGTGAAGATATGAAAACGGTTTTCACGAACGGCTGTTTCGATGTGCTTCATCCGGGGCACGTCGACCTGCTCGAGCGGGCCCGGAGCCTTGGCGACCGCCTGATCGTGGGTTTGAACAGCGATTCTTCGGTCCGCGCCCTCAAGGGTCCGGGCCGGCCGCTCGTCCCGCAAGAGGGCCGGGCCCTGATGCTGCGAGCGCTCCGCTCTGTCGACGAGGTCATCATCTTCGACGAGTCGACCCCCGAGCGGCTCATCCGCGACCTGTCGCCGGACGTGCTTGTCAAGGGCGGAGACTGGCCGGTCGACCGGATCGCCGGGGCCGAAGCTGTGCTCAGCCGGGGCGGGCAGGTGATCTCACTTCCCTTCAGGCTCCCGTACTCCACGACCGGCCTGATCGGTCGGCTCGCGGCGTCCTCTCATCCTTTCCCGGCCGCCGCGGTCCATCCGGGTTCGCCGGAGCCGAGGATCCTGGACTCTTTCCGGGGGAGAAGGGTCCTTGTCCTCGGCGATATCATGCTGGACCGCTACTGGTTCGGGACGATCCTCCGGATCTCCCCGGAAGCCCCCGTCCCTGTCCTCAACAAGAGCCGCAACGTCGTCGCTCCCGGGGGCGCTGCCAACGTCGCAGCCAACATCGCCTCTCTCGGCGGCATCCCCATTCTCGTCAGCACGATCGGGAGCGACGATGCCGGCCGCGAGCTCCGGGGCGTCCTGGAAGAACGGGGGATCGGCGTCGAGCACTTGATCGTCGAACCGGGCCGGCCCACGACCATCAAAACCCGGATCATCGCCCGGAATCAGCAGGTCGTCAGAGTGGACGAAGAGGAGACTTGTCCGCTAAGCTCGTCCGTCCTGGCGCGGATCGCGGAAACGGTCGGCGCCCTTCTTCCTTCCGTCGACCTCATGGTCATCTCCGATTATGGCAAGGGCCTAGTCAGCCCGGACCTGGCCGCCCGGATCATTCAGATGGCCAGGGACCTCGGGTGCCGGGTGGTCGTCGATTCCAAGGCCGCGGATTATTCCCCCTTCAAGGGAGCCTTTTTGCTGACCCCCAACCGGGCGGAAGCGGTGAGGGCGGCCCGGGTCCCCGCCGACGATCCGGACAGCCTCGTCGCCGGGACTCGCCTTCTTGAGACCCTGTCGGTCGAAGCCGTGCTCGTCACCCAGAGCGAGGCGGGCATGACGCTCTTCGAGAGGGGCCGCGACCCGGTCCATTTTCCGACGCTGGCCCGGACGGTGTACGACGTGACGGGCGCCGGCGACACGGTCGTGGCGACGATCGGCCTTGCTTTGGCCGGAGGCGCAAGCCTGGCCGTCACGGCTGAGCTCGCCAACTTGGCCGGCGGGATCGCCGTGGAACAGCTCGGTACGGCAGCCATTACCGACGACCAGCTTCGGCGCGCGCTCCGGGACGGACGTCTTCGCCAAGGGCCCGCTCGCTGAGGAATGCCTACGAAAGCTGTTTTTCTCGACCGGGACGGAGTGATCAACCGCGATCGCCGGGATTACGTGAGGTCCTGGGAGGAATTCGAGTTCCTGCCGGGCGCGCTGGACGCGTTCCGCCTTCTGGCAACGGGGCCGCATCGGATCATTGTCGTCAGCAACCAATCCGCGATCGGGCGGGGACTTGTGAGCCGGGAGGCCGTGGACGAGATCCATGCCCGCATGATCGAGGCCGTCCGCACGGGCGGAGGCCGGATCGACGCCGTTTACTATTGCCCCCACCGTCCCGAGGATGATTGCTCCTGCCGGAAGCCCCGGCCCGGCCTGCTCCTGAGGGCCGCCCGCGATCTCGACCTCGATCTCGAGGGGTCATGGCTCATCGGCGACGACCTGCGGGATCTGGAGAGTGCCGTGGCCGCGGGCGTCCGCCCGGTGCTGGTGCGGACGGGACACGGGAAGCAGCTCCCGGAAGAAGCGCTGGCGCGAGCGCCCTATCGTTTCGAAGTCTTCGAGGACCTTTTCGAGGCCGTCAGACGCCTGACGGCTCCATTTTCTTCTTGACAAACGACTTCCTGCAGCATAATTGATAATTAGCCGCCTTTGGCTATGGGAGCCTCGGCAACGAAAGTCGGATGGGGGCCGTTAAAGAATTTGTAAAGTTTCGTGCGGGCTTTACGGGTCGCACGCCTCCCAGGACCGGGCGATAAGGGTAAGAGGGGATTTGTTTTTGGCATATTATATGCAGGGGTATCGGGCGAGATTTAGGGGACTTGATATTAGCGTGCCGTAGCTGGTCGTCAATTCCGGCCTTTGGGAGCTAGGCCATGAATTCGAGATGCTCTTTACGGGGCCGCCCTCGGGGACTGCCCCTTTGATCGAGTCATGCTCAAGCTGACCGGCCTCAAGAAGTTCTACCAGATGGGGGAGACGACGGTCCGCGCCCTCGACGGGATCGATCTTCACATCCGGCCGAACGAGTTCGTCGCCGTCATGGGACCGTCGGGGTCCGGAAAATCGACCTTGATGAATATCCTGGGATGCCTGGACAAACCTACCGAAGGCTCGTACCTCCTGGGCGGCAAGGAGGTGAGCCTGCTCGACGACGACGAGCTCTCTTTCACGCGCAACAAGCACTTGGGATTCGTTTTTCAGAACTTCAATCTGCTGCCGCGCTACACCGCCCTCCGGAACACCTTTCTTCCCCTGAAATACTCCGCGGTCCGGCCGGCCGCCGGCCTCGAAAAGGCCGCCAGGATGCTCGAATTGGCCGGCCTCGCCGGACGCATGGATCACCGGCCGGCCCAGCTTTCGGGCGGGGAGTGCCAGCGCGTGGCCATCGCCCGGGCCCTCGTCAATGACCCGGATATCATCCTGGCCGACGAGCCCACCGGCAACCTGGATTCCAAGACCGCCCACGAGATCATGGCCCTGATGCGGGAGCTCCACGAGCGCGGCCAGACGATCGTCATGGTGACACACGAGAACGACATCGCGGCCTATGCGGGCCGGCTCATAACCTTGAAGGACGGGAAGATCATCCATGATTCGCCGAATGCTTAGAGCGAGACCGCGGGCCGTGCTCTTCGCCGCCGTCCCCGTCCTGGCCGTCCTGCTTTTTCTCCTCTTCCGCCCGGCCCGGAGTGACCGTTCAGCCCTCCCCGAGGAGTCCGTCCCGAGCGTGGCCCAAGGGACCTTCCGGTCCGCCGTCGTCCTCACAGGCAGCTTGACCGCCCTCCGGTCGGAAGAGATCAAGGTCCCGATCACGGAAACGTGGCGGGTCCAGATCAAGTGGATGGTGAAGGAGGGAGAGACCGTCAAGCCGGGCGACCCCGTGGTCAGGTTCGACACGGCCGGCCTGGCCTCGTCGCTCGAGGCCGCGCAGGATTCCCTGAAGGCCAAAGCGGAGGAGAAGGCCCAGAAAGAGGCCGAGTACAAGAACCTGAAGTTCGAGCTGGACGTGGAGGTGAAGAAGGCCGAGAACGACGACCGGCAAAAGACCCTTGACGCGTCGATCCCCGAAGGGATCGAATCCAGGTACGAGTACGAACGCAAGCAGCTCGAAAAGAAGATCAGCGATCATCTTCTCGCCAGCGCCCGGACGAACCAGAGCGTCAAGGGGGCCGACACGGAAAGCCAGATCAAGAAGCTCACCATCGAGGCCGCAGAGCTCCAAGCCAAGCTGAAGAAGCTCAACGACAGCCTCGACGATCTGACCATCGCCGCCCGGACCGGAGGCGCGGTGCTCTATGCCGTGGATGACTGGAGCGGCCGGAAGGTCCAGGTGGGCGACACGGTCTTCGCGACGTACGTTGTGGCCACGATCCCGGATATGTCATCGCTCATGGTCCAGGCCTGGATCAGCGAAACCCACGTCCAGCGCATCAAGCCGGGGCAAAGCGTCGATCTCACGCTGGACGCCTACCCGGACCTCCGGTATGCGGGCGTCCTTCGGGGGATCTCCCAGAGCGCCGATCCCGTCCGCCGCTGGGGCCGGTCGAACTATTTCCGGGTCGATATCGAGCTCGAGAAGGTCGAGCCGGCCATCATGAAGCCGGGGATGAGCGTCAGATGCGAAGTCCGAGGGCCCGAACAGAAGGACGTCCTCCTCGTTCCGCTGGAAATGACGGCGTTTGACGGGCGGTCCTTCTGGATCAGGCCCGCCGGCGGCGAGGCCCTCAAGCTCGCCGCCCTGGACTATGACGAATTCGCCGTTGCGGCGAGCTCACGGGACAATCCCGCTCTCAGGGCCGGGATGGACCTCTCGCCCGTCGGGCCGCTCCCCAAAAGCAAAGTGGAGACAAAACCGGGTGAAGCCAAATAATCGAAGCTCATTCGCGTCGGGCGTCCGGGCCGTGTCCTTCCCGGCGGCGGCCGCGGCCCTCGCGCTGGCCCTCGTGCTCGCCGGATGCTCCCGATCGGGCAAGGACTCGGTGGTCAAGGTCGTCAAGGCCCCATTGGAGATCAAGGTCCACGCCACCGGGCAGCTCCAGTCGGCGGCGTCCTTTTATGTCGGCTGCCCGTCCGTCGAGAGGGTCTGGCAATATACGATCTCCTTCATGGCCCCGGAGGGCAAGGCGGTCAAAGAGGGCGACATGATCCTGGCCTTCGACGCCCGGGAGATCATGCAGCGGCTTCAGATCAAGCAGTCGGACCTCGATACGGCCCTCAAAGAGCTCGAGAGGATGCAGCTCGCGGAACGGCAGACCCGGGAGAACCTGGCCCTGCAGTACGAACAGGACAAGGTCAACAAGCAGAAGGCCGTGCGGAAGGCGGACTACCCGGAAGACTTGATCGCGCCCATGGAGCTTGAAAAGAGGAAGATGGAGCTCGAGCTGGCCGAGTTGCAGGAGAAGCTCGCGGAGAATCGCCTGGCCAACCAGATCTCGGGGATGGCCAGTAGGATCCAGGTCCAGGGATCGAAAGCCCGGCTGCTCAAGGCCCAGGCGGAGCGGCTCCAGCGTGACATGCAGACGATGAACGTCGTCGCTCCCAAGGCGGGGCTCGTCGTCTACACGCCTGATTGGGGCGGCAAGAAAAAGGTCGTCGGCGATACGTGCTGGATGGGCGATACTATCCTCGAGCTGCCCGATCTCGGCCGGATGCAGATGAAGGCGGTCATCCTCGAGGTCCAGGCGGGCCGGGTCAAGGTCGGGCAGCCGGCCGAGGTCCGGTTGGACTCGAACCCGGACCGCGTCTACAAGGGCGAAGTGACCGCCCTCGGCCAGGTCTTCCGCGTCAAATCGGACAGCCAGCCGGCGATCGTCTTCGACGCCGTGATCGACCTGACCGAATCGGATCCCGAGCTGATGCGGCCCGGCATGGCGGCCGGCGTCAACATCACCATTTCCTCCAAGGACAACGTCCTCCAGGTGCCGGAGGCCGCGGTCGTCTATCGCGAGAAGGGCGCGTCCGTGTGGAAAAAGGGCCTTCTCTCGAGCGAGCTGACGCCGGTCACTCTCGGGGCCCGGTCGTCCGGAATGGTCGAGATCCTGACCGGGCTGGAGCAAAACGACTCGGTCCTCATCCGGTCGGCGGGCGCGGGGGCGGGACGATGAACCCGAGGTCCGCCGTCGCCGCGTGGCTTTCGATCATCCTCCTCGCGGCGGCCTGCGGCCGGCCGGGCGGGGCGGCCGTGGCCAACATGAACGTCCGGAAGGGGGCCTTCGAGATCGTCATTCCGGCGTTCGGCGAGCTGCAGGCGGCCAAGTCCACGCCGATCGTCGTCTCGCCCGAGAGCCGCTTCGCCATGCAGACGGTGGCCTGGATGGCGCCGGACTACTCCCTGGTGAAGAGCGGCGACGTCGTCATCCGGCTGGCCAGCACCGAGCTTCCGGACCTGCTCCGGTCCGAAGAGGCCGAGATGGCCAAGCTCAACCTGGAGATCGCCCAAAAAGAGAAGCAGCTCGAGAAGGAGAAGAACGATCTGACGGGCCAGATCTCGGTCACGGCGATCCAGAGGGAGCTGGCCGATGTCTACGCCGCCAGGGACGAAACGATCTATTCCCGCAACAAGATCATCGAAGACGCCATCGATCTCAACTATCAGACCATCCGCGAACGGTACTTCCAGCAGGAGCGGACGCAGCTCGAAAAGCGCATCGCCGCGGAGCTCCAGCTCCTCCAATCCAAGGTCCGCGCCCACCAGGTGAAGATCAAGCAGTACCAGGACCAATTGAACAATCTCGAGATCCGGGCCCCGCACGACGGCATGCTGATCATCGACAAGACGTGGAGGGGGGAGAAGTACCGGGTCGGAATGACGGCCTACGGCGGACTGAAATTGGGCTCCCTGCCCGAGCTCAGCGTCATGGAAGCCAAGGTCTTCGTCCTGGAATCGGAGGCCTCGGGACTCAAAGAGAACCTGCCGATCTCGGTAAGCCTGGACTACGAGCCGGGACGGATCTTCACCGGCAAGGTGGCCGGGATCGACACGATCGCCAAGCCGCTCACCGAAGACACCCCGCTGAAATATTTCGAAGTCAGGGCCAGTCTCGATGTTACCGACCCCCGGCTGATGATGCCGGGTGTCCAGGTGAAGGCCTCCATTTTCGTGGAGAGGCTGGACAATGTCATCGCCGTCCCGAACCAGGCCCTTGTGTTCGAGGGGGACAAGGCCTTTGTCTACGTCAAGAAAGGATCCAAGGTCCAGAAGAGGCCGGTCGAGATGGGCGCCCGGAGTCTGACCCGGACGGTCATCATCAAGGGACTCGAGGAAGGCGGGCAGATCCTTCTGGGGACTCCAGGGACCTCGGCCAAGGGGGGCCGGCCGTCATGAAGATGACGTTCGATGTCGCCGAATCGATGGAATCCCTCCTCCATCACAAGCTGCGGACTCTGCTCACTCTGCTGGGGATGATCTTCGGGGTCGGGGCGGTGATCGCCATGCTGAGCATCGGCCGCGGCGCGGAGCGGGAAGCCCTGCAGCTCATCGACACGATGGGCCTGCGCAACATCATCGTCAAGGCGAAAGCCTTCGAGGAGAGCAAGCTCAAGGAGATCCGCGAGAATTGCCCCGGGTTGACGCTGCAGGACCTGAACGCGGCCCGGGAAACGCTGCCCTTTCTCAGCACCTACAGCGCCACCAAGCAGATCAAGGTCTTCGCCGTCGTCGCCGGTGACAGGGAGAGCGACGCCGAGGTCTCGGGCGTGACGCCGACGCAGCTCGAGATGGCCAACCTGAGCATGAGCGCGGGCCGGTTCTTGCTTCCCTTCGACGACCTCGTCTATGCCCACGTCTGCGTGATCGGGTCGCGCGTCGCTCAGGTCCTGTTCCCGGGGGAGCCTTCCATCGGCCGGCAGGTCAAGATCAACCATGTCTGGATGACCGTCGTCGGCGTGCTCCGGGACAAGAACCTCCTCAGGCAGGAATTCCAGGGGATCGCCCTCAAAGGCGAGCAGAACAACATCTATGTCCCGCTGCAGACGGCCCTGAAGGTCTTCCGCTTCGGGAACTATGAATCCGATCTCGACGAATTCAGGGTGCAGCTCAAGTCGGAGATCTCGAGCGCCGCGGCGGCGGCGACCCTGTCCCACCTGATGAAGCGCCGCCACAAGGAGATCGACGATTACGAGATGATCGTGCCCGAGGCCCTTCTCGAGCAGCACCGCAAGACCCAGAACATCTTCACCATCGTCATGGCCTGCATCGCCGGGATCTCCCTGCTCGTGGGCGGGATCGGCATCATGAACATCATGCTGGCCACGGTGCTCGAGCGGACCCGGGAGATCGGCCTGCGGCGGGCCCTGGGCGCGCGGCAGATCGACATCCGGAGCCAGTTCATCGCCGAGACGGTCACCATCTCCGCGATCGGCGGGACGGCCGGGATCCTCTTCGGCTTCGCCCTCTCGATGCTCATCTCCGCGTTCACCGGGTGGCCGGTCGGCTGGACGATCACCTCCGTGCTGCTCTCGTTCTTCGTCTGCACCGTCATCGGATTGGCGTCGGGGATCTATCCCGCGGTCAAGGCCTCGCGCCTGGACCCGATCGAAGCCTTGCGTCACGATTAGGACGCGCCGGCCTCTCGTCCCCATCCCTCATCGGCGGCATGTCGCCGGGATTCGCCCCGGGGTCTTGAAAATTTGATTTGGAGGTGTTACATAGACTGCGACGCGTCGGAGAGCGGTCGATCATGAAGACAGTGCGTTGGCCCGTTTTGAAGGTCCTGAGGCGGAATCCCCACATGCTCAAGGTCCGCCCCGCGCTGAACGTGTTCTTTTTGGGCTACATGCGCAAGTTCAGGGTCCGGAAGGTCGGGGAGAATCTCATTTTGCATTCGCACCTTCCTCCGCTCAACAGTCCCGCGTACTCCCGGTTCATCCGGGAACAGCTCGTCGACAGGCGCGAGGGACCTTCCCACGCCCAGGTCGGGCTGACCGCCGACTGTCCCCAGCGATGCGGCTACTGCTACAACAGGGAGCGCAAGGGCCAGGCGATGTCCACCGCGGAGATCCGGTCCGTGGTTCGGGAATTGAAGCGCCTGGGCGTCGTTTGGCTGGGATGGACGGGCGGAGAGCCGCTCCTGAACAAAGACATCGTCCGCCTGACCGAGGAGGCCGCGGACGGATGCGCTGTCAAGCTCTTTACGACCGGAAGCACGCTCACCCCGGCGCTGGCCCGGGACCTGAAGTCCGCCGGGCTCTTCTCCGTCTCGGTGAGCCTGGACCATTGGACGCCGGAGGTCCACGACAGGAACCGCGGCGTCGGAGGCGCCTTCGCCACCGCTCTGCGGGCCGTCGAGATCTTCAGGAACGTGGACGGGCTCCACGTCGGCGCTTCCGCCGTGCTTTCGAAGGACATGATCCGTCAAGGCCAGACGGAAGAATATCTGGCCTTTCTCGAGGGCTTGGGCGTTCACGAGGCCTGGCTGAGCGAGGTCAAGCCTTCGGTCCAGGCGTTCTGGAACGCCGGGAACGTCATCAGCGAGGACGAGCGCCGCGATCTCGTCCGGCTGCAGGACCGGCACAACAAGCGGTCCGGCATGACGGTCAACTACCTCGGCCATTTCGAGGGGCGGGAGCATTTCGGGTGCAACGCCGGTCACAAGATGATCTACGTCGACGCCTTCGGCGAGGTCAGCCCCTGTGTCTTTACCCCGATGACGCTCGGCAGCATCCGCGACAGGCCGCTCGCCGAGATCGTCCGGGACATGCGGGAGCGTTTCCCTTCAGAGGACTCCTGCTTCATCAACCAGAACTACGGATCGTTCCAAGCCCACGCGAGGGGCGGGGTTTCCCTCGCCCGAGAGGACGCCCTGGAAATGCTCAAGAGCGTCCGGTTCGGCCCCTTATCGAGGTTCTTCAAGCTCTATCATTCCTAAAGGATCTTCGACCATGCCAGAAGGACCCCGTGCCGCCTACAAGGCTTTCAGCCTCGGCCTGGCCGTAGTCTTCGCCCTGGTCGGCGCAGTCTTCCTTTTCCTGCCCCGGGGGACGCTGACCTTTTTCAACGATATCTCCCTTCGCCTGGGCATGACCGAAGGACCGGCCGAGCCGTCGTTCTTCGGGGTCCTCGCGGCGGCCTACATGTATGTCGTGACGATCCTGGCCTGGTCCATGTACCGGTCCCCCGGCGAAAAGATCTATCCCCTGATCCTCGGGCAGGCCAAGATCGCGAGCTCGCTCCTGTCCTTCATGATGTTCTTTTTTCAAGCGCCTTGGCTGATCTATCTCGTGAATGGGATCGTCGACGGCGGCCTCGGTCTCATCGTGCTGATGATGTTCCTCAGAGTGCGCGCGGCGGCCGGCAGGGGAGCGCGTTGAGGAAGTCCCCGTGAACGGGCGCCTGTTGCTGGCCCGCCTTCATCTGCCGGCCGGGCTCAGGAGGCGGAAGCTCGAGGAGCTTCTGCTCCTGACCGCCCGGGCTTTTGATGCGCCTCCGCCTGCTCTCAAGGGGCTTTCCCTTGACCAGCTTCTCCGCAAGTTCGCGGAATTCTCGAATGAGCAGGCCGCGAGGATCCTGGAGTCGCCGGCCCGGCTGGCGGAGACCGAACGAACGCTTTTCGACGGAGCCTCTCGTCTGGGACAGGAGATCCGCAGAACGCTCCGCGTCTCCTCTCAGAGGGAGGTCCTGACGGCCGCGAGGGTCCTTTATCGTTCCCTCGGGATCGATCTCCGCGGCGGTCCCGGAGGAGAGATCATCATCCGGCGATGTTTCTTCAGCAGCATCTATTCCCCCAACGTCTGCCGCCTGATGTCCTCCCTGGACGAGGGGATCCTGGCCGGCCTGGCGGGGGGCGGCGACCTTGAATTCGCCGAACGTCTCACCGAGGGCCGCAAATGCTGCCGTGCCCGCTTCTCCTTTAAGCAGGGGGACTGATGCCGACCGCGATCGTCGTCGGGACCGGCGCCGGCGGCGCCGCGATAGCCAAGGAGCTTCAGGGGGCTTTTGACGTCCTCGTCCTTGAGGCGGGCCGGGAGTTCCGCCCGATGACCCTGGACCTCCGGATCCCGGAGAGGCTCAAGAGGCTGGGGCTGCTCTTCGACGAGCGCCACATCAGGCTCCTCTTTCCCTCGATGAAGGTCCAGAAGACACGCGAAGGGATGGTCCTGGTGCGCGGCATCGGAACGGGCGGGACGACGACCTTGGCCACGGGCAACGCTCTGCGCATGGCGGGGGGGCTTAAGTCGATCGGCATCGACCTCGACGCGGAGTTCGCGGAGCTCGACCGCGAGATCCCGATCTCGATCGCCCATCGGAAGCTCTGGAACGAGACGACGGAGCGGCTGTTTTCGATTTTCGACGAGATGGGGCTCGAACCCAGGCCGATGCCGAAAATGAGACGCCGCGAGTCGTGCGGGAACTGCGGCCGCTGCGTCCTGGGCTGCCCGTCCGGGGCGAAATGGGACAGCCGCGGGTTCCTCCTTACGGCCTTGGACCACGGCGCCCGCCTGGTCACCGATTGTCCCGTCCGCGAGGTGGTTCTCGAAAACGGCCGGGCCTCCGGGGTGAGGGCCGGACGCGGCGCCAGGCGCAGATTCTACCCCGCGGACGTTGTCGTCCTGGCCGCGGGCGGATTCGGGACTCCTGTCATCCTTCAAGCCTCGGGAATTCCCTGCGTGCCCGGGTTGTTCGTCGATCCCGTTCTCTGCGTGGCCGCGCCCTGGAATGGCGCGCGTCAGCAAAAAGAGATCCCCATGCCCTTCGCCGCGCAGCGCGAAGGCTACATCCTTTCGCCCTATTTCGACTACCTGAGCTATTTTTTCAATCGCCGGTGGGCTCCGGCGGCGGGGAACATCCTCAGCCTCATGATCAAGCTGGCCGACAAGCGATCGGGGACCGTCTCAGAAAGGGAGATCGACAAGGCCCTCACGCCCGACGACACAAGGGTCCTGAGCGCGGCTGTCGACGACTGCGCGGACATCTTCGGCCGGATCGGCATCGGGAAAAGCGAGCTGTTCTTCGGGACCCTCAACGCCGGCCACCCGGGCGGAATGCTTCCTTTGACGGGCGAGGAGGCGAAAACGCTTCATCCGCCGAGGCTCCCCGGGAACCTCTTCCTGGCCGACGCGACGCTCCTTCCCGAATCTCTGGGCAATCCGCCCATCCTGACCATCATGGCTTTGGCCAAGAGGGTCGGCAAGATCATCCGGCGGGATTTCGCTTAGAGCGAGAGGCCGTTCCCGAGTACTAACCCGGGAATTTCCTGGCTCATAGAACAAGTATTATGCGACAGGTCAATTTCTGGGCCAGGGAAACATCCAATTTAGCCGACCTGGGCCTTTGAACAGCCGGTCAGTTGAAATTTGGCCCTGTCCAAATAGGAAACCAATATCCTGGCATTCTGAGAGGCGTTGAGAGATTTTGGCATGAAGACTGCTCTTAATTTGGATAAGTTGGCTCTTGCACATCCGTTTTGGCTTCCAATACGGCTGGGAGCAGGACAGAGAGAAGAAAAAAGAATGCAGGTCAACAGGCCCTGGGCAATCTCACGCAGCGGCGCCACAACGGGCAGACCTTGTCAAGGTCAATGAAAGGGAGGACATATGATCTCAAAAATCCTTGTGCCGACGGACGGGTCAAAGGCAGCTCAAAAAGCGGCCAGGTACGCGGTCGACCTCGCAAAACAGCTGAACGCCACGGTCATTGCTCTGAGCGTTGTCGATCAGCGCTCATTCATGCCCCAGACAATTCCCGCCTGGGACGCTGCGAGGCAGGTGATCGAGCCGATCAAGACTTATCTGCGCGAGGCTGCCGAAAGGTTCGCCGGAGAGGTCGGCAAATACTGCAAAAAAAACCATGTCCGGTCGAAGATCGTCATCGCGACAGGGCATCCGATCGAGGAGATCCTGAAAGAGGCCGAGAGATCAAAGGCCAGTCTCATCATCATGGGTTCCCATGGACACAGCGCCTTGGCCGCCACGGTCCTCGGCAGCATCACCTATGGCGTGATCCATAAGGATAAAAAAATCCCTGTTATGGTTGTGAGGGGATGAACGAATGGCCTGAGAGACCGGTTCCCGAATGGACCGGGCAGGCTATCGCCTGGGGGAAACGACGAATGCACCCTGAAACGTTATGGACGAGAATATAGGTGAAAGACCGTGAGCGAACGAACGCGTGTCAGCGGCCATCCTCTAGGCCGCCAATGGAGATGGATGGATTCGATTCTCTGACCGAGCTTGCTCTGGATATGCGCTGGTCGTGGAATCATGCCACCGACGAAGTGTGGCGGCAGCTTGATCCCGCGCTTTGGGGGTTCACTCAAAACCCCTGGGTCGTCCTGCAGACCGTCTCGAGGGACAAGCTCGCACGGGTATTGGCGGATCCATCTTTCCGCAAGAAAGTCGACGGCCTCATCCAAATCAGGAATCAGGCGTCAGGATCGCCGGCCTGGTTTCAGCAACGTCATCCCAGGTCGCCCCTGACCTGCGTCGCGTACTTCAGCATGGAATTCATGTTGAGCGAAGCTCTGCCCATCTATTCAGGGGGGCTCGGCAACGTGGCCGGCGACCAGCTCAAAGCGGCCAGCGATCTGGGCGTGCCCGTGGTCGGCGTGGGACTGCTCTACCAGCAGGGCTATTTTCGCCAGGTGATCGGCAAGGACGGGGCGCAACAGGCCCTTTTCCCCTATAACGACCCCGGACAGCTGCCCATCTCGCCTTTGCGCCAGGCGAACGGCGAGTGGCTGCGGTTGGAGATCGCTTTGCCCGGCCACTCGGTCTGGCTGCGCGCCTGGCAGGTCCAGGTCGGCCGAGCGAAGCTTTACCTGCTGGACAGTAACGACGCGGCGAACTTCCCCGCTCATCGAGGGATCACCAGCGAGCTTTATGGCGGGGGGCCGGAGCTGCGCCTCGAGCAGGAACTGCTCCTCGGGATCGGCGGATGGCGATTGCTCAGCGCGCTCGGCCTCCGGCCGGAAGTCTGTCATCTGAATGAGGGTCATGCGGCCTTTGCCGTGCTGGAGCGCGCCCGCAGCTTCATGCAAGAGACCTCCCAGCCGTTCGAGGTCGCGCTGGCCGTCACACGAGCGGGGAACCTCTTCACCACCCACACGGCCGTGGCCGCGGGCTTTGACCGTTTTGCTCCGGCCCTCGTCGAGGAATACCTCGGGGGCTATGCCGAGCAGAAGCTCGGCATAGCGCTTCACGATTTGCTGGCCCTGGGCCGCCGGAACCCGAACGACCCGTCGGAAAGCTTCAACATGGCCTATCTGGCCATCCGGGGAAGCGGGGCGGTGAACGGCGTGAGTCGTTTGCACGGGAAGGTCAGCCGGGGCCTCTTTGGGCCTCTTTTCCCCCGTTGGCCAACGGGCGAAGTGCCCATTGGACATGTGACCAACGGCGTCCATATGTCGAGCTGGGACTCGGCAGAATCCGACGATCTGTGGACCGAAGCCTGCGGAAAGGGCCGCTGGCTGGGGACGGTCGAAACCTTGGAGCAGGACATTCGCCGCGTTTCGGACGCCAAGCTCTGGCGATTTCGCACCGCCGCAAGCAAATCTCTTGTCGAATACGCCCGCGAGCGATTGTCGAGGCAGCTGGCCACCTCCGGCGCGCCGCCCGAGGCGGTTGACCGGGCAAAACGCCTCTTTGACCCCAACGCGTTGACGCTGGGCTTTGCCCGGCGCTTCGCGACCTATAAGAGGCCGAACCTGCTGCTGCACGACCCGGAACGGCTGCTTCGCCTATTGACCAATACGCAGCGGCCCGTGCAGCTCATTTTGGCCGGCAAAGCTCATCCGAAGGACCAGGCGGGACAGGCCCTGATCCGCGAATGGATCGATTTCATCCGCCGGCCGGAGACCCGACCCCACGTCATCTTCCTGAGCGACTACGACATGCTGTTGACGGAGCACTTGGTGCAGGGAGTGGACGTCTGGATCAACACGCCGCGGCGACCGTGGGAGGCCTGCGGAACGAGCGGCATGAAGGTGCTCGTCAATGGAGGCCTCAATCTCTCGGAATTGGACGGCTGGTGGGCGGAAGCCTACGCGCCTGAGGTGGGTTGGGCGTTGGGGGATGGCCGGGAACACGGCGATGATCCGGCCTGGGACGCCGCCGAAGCTGCGGCGCTCTACGATCTGCTCGAACGGGAAGTCGTCCCCGAGTTCTATTCCCGAAACGAGAGCGGCATCCCCAGCGCATGGGTCAAGCGGATGCGAGAAAGCATGGCCCGGTTGACACCGCGCTTCTCCGCCGCCCGCACGGTGAGCGAATACACCGAGCAACACTACCTCCCGGCGGCCGCAGCCTACGGTGAGCGCGCGGCGAACAAAGGCGCCGCGGGCAGGCAAATGGTCGATTGGCAGCACGCGCTGGACCGGAACTGGGGTTCATTGAGCTTCGGAGAATGGCGGGTCGAAACCAAAGAGGGCCAGCACGTGTTCGAGGTCGAACTCTTTCTGAACGATCTCGACCCGAGCGCGGTGCGAGTCGAGCTCTATGCGGACGGAATCAACGGCGGCGATCCCGTACGGCAGGAAATGGAGTGCATGCGACCGCAACCCGACGCATCCCGCCGCTGCGTCTTCCAGGCAACGGCCCCCGCGACACGTCCAGCGGGAGACTACACGGCGCGAGTGATCCCTCAACGCTCCGGGGCGTCGGTTCCGCTGGAAGCCGCTCAAATCCTCTGGCAACGATGATGAAAACACTCAACGCGAGTTGCACGATCATATCTCGAGGGGCGGTCGGGGGTCCTGCCAACCGAACCCTAAATCGGGAGAGGAATCCGGGTTATGGATGATCACAAACACGCAGCCCATAACAAACCGGCGACAACGCCGACCCACGACGAAGCGGCCAGGAAGGGCCGCCACGACCACCACGACCATCATGCTCATATGGCGGCAGACTTCCGGAAACGGTTCTGGATCTCGCTCGTCCTGACCCTGCCGATCCTCGTCCTCTCGCCGCTGCTTCAGAAGCTGGTGGGACTGCGCGCGGCGATCCGTTTTTCCGGGGACGTCTACGTCCTGTTCGCCTTTGCCTCGGCGGTCTTTTGGTATGGCGGCTGGCCGTTCCTCAAAGGCTTGTTCAAGGAGCTCGAATCCCGGCAGCCCGGAATGATGACGCTGGTCGCCGTCGCCATCACGACCGCCTATTTTTACAGCAGTGCCGTGGTGTTCGGCCTGGCCGGCAAGATGTTCTTCTGGGAGCTGGCCACGCTCGTTGACATCATGCTGCTGGGGCACTGGATCGAGATGAAGTCGGTGATGGGCGCCTCGAAAGCCCTGGAGGAACTGGCGAAGCTCATGCCTTCCGACGCCCACAAACTCATGCCCGACGGCAGCGTGAAGGACGTGCCGCTGAGCGAGCTGACCGTGAATGACAAGGTCCTGATCAAACCGGGAGAGAAAATTCCTGCGGACGGGGTCATTGTGGAGGGCGAGAGCTCGGTCAACGAGGCCATGCTCACCGGGGAATCGACTCCCGTCATCAAGGAGACCGCCGGCCAGGTCATCGGCGGCTCCATCAACGGCGAAGGCTCGCTGACCGTCGAGGTCAAAAGCACAGGCAAGGATTCGTTCCTGTCGCAGGTCATCGACCTGGTCAAACAGGCCCAGGAAAGCAAATCGAAGACCCAGGATCTGGCGAACAAGGCCGCGATGTGGCTCACCATCGTGGCCCTGAGCTGCGGCGCCATCACCTTCCTCGTCTGGTTGGTTCTCAGGAGCAAGGAATTGTCCTTTGCCATCGAGCGCAGCGTCACCGTCATGGTCATTGCCTGTCCGCACGCCCTCGGCCTGGCAGTGCCCCTTGTGGTGGCCGTCTCCACGGCCCTCGCCGCGGGCGCCGGACTGTTGATCCGCGATCGCAATGCGTTTGAGCGCGCCCGGAACGTCAAAGCCGTCATTTTCGACAAGACCGGCACGCTGACCGAGGGCCGCTTTGGCGTGACCGACACACTGCGGCTTTCGCAGGACGTCGATGAAGAAACCCTGCGCAAGTACGCGGCCTCGGTGGACGCGAATTCCGAGCATCCCATCGCCAAGGCCATCGCCGCTTCTTCGGATCAGAAGCTTCGCGTCGAGAACTTCAAGAGCATCCCGGGCAAAGGCGCCGAAGGCAGGGTCGATGGCCGAGACGTCAAGGTGATCAGCCCGGGTTTCTTGCTCGAGCAAAAGATCGGCATGACCGACGAGCGCGTCGGGGCCCTGCAAGCCCAAGGCAAGACGGTCGTGTTTGTCCTCGTCGACGGAAAGCTGAAAGGAGCGTTGGCCTTGGCCGACATCGTGCGGCCCGAAGCGAAGCAGGCCATTGACGCCCTCAAGGCGCTGAACATCCGCTGCCTGATGCTCACCGGCGACAACAAAGCGACGGCCAAATGGGTTTCGGACCAGGTCGGGCTGGATGAGTACTTCGCCGAAGTCCTGCCCCAGGACAAGGCCGCCAAAGTGAAAGAGGTCCAATCCCGGGGCGTGATGGTGGCCATGACCGGCGACGGCGTGAACGATGCCCCGGCGCTGGCGCAGGCGGATTTGGGCATCGCCATTGGAGCGGGCTCGGATGTCGCGGTCGAGACCGCCGACGTGATCCTGGTGCGAAGCAATCCTTTGGACGTCGTGGCCATCGTGAAGCTCTCCCGGGCCACGCACCGCAAGATGATCCAGAATCTCTTCTGGGCCACGGGATACAACGCCTTCGCCATTCCGCTGGCCGCCGGCGCGCTCTACGCCTGGGGCGTGCTGCTCAGCCCCGCCCTCGGCGCCCTGCTGATGTCCGCCAGCACGGTGATCGTGGCCATCAACGCCCGACTGCTGAAGCTTAAATGACGAGACCGTGAAGGAGGTGATCGGTCATGGCAGCCAAAACAAATCCCCTCGCGCCTGAACTGCTCAAGAAGATGGACGCCTACTGGCGCGCCGCCAACTACCTCTCGGTCGGCCAGATCTATCTCTACGACAATCCGCTGCTGAAGCGGCCGCTGACGCTCGCGGATGTGAAGCACATGCTGCTGGGACACTGGGGCACGACCCCCGGGCAGAACTTCATTTACGTGCACTTGAACCGGGTCATCAAGAAATACGATCTCGATATGATCTACGTCTCCGGCCCCGGGCACGGCGGCCCGGCCGTCGTGGGCAACACCTACCTCGAGGGCACGTACAGCGAGATCTATCCCGACATCAGCCAGGATGAGGCCGGGCTGCGGAGGCTTTTTCTCCAGTTTTCTTTTCCCGGAGGAATTCCCAGCCACGCATCGCCGGAGTGCCCAGGCTCGATCCACGAAGGCGGCGAGCTGGGCTATTCGCTCAGCCATTCGTTCGGGGCGGTGTTCGACAATCCCGGTCTCGTCGTGGCCTGCGTCGTCGGTGACGGCGAGGCGGAGACGGGCCCGCTGGCCACGGCGTGGCATTCCAACAAGTTCCTCGACCCGGCCACCGACGGCGCGGTACTGCCGATCCTGCATCTCAACGGCTACAAGATCAGCAACCCGACCGTCTCGGCCCGCGTCGAGCGTGAGGAATTGGAGCAATTTCTGCGAGGCTGCGGCTGGACGCCTTACGTTGTGGAAGGCGATGTGCCCGAAGAAATGCATCAACTCATGGCCGCCGCTTTGGACAAAGCCATCGAGGATATCCTGAGAATCCAAGAGAACGCCCGGAATAGCGATGACACCGCGCGTCCGCGCTGGCCCATGATCGTCCTCAAGTCACCCAAGGGCTGGACGGGACCGAAAGTCGTCGATGGCCTGCAGATCGAGGGCACGTTCCGAGCGCACCAGGTGCCGCTCCTCGTGGATGCCGGGCATCCCGATCATCTCGAGCAGCTCGAAAGCTGGATGAAAAGCTACAGGCCGGAGGAGCTCTTTGACAAGGAGGGGCGTCTCAGGCCGGAACTGGCCGAACTTGCGCCCAAGGGCGAACGACGCATGGGCGCGAATCCCCACGCCAACGGCGGCATTCTGCTCCGCGACCTGCGCATGCCGGATTTCCGCGACTACGCGGAGGCCGTGCCGTCGCCCGGAGCGCGCGGTATCGGCGATACGCACGTGCTCGGGCCTTTCTTGCGCGATGTGGCGAAGCTGAACAGCGAGCAGCGGAATTTCCGGGTCTTTGGCCCCGACGAGACGCTCTCCAACGGCTTGGAAGCCCTCTTTGAAGTGACCAAACGCCAATGGGACGCCGCGACCGTGCCGAACGACGAATTCCTCGCGCCCACCGGCCGCGTGATGGAAATGCTCAGCGAACACCAATGCGAAGGCTGGCTCGAGGGCTACCTGCTCACCGGTCGGCACGGGCTCTTCAATTGCTACGAGGCGTTCATTCACATCATCGACTCGATGTTCAACCAGCATGCCAAGTGGCTGAAGGTCACGGCGCACCTGCCGTGGCGGCGGAAGATCGCCTCCCTGAACTACCTGCTGTCCTCGCATGTCTGGCGCCAGGATCACAACGGCTTCACCCACCAGGACCCCGGTTTCATCGACCACGTCGTGAACAAGAAGGCCGAGGTCGTCCGCGTCTACCTTCCGCCGGATGCCAACTGCCTGCTGTCGGTCATGGACCACTGCCTGCGCAGCCGTCATTATGTCAACGTCGTGATCGCGGGCAAACACCCCGCGCCGCAGTGGCTGGCGATGGACGCCGCGGTCAAGCACTGCACGGCCGGGGCCGGCATCTGGCAGTGGGCCAGCAACGACCAAGGCGTCGCGCCCGACGTGGTCATGGCCTGCTGCGGCGACGTGCCGACGCTGGAAACGCTCGCCGCCGTCTCCATTATGCGCGAGCATCTGCCCGACCTGAAGATCCGGGTGGTCAACGTCGTCGATCTCATGAAGCTGCAGCCGCAAACCGAGCACCCCCACGGGTTGAGCGACAAGGATTTCGACGATATCTTCACCAAGGACAAGCCGCTCATCTTCGCCTTCCATGGCTACCCGTGGTTGATCCACCGCCTGACCTACCGCCGCGCCAACCACGACAATATCCACGTCCGCGGCTACAAGGAAGAGGGAACCATCACCACGCCTTTCGACATGACGGTGCTGAACGATCTCGACCGCTTCCACCTCGTGATGGACGCCATCGACCGCCTGCCGCAGACCGGCGACAAGGGCGTTTACCTGAAGCAGCAGCTCAAGGACAAGCTTGTCGAGCACAAGGAGTACATCGACAAGCACGGCCAAGACATGCCGGAGATCCGGAACTGGAAGTGGAGTCCGGGCGAAACGCGGAAAGAAAAGGGGCTGAGCGAGGAGCCGAAATGATGCGCCTGGGCATCGCCGCGGACCATGGCGGGTTCGAGCTGAAAGGGCGACTGACCGCGGACCTCCAAGCCGCCGGTTACGAGGTCGTGGACTTTGGTGCGCGTGATCTGGTCAGGGACGATGACTACCCGGATTTTGTCGTGCCCCTGGCCAGGGCGGTGGCCAAGCGCGAGGTCGCCCGAGGCCTGGCCATCTGCGGCAGCGGGGTCGGGGCCTGCGTCGCGGCCAACAAGGTGCCCGGCGTGAGGGCGGCGTTGATCACGGACCCCTTCTCCGCGCATCAGGGGGTCGAGGACGACGACATGAACGTGATGTGCCTGGGCGGCCGGGTCACCGGCTACGATCTGGCCTGGGACCTGGTCCGGACGTTCCTCGGGGCCCGTTTCAAGGGGATGGAACGGTTCAAGCGGCGCCTGGCGAAAATATCGGAGCTGGAAAGCAAGGAGACCGGAACATGACAGGCAATCCCTTGATGAGCACAGCCCAGGCGCTGGTTGCAGGCGACAAGGGCCTTCTGGCGATGGATGAAAGCAATCCGACCTGCAACAAGAGATTTGCCAGGCTGGGAATTCCCCAGACCGAGGAGGCCCGGCGCGCTTATCGGGAGTTGATCGTGACGACACCCCGTCTCGGGGAGTGCATCAATGGGGCGATCCTCTACGACGAAACGATCCGCCAGCGGAAGAAGGACGGCACGCCCTTTATCAAGGTCCTTGGCGATGCGGGGATCATTATTGGCATCAAAGTGGACACCGGCGCAACGGACATGGCGGGTCATCCCGGTGAAAAGATCACCGAGGGCCTGGACGGATTGCGCGGCCGCCTCGAGGAATATTCTCAGATGGGCGCCCGTTTCGCCAAGTGGCGCGCAGTCCTGGCCGTGGGCGATAGCATTCCCAGCCGCGGGTGCATCGAGGCCAACGCTCACGAGTTGGCTCGCTACGCGGCTCTGTGCCAGGAAGCCGGATTGGTCCCCGTCGTCGAGCCGGAAGTGCTTATGGACGGCGACCATACTCTGGAGCGGTGCTTTGAAGTCACGGAGGACGTCCTGCGAACGGTTTTCAACCGGCTGGCCGCGCTCCGGGTGATGCCTGAGGGTCTGATCCTGAAGCCCAACATGGTGCTTCCGGGTCTGACCTGCCCCAGGCAGGAAGGCGTGGATGAGGTGGCTGACGCCACGGTGAGGTGCCTGTTGCGAGCCGTCCCCGCCGCCGTTCCGGGGATCGCGTTCTTGTCGGGCGGCCAATCCGGCGAGCTGGCTTCGGCTCGTTTGAATGCCATGAACGTCAGATCCAAGTCGCGACGGCCTTGGGCGTTGGCGTTTTCGTTTTCGCGCGCCATCCAACAACCGGCTTTGGAGATCTGGCGAGGCGAGGAGGCCAACGTGCCTGCCGCCCAGCAAGCTCTGTATCATCGGGCCAGGTGCAACCGGGCGGCGCGCCAAGGCGAATACGATGCCGCGATGGAAAGGACAGCGGCATGACGACACGCCTCCCGCGGCTCACGGAACTCCCGGCCTGGCAGGCCCTCGAAGCCCATTACCTGGAAGTGGGGGAGTTGCATCTTCGGCAGCTCTTCGCCGGCGATCCGAAGCGCGGGGAGCGCCTGACGGCTGAGGCCGTCGGCGTCTACTTGGACTATTCGAAGCACCGGGTCACCGACGAGACGCTCAGGCTCCTTCTGAAATTGGCGGAGGAATCCGGCTTGCGGGCCCGCATCGAGGCCATGTTCCGGGGCGAGAAGATCAACGTCACGGAGAAGCGGGCCGTCCTGCACGTGGCCCTGCGCGCCCCCAAGGGGCAATCCATCGTCGCGGACGGCCAGGACGTCGTCCCTCAGGTCCACGCCGTGCTCGATAAGATGGCCGGCTTCTGCGCCCAAGTGCGGAGCGGGGAGTGGACGGGCCACACCGGCAAGCCGATCCGCAACGTCATCAATATCGGCATCGGGGGGTCCGACCTGGGGCCGGTGATGGCGTACGAGGCCTTGCGGCACTACAGCCGGCGCGACCTGACCTTCCGCTTCGTCTCCAACATCGACGGCACCGACTTCGCTGAGGCCACCCGCGACCTCGACGCCGAGGAGACGCTGTTCATCGTCTCATCGAAGACCTTTACGACCCTGGAGACGATGACCAACGCTCGCACGGCCCGCGACTGGGCCCTCAAGACGCTGAAGCATCCCGCCGCGGTCGCCCGGCATTTCGTCGCGGTCTCGACCAACGCCGGCGAAGTGGCCGAATTCGGAATCGACACCGCGAACATGTTCGAGTTTTGGGATTGGGTCGGCGGCCGGTACTCCATGGACGCGGCGATCGGACTGTCGACGATGATCGCCATCGGCCCCGAAAATTTCCAGGCCATGCTCGACGGCTTCCACCAGATGGACGAACATTTCCGCACGACCCCTTTCGAGCGCAACCTGCCGGTGCTCATGGGGCTCCTGGGCCTCTGGTACAACAACTTCTTCGGGGCGCAGACCCTGGCGGTCCTTCCGTATGAGCAGTATTTGAAGCGCTTCCCGGCCTACCTCCAGCAGTTGACGATGGAGAGCAATGGCAAGCGCGTCACCCTTGACGGGACCGAGGTCGCCTGGCAAACCGGGCCGATCACCTGGGGCGAGCCGGGCACCAACGGCCAGCATTCCTTCTACCAGCTGATCCATCAGGGGACCAAGCTCATCCCCTGCGACTTCATCGGATTCGTTCAGCCGCTTAACCCTCTCGGCCGCCACCACGACTTGCTTTTGGCCAACGTGTTTGCCCAGGCCGAGGCGCTGGCCTTTGGCAAAACGCCGCAGGAGGTCCGAGCCGAAGGCATCCCCGAATGGCTCGTGCCGCACAGGACCTTCGAGGGCAACCGTCCGTCCAGCACGATCCTCCTGGAACGGCTGACGCCGGAGACGCTGGGGAAGCTCGTCGCATTGTACGAGCACAGCGTCTTCACTCAAGGCGCCATTTGGGACATCGATTCATTTGACCAGTGGGGGGTCGAATTGGGCAAGGCGCTGGCCGCCCGCATCGTCCCCGAGCTCGAGACCGGGGCCGAGGGCCCGCTTGGGCACGACAGCTCGACCAACGCCCTGATCCGGCGCTATGCTTCTTCTCAGCGACACGGCCACGAATAGGCGTGTCCCCGGCTCGCAAAATGGGAACGCCGGGCTTCCCGATCCCGGCCGCGCCCCTCCCGTCGACGTTCTTGCCGTCGGCGGAGAGCATCCGCCGGGAGTTCGTGGTCGGTCGAACGATTTATGCTAGCCCGCCGGCCGGTCGAGGGCGCGGCGGATCGCGACGGCCATCTCGCGGATGGTGAAGGGCTTCATCACGAGCTCTCGGATCCCGAGACCGATGGCCGTCCTCTCGCTGACGCAGTCGCTGAACCCGGTGCACAGGACGACCGGAAGGCCCGGGTGGACTGTCATCGCCTCCTCCGCGAGCCTCGTCCCGACAAGGTGGGGCATGGTCTGGTCGGTGACGACGATATCGAAAGCCTCGGGACGGGAGCGGATGAGCGCGACGGCCCTGACGCTGTCGGTTTCGAAGGTCACCTCGTAGCCGAGACGTTCCAGGATGTCATGGAGGCTCTCGGCCTGGCTTCTTTCGTCGTCGACGACGAGGATCCGCTCGTGTCCTCCCGGAGTGGGGCCCGTATGGTCCTCGGCCGGCGCCGGTTTGTCCTTGACCCGCGGGAAATAGACGAGAAATACGCTCCCCTTGCCAACCTCGCTCTCGACCGAGATGGCCCCGCCGCTCCCCGTGACGATCCCGTGGACGACGGCGAGGCCCATGCCCGTGCCCTCCGCTTGCCCCTTGGTCGTGAAGAACGGGTCGAAGATCCGGGGGATCATGTCCCCGGGGATGCCGACTCCGGTGTCCTCCACGGTCAGTCTCGCGTAGGGGCCGGCCTTGAGACCCGGCAGCCGCGCCGCCGCTTCCGCGTCGACGTCGACCGCGTCGAGTCCGACGGTCAGGACCCCGCCCGCCTCCCGCATGGCGAAAGCGGCGTTGCTGCCCAGGTTCATGAGGACTTGGTGGATCTCGGTCGCGTCGGACAATGTCACGGCGTCCTCCGCCGTGAGAGTGTCCCTGATCTCGATCGTGGCCGGCAGCGAGGCCCGCAGGAAGCGCAGCGCTTCGGTGATGACCGGGGCCAGCCGGACCGGCTTAGGCTCCCGGCTCTTCTTCCGGCTGAAGGCCAGGACCTGCTTGACCAGCTCCTTGCCCCGCTCGGCCGCGTCGAGCACGAACGGCAGGTACTGCCGGGCAGCCCCGGGCTCCTGCCCGTCGTCGAGCGCAAGCTCGGCGTTGATGACGATGGCCGCCAGGATATTGTTGAAGTCATGGGCGATGCCGCCGGCCAGCGTGCCCAGGGCCTCCATCTTCTGAGCCTGGCGGGTGTGCTCGTCGAGAAGGACCTCGCGGGTGACGTCGAGGAGGATCAGGATGATCCCCTTGACGCGGCCTTCGGGTCCGGTCAGGCGATGAACGCTCCGGTTGACGTAAACAGCCCCGTTCCCGGGGACGGCCCCGCAGGTGAGGGGCATGGCGTGACCGAAGGAGGGCCGGCCCGTTTCGATGACGTCCCGGAAAACCGTCTCGTCCGCCGGGTCAGGGAACAAGGCGAAGTAGTTCTTGCCCTGGAAGTCCTGCGGCTCCCGGCCGTAGGCCCGGGCGTAGGCGGGATTGACCCTGAAGAAGTCGAACGACGCGTCCATGTAGGCGACCATGACCTGGGTGATGGAAAAGACCTTCTCGAGCAGGGCCGTGGCCTCGATGAGCTCGTCCTGGGCCGCCTTCCGGGCCCGCCTCACATCGACCTCGCGGAGCTCCCGGTCGACCGCGGGGACCAGGCGCCTCAAGTTGTCCTTCATGATGTAATCGTGGGCGCCCGCCCGCATGGCAGCGACTGCGATGTCCTCGCCGATGTTCCCCGAGACGATAATGAACGGCGCGTCCTGGCCGCCCGTCTTGTAGCTGTCGAGCGCGGCGAAGCCGTCGAACCGGGGCATGAGGTAGTCCGAGATGACGAGGTCCCAGGTCCGCCGGGCCAGGGCTTCCCGCATGCCTTCCGGGGACTCGACGCGTTCCCAGCGCGGGTCGTAGCCGCCCCGGCGAAGCCCGTTGACGACGAGCAAGGCGTCGTCTTCGGAGTCCTCGACGATCAGGACATTCAGGGTCGTGGCCATGATCGGACGCCTCGCTTTCCCGTGCTTCTCTGCGTTATTCTCGAGCCCTGGGCCTGTTTTCTCTCCGCTCACGCTCCAGGTCAGGGCGCTTCGTTGAGGACCAGCCAGTACAGCCCCAGCTGGCGCACGGACTCGGCGAACTGGGCGAAATCGACGGGCTTGCGGATATAGCTGTTCGCGCCGAGCTTGTAGCTTTCGACCTTGTCCCGTTCCTCGCTCGAGGTCGTGAGGATGACGACCGGGAGCAGGCGGGTCTTCTCGTCGGCGCGGATGCGCCGGAGGACCTCGAGCCCGTCCAAGCGCGGCATCTTAAGGTCGAGGAGGACGACCTGCGGCAGGACGCCCGGGTCGCGGCCGGCGAACTTGCCCGTGGCGGACAGATACTCCAAGGCCTCGACCCCGTCGGCCGCCACGTCCACCGAGTTGGCGACGTGGCTTTTCGCCAGGGCCCGCATCGTCAGATCGACATCGTCCGGATTGTCCTCGACGAGGAGGATGTGTTTCGTATTCATCGGACCTCCCTTTTTTGAGGCTCATTGACAAGGGTGAAATAGACCGTCGTCCCCTGGCCGGGCCTGGCCTCGATCCAGACCCTCCCCCCGTGGCGCTCGATGATGCGCTTGACCGTCGCCAGGCCGATCCCGGTGCCCGGGAACTCACGCATGTGGTGCAGCCGCTGAAAAGGCTGGAAGAGCTTATCGGCGTAGGCCATGTCGAACCCGGTGCCGTTGTCCCGGATGAAATAGGCCGGGCCGCCCGCCGCCCTGGTCGCCCCGAATTCGATCCGGGTCTTCTCGTTCCGCGAGGTGAACTTCCAGGCGTTATCGGCGAGATTCCTGAGAACGACGCCGAGCAGGCGCTCGTCGCCCGCGCCGACGAGGCCGTCGGCCACGACGACCTCGGCCCGCCTCTCCGGGTGGGATTTCCGCAGCTCTTCGAAGATCCGGCGGGCTATGCGGCTCAGGTCGACATGGCCACGGATCATCTCGACGCGGGTGACCCGCGAGAGGTTCAAGAGATCGTCGATGAGCTGGCCCATCTTGTCGACCGCGGCCACGATCCGGCGGAGCGAGTCCTTGCCCACATCGTTGAGCTCGGGGGCGCAGTCCTCGAGGAGGACCTGGCTGAACCCGCTGATCGTCCGCAGCGGGGCCCTGAGGTCGTGGGAGACAGAGTAGGAGAAGGCCTCGAGCTCGCGGTTCGCGGAGTCGACGGCCTCCTTGGCCAGGCGGAGGGATTCGAGGGCGACGCGGAGCTCGCGGTTGGCGGCCTCGGTCTTCTCCCGTTCGCTGGCGAAGTCGTCGAGAAGGTTGAGCATGGCCCGCTGCGTCTCTTCGAGCCGGGCCTTCTCACCGGCGAAGTCCTTGAAGATGTCAAGGGAGGCGCGCTGGAAGTCCTCGAGCCGGATCCTCCCGGCCCGGAAATCCTCGATGACATCGAGGAGCGCCGCGGCATAGTCGTTCCGGTCGCGAAACCGGGAGGCTTGGGGGACGAACGACAGGCCGTCGGTCATGACGCCGCCCGGCCCTCCGGGCCGCCTTGCCGGAGCCGGTCGACCTCCTTGCGCAGCATGTCGATCTCTTTCTTGAGCTCGATCATCTTGAGCTCGCGGCCGACGGTCAGCTTTTGGAAGCGCTCGAGCTCTGCCAGCCGCTCGAGCTCACGGGCCTGTTGCTCCTCGTGGGCCCTCTGTTCCGCGACTTCGGCCTCGGCCTGCCTCTGGGCCGTGACATCGCGCGCGGCGGCGAAAACGCCCAGGACCAGGCCCTGCGGGTCCAGGTAAACGGAGGCGTTGTAGAGGACCGACGTCAGCCGCCCGTCCCGGTGGCGGATCGTCAGCGGGTAATCGGTGACGTAGCCTTTGGCGAAGACCTGCTCGTAGCCCCGGCGGGCCTCGTCCGGCTCGGTGAAGTAATCGGAGAAGTCCGTCCCGATGAGCTCGTCCCGCGGCGCCCCGGTGACCTTGATCGTCGCCTCGTTGACGTCGGTGATCTTGCCTTCCGGGCTGATCGTGACGAAGGGATCGAGGCTGGCCTCGATCAGGCTCCGGGCATACTGGGCGGCCTGGCGCTGGGCGGTGATGTCGCGGGCCGCGGCAAAAACGCCCATGACGCGGCCCCGAGCGTCTCTGTAAACAGAGGCGTTGTAGAGCACCGAGGACAGGCGGCCGTCCTTGTGGCGCAAGGTCAGCGGATAATCGGTGACGTAGCCTTCGGCGAAGACCTGTTCGTAGCCGCGCCGGGCCTTCTCCGGTTCGGTGAAGTAGTCCGAAAAATCCGTCCCGATGAGCTCGTTGCGCGGTACCCCGGTGACCTTGATCGTCGCCTCGTTGACGTCGGTGATCTTGCCTTCCGGGCTGATCGTGACGAAGGGATCGAGGCTGGCCTCGATCAGGCTCCGGGCATATTGGGGAGAGGCCTCGGGCGAATTCGGGACGGCGGCCGATCCGGGGGGAGGGGTGCGGGGACGATCCGAATCTTTGCGAACGGGCGCTTTGCCGACGCGCCTGCGCTTGGCGATCCTGCCTTCCGTCATCGGACCTCCTCAAGGGCGGGGTGTGGGGGCCTCCGATGAGGCCGGCGCCCCGCTTTTTCCAGGGCAGCGGGTGATAAAACCATCCGGAATATTACGGCAATTATCCGTCAAACATGGCGGGGTGTCAATTTTCCGGCTGGTTCCGGCCGTGAGGCGGCCTCATTTCTCGGCGGCGAGCAGATCGGCGAGCTTGTCGAACGATTGGCTCCAGCCCTCCCGGGCGTTGTTCATGTCTTCGCCGGCCGGAATGCCGGCATGGCTCAGGGTCAGCCTCGTCTTTCCGCCGCGCTCCTCGAAGGTCACGGTCTGCAGCATCTCCCGGGCCCAGCCCGGGCCCATCCCGTAGGAGGTCGCCGACACGACGTTGCCTTTCTCGTCGGCGAAGCTGGCCGTGACAACGATCCGCTCGAGGGGCACGATCTCGCGATAGAAACCGGCGTTGCAGTAATCTTTGCCTTGCGGCGATCGCATGCAGAGAAAGTAAGAGCCGCCGACGCGGAGCGAGATCCGGCAGACCGGCGCGGTGAAGCCCTTGGGCCCCCACCAGCGCTTGACGAGGTCCGGGTCCGTCCAGGCCATCCAGACGCGCTCGCGGGGAGCGTCGAAGACCCGCTCGATGACGAGGATCGAGCCGGGCGGCGGGGCGGTCAACGATTCGCGGTCCATTGGGTCCATGATGTTCCCTCCCTCGATGGGCGTTCTCGTACGCAAAGAAGAAGGGCAAGAAACTTGCCAAGTGCCATGCCCGGGGGAACCCGCCCGGCCCCCTGAAGGCCCAGGCGGCGAGAGCGGCCGCCGCCGCCGGGACGCTGAGTAATCCCGCCGTGTAGGACGGCTTCCTGTCAGAGGGGAACGACCGGCCCGACTATTCGGCGCCGGGGTCGGATTCCATCAGGCCGAGCCTGTTTCCCTCCGAATCGGCGCAGAGCGCGAACCAACCGATGCCCGGGACCGGCATCCGGGGCTCCAGCACCTTGCCGCCGGCGGCTGTGATCTTGGCACCGGTCTCCCTGAGCGAGGCGACGTCCACGGTGTTCGTGATGTGGTCGGTCGGGTCCCGACGCCGGCCCAGGCCCCCATTGATCCCTGGCTCGTTGTCGGGTCCGGTCGTGATCAGCCAATAGTCCATGCCCCCCGTCCACTCTTCGGTCTTCCAGCCGAACACGCTCTTGTAGAAGTTGACGGCACGGTCCGGATCATCGGCATAGATATCGAAATTGACAATGCGGTTCATTGGCGCCTCCTCGACGGGGATGTTCGCAAGAATCGTGCCAAGAATAGAGCGCGACGCGACTATGCGGGGACAGGGCAGGGACAGCGCGGATCGCGCCGGCGCTATCCGCCCTGACGATTGGCCAGGACGTGACGGTCTTCGACGCGCCTGGTGAATCCGGTCTTGTCGAAGTACTCGAGGATGGCCTGGGCGTACTTGCGGGAGAGGTCGAGGCGGTCGCGGAGCTCGGCGATAGTGACGCTGCCGCGCCTGTCGACGAGCCCGGCGACGGCGGCCCTCGCCGCTTCGAGCGTCTCGCGGTGGTAGATCACCTTGGGGGCGAGCCGGACGAGATCGCCGCAGCGAACGAGGCCGCTCAGGATGGGGTTGAAAACGGACGGGTTCAGACCGAGCCTCGTCCGGACCTCGTCTTCGAGCGGTGCGGCGAAACGGGCCGTCCGGAAAGCGCCTTCGATCCGGGTGCGGAGCTCGGCCTGGACCGGATCGGCCTTGGGCTCCCGGCCGACGAGCCCGATCTCCGCGTCCCTTCGCGTGAGGAGGCCGCCGGAGACCAGGGCGTCGAGGACGATCTTGAGGGTCGGCGCGTCGCCCGTCTCGAGGAACTCCGCCCGGAGGTCCGAGTAGGGCATGGTCGGGCGGAACGGGTTCTTGACGAAATAGGCCCGGACCGCGTCGACGAGCCCGTCGGAAAGCCGCGCGTAGGCCGAGATGTGGAGGTACCGCTCCGGCTTCTCGCCGGCGACAGCGAGG
>CAVSAI010000035.1:0-37367 GCA_963725825.1 Candidatus Aminicenantota bacterium
CGGATGACCTTGGCGGCATGGAGGATGCTGCGTTTCATTTCGGCTCCTTTCCGCCCCGGACCATGACGATGCGGGCCGGGAAATCCGCCGGGCGCGCGAGCGGCATGAGGTGGTAGATCGAGAACTCGAAAACCTCGCCCATTCTGGCATCGGAGGGCGAAAAAGGCAAGGCCAGGTTGCCGGCCGTCGAGATGCGGCCGGGATAGCCGAAATGGAGGAGCGTCGAGCGGGTCAGGCTGCAGACCGCGTCGGCGTCCTCCTGGGTCGGGCCGACGGCCTCGATGACGATGCCGAGCTCGTGGCTGCGGATGCGGTGTTCGGGCTCGAGCGCGCCCATGACCCCGTCCCGGCCGTAGACGTGGAAGTGAATGCGGCCGCCGACCGATTCGGCCTTGAGGATGTCGCGGACCTGCGATTCGACCCCGGCCAGGATGCCGTCGATGCCGCGGATCATGATGGGATCGCGCGTGCCGGCGACGGCGATCGTGCGGTACCCGACCCGGCGCACGCCTTCGAGCTTGACCCAGTAGCGCTCGGTCTCGACGTGACGGCTGCCGCGGACCTCGACCTTGCCGCCGGGGAGCTCGGTGAACGAGCAGCCGGTCAGGTCGAGCTCGCCGCCCGGGCCCGGCAGATGGTAGGGGTCCGACTTCTCGTAGAGGGTATGGGCGGCCGTCGATTCCTTGGTGAAGCGGCGGGCCGGGTTGAGCGACTCGAGGACAAAGGAGTCTTGGCGAAGGGTGCCGAAGGCGCAGTCGGCCCCCGAGCCCGGCGTCGCGGCGATGGCCGCGCACTCGAGGATCTTGCCCATGTGAAGGGCCAGGCCCGGGTCGAAGCCGAGGCTGATCGGCAGGGCGGCGAAGACGGCCGGATCGTAGCAGCGCCCGGCCAGGACGACCTGGCAGCCGGCGGCCAGGGCCTTCTGGATGGGCTCGACGCCCATCTGGGCGACGATATTGACCGATTCGTCGAGCATCGCCTCGGTCAGCGGCGGAACATAGGTCAAGGGGACGATCTCCCCTTTCCGGAGATGCCGGCGGACGCGGGCCTTGGGGATGTCCGCGTAGATGATGCCCATCTTGAAGCTCAGCTTCTCCTCGGCGGCGATCTCGCGGATGATGGCCTCGCACCAGTCGACGTGGGGCCGGGCGCCGCTGCCGCCGGCCGTGCCGATGACGACCGGGATGCCGCGGCGGACGCCGGCCGTCAGCATGAAGCGGAGGTCGCGCTTGACCGCGGCCCGGTTGGTGAAGGACTTGCCGGCGCCGAGGTAGTACGGGCCGGGATCGCTCGATCCGGCGTCGACGCCGATCAGGTCGGGGCGGCGCTTCAGGCCCTCGCGGAACGAGCTCTCGGGGAACCCGTAGCCGAGGATGGCCGTCGCCGACAGGACGCGGAATTCTTTCTTCTTTCCCTTTTGAGCGGCCATGATCAGGCCTCCTTTCCGGTGCGCGAGCCGAGGACGGCCAGGACGCGCTCCATCTCGTTGCGGACGATCATGAAGCCCTCGTCGAAGCCCATGCCCGGCTTGGCCAGCAGGCGCTCGGCCCGGGCGGCCACGGCGGCGTGGACGCAGGCGCGGGCCGAGATCTCCGTCTCGTTGCAGGTGCCGCCCTGGTAGGCCTCCATGCCGTGGGCCCGGCAGTAGAGGACGGCCTCGATCGTGTTCTGGATGCCGCCGAGGTCGGGCGTCTTGATCTGGACCATATCGCAGGACTGGGCGTCGGTGAAATCGACGACGTCCTCGTAGGTGTTGCACCACTCGTCGGCCACGATCTTGACCTTCGAGCCCTTGGCCTTGAGCTGGCGGCGGATGGCCGCCAGGAGCTCGATCTGGCGGGGCTTCTCGTCGGCGTCGACGGGGCCTTCGATGTAGAGCGGGAACTCGGCGGCCACCGGCTCGAGCGAGGCCAGGTAGTCGGCCACCCGGTCGGCCCTGAGGCCGCGGATGATGCCGATCGTGCCGTAGACGTCGATGTGGAGCGTCGGCACATAGGACTCGTCGGTCCGCGCCGTGCGGATGCGATTGACCAGCCAGCCGATGTACTCTTTCAGGATCTCGCCGTCGTGGCCGAGCTTGGTCTTGACGTTGTTGATGAGGGCGTGGGGCAGGACGTCGACCCGCTTCATGATCATCTTGTCCGCGTTGATGTAGCGGTCGTCGCCGCTCTGGCCGAAGATGGGCACGCGCTCGGCGACGACGGGCAGGCCGTACTCCTCGCAGACGACCTCGGCCATGATCCGGCGGCTGGCCAGGGCCCGGGCGTGGAGCAGGGCCTGGGACAGGCCGTAGCGGACGGCCGTGTGGAGGCGCCGGCCGTCGAACTCCAGGGCCTCGAACCGGGCGGCCATGTCCCGGAAGGGGCCGACCTCGGCGCCCTCGAGGAGCGGGCGGATGCGGCGCTCGAGGAGGGGCAGGTAATCGGCGGCCAGGAAGAGCGGGTCGCGGCCGCCGGCGCCGGAGTACTGGACGGCGGCGCAATCGCCGAGGGCCCAGCTGCCGTCCTCGAGGAGGAGCAGGATGGACAGGGCCTCGCCGGCGATGCGGACGGCCCGGAATCCCGGCGTTTCCGGTTTGCCGCCGTACACGGCGCCGTCGTGCGGCGCCCCGGACTTGACGGCCTTCTGGTCGTCGAAGTAGAAGGCCGACGACCCGGGGACGAACAGGGCTTTGACGATCTTCATTTGGGTCTCCCGATGAGCTTGCCTTTGCTGATGGCGTAGATGTCGTCGGTCACCATCTGGAAGGTGACCGGGCGCCCCTCGGCCTTCGACCGTTCCTGGAGGCGCTCTTTGTGGAACGCCATGATGTCGTCGCCGAGGGGCAGGTTCCCCTTGGCGAAGAGACGGATGTAGCCTTCGTTGTCGCGGACGGGCAGGACCTTGCCCCGATTGTAGATGGAGGGCGCGAAGGGCACGTCGAGGAGGCCGCCGGCGAAGGCCCGGACGATCCCCTGGACGAGGTCGCCGTCGGACGCGGCGAGCACGGCCGACATGAGCGCATCGACCTCGCGGCGGATGAGGTCCGTCTCCCGCCGGACGACGGCGTTGTCGGTGCAGATCTGCTGGTCGGACATCATGCTCAGGACCTGGCGCGTGGCCTTGAGCCCGGCCGCGTTGGCCTCCTTCGTCGGGATGCCCATGGCCTCGTGCGGCGACTTGACGATGGTCTTCTCGACCCGGCCGGCGGCGGCGACGAAGGCGCCGAGACTGATGACGGCGAAGGCCTTGGCCTCGTCCTCCGGGAAGCCGCCCATCCACTGGTGGAAGACGAGCGTCAGATCGTAGCCGTCGAAGCCGGCTCTGCGGAAGTACTCGTCGGCCAGCTCCCGGAGCGAGGCCACGGCGGCCAGGTCCTGGAGCACGTTCCCTCCCTGGCCGTAGCCGAGGGTCAGCGACTTGACGCCCTGTTCGAGGGCCAGCAGGCCCTCGAGGATGGCCACGGTGTGGGAGATGAAGGGCGGGACGAGGGTGCCGGTGAGCGGGCCGAAGGGCTCGCGATTGATGGTGACGCCGTTGTCCTCGTAGTAGCCCGTCAGGCGGTCGACGTATTGCCAGTCGCGCAGGCACTTGCCCACCTCGACCTTCTTGGCGTAGGGGATGTTGTAGGAGATGCCGCCGCCCTCGTAGGAGGTGAAGCCGCCGGCGAGCGAGATCTCGGCCAGGAGCCGCGCGTCGGGCGTGCCGTGCCGCACCTGGACCGGCTTGGTGACGGCCTCGGTGACCATGCGGCAGCCGTCGCGGCCGTGGTTGACGGCCGGGAAGCCGTTGAGGAGCGACGTTCCCGCGGCGCGGGATCTCTCGATGCCGCGGGCGGCCTCCTCGTAGCGGTTCTGGCGGGTGTAGGCGTCGATCGTCGTCGGCAGGAGGTCGGCCGTGCCCTCCGTCTCGAGATATCGGAGGAGCCGGATGTGGTCGTCGATCAGGGCGACGCCGGCGCGGGGCTGGAGCAGGGTCCGGCCGGCGGCCTTGGCCTTGCTCATGGCCTTGGCGAAGTTCTTGTCCTCGGGGATGCCGCGCTGGTAGCGCAGTCCCTCCTCGATCGCGGCGACGTCCCGGCCGGTCGGCCAGGAGTCGAGGACGGCCTGGCGCTGGGCCAGGAAGTCCTTCCAGGGCAGGCGTTGCGATTTCATGATGGTCCTCTTCAGTCTCCGTTCGTCCGCGGCGTGAGCGGCACGAGGCCGGCGACGGCGGCGCGGGCGGCCGCGCCGGGAAAGTCCGCCGCCAGGTTCCCCAGGAGGGGGATGAGATAATCGACGTCGGCGTAGCAGGCCGGCGCTTCGGGGACGAGATGCCGGGTATCGGGGTCGTCCGCGCCGGGGGCGCAGGCTTCGAGAAGGATGTCGGGGCGGGTCTCGCCGGCGAGGTAGCCTCCCGAGCCGATGAGCCGGCCGACCCGGCGAAGGTCCTTTCCTCTTTGGACGAGGAAGCCCCCTTGCGGCGTGAAGACGCGCTGGAGGATGCCGGCATGGCGGAGGGCGGCGGCCCGGACGCAGGCGGCGGCCAGGAGGCGGTCGAAGCGCCGTCCCTGTTCGTCACCGGGCAGGTACTCGGTGCGATGGCTGACCTCGGCGACGTAGCTCCGGAGCGGGGCGATGTCGTCCCCGGCCTGACGCAGGCGTCCCTCGAGGAAGGAGGCCTCGGAGCGGAACAGGGCCTCGGCCGAGACCCGCAAACCGAGGTCGCCCTCGACGGTCCGCTTGAGCGTGGGCTCGACGAGGCCGCGGAGGATGATCGCGTCGCCGCCGTGGAACGATTTCGTATGGGAATAGAAATCCGTCGTCGCCCCGCCCATGTCGACGAGCGCGAAATCCTCCCAGCCCGGGACGCGAGCGGCGATCGTCCGGACGAGCTCGAACACGGCCAGGGGCGTCGGCAGGGGCTCGCGGCCGGCCTCGGCGACGACCGACGACAGGCCCTTGCCGTCGACGATGCGCTCGAGGAAGACGCGGCGGATGACGTCGCGGGCGGGCTCGATGTCGATCGTCCCGACCTCGGGCATGACGTTGGCGGCCGTCACGACCTCGCGGCCGCGGAGGATATCGACGACCTGATCCCGGACGTTGCGGTTGCCGGCGTAGAGGATGATCGCCGGCGAAGCGAGCCCGGCCAGCCGGGCCGCGTTCTGGAGGACGACGCGGGAGTTGCCGCCGTCCGTGCCGCCGGTGAACAGGATGATATCGGGCTCGACGGCCTTCAGGTCGTCGAGGTCCTCCGGGGCGAGCTCATAGGAATAGGCCCGGACGACCTTGCCGCCGGCCGAGGTCGCGGCCATGCGGGCGACCGAGAGGGTCAGGTCCGGCGTCAGCCCGACCGCCGCGATCTTGAGCCCGCCGCGGGCCGAGGACGACCAATAGACCGGGATCGCCGCGTCCGGGACGCCGCCGGCGTGGCGGGAGAGGACGGCCTCGCGGACCAGGGAGAAGCCGCGGCCGAGGTCGTCGACCGTCGTGGGCAAGATCTCCCGGCCGACGAGGTGAAGCTCCTCCCCCTCCAGCGCGAAGAGGCCTCCCTTGGTATAGGTCGACCCGATGTCGACGGAGAGAAGGAGCTTGCGGGACATCAGGCTTTCCTGTCCTCGAGGTCCTGCCGCAGCATCTTGACGACCTCGTCGAGATCGACATGGGACGAGAAGACGCGGTCGAAGCCCATGGCCTTGAACTTACGCTCGACCTCGTTCGAGGGGGGTCTTGCCGATGACGAGATTGCCGCCGACGTAGAGGAGGATCCTGTCGAGGCCGCGCTCGAGGGCCTTCTGCCGCAGGCCCTCGCAGTCGATCAGACCGTGACCGTAGAGCGAGGAGACGAGGATGGCCCCGGCGTTCGATTCGACGGCGGCGTCGAGGAACTCGTCCTGGCTGACCATGACGCCCAGGTTGACGACGTGGAATCCGGCCTCGGTGAAGTAGGCGTCGAGGATCTTGTTGCCGACCGAATGGCAATCGGCCCCGATGACGCCGAGGACGATCCGCGGGGCGTCCACTAGATCACCCGCCGGCTCTCTTCGAGGAGCGTCCTCAATCGCTCTTCGACGTTCAGGAGGGAGCCGCGCTCGATCTGGTAGTCGAAGGTGATGATGGCCCCGCCCCGCTCGGTGAACTCCTGGATGGCCGCGAGATGCTCGTGGTTCTTCTGGAGGGAGTAGCCGGCCGGGATGATGACGGCGTCGAGGCCGGCGATGAATTTGTCGAGCCGGTCGATCTCCGACCAGAAGAGCGGCGCGACGGACGAGGCCGGGATGTCGAAGGCCTTGAGGTGGTCGAGGACGATGTCCAGGAAGCGCTTGGATTCGCAGACGATGCCGATCTTCTGGGACGGGCCCAGCCGGGCCAGGGCGATGATGGAGCTCCGGGTCGGGGCCACGGCGGCCTGGACGAGCTTGGCTCTCAGGTCGGGAAAACGCTCCAGGACTTCCTGGTAGTGCGTCGTCGTCGTCAGGACGAGATCGAACGCGCCCAGGCGGTCGGCCCCGGAGGGATCGTCGATGATCTCGTCGATGAGGATCTTGGCCAGGTTGACGTGGGGCAGGATGAAGAACTGCCGTTCGAAGATAGCCAGGGCCTCGGGATTGCAGTCGATGGCTGCGACACTCAGGTTCTGGAGCTCTTCCTCGCGTCCGAGGAGGCGCAGATCGAAGAAGATGCGGATGTCGTTGGCGCTGAACTTGAGGCGGGCCAGCTCGTCGATGAGCTCGTCGATGAGGCGCAGGGCCTTGTCCTTGCGGCTCTCGGCCGGGCCGTGGCGCTCCGGGGCGACGAAGCTGCCCCGGCCGGGGGCGGCTTCGATGAGACGGCGCCGGACGAGCTCTTCGTAGGCCTTCTTGACGGTACCGCGGGCCGTGCCCAGCTCTCCGGCCAGATCGCGCTCGGCAGGCAGCTTCTCCCCCGGTTTCAGACGGCCCGATTGGATCTCTTTCTCGAAGGCCGATATGATCTGCTGGTAGGCCGGCTTGGCGCCAGGGAACTTCTCAAGCTTGATCTTGTCCATGATCGCTCCTTATGGTCTGTACCGTAATCATATTGGACTATACCTTATATATACCAGTTTATATCAGTTGTCAAGAAGGTCAGGTTAAAAAAGGTCTGGTCCATGATAGAACCACTTGAGATCGACCCCGGAGATATCGTATAATACTGATGAATCATTATGAAAAGGTCAACACCTTCACCCCGGCGGGAGTCTGATCGTCCGGCGCTATCGCTCCTGGAGAAGGCCGAGCGGAGCCTCTCTTCGGGGAAAGGACCGGACGACAAGCAGGCCCGGGAATTTCTCAGGCTAACCTCGGATCCCCGGTTCCTGCGCGAGCTCGGCCGGCCGGACCTCCTCGAGCGCTGGGCCGAAGCGTCGTTCCTCATGATCCAGCGGACCGGCTACGGTCTCAGGGACATGTTCGAGGACCGTATCAGGGAAGACCCGGACCGGGTTCTTTTCCAGGACATGTCGGTCTCTCCGCCGCGCCTTTGGAGCTATGAAGCGGCCAACCGTCACATCCTCGAGACGGCCGCCGCGCTCTTCGCCCTGTCCGACCGGGAAGGCGTCGAGCCGCGGCTGGCGATCTACGCCGAGAACCATGCCGAGGGCGCTTTCGCGGACCTCGCCTGTCTTTTTTACGACATCCTGGACACACCGCTCAATCCGCATTTCAGCCTGGACAACATCGTCGGCGTCTTCGACGCCTTGTCCATCAGCCTCGTCCTGGCCAACGATCGCGAGCGGATCGCCCTCCTGAAGGAGGCCCGGCGCCGGACGGCCAAGCCCTTTCTCATCCTCGTCACCGACGCGGCGCTTCGCGGCGACGACGACGGCATCGTCTTTCTGCCCGAGCTCTGCAAGCAGCTCGGCGCCAAGGACATCGACGCCCGCCTGGCCAGGCGGCGCCGTTTCCGGCTCGACGAGGTCGCGACGGTCATGTTCACCTCGGGCTCGACGGGCCGCCCCAAGGGCGTGTCCTTCTCCATCTACAACCTCGTCTCCAAGCGCTTCGCCCGAGCGGCGGCTCTGCCCGCCGTGGGACCCGACGAGGTCTTCCTGAGCTTCCTGCCGCTCTTCCATACCTTCGGCCGCTTTCTCGAGATGCTGGGGACGATCTTCTGGCGCGGCACCTATGTCTTCGCCGGCAACCCCTCGGCCGAGACACTTTTCAGTCTTCTGCCCAAGGTCCGGCCGACCGGCTTCATCAGCGTCCCCGTCCGCTGGGCCCAGCTCCACGAGAAGTGCCTGGAGCGGATCGACGCCGCCCCGGCCGGGACCGACCCGACGGCCGTCGTCAGGGAAGTCGTGGGGCCGCGCCTGAAATGGGGCCTGTCCGCCGCGGGCTATCTCGACCCGCGCGTCTTCCGCTTCTTCACCGCCCACGGCGTCGATCTCATGAGCGGCTTCGGCATGACCGAGGGGACCGGGGGGATCACGATGACGCCTCCGGGCGGATATGTCGACGGCTCGCACGGCCTGCCTCTGCCGGGCTTGAAGGCCCGCCTCGGGCCGCAGGGCGAGCTCCAGGTCAGCGGGCATTATGTCGCCCGCTATCTCGAGGATAAGGGTCCCGGCGACACGATCCCCTACCCCTCGGGCGATCCGGAGCGCGACTACTGGCTCGCGACCGGCGACGTCTTCGAGCGCCAGCCGAACGGCTACTACCAGATCGTCGACCGGATCAAGGACATCTACAAGAACAACCGCGGCCAGACCATCGCGCCGCGCAAGGTCGAGGAAAAGTTCGTCGGCGTGCCCGGCATCAAGCGGACCTTCCTCGTCGGCGACGGCCGCCCGTACAACGTCCTGTTCATCGTCCCGGACTACGGCGACCCGGTCCTGGCCGCCGGGCTCGGCCAGGAGAACGCCCGCGAGTACTACCGCCGCATCGTCACCGCGGCCAACGACGGCCTGGCCCCCTACGAGCGGGTCATCAACTTCGCCGTCCTGGAGCGCGACTTCAGCCTCGAGCGGGGCGAGCTCACGACCAAAAGCTCCTTCAACCGCAAGCGCATCGCGACGTCGTTCGCCGCGGAGATCGAGGACCTCTACCGGCGCCGGACGGTCGATCTGCCGGGCCCGGGGATCCTCATCCGCATCCCGCTCTGGTTCTTCCGCGATCTCGGCATCCTCGACGACGAGATCGTCCGCGACCGCGGCGGACTGCGGGACCTCAACCGCGGCCTGCGTCTGCCCCTGAGGCGCGGCGCGAATGAGCGGACCTGGCTTGTCGGGGACCTCGAGTACGAGATCGCCGGCGGCGTCCTCGATCTCGGCGTCTTCGCCCGCCAGCCCGTCCTCTGGGCCGGCAACCCAACGCTGGCCGCCTTCTCGCCGGTCAAGGAGGGCTGGGACCTGCCGCTCGATCCGGCGACGGGATGGGTCTCCCTGCCGCGGCGCCGGGCCCGGACCTACGCGGCGGCGGAGATCGTCGCGCCGCCCAAGCTCGGCGACCCCGGCCTCGTCCGGCTGCACGGACTGCTTGCGGAGCTCCTCTTCTCCGCCGCGCCGCCCTCGGCCTCCCTGCGGTCGGAGGTCGAGCGCATCTTTTACGAATCGCCGCTGCGGACGGAGGAGCTCGTCCGGGCCCGGCTGCGGGCGCTGGCCCGCCATCCCCGGGAGGAACTGCGCTGCTGGGCCTACAGGATCCTGCTCCTCTTCGATCCGGACATCGACTACGGTCAGGGCGCGGCGGATTTTGTCCGCTCGGGCCTGCCCTTCCTCAACCGGGAGAGCATCGACGAGATCGTCTCGACGAGCCTCGGCCGCGGCCGCCTCGACGCCTTCCGCGTTCGGCTCCGCGCTTATCGCGAAACGCTTCCCTGGCCGGCCGACCAGGCCGGACGGCAGCAGTTCGAGCGCATTTTCCGTCTGCTCGCCGACCTGGCCATCCGGGAGCCCGGCTATTTCAGCTCGATCCGTGCGGAGCTCGCAAGCTGGGTCCTCCACAGGTCCGATCCCAAGCTCGCCCAAGAGGCCGAGCGAGAGCTCGACCGGATGAGCCGCTGTTACGGGAAGCCGGCGCCGGGCCGCCGGACTTCGCCTCCCCGGCCTGTCTGCGACGACAGCGTCACGCCGGCCGAGGCCCGCCGCATCAGGGCTGTTCTCGACCTGCCCGCGTTCCTCCGCGATTCCGTGACGGCTCGCCTGCGGCGCGGAGGACTTCGAAACCGCGGCCATCGCTCCGGACGGCATCTGGGTATCGCGCATCTACAGCGCCCCACGCCGCACGACCTACCGGGTCAGCGTCAACACCTCGAGCGGGCGGCATTACGACCTCAAGCTCGTCCTGCCCGAGGGCCGCCGCAGCGCGGCGGAACGCGAGACGCGCCTCTGGTCCGCCGCCTTGTCCGACCAGCCGGTCGGGCCGCGGGTCCTGCCGCCGCTCGGGGCCACCGACGAGAAAACGGGGGCCGTCACGTGGCGCCACCTCGGCGACCTGACGGTCTGGGAGAAGATCCGCGAGTTCTCGGGACGGCGCGCGGCCGAGGCGCCTCTCCCCGCCCCCTCGGCCTGGAGAAAGCTCTACGTCGAAGCGATGTCGGCCCTCTTCCGGGCCTGGCAGACGAGCGGCCGCCGCATCCTGCCCGGCCGCGTCTCTCCGGTCAACGTGGTCGTCCCCGAGCTCGAATTCCGCGACGACACCTTCCTCGCCTCGATCGACGGTTGGCGGCCCTCGTCGGGCCCCCTGGCCATCGTCCGGCCGATGATCGACGGCTTCTACCGCCGGACGGCGGCCAACTACCCGTGGTCGAAGGACCACCTCGACCTCGATTGGGTCTTCGACGCCGCCTACGAGGCCATGGGACGGGACAAGGCCTCGGCCTTTTTCGCCGACCTCCAGGCCGCCCTCGACAGGACAAAGATCCCCATCTTGCCCGGCGAAGACCTGGGCGAGAGGCTTCGCCGCTACCGGGCCGAGTTCGACAGCACATACGTCATTCCGCTGCCGGCCGAGTCGGCTGTCGAGGCCTACCAGGAATGGCGGCAAGCCAACCCCATGGCGCCGCCGCTCGACCGGGAACGCAAGGTCCTCGATGTCTTCCGCCGCTACACCCTCGACCGGTACCCTGAGATCGTCCGCTACTACCTCTACCGGCACACCTATTTCGCCGGCCGGAGCGAGCGGATCGAGGCTCTCTTCGACCGCCTCCTGGCCCGTATGAACGCCGCTCTCGACGAACCGGCCGTCCAGCAGGTCGAGCTCTCGGACCTCCAGGCGGCCTTGCACGACGAGCGCGACCGGCTGGTCTTCAGCCGGATGGTCTTCCCGCGCATCGACCCCGACCGTCGCCTGGGCGTCGTGACGCAGGGGGACGAGGGCGACCGACGGGTCATCGTCAAGTCCTTCCTCACCGACCGGTCGGGCCGGTCCTATGCGTTCAGCGAGACCCTCGACCCGGCCGAGATCGGCCAAGCCTACCGGCTCTACTTCAGGGAGAATTATCCCAAGATCGTCTCCCAGCAGGACCGCCATTTCGTGCTCAAGGACGCCCAGGAGAGGATCGTCGGCGGCCTTTGCTACCGGATGCTGTCGAACCGGGTGGCCTGGATCGACGTCATCGCCGTCACGTCACAGCTGAAGTCGTCGGGGCTCGGCGGCGCGGCCCTGGAGGATTTCTGCGCCCGCATGGCCAGCCAGGGCGTCCCCCTGGTCATGACCCACCTCTACCTGCCGGGGTTCTTCCTGAGGCACGGCTTCAAGCTGGACAAGCGCTGGGGGGCGCTGGTCAAGACGCTCTGAAATGTGCGGCCGGGCTAGGCCTGGTTCTTGAGCCTCAGATCCGGGGCGACTTCCTTCTTCCCCAGGAACTCGTAGCTGATCGCGCCGAACTTGCAGGACGAGACGCACCTCAGGCAGCGCACGCAGTCGGGCGAGTTGGCCGACTCGTAGATCTTGATCTCGACGGGGCAGTCCTTGTGGCATTTGTCGCAGAGCGTGCACTTCTCGTCGTCGACGGTCATGCGGAAGAGGCTGCCCTTGTTGAACAGCCCCCAGAAAGCGCCGAGCGGACAGACGGTCCGGCAGAAGGGCCGTTGGGACACGACGAACCAGCCGAGGAAGAGGACGAGCAGCCCGATCTTCCAGTAATACATGAACCCGACGAGGGGCCGAAGGTCCGCCTTGATGAGTATGAGAGGGATGCCGGCCTCGAACGTCCCGGCCGGGCAGATCCATTTGCAGAACCAGGTCTGGCCGTAGCCGAACTGGTCGACGATGAGGAGAGGCAGGGCGACGACCATGGTCACGAGGACCACGTAGCGGAAATAGGTCATGAAATGAGGGATGCGCAGCTTGGGCGACGGGATCTTGTAGATGAGCTCCTGGAGGAAGCCGAACGGGCAGACCCAGCCGCAGGGCATGCGGCCGACGGCGCTGCCGACGACGGCGAGGAAGCCGGCGACGTAGAGGCCGAACTTCTTTTCGGCGACCGACAGGTTGAAGCGCAACCCGCCGAAGAACGTCTGCATGGCCCCGATGGGGCAGGCGCCCAGGGCCGAGGGGCAGGAATAACAGTTGAGGGCCGGGACGCAGACGCCCTTGATGCCGCCCTGGAAGATCTCGCCCTTGAACCAGGACGGGATCCAGGCGTTGAGGCCGAGGGCGAAGATAGCCTGGTACCAAGGCCGCCGGTCGCGGGGCTTGCGCGGGACCGCGGCGTTGTTCTTGGGGCCCATGGTCGCGCTCACCCGATCCCGATGCAGTCGAGACAGACGGTGATCGCCTTCTCGAGGACGGTCCGGTACTCGCCGAGCAGGAGCCCCGCGATCATGACGCCGAGGGAAACGGCGAGCAGGACCCAGGGCAGCCGGCGCTTCACCGTGCGGCTCCTCCGAGGACGGACTTGACCGCCGCGTCGAGCTCGGCGATGAACTCTTCCTTGAAGCCGACGTGGGCGTGGGTGATGGTTCCGGTCGAGTCGATCAGATAGACGACGGGTATCTCCTGGACGCCGTATCGCTTCTTCATGTCCTTGGCCGTCGCGGCGACGCCGGGCGCGGCGGCCCCGGACGGCGCGTCGGCCAGCATCGGATAGGTGATCTTGAGCTTGGCATAGAAGGGCTTGACGACCTTGCCGCCGGCGTCGTCGAGCGCGATGCCGATGACGCGGAGGCCGCCGTCCGGCTGGCCCTCGGCGGGCTTGTAGGTCTCGCTGAGCTTCTGCATGTGCGGCATGGCCTTGCGGCAGGGCACGCACCAGGTCGCCCAGAAATCGATGAGGATCCCGGCCGGATGGGATTTGACGACCTTCGTTTCCCCGGCGACGGTCTCGGAGACGATCAGGGTCAGCCTGCCGTTCTCGGTCGTGACGGTGTAGTCCTTGCCGTCGATGTTCTTCAGCGAGAACGGGATGAGCTTCTCGCCCGGCTTCATCACGGCGAACGACGGGGCGGCGAGGACGAGGACGACGGCAAAGGCGCCGAGGATCTTGGCCAGCGTTTTCATGACACCCAGTTTAGCGGTCCGGACCGGGTAATTCAAGGCTGGAACCGATAGGCCAGGCCCAGGCCGGTGGAGAAGCCGCCGAGCTTGGCCTCGAGAGGGTCGTCGCCGCCGGACCGAACGGTGCAGGCGCGATAGCCGGCGAAGATGATCGAGCCAGAACGCGCCGGCAAGCCGGGCCTGAAGGCCGGCCTGGGAAAGGAAGCCCAGACCTCCGTCACCCGCCGTGCCGAGCGGGTTCTTCTCATGGAGGATGAAGTAGGCCGCCGCGGCGCCGATATAGGGCCGGAGGCCCTTGCGACCGAACTGAGCGCGCAATCCGGCGTACAAAGGGACGATCAGGACCTTGGTCTGTTCTTCAGAGATCGGGATGAGGCCCGTCTTGCCGAAAAGCTCCGCCCCCGCCCACAGATGGAGCGGCCCGGCGAGCGGAAAGGCGACGTCCACCCCGAAGGATGGCCCTGCGGAATAGATGTCGCGGAAGAGCCTGTCGGACGGAAAGAGCATAGCGGTTTTGAGGGTCACGGAAGAATCCGCTCCCCGGACGGTTCCGGCCAGTCCCAGGATCGGCCAGGACCATGATCGCGGCCATACCGACACGCTTCGTCATCATCGGTCCTTTCCACCCCTATTCAAGGGACCCGGCCGCCGCGCGCTGTCATTTGACGATGAGGGTGACCGAACTCCGAACCGTCAGGCTGCCCGAGGTCGCCTGGATGCCCACCTGGTAGGTCCCGGGCGGCGTCCCGGCGTCCGGCGTATCGACTTTACCGCCCGCGCCGCAGCCGGCGAGCCAGAAGGTCAGGAGGACCAGGGCGGCCGTCGCCGCCCGGCGACGGACCGGCCGCCGGACCTCCGTTCGACCGATGAGGGCAAGGAGCGCGACGGCCGCGGCCAAAAGCAGAAGCCCCGACGACGGCGGGACCGGACGCGTCGGCCCGAAGGCCGCCGTTTTCGCGGAGCTCCCAGGGGCCTTGGTGGCCAGGGTCAGCGTGACCGTCGCCGTCGCCGCGCCGGGCGTCACCGTCGCCGGGGAGAAGGAGGCCGTGCCTCCGTGCGGCAATCCGGTGCAGCTGAACGTCACCGCGGAATCGAACGACCCGTATCGCGGCGTCAGCTCGAGCGAATAACTGGCCGACGAGCCCGCCGTAACGGACGTCTCGGCCGACGGTACGTTCATCGTAAAATCGGACACGGCGAAGACGACGGGTTCGGCGACCCCGCCTCCCGGAGCGGGATTGGCCACTGTCACCTCGAATTCTCCCGCCTGCGCCAGGTCCTGAGCGGTCATGGACGCCCGGACCTCGGTGGGGCCGATGTAGGTCGTCTCCAGGCCGACGCCGTTCCAGAGGGCGCTCGAGTTGGGAACGAAGCCGGAACCCGTGAGGGTCAGGGTGAGATCGGCGCCTCCCCCGGACGCCCGGACCGGGCTGACCGAGGTCAGGGAAGGCCGAGGATTGTTGACCATGAACGTCAGGACGTTGCTCAGGACGCCGCTCGGGCTCCTGACGACGACGGGGATCGTCTTGCCCAGGACGAGGTCGGTCGCGGGAATGGCCACGTCCACGCGGGAGCTCGAGACGAACGTCGTCGGGCGGTCGACGCCGTCCCAGGTCGCGACGGCGCCGCTCGCGAGATCGGAGCCGTTCACGACCAGGACGAAGGCCGGGTCGCCGGTCGACGCGCTCGCCGGCGCGAGGGACGACAGCATGTGGCCGTAGACCGCGGGACCGCTGAACGTCCCGGCGAGCGGCGCCTGGGCCGATTCGCCGCGGCCGTCCTCGAAATAGAAGGCGTAGCTGTGGCTGCCGGCCGCGAGCACGGCGGCCGTGGAGTACCAGCCGTCGGCCGCCTGTTGGCCGGCGAGCAGGCTCAACGGCCGCGGGGTCCCGTCGAGGATGAGGTTCTTCACCGTCGGCACGTCCCCGTCGACGTCGGAGTAGCGGACGTTGAAAGTGAACGTGGCCCCGGCCGTGCCGGTCACGGGACTGACCTGGGGGGACGTGAGCTGCGGCGGATCGTTGTAGGCCGGCCCGGGATAGGTGTAGTCGACGTAGGCGTAGACCTGCTGGGAGTCGGCCGTCTGGGGAACGAGCGCGGACGCGCTCTCGGCGTTCGGGTCGGTGGTCAGGTCCACGATCTTGAAGGCGCTGAGCGTCGCCGGGTCTCCGGCAGCGGTGTCGTTCACGCACAGGTAGTAGCGCTGCAGCCCGGCGCCTTGGACCAGGATGTCGGTGAAGTCGAGGACAAAGGTCCCGCTCACGGCCGTCGAGGAGCCGTCAAACGCCAAGGCCCCGCCCTGACGCTGGAAGGCCGACGGCGTCCAGATCGTCGTCGGGAGGGTCGTCGCCGTGCCCGAGCGCCCGAGGGAAAGCGCGAGCTGGTTCCGTTTGGCGTGATTGAGGGTGAACTCGCCGATCATCATCGGCGAGTACCCGTCTCTGGCCGTCAGCACATAGAGCATGTCGCCCTGGACGGCCATGTTGCGGCTGGCCGAGGGACCGCCGGCGACCGCGGAGACGTTCCTGAGGGCGTCGTACGCCAGCCAGGTGAACCCGGCCTCGTACCAGCCCGGGCCCCAGGTGTTGGCGATCCGGAAGGCCCCCTTCTCGCCCGGGTCGATGAGAGTGTTCGAGTTGATGTCCGTCCAGACGGCGTCGTTGTAGCCGACGATGGTCATCGCGTGCGAGCCTTCGGTCCCGTTCATCCAATAGGCGACGGACCGGCCGACGGCGGCGTCGTCGGCCGTGGTCGAGGGATCGTCCTGGGCGGGCTTGAAGACCCAGGAGTTGACGAAAGTCCCGAACACCAGGACATAGCCGTCGTTCAGGAGCTCCTTGGTGAGCTCGATCCCCGTGGCCGACGAAGCGTCGCGGACGTACTGGGGGACTTTCGTCCGGACGCCGAGGGCGTTTCGCCAGACCGCCGGGTCCAGGCACCAGGCCTGGAAGTTCGAATCGTAGGGGAATTCGGCCCAGGTGGCCGCCCCGTGGCGATGAAGGAGGGCATAATTCTGGTAGAGCGACGACCCGTCGTTCGTCCCGTCGTTGAGCATGTTGTAGGACCACTTCGGCGAATACTTGTTCGTGTTGTCGGAGGGGTCGCGGATATCGAGGTTGCGCTGGAACGCCGTCATGTAGGACAGCTGGACATAGGTCGAGGCGAAGCTGGCGCACGAGCCGAGGCTGCCCTGGTTCCGGATGGGAGGAAAGAACCTCAGCTTGCTGTTGTCGACGCTGACGGGCATGTCGCCGGCCAGGACCGCGTTCGCCGCGGCGGTCTGGATCGAGGCGGCTTTGCCGGCGAGCGCGCTCTCGACTTCGCGGCCGATCGGGGCCACGGAGAGCGGATCGAGGGGCGGCTTCCCTTTCGCGGCCCGGACTTCGTTGACGCGGTCGAAGCCGAGCCGGTTGACGCCGACGCGGGCGATCCGGGGCCAGTTCGCCACGATCTCTTCGATCTGGGCGGCGTCGAGCGGGATGAGGCCTGTGGCGCGGGGGCCGTCGACCCGGCTTTCCTGGGCCCGGGGCACGCCGGCGAGCGCGAGGCCGAGGATCCCCAGGATCGCGGCCGCTCGAAAGATCTTGGCCATATGCTGCCTTATCCTTTTGTTTAGTCTATTAAGACGGACCCTTTATGAAATGTCAAGGAAACGGAGGTTTGACACCCCAGCCGCCGCTCCCATAGAATCTGGCCAGCGAGGTCGAACATGCCCCTCTACGCCGTCGGCATCGATTCAGGGACCCAGGGGACCAAAGCGCTCGTCGTCGACATCGATTCCGGGCGCGTCCTCGGAAGGGGGAAGTCCCCTCACGCCATGATCGAGGGGCTCGGGCCTGGGGTGAGCGAGCAGGACCCGGCCGTGTGGATCGAGGCGGCGGAGACCGCGCTCCTCGGAGCCTTGAAGGACGCCCGGGTCGAAGCGGCGAAGGTGGTCGCGATGGGTGTCTCGGGACAGCAGCACGGCTTCGTCCCCCTCGACGCCGCGGGCCGGGTCATCCGTTCGGCCAAGCTCTGGAACGACACCTCGACCATCCGGGAGACGGAGGACCTCGTCGCCGCGCTCGGCGGGACGAAGGCCGTCATCGGCCGGCTCGGCATCTCTCTCGCGGTGGGCTTCACCGCCTCGAAGATCCTCTGGCTCAAGCGGCACGAGCCGAAGCGCTTCGCCCGGCTCGCGACCGTGCTCCTCCCCCACAATTACCTGAATTACTGGCTGACCGGGCGGGCCCACATGGAGTACGGCGACGCCTCGGGCACGGGACTCATGGACATCCGCCGGCTCCGTTGGGACGAAGGAGCGACGGCGGCCGTCGACCCGGAGCTCGCGGCCAAGCTGCCGCCGCTCAGCCACCCCGGCGAACCCGTCGGTTTCATGAAGAGGTCCGTGGCGGCCCGCTTCGGGTTCAGGCGTGTCCTGGTCGGGAGCGGCGGCGGCGACAACATGATGGGCGCGATCGGCAGCGGCAATGTCACGGCCGGCGTGTGCACCCTCAGCCTGGGAACATCGGGGACCGTCTACTCGCATTTCGACCGGCCGTTCGTCGATCCCAAGGGCGAGATCGCGGCCTTCTGCGACAGCACCGGCGGCTGGCTGCCGCTCCTCTGCACCATGAACGTGACCAACGCGACCGAGATCGCCAAGTCGCTTTTCAAGCTCGACAACGCCAAGCTCGAGGGGCTGGCCCGGCGCGCCGGGCCGGGAGCGGGCGGGCTCCTCTTCCTGCCGTTCGTCGACGGGGAGCGCGTGCCCGTCCTCCCCTTTTCGAGCGCCGTCCTGTTCGGCCTCGACCGCGGGACCTTCGACGCCGCGCATATCGTCAGGTCGGTCATGGAAGGCGCCGTCCTGGATCTGGGCTACGGGTTCGCCCGCATGAGAGCGCTTGGCTTGAAGCCTGGCGAGGTCCGGGCGACCGGAGGCGGCGCCAAGAGCCGGCTCTGGCTCCAGATCGTCGCCGACGTTTTCGGGACGCCCGTCGTGACCTTGCGGGAGACCGAGGCCGCGGCGTACGGAGCGGCCCTCCAAGCGGTCTGGAACCGGCGCCTGGCCGAAGGTGAGAAGACGGACATCGGGGCTATCGCCGCGAAATGGGTGGCCAAGGCCGGTCTGGCCGCCGAGCCGGACCCGAAGAATGCCGGCCTCTACGCGGATCTCCAGGCGCGCTTCAACGATCTGTGGAAAAGACTGGTGCCCGATTTCGAGGCCCGCCGGAAGAGCCTCTCCTCGTAGATGCCCGGCGTTTTTATGAATGGCCGAGAGCGAAGGCGGTTTCGTACATCGCCAGAACGTTCTCGACCGGCGTCATCGCCTGGATGTTGTGGCACGGCGCCAGGATATAGCCGCCGTTCGCACCCAGGATCGCGAGGTTGTCCTCGACTTCGCGCCGGACATCGTCGACCGTCCCGAACGGCAGGGTGTACTGGTTGTCCATGCCGCCGTGGAGGACGACGTGCGGGCCGAACTCCGACTTGAGCCGCTTGCGCTCCATGCCGGGACAGCGCCATTGAAGCGGGTTGAGAAGATCGATGCCGAGGCCGATCATGTCGGGGATGATGCGCCAGCAGCTGCCGTCGTTGTGATGGAAGGCGTGGGCGCCGGCCTGGTGGGCGAGATCGATCATCCGCTTCATCCCCGGCAGGAGGAACTCGCGGATGTGGCGGACCGAGATCATCAGGTCTCTCTGGCCGCCCATGTCCTCGGCGATGTAGGAGATATCGACCCGGCCCGGGGCGGCCTCGTAGATCCGGACGGCGCACTCATAGGCCAGGCCGAAGAGCTTGTCCAGGCAGTAATGGACGATCTCGGGGTTCTCGACGAGGTCGACGAAGGCCTGCTCCATGCCGCGGAGCTCTTTGTAGATCAGAAAGGGTTCGGAGCCGCCGCCTCGGATGGGGTGGGTGTCGTTACGGCTGGCCTGGCGGGGGATGTCGCTGAAGTCCCACCAGTCGGCCGAGGGCCAGACATAATTCTTCTCGATCTCCGGGACGGAGTTGAAACCGGCCAGCGGAAAATGGATGCATTCGCGGTAGGCGCCCGGCCCGTAGTCGACGCTCCGGAAGCGGCGGCCGAACTCGTCCTGCATGCGGGGCAGGCGCGGACCGACATAGGCGGGACGGAGGGAGACCTCATAGTCGACGTGGAGCTTGTCGAGCATCTGGCGCCGGGTCCGGCAGCCGAGGTGACGCATGATCTTGCGGTCCGCTTCGGGGGTGGCCCAGTAGTCGGTCGGCACGCGGTCGGGCTTCTGGCGGGCGAAGAGGGCCAGCCAACGCTCCCGGGAGGTCATCGCGTCTCGGGTCAATTCTTGTGCAGGTCCTTGTGCATGATCTGGCGGATCTCATGGAGGCGCTGGTGGGCCGGAAGGTCCGAGAGCTTCTTGTTCATGAACTCGTCGTTCTCGGCCTGGAGCATCGCGGCCGTGTAGTCGATGACGCTCGGCGGGAAGACGCCGTCGCGCTCGTAAAGGCCCCGTTTCTGGAGGAGGACGCGGCTCGATTCGACGCAGCTCGCCGGCAGGGCCGGCAGGCGCTTGAGGAGGTCCTTGTCGGCGAAGATGTTGCCCTTGACGTAGAGGTTGTCGGCCAGCTCGAGGGGGCCGTAGTCCTTGAACAGCGTCAGGTCGCTGCGGAAGGCCCAGTTGGCGGCCATGGCGATCCCCGCCAGGGCCAGGTGGATCATGGCGCTGCCGTCGGGGCTGCGGATCTCGACCGTCTGGCGCCCACCGCGCTCGTCGACGAACTCGGCCGTGTCCGCGGGATTGACGCGACGGCCCAGGCCGACGACGTTGCCCCAGCCGAGGGGAACGCGGATGAGGGCGCTGCGGTTGAGGTCGCTCCAGCAGATCCGGGTCGGGGCTTCCTGGTTCGGGACGAGGCGGAGATAAGCCGAGGAGACGGTGTTGCCGAAGGCCGTCAGGGAATCGGCATATTCGCAGAGTCCGCCGATGAGCTTGCGGGCCTCGACTGAGAGCTTGCCGTCCTCGCCGCGCATGGCGCTCCGGCCGTTCTTGGCCAGCTCCAGATGGAAGTGCAGGCCGTTGCCGGCGACGCCCTCCTCGAGCTTGGGGGTGAAGGTGGCCACGGCCCCGTGGCGGAAGGCGGTGTTGCGAATGATCCAGCGGCCGAGGACGAGGTCGTCGGCCATGTCCTCGATCGGGCGGGGCAGGTATTCGATCTCGAGCTGCTCGGCCAGGCGCCCGGCGATCTCCGGGACGTTGCTCCGGACGCAGTCGATGAAACCGTTCTCGCAGTGGGCATACTTGACGGCCCCGGTCACCCGGGTGATGTGGCCGATCATCTCGTGCAGGATCGGGCCGCTCTTGGAGAAGGGCGCCGAGCCGTGATAGCCGCGGTGGGCCTCGACCGGATAGGAGCGGTCGGCCGGCGACGTCAGAAGGAAGAACTCGAGCTCGCCGAGCGCGTTGAGCTCGAGCCCGGACGACTTGCGGAAAAGGGCCGCCGCGCGGGCCAGGATGCTGTCCGGAGTGAACGGCGCCGGGGTCCCCTCCTTCGTCAGATAGCGGCAGATAAGGTCCAGGCTGCCCTCGTCGAAGGGATTGAAGAAGGCCGAGCTGTACTTGGGGACGACGTAGAGGTCGGAGAGGGACATGTCGACCATGCCCTTGAAGAGCGACGAGCCGTCGACGCGCTCGCCTTCGGCCAGGACGGACTCCAGGTGATAGCGGTCGGCGGCGGGGACGGTCAGCTCCTTGAGCTTGCCGTCGATGGCCGTATAGTGGAATGTGATCCGTTCGATCTGTCTCCCCTCGATGACCTTGAGGATGTCGGCCCGGGTGAACTCCGACGCGGGCTTGTCGAGGAGAAGCGAAACGGGATTGCCCAGAGCGTAGCGGGGAGTCTTCGTCGCCATCGCGTCATTCTCCTTGCCGGATGATCGTCCCGAAAAGGGAAATCTATTTTATCATTAATAAAGCAAATACGCCTTGCGCAAAGCGGCGAAGGCGTCGAGGCCGGGCTGGATGTTGGCCAGGATCGTGGCCACATCGGTCCCCGCCTCGAGGGCCTTGCGGACCGACGCCGTGCCCATGACCTTGTCGAAGTACTCGGCGTGGAAGGCGAACTTGTCCGGATACATCTCCCTGACGGTCTTGATGATGTGGAGGATCGCGGCGACGGAGCGGAAGGACGCCCGGTCGGTCACGTGGAGCTGACAGCCGCCGCAGAGCTCCCCCTGGAATTTGGAAAAGGACGGCGTGAACCAGGCCTCCCGGAAGCGCGCCCCCGGCAGGGCCAGGCCATTCAGCTTGGCCGCCAGCTCGTTGCCGTCGATCCACGGCGCCCCGAAGAACTCGAACGGCCGGGTCGTGCCTCGGCCCTCGGACATGTTCGTCCCTTCGAGGGCCACGAGCCCGGGGTAGACCGTCGCCGTGTCGAGCGTGGGCATATTGGGCGAGGGAATGACCCACGGCAGCCCGGTCTCGTCGAACCACATCGTCCGCGTCCATCCTTCCATGGGGATGACCGTCAGCCTGGCCGCGCGGGCCAGGAACTTGTCGTTGAAAAGCCGGGCCAGCTCACCCACGGTCATGCCGAACCTCAGCGGGATCGGAAACAGCCCGATGAACGAACTGAGCTCGGGGTACTCGAGGACGGCCCCCTCCATGTCCGTGCCGCCGATGGGGGCGGGCCTGTCGAGGACGACGAAGTCGATGCCGCTCTCCGCCGCGGCCTGCATGGCGTTGGCCATCGTCGCGATGTAGGTGTAGACGCGGGTCCCGACATCCTGGATGTCGAAGACGAGGACGTCGATCCCCTTGACCATGCCAGCCTCTGGCACCTTGCCCGTCTGCTGGGTGTCGAACGAGCGCATGTACTCGTCGATGTTCTTGAGCATCCCCGGCTCGGGCTTGAAGGACTGCCCGTACAGGCTGAACACGGGGAGCTTGAACTTTTCGTCATAATAGAACGGCACGTATTCGCCCGCCTGGGCGTTTCCCCTGACTCCGTGCTCCGGGCCGTAGAGGGCCACGAGGTCGATCCCCGGGTTCGAGCGGAACAGGTCGATCGTCGTCCGCAGGCTCGCGTCCGTGCCGGTGGGATTGGTGATCAGGCCGACCCGCTTGCCCTTGACGAGATCGAGGTGCTTTTCGAGAAAGACCTCGACGCCGAGCTTGACCCGGGCGGCGGCCGTCCGCGCCGGGGCCTCGGGCCGCTTCGGCCCGGCGCACCCCGCGAGGAGCAGGCCCATGGCCAGGGCGAGGCCGAGGGACGCCGAGACGGCCAAGGCCCTCCTCCGTGTCACGATCGTCGCGAAGCGCGCTCCTCCGTTCATGGTGATCAATCCTTTCCCTCCGGATTCGTCCGCCCTTTCAGGATAACAGCACCGGCGCCGGCGAGTCAATTCGGGGACGGCCCTTGATTCGTCCCCGGGAAACGGCTATATAGGGAAAGAGACGCAAATGCCGACCTGTCAAAAAGGCCGCCGGAGGCTCGCCTCGCTACTCCTGCTGCTGGCCTTCGTGATCTCCGCCCGCCTCTCCCCCGCCGCCGACATCCCCTACGAGTGGTCAGGCGTCGAACGCGTGATAGCCGTCGCCGACCTCCACGGCGACTACGACCGCTTCACCTTCATCCTCGCCCACCCTCAGGTCCGCCTCGTCGACGCGGACCTCCATTGGATCGGCGGCAAGGCCCACCTCGTCCAGCTTGGCGACGTCCTCGACCGGGGCCCCCGGGCCAAGGAGATCCTCGATCTCCTCAAGCGCCTCGAAAAGGAAGCGGAGGCCGCCGGCGGCATGGTCCACATGCTTCTCGGCAACCACGAAGAGATGAACATCACGGGCATCGCCCTCGACTATCCGGGCTATGTCACGGTCGAGCAGTTCGTCGCGTTCATGCGCGAGGATTACCGCAGGGACAAGGACGCCGAATACGTCAAGACGCTCCCGCCCGAGGAGAGGAAGCAGGCCGAGATGGAGGGCCTGGACATCCACACGAACGAGGGCTATGCGTCCTATTGGCGAAAGATCGAGGCGGCCAAGGATCCGAAGGCCGTGCGCGCCTACGTCCTGGGTTTCAACGACGTCTACGGGAACTGGCTCGTCAAGCAGAATGCGGTCATCAAGATCAATGACATCGTCTACGTCCACGGCGGCATCAGCGAGAGCCTCTCCAAATGGCCCCTCAGGGAGATCAACCAGGTCCTGCGTCAGGAGCTCGAGTTCTTCCAGGGGCGCATGCGCAACCCCCAGCGGTTCGCCAAGCCGTTCCATCCCCGGCTCGTCTACGACCCCAACAGCCCGCTCTGGTTCAGGGGGCTGGCCACGAAGAACGAGGCCTCGGCCGAGGGAGAGATCGACCGGACGCTGGCCAACCTCGGCGCCCGGGCCATGGTCGTCGGCCACAATTACTTCAGCTACCCCGGCGGCGCGAGCCCGGTCGTCACCAAGGCCCTCGTCGCCCGGTTCCACGACAAGATCTGGATCATGGACACCGGCATCTCCGGGAGCTATAACGGCGTCCCTTCGGCTCTCATCTATGACCACGGCCAATTCGAGGTCTGGGGCGAGACCGAAGAGGTGGCCGCCCGCAGCGGCATCAAGCGGCCGCCGCCGAAACCCCTGACCCCCAAGGAGATGGAGACGTTCCTCCGGACGGCCGCCGTCGTCGGCCGCGGCCCCGGGCCGGGCGGCCGGACGGACGCCTGGAAGATCGACCTGCAATCGGATGGCACGGTCCTTCCCGCGTTGTTCAGGTACATCGACCGCCGGAGACCCGATCCGCTCGCCGACAGCTACAGGTACGATCTGGCCGCCTACGCGCTGAGCCGGTACCTCGGCCTCACCTATGTCCCGCCGATCGTCGAGCGGCCCGTCGAGAACATGCCCGGCGCGCTGCAGGCGTTCGTCGAAAATGCCAGGTCGATCCCCGATCTTCGCGAACGGAAGATCACGCCCGCGGACCCGGAGGCCTTCGAGCGGGCCTTGGCCGATCTCGTCGTTTTCCAGGCCCTCGTCTTCGACGATTGTCGCAGCGAAAAGGACACGCTGGTCAGCCTTTCGGACTCTAGCGTCTTCCGGGTCGACTTCTCCGAGGCCTTCGCCCCGAACACGGGGGATGCCCCGGGCTGCATCATCCGCAGGTGCTCGCAGCTTCTCTACCGGAGGCTCCTCGCCTGGGACGACGAGACGGTCGCCGGCTACTTGGGCCGATACCTCTCCGAAGGCGAGATCGCCGCGCTCAACACGCGCCGGAGCCTCATCGTCCGGCGGATCAGGATGATGATCAAGAGCCTCGGCGAGGCGAACGTCCTATTCTGAGCGGACGGAAGAGGGGAACAATGCCCGACCTTTCGGCGGCTGGGGCAGGGCCCCGGCACAACCTCGGCTATAGGGTCCTGAGGCTCTTCGCCGACATCCGGCCCGGCGAGGCGCCCAAGGCCCTCCTCCTCGCCTTGAACGTCTTCCTTCTCCTTCTCGCCTACTACATCCTCAAGCCGCTGCGCGAATCCCTCCTGCTCGTCGACAAGGACTCCGCCGTCGTCAAGAGCTGCCTGAGCGGCGCGCAGGCGGTCCTGTTCGTCTTCGTCGTCAAGGCCTTCAGCCGCCTCGCCTCCAAGGTCCCCCGCCATGTCCTCATCACCTGGACGACCTCGTTCTTCATCTCCAATCTCGTCGTCTTTTATTTCCTCCACAGGGGCGGCATGGCCGTCAAGCCCATGGGCATCCTGTTCTTCGTCTGGATCGGGATCTTCAACTACTTCGTCATCGCCCAGTTCTGGGGGTTCGCCAACGACCTCTATTCCGATGACGTCGGCAAGCGGACCTTTCCGCTCGTCGCCCTGGGCGCGACGCTGGGGGGCCTGGTCGCGACCCTGCCCTTCATGAAGAAGCTCAGGGACCTCCTGGGAGGCAACTGGGAATTCAAGCTCATGCTCATCGCCGGGCTGGTGCTCTCCCTGTGCATCGTCCTGGCCCGGACGATCCACCGCAGGGACGTCCGGAAGACCCGCGAGGACAGGGAAAAGGGCCTGACCGGGGCGGCCGAGAAGGCCCGGGTCCAGGAGCAGCCCCTCAAGGCCGGGGGAGGTTTCCGGCTCGTCTTCAAGAGCCGCTACCTCCTTCTCATCGCGCTGATGATCGGTCTCTACAATTTCGTCAACGCGACCGGGGAATTCATCATCACCACCGTGGCGGTCAATCAATCGATCGAGAGCACGGAGGCCGCGGAGGCCCGATCCGGAGAGGCCCTGCCCGCCGTGTCCCCCTCCCTGCCGCGGCAAACGGAAAGCAAGGCCATCCACAACACCTTCATGGACTACCAGTTCCTGACGAACCTCATCGCCCTGGTCATACAGCTCGTCTTCGTGTCCAGGATCTTCAAGTGGGTCGGGATCGGGGGGGCCCTCCTCTTCCTGCCGCTCCTGGCCCTGGGAGGGTACGCGCTGATCTCGTTCGGCGCGGTCCTGGTCCTCGTCCGGTGGGTCAAGGCGCTCGAAAACGGCACGGACTACTCGCTCCAGAACACGACCAAAGCCGCGCTCTTCCTGGTTACGAATCGCGAGGAAAAGTATAAGGCCAAGGCGGCGATCGACACCTTCTTTGTCCGGGGCGGCGACACGATCTCGGCGGTGGCGGTCCTCGTCGGCGTCGAGCTCCTGGGGCTCCGGATCGAGCGCTACGCGCTTCTCAATGTCGTCGTGGTCATCGTCCTCCTGGCCATCTGCCTGAAGATCATCACCGCCTACAAAAAGCGAAAGGCCGCGCTGGACTCGCCCGCCGCCCCGGGGGCCGTCGCGGGGCCTTGAAATCGGCCGGCCTGGAGGCTATGATCGTCTGGGGCTGCGTGGTTATCGGGGAGGAGTCATGAAGCGCTTCGCCGTTCTCGTGTCCTTGGCCCTGGCGACCGCGGCGGGACCTCTCGCCGCTTGGTGCCAGTTCCTGCCTGAAGAGATCGCCCAAAGACCCGCCCGGGAGGAGTTCCTTCGGACGGCCGAGATCGTCCGTTCTGAGGAGATCGGCGAGGGCGTGACCAAGCCGTATAAGCTCTATCTCAGGAAGGACGGGGTCGAGCTCAAGGCCGCCTGGAAGAACCCCAAGGGCATGCAGTTCGGCTACCTCGAAGGCTGGCAGTACGAGATCGCGGCCTACCGCATGGACAAGCTCCTCGGGCTGAATATGGTCCCCCCGGCCGTCGAGCGCGATTTCCAGGGCAAGCCGGGCGCCCTCGTCCTGTGGGCCGACAACACGCGCAGCCTTCTCAAGGTCATGGAGAACGGCATCCGCATGCCCGAGGAGGCCCTGGACCGCACCGAGAAGATGAAATGGCTGGCCCGGGCCTGGGACAGCCTCATCGCCAACGAGGACCGGACCCAGCAGAACGTCCTGTACACCGAAGATTGGCGGACGATCCTCTTCGACCATTCCCGGGCCTTCCGCTCCGACGGCGAATTCTCACAGCGGCTGATGTTCGGCCGCGACGGCATCAAGACCAGCGCCGCGGGCCAGCCCTTCCTCTTCCGGCGCCTGCCCCGCTGGTTCGTCGATCATATCAAGACCCTGACCTTTGAGAACATCCGGGCCGCGGTCGGATCGACCCTCACCGACGCGGAGATCAAGGCCGTACTGGTCCGGCGCGACCTGCTCCTCCGGGAGATCTCCGATATGGTCAAAGAGCAGGGCGAAGCGGCAGTGCTCTATTGAAAAAGAAGCTCCTCTTCGCGGCCCTGGCGCTCGTCCTGGCCCTGCCTGGGCCCATGCTGGCTTGCGCCGACCCGGGGGCCCCCGAAGGCAAGACGACGGCCGGGCCGGCGGAAGAGTTCTCCACGCTCCAGTTCCTCCCCGACGAGCTGGCCCAGCGTGAGCGGTGGGAAAGATTTCTCGAGACCGCCGAGATCGTGGGGAGCGAGCAGCTGACCGGGCCAGAGGCGGTGACCTCCCCCTGGGTGCTGACCCTCAAGCTGGGCGACATCACGCATCGGGGCCTGTGGAAGAACGCTCAGGGCCGCATGGGCGGATACTGGGAAGGCTGGGCCTACGAGATCGCGGCCTACCGCCTCGACAAGCTGATCGGCCTGGGCCTCGTTCCGCCGACGGTCGAGCTCCGGTTCCGCGGCGATCGCGGCTCCTGCCAGTACTGGATCGACGACTCCATGTCGCTCAGGGAACGGGACGAGAAAGGGATCAAGACGCCCCCGGCCAAGGTCTTCGGTTGGAACCGGGCCACCTATCTCCAGCGTCTCTTCGACAATCTCATCGCCAACGAGGACCGCCACAAGAATCAGATCCTGATCACGCCCGACTGGCGGATGGTCCTCATCGATCACTCCCGGTCCTTCCGGACGTCGGGCAAGTTCGTCAAGATCCTCCTTTATTCGGCCAAGAACGCCGAGGGGCCGATGCTCATGAGCGAGCTGCCCCGGGCCGTCGTCGATAAGGTCGCGGCCCTCGATTTCGAGACGATCAAAGCGGCCGTCGGCCCGTACCTCACGGACGAGGAGATCCGCGCCGTTCTCGTCAGGCGGGACCTCGTGCTGGCGGAGATCAGCCGGCTGGTCAAGGTCAACGGGGAGAAAAAGGTCTTCTATTGATCAGATGGCCTTGCGGACGGTCAGGATGTTTTGATCCCCCGCCCGCCGATAGGACAGGCCGTCCATCAGCGTCTTGAAAAAGTAGACGCCCAATCCGCCGGGGATGCCGCGGCGGAGCTTGACCATGAGATCGGGGTTCTTCTTCCTGACCGGGTTGAAAGGGATGCCCTTGTCCCTGACCTCGATGAACAGCGAGCCGACGTCCCGCCAGATGCGCACGACCATCTCGCCCTTGCGCCCCCGCGGATAGGCGTAGCGGGCGATATTGACGCAGATCTCGTGAAGCGCCAGCTCGATCTTGAGCCGGTCCTCCTCGTCGAACGGCAGGTCGGCGATGGCCTCCCGGAGGAAGCCGCGGACACGGTCGATCTCACTGAGGTTGGCCGTGACGCGGAGCTCTCTCTGATCCGGCACTACGGGCACGGCCTGCTCCGAGGTCCGGGCCCTCACGGATTCCTCTTGATGACGACGAGCGTCATGTCGTCGCCCGCTTCCGCACAGCCGCTGAAGGCGAAGACGTCCTCGAAGATCTTGTCCCTGATCGTCCGGGCCGGAAGCGAACCGAGGTCCCGGAGCCGTTCGGCCAGGCGCTCGTCCCCGTACTCCTCGTGCTCGCCCTTCCGGCTCTCCACGATCCCGTCGGTGTAGAGGCAGAGGAGGTCGCCGGGGCCGAAAACGACCTTTCGCTCGTCATAGGCTTGATCCGGGAACATCCCCAGGCAGAGCCCCGTGCTGTCGAGGAGCCGGGCCGGCCCCTCCCGCGGCTGGAGGACGGGCGGGTTGTGACCGGCGTTGATATAGGCCGCCTCGTCCGTGCGCCGGTCGATGATGGCCAGGAAGAAGGAGATGAACAGGTGGCTGTCCGAGCTCGTGTAGACAAAGTCGTTGAGCTTGGCCGCGAGGTCTCCGAGGTCGACGGACCCGGGGAACTTCTCGTGCAGGGCCCCGCGCAGCGAGGCCATGAGCAGCGAGGCGCTGACCCCGACGCCCGAGACATCGGCGATGACGATGGCCAGGCGGTTCGGGTCGACGGCGATGTAATCGAAGTAGTCCCCGCCGACGCGGCGGCAGGCCCGGGCGCTGCCGCTGATCTCGTAGGGCGCGAAATCCGGGTCGGCCCGGGGCAGGAAGTTCTTCTGGATCTGGACGGCCAGGGCCATCTCCCGCTCGATCTGGGCGTTCCTTAGGGACACTTCGTAGAGACGGGCGTTCTCGATCTTCACGGCGGCCAGGTTGGCCAGAAGGGTCAGGAGGCGGAGGTCGTCTTCCGTGAACTGTTCGAGGAGCGAAGCCCGGTCGCAGTAGATGAGGCCGATGATGTCCTGGTTGTTCCAGAGCGGCACGCACATGGCCGAGTGGATCTGGGCCTGGACGACGCTGACCTGGGCCCGCAGCCCTTCGTCGGCCTGGATGTCCGAGATGAGGATGGCGGAGTTGCGCTCAAGGGCCGTCCTGACGATCGTCTGGCTGACGAAGATGCTCTGGGTGCGCAGGGCCGCGTTCTGGACCCGGACGACTTTGGGCTCGAGGGCCTGGGTGGCCTCGTTCTTGATCATCAGGACGCCCCGGTCCATGGGCAGGTGCTGGAGGAGGACGTCCATGACGTGCTCGAGGAGCTTGTCCAGGGGCATATGATAGATCAGGGCCTGGCTGACCTCGGCCACGACCGCGATGATCTTTTGGTCCTGCTGGAAGCGCTCGAGGTCGAGCCCGCCGCCCGGCGTCTTGACGATCACGCCCGAGGCCGCGGGCTTCTTGAGAAGGTCCTTGACCTGGATGATCGTATTCGAGCTGTGGGTGAAGGTCGTGCCTTCGACCGTCTCGACGGAGGGCAGGTAATCCCGGTCGAAGTAGAACCGGGTCGAACCGATGAGGATCTCGTCGCCGCGGGCCAGGTCGATCTCGCCGCTGACGCGCCGGCCGTTGACGAAGCTCCCGTTCTTGCTGCCCTGGTCGACGAGCGCGTAGCCGCGCTCGGTCGGGACGACGACGGCATGGCAGCTGGAGCTGAACTGGTCGGACAGGACGATGTCGTTGGCCGAGGCCCGTCCGATGGTCACCCGGCTCCCGGCCAGGGGGAACATCGAGGGTTCGCCGGTCTTCGGGTAGATATAGAGATTGGCCATGGGCATGCTTTCCGCCTTCATTCTAGATGAGGCCCCCCATCATTTCAACTTCAGCGCCTTCCTCAGACGCACGGCCCGCTCCCCGGCGGGGAGGTCCTCGATGAGCGGGGAGAGAAGCTCCTTGTCCTCCCGGTCGAGGAGGTTGTCGAGGTGTTCCAGGGCGTAGTCGACCGACCGGGGGGTGCCCTGGAGGATGTTCTGATAGTCGTTGACGACGTCCTCGCGGGGGTACATCAGCGTCAGCAGGTCGAAGACGCGCTTGATCCGGATGTCCAGCTGGGCCTTGAGCGCGCCGGGAGAGCCGGGCGGATCGAGGACGACGTCGCAGGCCTTGCGGATCAGGACGTGGAGCTCCGGCCGGAGGTCCCTCTCGCGGAACCGGACCTGGCGCCGATCGGTCCGGATCTTATAGAGCGCGTCGACAAGCGCCGGCTCCAGGTCATCGTTGCGGCGGGCGAGCTCCCCGACCAGGATGTCGGCCGCCTTCTGGCTCCCGATCCGGGCCAGGATCTCCGGGATGGCCCGGCGGACCTCCAGGGGCTCGACGGCCGATCCGAGGGCCGAGCCGAGAAGGCTCTCGATGCCGGGCCCGTACGAGGCCAGGGCCGCCTGGGCTTCGGCCGTCGTCATGGGATTGGCCAGAAGGCGCAGGATGAGCGGGACGTGTTCGGGGCGCCGATGGACGGCGGCGCTGTTCAGGGCATAGAGGGCGACTTCGGGCGAGGGGTCTTGGAGAAGGCGGGACAGGGCGTCGAGCGTCGACGGGCTCGGCACCATCCGGCAGATGCTGTTGGCGGCTTCGATCCGGTCGAGCTCGGAAGCCGAAGCCGCGATCGCGCCGAGCCGCTCGTCCATGATCTTCTGATAAGAAGGCAGAAGGTAGATGAGGTCGATCTCCTTCTGGAACGCCGTGTCGGTGATGGCCTCCTCGAGACCCGGGTAGAAGACGCCGCCGCCGACGTCGAGCAGGGAATCCATGGCCCGGGCCTTCAGCTCGTCCCTCTTGATGCCGAGAAGCTCCTTGAGCTCGGGGGTCAGGCTGTTCGTCCGGACGAGGTTGAAGACGTTCATGTAGTAGAGGGTCGTGCTGCGCTCGCGGCTCTGGATGGCCTCGAAGACCTCGCGGACGAGCTTTTCGTCGATGTGCTTGTCAACGACCTGCTGGCCGTCCATCCAGAGCCGTCCGAGGTCTTTCTTCAGGACGGCCGGGTATTCCCGGAAGACGAGCCGGGTCAGGACGGACCAGAGGAGGACGAAGAACAGGACCGCGAAGCCGATCTCGCGGATGATGGCCAGGGGCTGGTCGACCCGGTAGGCGAAGCTGCGGGCATGGAAGAGGGCCAGGAAGAGGGCCGCGCCGAGGCCGGTGGCGAACTTGTTGACGAACATATCGATGAAGATCTTGGCCCGGTACTTGACCTCAGGAGCGACCGGGATGTAGAGGAGCTCGCGAACGGACTGGCTGAGAGTGTTGTCGAAGGTCTTGTCGCTCCCTCTGACCGCCCAGGCCCAGGCCAGCATGGCGCCGGCGGGAATGAGGAAAACGGCCGCGGACCCGATGAGCAGGACGGCCGGCGCGAGAGAGATGGCCCAGCGGATGCCGTAGGATTTGAGCACGCGGCCGGTGGTGAGAAGGTGGAAGACCGTCGAAACGACCAAAATGACCAGAAAGAAGACCGCGATCGACGAGGTCCGCGCCTGATCGGTATCGAAGGCGCTCTTGACCACGGTCTTGAACTGATAGTTGATGAGGGAGCCCGCGACCATGGCCGCGCCCAGCATCGAGGCCAGCAGAAGAAGATAGCGGTTCTTCCGAACGGTCCGGAAGCTCTCCAGATATCCGACCTTTGAGGCCGGCGCGATCCGGCCGTCCCCGGCGGAGGCGTCGATCTTGCGCTGCCCTGCGTAGACGACGTTGACCGTCACGAGAGCGAGGACGAGAAGCGCGGGGCAGACGAGGAGCAGGTCCTCGGGCTTGATGACCCGGACGAAGGTGACCAGCGCGGCGGCGCCGGAGCCGGCGATCCCCCCGAAGAGACCCCCGGTCACGAACAGCCCGACCAGCCTTTTCGCCTGGTGAGGGTCGAAAACGTCGTTGACCGATATCCAGAACTGGGTCACGCACATGGAGATGAAGATGTCGGACCAGAAGCAGAAGGCGATCACCACGACGGCGAAATGATCTCCGATGATCTGCTGGGCCCGGAGAAGGAAGGCGAACCCGGACGGGTCGGCCACGGGCGAGGCGACCAGCCCTTTCATCTTCAGCTCGAAGACGTACCAGAAGACGAAGAGACTGGCGATGAAGAACAGGAGCGAGGCCGTCAGGTAGGTCCGCCGGGGCAGGCGGTCGAGGAGCCGGGCGTTGAGGGCGACGACAAAACCGATGAGCAGGGCCGTGGCCAGGTCGGCGTACGGCCACCAGCCGGGCCTGGCGAAGCCGATCAGGAAGCTCTCCTTGACCGGCTTGATGATGTAGAAGGCGGCGGTGATCAGGAAAAAGAGCGCCGTGAGGGACAGGGCGGCCCGGGCCTCGCGGCCCCGGACGTCGCCGAATCTCTTCAGGAATCTATCGAGCCGCCCGTCGGCCACTCGCCTCCCCCTCAGCCCCAGGGAGCTCAGGACGTGCCAAAGCTCTCCAAGGCCTTGTCGCAATCCTCGTGGATCTCGAGGACCTTGTGCAGCATGGTGATCTGGAAGATCAGGAGAAGCTTGTGGGAGATCCGGCAGAGCTTGAGCTTGCCGCCGAGGTTCTGGGTCGAGATGTAGCTGGCCAGGATCTGGCCCACGCCGAAGCTGTCGATGAACTCGACGCCGGCAAGGTTGAGCAGGACGTTCCTCCGGCCGCGGTTGAGCTGGGCCTCGACCAGGCTGTGAAGGGTCTCCTGGGGAGTGTCGGTGCGGCGGATCTCCCCCTCGATGTCAAAGACGGCGATGCTGCCGATCTCGCGGGTCTTGATGATCATGGGCGTTTTTCCAAGCTATCTGTTTATCAAAAGGCTCTCGCAAAGTCAATCGGACGGGGTAGAATGGGGGCGAAAGGAGACGCCATGCCACTCGTCGAGATCCACCTGCTCGAAGGCCGTACGGACGCGCAGAAGAAGGCCCTGCTCACGGCGGTCACCGCGGCGGTGCACGATTCGATCGGCGCCCCGCTCGAATCGATCCGGGTGTGGGTCCAGGAGTTCACCCCGAACGAATACATGATCGCCGGCGTTCTGGCGGCCGAACGCAAGAAATAGCGTCAGCCTTTCGCCGCCGCATCGGTCGAAGGCCGGGCGAACCGCTTCCTCACGAGGTAAACCGGGATGCCCAGAAGGACGATGACCAAACCGGGGACGGTGTACTTCGCTTTGAAGATGAGCAGGTCGACCGCGATGGCCGCGGCGACGAGGACATAGAGCGCGGGCACGACCGGATAGCCCCAGGCCTTGTAGGGCCTCTCCCAATCGGGGTGCTTCTTGCGCAGGATGAAGATGCCCGAGACGATCAGGACGAAAAAGACGAGCACCGCGAAGATGACGTAGTCCAGGAGCTCGCTGTAGGTCCCGCTCAGGCAGAGGAGCGAGGCCCAGACGCATTGGACGACCAGGGCCGTGCCCGGAACCGATCTGCGGTTGAGCGTGCCTGTCGATTTGAAGAACAGCCCGTCCTTGGCCATGGCGTAATAGACGCGGGCGCCGGACAGGATGAGGCCGTTGTTGCAGCCGAAGGTCGAGATCATGATCAGGACGGCCATGATGACGGCCGCCGCGGGTCCGAAGATCATCTCGGCAGCGGCTGTCCCGACCCGGTCGAACTGGGCGAACTGGACGCCCCGGCCGATGACGTCGGCCGCCTCGGGGCTTCCATGGACGGGCAGCGTGACGACGTAAGCCACGTTGGCCAGGAAATAGAGAAGGATGACGATCCCGGCCCCGAGAACCAGGCTCAGAGGGATGTTCCGCTTGGGGTTCTTGACCTCTCCGGCAATGTAGGTCACGGTGTACCAGGCGTCCGAGGCGAAGAGCGAGCCGACCATGGCCGCTCCGATGGCCGCCAGGATCATGATCCCCGACAGGGGCTCGACGGAGGCGATCTGGCCGCCGGCCATGTGGGTCCAGCTGGCCTTCCAGAAGACGGCCAGATTGGCCTTGATGGCCGCGGCGTTGGCCCCGACGATGAAGCCGAGCAGGATGAGCCCGGACAGCGCGACGGTCTTGGTCACGGTGAAGAAGCCCTGGATCGTCTTTCCCGTCCGCAGGCCGCGCATGTTGAGGGCGGTCAGGACGACGATGCTGGCGATGGCCAGAAGCTGGGCGGCCGAGATCTTCAGCCCCAGGACCGTCCAGAGGATGTGCTTCTCGCTGAACCAGGGGATGATGAGGCCGGTGAACTTGGCGAAGGCGACGCCGACCGCGGCGATCGTCCCGGTCTGGATGACGAGGAAGGTCGTCCAGCCGTAGAGGAAGCCGATGAGAGGGCTGTAGGCTTCGCGCAGGTAGACGTAGAGCCCGCCCGCGTGGGGCATCATCCCGGCCAGCTCGCCGTAGCTCAGGGCGCCGATGACCGTGACGACGCCCGTGATGAGCCAGACGAGGAGCAGGAGGCCGGGCGAGCCGACGGTGCGGGCGATGTCGGCGCTGACGATGAAGATGCCCGAGCCGATCATCGCCCCCATGACGATCATCATGGCGTCGAAAAGGGACATCTCGCGCTTGAAGTCGCTCATGACCTTCTCCTGAGCTTGCTCTTGCGGATGCCGTAGGCGAAATAGATGGCCAGCCCGATCGCCATCCAGACAAGGAGGCGTATCCAGGTGTCCCTGGCCAGGCTGCGCATCAGCCAGAGACAGGACAGGATGCCCATGATGGGAATGAAGGGGACGAGAGGGGTCTTGAACGGCCGGGGAATGTCCGGGCGGGTGTAGCGGAGCACGAGGACGCCGCCGCAGACGATGGCGAAGGCGAAGAGCGTCCCGATGCTGACGAGCTCGCCGACAATGCCCATGGGCAGGAGCGAGGCGGCGATGCCGACGAAGATCCCGGTGATGATCGTGGTGACGTGCGGCGTGCCGTACTTCGGATGGACGCGGGCCGCCGCCGCCGGCAGGAGGCCGTCCTTGGCCATGGTGTAGAAGATCCGCGGCTGGCCCATGAGCTGGACCATCATCACCGACATGAGGCCGATGATGGCGGCGATCTTGATGAGGGGCGAGAGCCAGAAGAGCCGCATGGCGTCGATGGCCACGGCCACGGGGGCGGTGACGTTGAGCTGGGTGTAAGGGACGACACCCGTGAGGACCAGGGAAAAGACGATGTAGATGGCCGTGCAGGCGAAGAGGGAACCGAGGATGCCGATGGGCATGTCGCGCTTCGGGTTCTTGGCCTCCTGGGCGGCCGTCGAGACGGCGTCGAATCCGAGATAGGCGAAGAACATCACCCCCGCCCCGCGAAGGATGCCGCTCCAGCCGAAGAAGCCGGATTGCCCCTGGTTGGGGGGGATGAAGGGCTTCCAGAGATCCGGCTTGATGAAGAAGAGGCCCGCCCCGATGAAGATGAGGATGATGCTGATCTTCAGGAAGACGATGACGGAGTTGACCGTCGCGGACTCCTTGATGCCCCGGACAAGAACGAAGGTGATGAGGGCGATGATCAAGAGGGCGGGCAGGTTGATGAGAGCGCCCGTCTTCGTCCAGAGCGCCGGTACGCGGATCGAAGCCGAATGGCGCGTCGGCCAGGGCGGCCGGGAAATCGATGCCGATGCCCTTGAGAAAGCTGACGACGTAGCCCGACCAGCCGATGGCCACCGTCGTCGCCCCCAGCGAGTATTCCAGGATGAGGTCCCAGCCGATGATCCAGGCGAAGATCTCGCCCAGGGTCGAATAGGCGTAGGTATAGGCGCTCCCGGCGATGGGGATGAGCGAGGCGAACTCGGCATAGCACAGGCCGGCGAAGGCGCAGGTCAGGCCGGCGAGCACGATGGAGAGCGTGACGGCCGGGCCGGCATACTCGGCGGCGACGTGGCCGGTCATGACGAAGATGCCGGCGCCGACGATGGCCCCCACGCCGAGGAAGATGAGGTGCCAGGGGCCGAGGACGCGCTTGAGCCCGGAGGATTCGGACGAGGCTTCCTGCGTCAGCTGCTCGAGGCTCTTCGTGGCGAACAGGACGCTCTTCATGGACGCGATTTATAGCATAGGAAAAAGAAGGGGTCAAACCTTAAATCTGATACTTTTTGCTCAACGGCGAGGTGAAGCGACCCGGCAAAGGACAAAAAGTGTAAGATTTAAGGTTTGACCCCCTCTTCTTCTTAGCTGCTCGGGCTTTGCCCTTGCTTTGCGCTGCCGAACCAGCTGTACAGCACCGGCAGCACCAGCAGCGTCAGGAGCGTCGAGGAGATCAGGCCGCCGACGACGACGACGGCCAGCGGCCGCTGGATCTCGGAGCCGGGGCCCTGGGCGAAGAGGAGCGGCACCAGGCTGAGCACGGTGATCGTCGCCGTCATCAGGACCGGGCGCAGGCGGTTGAGGCAGCCGCGGACGATCGCCTCGCCCGCCGGGCACCCCGCGTCCTGCAGCTGGGTGATGTAGGAGAGAAGGACGATGCCGTTGAGGACGGCGATGCCGAACAGGGCGATGAAGCCGACCGAGGCCGGCACGGACAGATAGAGGCCCGAAATGAAGAGGGCCAGGATGCCGCCGATCAGGGCAAAGGGCAGGTCGAGGATGACCAGGAGCGAGAGCCGGAGGGACCCGAATGTCAGGAAGAGCAGCACCAGGATCAGGCCGATGGTCGCGGGCAGGATGATGGCCAGCCGCTGCATGGCCCTCTCCTGGTTCTCGAACTGCCCGCCCCAGGTCAGGAAATAGCCCGGCGAGCAGGGCGACCCCGCGGCCGATCTCGCGGCGGGCCTCGGCGACGAAGCCGCCCAGGTCACGGCCGCTGATGTTGCATTCGACGCCGATCAGGCGCTGGCCGGATTCGCGGCTGATCTGGCTCGGGCCCTCGAGCATGGCGATGTCCGCCACCTGGCTGAGGGGCACCCGGGCCCCGCCGGGAGTGGGGACGAGTATCGCCCCGATGGTCTCGGCGGAGTTCCGCCGCGCCTCGGGGTAGCGGATCTGGAGGTCAAAATACCTGTCGCCTTCATAGATCTGAGTCACCGTCTTGCCGCCGACCGCCGACTCGACGACGGACTGGACGTCCTCGACGTTGAGGCCGAGGCGAGCGATACGGGCCCGGTCGGGCCGGACGGTGATGTAGGGCTGACCGGCCACCCGCTCGACATTGATGTC